>JAZRRZ010000082.1:0-1630 GCA_045651185.1 Christensenellaceae bacterium | reverse complement strand
TGAAGTGAACCCCATTTAGTTCACAAAAAATAAAAAACGGCGCAAGAAAAGCAGGGAGAGGAAATTACCTCTTCCTGTTTTTTAATCTTGATGAATTGTAAAAAATCAGCCAATCTTCAACAAGCCGTAGATATTCATCAAAAGATGTGATATAATTGTTATACAAAGTTTCTTTTTTTAGTATGCTATGAAAACTCTCGATGGGAGAATCGTCGATCGGAGTGCCTTTCCGACTCATAGATATTTGGATCCCATTGGATTCGCATACAGCTTTGTACTCGAAGGATGTATATTGAAAGCCTTGGTCACTGTGAAGGATAAGGTTTGATACATCCTTCGTTTTAGCAATAGCATGATTTAATGTGTCAATAACCAATTTGACGTCGTTGCGTTTCGATATTTGATACGCAACGATTTTTCTATCATAAAGATCAAGGATGGTAGATAGATAAGCTCTCTTGTTCCCGAAGATTAGATACGTAATATCTGTAACCCAGATTCGATTTGGCTCGATAACGTTAAATTTTCTTTTAAGCAAGTTAGGTTTGACGTTTTCTTCGTGTCTTTTAGCAGAATAATTAGGTCTGATGCGCTTTATGTATTCAGGCTTCAAACCATACTTATGCATAATTCTTGCTACCTTTTTGTGATTAAATATTACACCATATTTAATTAATAGACCTTCACAAATCCTACGATAGCCATAAGTTCCTTTCGACTCGTCAAATACTTCTTTGATCAGTAGATAATCATAGTAATCCTTATCTTCTGCTGCACGGTATTTGTAATATGTGCGTTGTGATATTTCCAATACATCGCACATACTCTCAAGAGCATAGTCGCCTATGTGCATATTGATAAATATTACTTTTTCTCTCGTCGTGCTATTATGAAGTCTTGGAATTTTTTTAGTATTTCATATCGTTCTTTGTAATCTATTTCATCAGAGTTCTCCTTAGGTCTGCCTCTTCTTGTGTCTTTAGTATCCACTAAAACTTCTTTACCACTTCTTGCTTTTTGCGCCCATGTTCTTATTGTGTTTTCCGATATGCCATAGTCTCTTGACAACTGAACGGCAGATACTTTGTTGTTCAAATATTCGTTTAGCATTGCTTCTTTGATCTCTTTTGTGTAATTGTTGAATTTTTGTCCTTTTTTAGCCATAAACAAAACACCTCCTATGGTTTTATTATACCATAAGAGGTGTTTCAGTTTTTATTTTTTGTGAACTAAATGGGGTTCACTTCAAAAGCCGTCATTTTTAGTATTTATTTTCCGGAACGAATGCCATTAAGAGTAGTAATAAAAAGTAGGGAAGGTCTAAAAAGGCTTCGTTCAGTATGTTTTCGCAAACCGAAAGAAAAATTAAAAGGGAAGGGGTATGGGTTTCTATTCGGCTTAATGTTTTTAAAATTTCAAAAATTATGGTTATGGGGAAACAGGCAATAAGCAGTCGCATACAAACAAAGGGATAGGTTTTTGAATACTTTTTGCTGTGATGTATAAGCTTTCCCGTAAACAAAAATATTAAAAACATAGAAAATAAAAAACTTTCTATAAGCTTTGAAGTGTAAATAAGCTTATCGGTTTTGGTAAGTTCTTCGCTGACAAGATGAATTATACTTGTTGT
>JAZRRZ010000081.1:0-1278 GCA_045651185.1 Christensenellaceae bacterium | reverse complement strand
ATATCATTTTTAGTTCTTTAATGAGCTTGGCTTGGAAATCTCTTTCAAGTGCCATTGTCTCAACCCCTTTCAAATATAAAAAGAAAAAAGGCCAAGTAGGAACTGGTTACCTGGCCGTGAGTTTAGGGGGTTATGTTCCCCTCTCTATATTCGTCACCCTTAACGAAAAGAAAGAGAGAAGGAATGATTCCTATAGATGCCATTAAGACATTTTATCTCTCTCTCATAAAAGGGCATGTAATTTTCGCGTGGTTTTAAAGCTCGAAACGACATACCTCGTCTTTTAATTCGAAACAATGTATATGATATAAAGTATGTTGCATTCCTCTACCTCTTTCTGCTTCTACTCTGAATATCAATTTGCCTTGTAACATTGTTCTAATTATTTCATCCATTGAAGGATTCGCCATAAATAAATAATCGTCTATTTTATAAGTTATTTTTTTCATAATATCGCTCCTTTATTAAAACGGCCATTCTAAATACTCAAGAACTACAACATGATTTTTAAGAATCACTTTGTCACTGAACTCTGGAATATCACTAGTGTCTTTGTAGATTGCGTAATAGTGGTAATCCAAAAGTATAGCGTCATCTAGAAATTCATTTACTAGTTTCTCTAGGAATTTTTTATCGAACGATTGGAACATCTTAGTTTTCACTTCCATATAGAATGCGTGTTTATCTTTGCATATTTGTTTTCTAGTGTCTAAATGTTTTTGATTTATAGTTATCATAATATAACCTCCCAAATATAAAAGTAAAAGCCCTAGTGTTAACTAGAACTCTCCGTCATCCAATTTTGATAATATCTTTTTGACGTCATGTCGTTTTAATCTAAATTCTAAATTTGTTTTAATGACTACATCTCCATCCAGATAAGTTAATTTCAATTCTTCCAGATCGAGTTCTGTATTACACTCGAAATGTTTTCTTATATATTTAACTATCCATTTAGAAACCAATCTTCTCATAAATTTTGAACCTAAACTTAATTTTAATTCATCCATAAAAATATCATCTCCTTTTCATAAAAGACGATGTAATATGCGCGTAAGCCAGTCGCTCAACTGCGTTTCGCTCCTAAATTTGTTTGCGCCCTTTTTCCAAAAATTTTTGCTTATTACTATATATAATTTTTTATTCTTATAGTAAATAGAAGAAAAAAAAGGAAAAAGGGCGCAAGAATGGCTGAAACCGTTGCAATCACTGGGTTTGAGGCTGCGCCCTTTTTATTTTGAAAAGGGCGCAAAAGGGCAAAAAAGGGCGCAAAATGCC
>JAZRRZ010000080.1:0-2504 GCA_045651185.1 Christensenellaceae bacterium | reverse complement strand
TTGTTATATTGGTTCTATGGTACTTATAGCACTATCGGCAGGAATATATCAGGCTTACATAACAGTCACAATAATGCTTCTGCTTTTAAGCTTGATTCTGGAACTGATTTACAAGAATGCAGATGTAAAAAAAGTAATATTCAAATGCCTTAAGTTTTTACTGACAGGCGTTTTGGGTATGGCACTGTATTATTTGGCGATGACAGTTCTTCTTAAATTGACGGGAACTGCACTTTTAGAGTATCAGGGCCTAGATAGTGCTGCATCTTTTAAAGGCATTGACATAGCAGGGGCATTATACACCATCAAAGAGTCTTTTGTTAGTTATTTCTTTGATTTTTCTAAAGGAGCGAATGTGTTTGGCGTAATAAATTGTATTGTGTTTGTTCTGACTCTTGTCTTCTATTTGACAGATGTGATAAAAAACAAGTTGGGTATTGCCAAAATCCTGATGTTGTGCATTTGCGTGATTTTGTTACCTGTTGGTGCAAGTGTTCTTAGCTTTATAAATAGTGGTATCGATTATCACAACCTGATGAAAATGGGATTTTTGGTGTTTTATTTGTTTTTCATACTGCAATATGAAAATAATAGTGTAAAACCCGGCAAAGCAAAACAATGGACAATTCTTGTTGTTACGGCAATCCTCATTTTTAACCAGACAATCATTGCAAATGTCAGTTATCACAAACTGAATATGGCTTATGAAAAGTCTTACGGCACTTTAATCCGTATTGCAGACCGAATCGAACAGACCGAAGGTGCAGGAGAATGTGACAGTATTGCCGTTTTCGGCTCTGTTGCCGAAAGTGAGGCTTACAGTGTGAACCTTCCGCCCGATATGACGGGAACAACCGACGGCTATATTTTGCGAGCAGACGATGAAATAGTTGGCCAAAGTGTATTATGCAGTGCATTAAACGATTATTGCGGAAAAAATTATAAATTCCTTTCAGGCAAAGACAAGCAGGGGATTTATTACAAGGCAGATGTTGAAAGTTTGGATATATGGCCGGCCAAAAATTCAATCACAGTAATAGATAATGTTATTGTTATAAAACTTGGTGATTAAGAGGTAACTAATATGATATATTTTTGTGCGGACGATTATGGCATATCTACCTATAGCAACAAACGCATAGAAAATTGTCTTGAAAATGGGGTCTTAAACAAGGTTAGTGTTTTGCCAAACGGCGAAATAGCAGATTTTAAACAGTGTTTATCCGCTAACAACAATACACTATCCTTACACCTAAACCTGGTTGAGGGACGCCCGCTTTCAAGTCCAAATGATATTGATTTGCTAATATCGGACAACGGATACTTCAAATATTCTTTTATAGGCTTGATATTTCTTTCCCTCTCAACTAAAAGTAAGAAACTTGAAAAACAAGTTTATACCGAAATACAAAGTCAGATTAAATTCTGGAAAAAGGCGGTTGGCGAAAACATATCGGTTGCAATAGATAGTCACCAACACACGCATATGATACCGCTTATTTTTAAAACTCTGCTGCGTGTAATTAAAGATGAAGGTTTGAGTGTGGAATATCTGCGTATTCCTGCAGAGCCAATTTCACCATATGTTTTTACACCGTCATTGTATTTACAATATAACCTCATAGGGTTTATAAAACAATGGCTTTTAAAAACCCTCGCCTTGGTAAACCGCAAGGAACTTAAAAAATCAAAAATACAATCTGCATATTTTATGGGAATAATGTTTTCCGGTAAATTAAGCGAAGCAAGAATAAGAAAACTGCTTCCGCATTACCTGAAACTCTCCAAAAAACACAATAAAAATATAGAAATCGGATTTCATCCGGGATATATAAAAGACGGAGAAAAATTACTGGACGGAATCAGACAAGACTTTAGAAAATTTTATTTTTCTCCTTGGCGTAACACAGAATATGAAACACTTATAAATTTTAAGCTTGAATAAAAGAGATGAAAGAAGGATTTGAAAATGCCCTACATTGATAGTGAGAAAGTTGACGAGAAAACAAGAGCAAAATTGCAAGCCTTAATCGAAAAATCCTATTTGGGATATTGGCGAAAGAAAAGGCTCTTTGATATATTCTTTGCTACTCTTATTTTACTTGGTTTTCTTCCGCTTATGATAATTATTGCAATTGTTATATGTATTGATGATCCCACTGCAGGACCGTTCTTTAAGCAAAAAAGGGTAGGACGACACGGCGAGGAATTTTATATGTACAAGTTCCGCACAATGCGTCCCAATCCAGAAGCCCTTTTAGAGCAGTTGAAAGAAAAAAACGAAATGGACGGAGCTGTTTTTAAAAACAAAGAAGACCCGAGAATAACACGAGTAGGAAAAATCTTAAGAAAACTCTCTCTTGATGAATTGATGCAATTCTTTAATGTATTCAAAGGTGATATGACTCTGGTAGGCCCCAGACCCCCTCTGCCGGGCGAGGTTCTGCATTACACAGACTATCAGAAGCTTCGTCTGCATGTAACCCCCGGACTTACTTGCACAT
>JAZRRZ010000079.1:0-1112 GCA_045651185.1 Christensenellaceae bacterium | reverse complement strand
TGATTGCATCAGTTTTCGCAATAATTCCGGGATGCAAAATCGGATTTGTAACCAGAAGCAGAGCTTTTATAGATTCGTTGTCGCATTTTCCGCCACACCCGCCTGAAGAAATTACTCCGTTTTTAAGCGTCATAAATCTACAAGAAGACAGAGCCACACTCGGATTATTCTCCATAAATTTATACTGCTTTTCAAGTCTTTCAGGTAGGCATATATCATCTGCATCCATTCTTGCAATATATTTACCTTGTGCATATGATATAGCTTTGTTAAGGGATGACGGAAGTCTTAAATTCACTTCATTGGTATGTACTTTTACGCGCTTGTCAAGCTCTGCAAATCTTTTTAATATTTCATATGTATTGTCGGTGGAGCAATCGTTTATCACAATAAGCTCAAAATCCTTAAAAGTTTGATTTAAGACGCTTTCAATCGCGTCACGCAAATAATCTTCGCCATTATACACACTCATTATTAAAGATATTTTAGGTGTTGTGGTCATTTTTTATCACCCTTTCTCATACGCTTTAACTCTTTGCAGAAATACAAAAAGTAAAATGCCAATCTGATTTTTTCCTTTTTCATCAAAGATATAGCAATACGGCTCTTAAAGGTAACATTTTCAAAATAAGCCTTTTTAATTTCTTCTTTATGCAAAGAACCTAATATAAGTTCCTTTAATTTTTTCAACGAATTAAAGTGATTTCCCTCTGCTGCTGCCGCGAGTATTGCAAAGCACATAAAACAAGAATAGCGGGAAATCTGTGCATCAAAGTCTTGGGGTTTCTCTATATTTAAACCACGGAGACCCGAAATTACATCAGCTATCTGCGAAACCTGATGGGTTTTAAAATCTGTTGAAATGGAATCATTCCTTATTGTGTAAAGGTATATGGCTTTTTTGCTCATATAAACTGTTTGGGCTTCCAAAAAGCAAGGAACTATGCAGCTTAAATCCTCGCCTAAAGAAATGGCAGGATTGACACCCAGCTGATGTTTTGTTGCAAGTTCACGTTTTATTGCCTTACCCCACAAAAAATAGAATATGTGGTTCATATTTTTATCTGACAAAAGCTTTGGGAAAATATGCTTCTCGATTTCCTTTTTGTGAT
>JAZRRZ010000078.1:0-2465 GCA_045651185.1 Christensenellaceae bacterium | reverse complement strand
TTTTTGAATTTATTTCCTTTCTCTTTTTTACCGCAAAAAAGAGAAACAGAAAAAGCTCGCCGCTGCGGATAAATACGCTAAAATTATGATTCTTTCGCTAAACAAAAAGAACTCGCTGCGCTCAGACAGCTTTTTGTTCTTAACGCTATTTCTCCGAGGCGGCAGGGATTACTGCCAAGAAAAAAAATCCACTTTGAAATTGTTTTCTAAACCCATCTAATTCGAGGGGATTAAAATTTAATTAAAGAATTTTTTAATAAAGTCCCGTTAGGGACGGCAGTTCATAGGCAGGTATGGAGAGCGGTGCTCGGAATGCCTGCAAACATGATTAGAATAATATCAGAGTGCTGTAGGCACGACAGAGGTTTCCTTTCTCTTTTTTACCGCAAAAAAGAGAAACAGAAAAAGCTCGCCGCTTGGTAAAGACGCAAAGTCACAAAGACGCAGAGTCTTAAAGTTTCTTTGTGTCTCTGGGTCTCTGCGACTCTGTGTCTTTAATTTCTTAACGCTATTTCTCCGAGGCGGCAGTCTGATAATTGAAAATGGAAAACTGAAAATGGAAAATTAACTTTCAGTTTTAACCTTTCAATTTTCAACTCAAAAAAGTCCCTTTAGGGACGGCAGTTCATAGGCAGGTATGGAGAGCGAAGCTCGGAATGCCTGCGAATATGACCGGACTAATATCTAAGTGCTGTAGGCACGACAGAGATTGCTGTGGACTTCCCTACTTCGAACTTGACAAGAACTTGACAGGAACTTGATAGGAAGTTGGTGGGTGGTGTGGTGGGGTTTGTGTGTTGTCTTGTATCATCTGTGCATTATAGCGCAAAATGGCGCAATATTGGGCATTTGAAACTGATTTTGATTTTGTGGGTTTTTGGTGTTTATCTTTGCTATATAAGTGGTTCTGACAGTGTGTTGTCCGGTGGATGGTTTGCTTCAGTTCTGCTTGGTTTTTAGTACTAACTTTTTTAAAATTTTATTGCAATGGGTAACATAAAGCAAGGAATCCTTGGTGGATTCTCAGGTAAGGTGGGAACTGTTATTGGTTCCAATTGGAAGGGTATCAATTATATGAGGGCTATTGCTCCAAGTATCAGGGATGCTCGTACTGCTAAGCAGTTGGCTCAGCGTGAGAAGTTTAAGCTTGTGCTGGGTTTTCTTAGGTCTGTGCAGTCGTATGTGCGTGTGGGTTTTAAGATGTATGCTACGCGTCAGACTGCTTTTAATGCGGCTATGTCGTACACTATGAGGAATGCGGTTAAGGGTGCGTCGCAGGATGTTTCTATCGATTATTCTAAGGTGATGGTTTCAAGGGGTAGTTTAGTTCTGCCTTTGAATATTCATAGTTTGAATAATGATGGTGAGATTGCCATTGCTTGGTCTGACAACAGTGGTATGGCGAATGCTCTTGACACTGATTTCGCTATGCCGTTGGCGTATAACGCTGACAAGAATGAGGCGGTGTATGACATGGTTTCTTCGTGCCGTGGTGACGAGGGCGTGAGCTTGAGTTATCCTTCGGACTGGGTTGGGGATACTGTCCATGTTTACTTGGGATTTGTTTCGGAGAATGGGACGTTGGTTTCTGACTCGGTTTATGTGGGAGAAAAGGTTATTGAGGGTTAACAGATTGATTTCCTTTCTCTTTTTTACCGCAAAAAAGAGAAACAGAAAAAGCTCGCCGCGGTTTGGGATTCAAGGAATTGAGGAACTAAGGATCTGAGGAATTGAGGAGATTAAAATTCATTCCTAACTCCTAACACCTCACTCCTAACTAAAACTTGTGGTCTTGTTGACTTAAAAAGTTATCCTAATTGAAACTGCAAAAGCTTATGATTTCCATGAATTGTCGGTGGTTGTTGGCTGCCGACAATTTTTATGCCGTTTGATGGCCTTTTCTTAATCTTTTTTCACTTTTTATCAACAAAATTATATTGAAAAAAAACAAAAAAACTTTGGTATAATTGATTGATTGTTATCGTATTTTTTGCTATCTTTGTGTTGATTGGCTATGGGCTGTGAGCCATGGGCATTGAGCTGTTTGTGGCGGCTGATAGTTAATCGTTATTAATTATAATTTTAATTTTTTATGTTATCTTTTTTAAATTTAATTGACGCTGTTGAAGTTAAAAAATGTCCGGCGCAGTACATTGGTGGTTTGGAGGTTTCGGTTAGAATGCCTTCTGGTGATGTGTTTGCTTGGTTTTTGGAACGTGCCAAGGGTATTAAGGATGTGTATGGCAGGGTTTGTTTCTTGTATAATGTGCTGAAGAGGTATTTTGGCATTGATTTACAGAGGTATTACGGCAAGGGGTCTCGTGATGGTGATTTCTGGAGTTTATTGTGCTATTGTTATTTTCTAATTCAACAGAAGGGTCGTGTTATGCAAGAGAGCGAAAAATTGTTAAAAGATGCTGAGATTGTTGGTTGTGTGGTAGATAAAAGTGTGATTGCGCAGACGC
>JAZRRZ010000077.1:0-1491 GCA_045651185.1 Christensenellaceae bacterium | reverse complement strand
TAGGTGTAGATATGGAAGAAGCCCTATTAACTCATCTAGAAGATGAAGGTTATATGGACAACCTAGACCAACTAGAATTATGCGACCAAGCAAAAGAAAACAAGTCTAATAAAATAATTGATGCTAAGGTAGAAAAAGCACCAGCACAAAAAACTCATAGAGAGAGAACTCAAAAGCCTCAACCTGAAAAAGAATATATTATAGAGAGCATATCTAAATTGCTTGACAGTCTAGAAGATGTAAACAACTTGACAATAGAGAATAAAACTAAAGTCATCACATTTACATATAAAGATAATGACTATAAAATAGACTTGACACAAAAGCGTAAACCAAAAGCATAGGTTTACACTTTTTTTTATGCGGCAATGTGTAAACCGTACATATGTTCGCTTGACGTTTGGTTGACAGTTCGCTTTACAGTGCGGTTGACACAAATTTGATTGACACTTGACATGTAAAGTGCTTTACACTTTACATGTAAACTGCCGGGCTGCGGGCGACCGCAAAGAGCCCGGTTCCCGCACCAAAAACCCCTATATGCAATTTTTTCTGTCAATCTAGCAGCCCTATATGCACAGGGTTTTTCCCGAAAGTGATCGATCTAATTCCGTATCGCCCGACCGCGTCCCATATGGAATTTTTTTAGGACTTCTAGCCGGGACGGGTCCCACAGATTTTTTCACAAAACTTTAGGCGAAACACTTGACAAATTAAAAAAAATATGTTATAATATAAAAAAAAGACTTTTTTTAACCGCTGTTAGATCTTTAATTGGGATTAACTTAAGCGGGACGGGTCCTGCGGAAGATCTTTAACAGGATGGGAGTCGCCGCCTTATTATTATTCTCTCCCATTATAATTATAACATAAATAAAAAAGATTGTCAAATAAAGATTGCCAATATGAGCCCACAAAAAAATCTGACGAACAATTTTCCGTCAGACCTGTATTTTAACATTTTATGCCTATTAGGGTTTCTATATGCCCTGCAAAAAAAGTTTTAGACAAAGACGATAACGATAAGGAGGAATGTATTGTATGATAGGACGGGTCCCGGTCCACACCCATAGCACCATATATACCATATACACCAACTTTAACTATTTCTATTACATTTCCCCTATTTCGCCCTATTCTTCATTTCTATATATTTGAGCCTTAACTTCTTCCCCAAACAAGAACATCTTCACTACTTCTCTTCTGTCTTGTTCACTAAGTCCCTCTATATCAGGAAAATGTGGAGCTTCATAATTCTCCTTATCACTTAGCCCATATAGTTTATACAATATACCTTGCATTTCAAGAGAAGGTTCAGTCCCACTTTCAATAGCATCTAAGTCTTCCATCTCCCAATCTAACACTGCACATACATCTTCTTTACTAAGCCCTAAATATTCGCGGGCAGCCTTATAAATTCTTGAACTCTTCATATAATTCACCAAACTCCTTATCAAGAGTAGCATAGTACTCGTATTTCTTTATTTTATC
>JAZRRZ010000076.1:0-28470 GCA_045651185.1 Christensenellaceae bacterium | reverse complement strand
TGGTCGGGGTGAAGAGACTCGAACTCCCGACCCCATGGTCCCAAACCACGTGCGCTACCAACTGCGCTACACCCCGTACACTCACGACGCTATAATATACTATAATAATTTGAAAAAAAAGTCAACAGTTTTTCACTACTTTTTAGAAAATTTTTTATAGTTTTTTTATATTTGTTTGTTTTTATGTGTTTTGCCAAAACTAAACAATAATTTATTAATATTGACAAGATTTTACTAATGATATATGTTATGGTAATATCCGATAGAAAAGGAGATAAATATGGAAATAAAATATAAAAATAGCAATTTATCTTTAACTATTTATGTTTATGGAGAATTAGATGAATGCTCTGCGTCAAATGCAAAAAACATAATGGACAAATTGCTTCTTAACCATTTAACTGCAAAAAAAGTTATATTTGACTTGTCAGGCTTATCGTTTATGGACAGCACTGGCGTTGGCTTATTGATAGGAAGGTATAAAAAATTAAAACAGTTTAATATTCCTTCTTACATATCTGGTGCCTCAGTTGCAACTGAAAAGGTAATAGAACTTGCTGGGCTATATAATATTATGCCCAAATTTTAAGGAGATTATAAAATGAACAATAAAATGAAATTAGTATTTTCTTCAAAATCGGAAAATGAAAGTTTTGCGCGAAATGTGATTTCTTGTTTTGCACTTTCATTAAATCCAACACTTGCCGAACTTTCTGAAATTAAAACTGCAGTAAGTGAAGCCGTCACCAATGCAATAGTGCACGCTTATAGATATGGAGCAGGTGAAATTACTATGGAGGCTGAAATAATAGATAATACTCTACATATAAACGTATTTGATAATGGAAAAGGCATTGAAAACGTAAGCAAGGCTTTAGAACCATTTTATACAACTAATGCTGAAGATGAGCGTTCTGGTATGGGTTTTACTATAATGCAAAGTTTTATGGATAAAGTTGTGGTTGAATCTAATATAGGCTACGGGACAAAAGTTTATATGACAAAAAAATTAAAGCAAGATGCGTAAGGGGTATAATGTTAAATCAAGAACAAACACTTGATTACATAAGAAAAGCAAAAAATGGAGATGAAAATTCAAAACAAGTGCTGTTTTCTCACAATTCAGCACTTTTAAAAAGCGTTATAAAGCGATTTTATAATAAAGGAATAGAATATGATGACCTTTATCAAATTGCTTCTATTGGCTTTTTAAAAGCAATTAAAAATTTTGATGAAAATTTTGGTGTTAAGTTTTCAACTTATACCGTGCCAATGATAATTGGAGAGATAAAACGATACATGCGAGATAATGGCGCAATAAAGGTTTCAAGAACGCTAAAAATATTAGCCAATAAAATAAATCATTTTATAGATGATTATCAAACACAAAATAATTTAACACCAACAGTTGAGTGCATTGCAACAAATTTTAATATTACACAAGAAGAAGTGGTAATTGCAATGGATAGCGTAAAAATGCCTCTTTCTATTTTTGATAAGTTTGATGACGATCAAGATGGCCCTGAACTTATAGATAAAATTGCAATTTTAGATAATGAAGAGAGCACTATTGATAGAATACATTTGTCAAACATTATTGAAAGTTTAAATGAAAGAGAGCGAAAACTAATTGTTTTAAGATATTTTAGGGATAAAACACAAAGTGAGATTGCTGAATATTTAGGCGTTTCGCAAGTACAAGTTTCAAGATTAGAAAGCAAAGTAATGGAAAAAATACGTAAAAGTTATTAGTTTTTTTGCAAGTTATAGTTTTTGTATGGAAATTAATTTCTTGCACATAGTATGTGTATGAGAAAAGAAAATAAATATTTACCACTTAAAAATATTGATGAAAAAGAAATATGTTTTGGTAAATTTATAAAAACGGATGTGAAAAATGAAAAATTATAACGCTTATAAAAACAATAATTATATTCAATATGTAAAGGGCATTTCGCCAAAAACAAATCAAAAACGTTCTTTACTTCATGCTTTTTGGGTTGGGGGCGTAATATGTTCAATTGGACAATCTTTTAGATATCTTTTGCAGTATGGGTTTAACCTTTCGGGTGATGAACTTTCAAGTTATGTATCAATGATAATGATTTTTCTAGGTGCGTTTTTAACAGGACTTGGCGTTTATGATAGAATTGGCAAGTATGCTGGTGGGGGGTCAATTGTGCCAATAACAGGTTTTGCAAATTCTGTTGTGTCGCCAGCAATGGAATTTAAGACTGAAGGCTATATTTATGGCACGGCTGCAAAAATGTTTGTTGTTGCAGGACCTATTATAGTTTTCGGCATTGCAAGTAGTGTTTTAGTTGGGATTTTATATTTTATTGGATTTAGAATTTTTTAGTAAATAAATATTACTTGACATAAATCATTTAGCATAATATAATTAGTACGTGAGGTTATTTATGAATAAAAATATTAGTAAAAAATTCACGGCTAAGAAATTATTAGGCTATTTATTTATGGTGGTTGGGTGCGTGTTTTATGCGTTTAGCACTGTCTTATTTTTAGCGCCTAATAAAATTGTTGCTGGCGGTGTCACAGGCTTATCAGTTTTAATTAATATATTAAATGAAAATATTCCTATCGGTATAATTTCTATCGTTATCAATATTCCAATTTTGATTTTAGGGCTTAAGTATTTTGGTTTGCCATTTGTTGTAAAATGCTTATTAACTGTAACAGTTTTGGGCCTTACTACAGATTTGTTGGATGTATTTATACCAATAATGATAGAAGATAAAATTCTTGCTTCACTATACGGTGGGGTTTGCCAAGGCATAGGAATAGGACTTTTCGTTAGATACAAGTTTTCAAGTGGTGGAACAGAACTTTTTGGCAGAGTTATTGCAAAATGGACAAAACTATCAAACATACCTATATTTGTTGGTATATTAGATGGATTAATTGTTGTTTTTGGTGCAATTATCACTAAAAGTCCTGATAATATGCTTTATGCTTTAATAGTTGTTTTTGTTAGCACTAAGGTTTCAGAAGTAATTTTAGTTGGTTTAGAAAAAGCAAAACTTTGCATCATTGTAAGTGATAAAAGTGAAGAAATTGCAAAAATACTTATAGAAAACAGTCCTCGTGGTGTGACAATGCTTGATGGCGTTGGGATGTATACACATGAGGAGCATAAACTTTTGCTTACATGTGTTAAAAACAGACAACTTATTCAAGTTAAAGAAATTGTTAAAAATATTGACAAACATGCATTTATGATTATAAACGATTCGTTTGAAGTTAGAGGGCAAGGCTTTAAAGACATTGCTGGCGACCTATAAAATACATAAAATTAATCAATTTTGAATTAAAATCCTGTTATTGCTTATATTAGTTATAACAGGATTTTTTTATGAAAAGAAGTATGCAATTTTTTAATAAACCTGTCATTTCAGGTGTGTCTTCAATAGCAGGGCCTAAAGAAAGTAATGGCAGTATAAATGAGTTTTATGAAACAAAGTTAAATGACGATATGTTTGGCGAAGATACCTTTGAAAAAGCCGAAAGTAAAATGCTTTACACGGTTATATCAAACAGCATTAAAAACGCTAAAAAAACCGAAAAAGAAATTGATGCAATTGTTGCGGGTGATTTGCTTAACCAAATAATATCTGCTACATTTGCTGCGCGAAATTTTTCAACAGGTTATCTTGGTGTATATAATGCATGTGCAACCTTTTCAGAAAGCCTTATATTTGGTGCAATGCTTGTTGATGGTGGATATATGAACAACGTAATTTGTGCATCAAGCAGTCATTTTTCCACAGCAGAAAGACAGTATCGTTATCCACTTGAACTCGGTTCAACTCGTCCACCTCAGTCGCAATGGACAGTGACAGGGGCAGGCGCAAGCGTTGTTTCTAAACAAGGCAAAGGGCCTATAATTACGGGTGCTACGGTTGGCAAAGTTGTAGATTTTGGTATTACAGACGCAAATAATATGGGCGCTGCAATGGCTCCTGCTGCATGTGACACGCTTTTTACGCACTTTAATGATTTTGGGCTTAACCCAACTGATTATGACCTTATTGTCACTGGTGATTTAGGAGCGTTAGGTTCAAGAATTTTTAAGGATTTAATGTGGGAAAAGGGATATGACGTTGAAAAACAACACGTTGATTGTGGCGAACTTGTCTATAATATTTGCGAGCAGGAATATCAAGGTGGAAGTGGCGCTGGTTGTAGTGCAATGGTTTTTAATTCGTATCTATATAATAGATTATATAATGGAAAATACAGTAAAATATTACTTATGGCAACGGGTGCGCTTTTGTCTTCGGTATCAACTCAACAAGGGGATAGTATTCCTGCAATAGCACACGCTGTTGTGATAGAGGGGAAATAAAATGGACATTTTGTTAATGTATGTAAAAGTATTTGTTGTAGGTGGGGCAATATGCACTATTGCGCAGATTTTAATTAATTACACAAAAATTACTGCGGGAAAAATACTTGTATATTTTTTACTTGCAGGGGTGTTTTTGCAGGCTGTTGGGCTTTATCAATTTTTAGTAGATTTTGCAGGCGCAGGTGCAACAGTGCCAATTTGTGGGTTTGGATTTTTGCTTGCTGATGGGGCAATTAAGGGCGCTAAAGAAAGTCTTTTTAAGGCTATTACAGGTGGAATAACTGCTGCTGCAATGGGCATTACTGCTGCAATTATTTTTGGGTATATATTTGCCTTGATTTTTAAATCAAAATCTAAGAAAAATTAAATAATTTGATAGTAAATTTATTGACATAAAATTTTTATAAGAATATAATAGACTTTATGAACCATTATAGAGGTTTATTATGTCATTACTCAGTAGGTATAAATATTCTAAGAACTATAAAAGGTTACTCATTGCTTGTTATTTGTTTTATATGTTTTCTTTTGCAATAAAACTTGTATATACTTGTCAATTGCAAGCAATTATTGATGACTTTAAGACAACTAAGACTCAAGCATCGCTTGGTCTTACAATATATTATTTTGTCTATGCAGTTGCACAGATAATTTTAGGTATATTTATACTTAAAATAAATATGCGAAACTTTTTGCTTATAACATCGCTTATGTCGGCTATATCTTTTTCAATGATAGGGCTAACTGATAACCTTACCGTTGTTTGGGTTATATTTGGTCTTAACGGCATTTTGCAAGCGGGAAGTGTTGGCGGAATAATGTATGTTTTTGCTAAATACTTGCCAAATGAAACGCTGTCATATGCAAACAAGGTTTTGGCAACCGGTAGCACTATAGGTAATTCTTTAACATATTTAATTTCAGCAATATTTGTTGCAGTTTTAAGTTGGAAATATACTTTTGTTTTCTTTGGTGTATTCTTGTTTGGTTCTGTTGTATATATGTTTATACAAATGAAAACAATGGATAAAATTATAAAAAATAATGATGAATATTCATTTGAGGTTAAAGGTGATAAAAAACTTACTTTTGTAATTCCACAAGGCATAAAGTTTAATGTTTCACTTCTTATGACTTTTATTATTGTGGTTTCATTTTTTGTTAACTGTTTAGTGTATGGCCTTGGCAACTGGATTCCTTCACTACTTAAAGATATACACGGCTTTCCAACTTCACTTTCAATACTGCTCACAATGTTTATGCCAATTATATCAATGGTTGCAGGTATTGTTATGTATAATAGTTTTGATAGGTCAGGGAAAATCGTAACAAAAACAGGTCTGCTTTCATTATTAACCCTTGGCTTATTGCTTTTAATGGTGTTTGGATTTACTTGGAACTTTGCATTTGCGCTAATTATGTGTGCTTTGTTAAAATATATACCAAGTTGCATAGGTGCTGGATATGGTTCATATACAACTATGAAATTTAAATATTACATAAATTCAGGCACGGCATCTCTTATAGTAAACTCTGGGGCAGCGATTGCTGCAGGTTTAATGCCTTTTATAACAGGTTATATAATGGATTCGTTTGGCTGGCAAACTTATTATATTTTTATGGCAGGACTTTGTCTTGTTTTAGTGGCTCTCATTTTTGTGGGTAGATACGTGATTCAAAAAAGAGGCAATATTTCTAAATGGTTCTAATATTTTAGAATAAATAATTTTATAAAATAATATCATAGTAATATGATAGAGTGTACGGAAAATTATATATGGTATAAAAAACGCAAGAAAAAAACTTTCAAGCGTTTTTTTTCTTTATTTTTGGTTTTTGCAATAATTATAGGTTTTTATTTATATTATAAGCGTGCTGTATGTGGTCAAATTTTTAATATTTGCACTCAGCAAGCATATGTTATAAGCACTGAAGCAGTTAATAATGCCACGCTAATATCTTTAGATGATAAAATTAAATATACAGACTTAGTTTATATAGAAAAAAACGATAGTGGTGACATAGCGTTTATGAGCACAAATTCGTTAAAAATTAATACTATTAATAGGCAGGTTGCAAGTGCTACAAGTAGTTTGTTGAAAAGTAAAATAAATCAAGGTTTTATCTTGCCTTTAGGTGCGTTTACTGGTATTAGTTTTTTATCCGGATATGGCAGTGAAATTAGATTAAAAGTGACAAACTCACCAAGTGTTATTTGTAAATTTTCCTCTACTTTTACGTCGGTTGGAATAAATCAAACTTTACACTCTATTTATCTTGATGTAATATGCACCATAAAACTACATATGCCATTAAATGACTATACTTCAACTTGTAAAACGCAAATGCTAATAAGTGAAACAGTATTGGTTGGTAAAGTTCCTGATATTTATTTAAAAGATGGACTATTTAACTAAATTCTTATTAAATCCTTGACATAACTACCAAAAAATATTATAATATGTAAAAACTATGATAAAGACTAAACTTGCGCAATAAACAAAGCAAGAGAAAGAAATTCGTCGGCTGTAAGATTTCTATTTGTTTGCAAGTGATTCACTTTGGAGTTGTGTGCTGAAATAATAGTAGGTGGCATCGGTTAATTTCCGTTATCGAATTAATAAAGGTTTATTTTTATAAACGAATTTAGGTGGTACAGCGTTTCAAATCGCCCTATATTTTTAGGGCGATTTTATTTTTTGGAGGAATTATGCAAGATAAACACATTGAAATTAAACAAAATGCTAAAGTTGAAATTGCCGATGCTCAGTCAACAAAAATTTTAAATGACTTAAAAGCAAAATACCTTGGCAAAAATGGTGAAGTGACGGCTTTACTTAGGGGTATGAAAGATATTCCAGCAGAAGAAAGGGCTGCCTTTGGTAAAATGGTAAACGACTTAAAGGTTGAAATTACCGAAATGTTTTTAGGTAAAGAAAATGAACTTAAAAATAAAGAAATGATGGCAAAATTTGATAGTGAAGCCATTGACATTACCTTGCCAGGAAAAACCCCTCTTATGGGCAGTTTGCACCCTTTAAACATTGTTAAAAATAAAATTTTTGATGCTTTCTGTGGTATGGGTTTTGAAGTTTTTGAAGGACCAGAAATTGATACTGACTATTATTGCTTCCAAGCATTAAATATTCCTAAAGACCATCCAGCAAGGGATATGCAAGATACCTTTTATATTACTGATAATATTCTGCTTCGTCCACATACTTCACCAGGTCAAGTTAGGACAATGGAGAATAAAAAGCCACCTATCAAGATTTTAAGTCCTGGTAGGGTTTATAGAGCAGATGATGATGCATCTCACTCTCCAATGTTTCATCAAATAGAGGGGCTTGTTGTTGATAAAGGTGTTTCGCTTTGCGATTTACAAGGTCTTTTAGATGAATTTGTTAAAATAATGTTTGACGAACAAACAAAAACCCGTTTTAGACCTTCATATTTCCCATTTACCGAACCTAGCGTTGAAGTTGACGTCACGTGTTGTAAATGTCATGGCAAGGGCTGTAGCCTTTGTAAAGGCACTGGTTGGATAGAAATTTTGGGTGCAGGTATTGTTAACAAAAAAGTATTAGAAATGAGTGGAATTGATTCTAATGAATATTCAGGTCTCGCATTTGGACTTGGAATTGAAAGAATTACTATGATTAAGTATGGCATTTCTGATATTAGAACATTGTTTGAAAACAATGTTAAGTTCTTAAAACAGTTTAATAGGAGATAAAAATATGAAAGCACCACTTTCTTGGTTAAAAGAATATGTTGATATAGATTGCACACCAGAGCAATTAAAAGATAAATTATTTTCTTGTGGCTTTGAAGTTGAAGATATGACTTATATTGCTAAGCATATCAATAGAATTGTCACATGTAAAGTTTTAAGCATTGAAAAACATCCAGAAGCAGATAAATTATCTGTTGTTCAAGTTGATGCTGGCCAGCACGGAAATCTACAAATTATTACTGCGGCAACAAATTTATTTGTTGGGGCAGTTGTTCCTGTTGCTTTAGATAATTCAACACTTGCTAATGGCGAAAAGATTAAAACAGGTAAACTCCGTGGCCTTACATCTTACGGCATGTTCTGTAGTGGAGAGGAATTAGGCATAAATGATGACTGGTATCAAGGGGCATCAGTAAACGGAATTTTAATATTAGAAGATTCTTTCCCACTTGGCGTTGAAGTTAAAGAATTGCTTGAAATTGAAGACGTTATGTTTGACATAAACATCACAGCAAATCGCCCTGATTGTCAATCGATTTTAGGTATTGCGCGTGAAGTTGCAGCGGTATTAAATAAGCCACTAAGAATGCCAGCGCTCGATTATGTTTGTGATAGTGGTATTAGCACAAAATCATTAGTTAAAGTGACCAATTCTGCTTTTGATTTATGTCCAAGATATTCAGCGCATTTAGTTAAAGATATAAAAATAGAAGAGTCCCCAAGATGGTTAAAAAGAAGATTGTCAGTAATGGGGCTTAGGTCGATTAATAATATAGTTGATATTACAAACTATGTGCTTTTAGAAATTGGACAACCTATGCACGCTTTTGATTTAAGCACATTATATGGTAATCAAATTGAAATTCGTAGGGCAAACGAAAATGAAAAAATCATTACTCTTGATGAAAAAGAATTTGAACTTAATCATAACAACCTTGTAATTTGTGACCAAAACAAGCCTGTTGCACTTGCTGGTGTTATGGGTGGACTAAATAGTGGAATTAATGATAACACTAAAGATATAGTGTTTGAATGTGCAAAATTTACAAGAGATAATATTAGAAAAACTTCTAAACAATTAGGTCAAAGAACTGATTCTTCATTACGTTATGAAAAAGGCGTTGATTATTTTTCAGTCGAAACAGGCTTAAAAAGGGCATTAAACCTTATAGATACACTTGGTTGTGGTAAAATTGCTTGTGATGGTTATGACCTTTATGAAGGTGCGATTGAACAAAAAGAAATTACAACAACTATTGATAAGGTCAATGGCGTATTAGGGATAGTTGTTCCATCAGAAACAATTGTTGATATTTTAACAAGACTTGGTTTTGCTGTAAGTTTAGATAGTAATAAATTAACGGTCAAAGTTCCACTTTATAGAGAAGATATGGAAGATTATCCTGATATTGCTGAAGAAATTATAAGGGAATACGGTTATGAAAATATTAAACCTACGCTCTTAAAGACATCTGCAATTACAAACGGTGGTTTTACAGAAGTACAAAAATCTCACGAGCAACTTAAAAACCTTTTAGTTGGCTATGGTTTTAACGAAATGATTAACTATTCTTTCGTTTCTGAAAAAGAATACGATATGTTTGGCTTAGATAAAAACGCTGATGAACATAAGTTTATTAAATTATTAAATCCACTTGGTGAAGATTTGGCTGTTATGAGAACATCTCTTTTACCATCAGCAGTAAGAAGCGCATGTAATAACTTAAATAGAAAGAATTTTGATGGTAGATTATTTGAACTTGCAAAAGTATATAATCCAACAGAATTGCCACTAGACAAATTACCTGTAGAAAATGAAACGTTATCGCTTGTTGTGTTTGGTGAAAATGAAGACTTCTTTACGTTAAAAGGAGTTGTTGATGGAATTATAAATGCTTTTTGTAATGGTCAAAAGGTAGAATATGTTGCATCTAAAAAGGCATGCTTCCACCCAACGCGCTGTGCTGATGTTATTGTAAATGGCCAAATAATAGGTTCAATTGGTCAAATTCATCCACAAATTATTGATAAACTTGATGCTGACAAGCCTGTTTTTGCTGGTGAAATTTCTTATTCTAAACTAGAAAAACAATTTAACAATAAAATTATAGCAAAACAAATTTCTAAATTCCCATCGGTTGAAAGAGATTTAGCAGTTATTGTTGAAAATAGCATTTCTCACGCTAACATTGAAGATATTATAAAAAGAGCAAGTGGCAAATACTTAGATAGTATAAAACTATTTGACATTTATCAAGGTGCACAAATAGGTGAAGGCAAAAAGAGTATGGCGTTTAACCTTGTATTTGTTGCAGAAGACAGAACGTTAAACGTTGAAGAAGTAGATAATATTATTAAAAAGATATTAAAATCATTAAGTTATCAATTAGGAGCAGAACTTAGATAATGATAAACGATAAGACATTAAAGGCGCTTGAATATGATAAGATTTTGGCTGAAGTTTGTGCTTTTGCCGTTTTAAGGTGCACAAAAGAACAAATTTTATTATCAAAGCCTTTAACTAGTCTTAGTGAAGTAGCCCTTTTGCTTAAAAAAACTGAAGAGGCTTATAAATATTTATTTACTTATAGTACGGGTGGAATTTATTTTTTTGATGACATAACGGATGAACTTAAAAGGGTTGACGTTGGTGGCGTTTTAAATAACACCGAAATTTTACACGTGCTAGCAAATCTTAAAAGTGCAAGAATTATTAAATCTTCATTAAATTCAGTTAATGATAATAGTTTATCGGTTTTAAAACAAATTACTGATATTTTATATACCAATGCTGAGTTTGAACAAGAAATTTCACGCATAATCATTTCTGAAGACCAAATTAGCGACAATGCGTCGCCAAAGCTATATTCTATAAGAAAAAGTATAGCAAACATAAACGCTAGAATAAGGGCTGAATTAAACTCTTATATGCGTGGAAGTTCAAGCAAATATTTGCAAGATGCAGTTGTCACAATGCGCCAAGATAGGTATGTAATTCCTGTAAAAAGCGAGTTTAGAAGTTATGTAAAAGGCTTTATACACGACCAGTCTTCTTCGGGTGCAACAGTGTTTGTTGAACCAGAGCACGTTATGGAACTTAACAATGACCTAAAAAAAGCGCTTCTTGATGAAAATGAAGAAATTCATAGAATTTTAGCAGAACTTTCCCAAAAAATTTCTTCAATGTCTGATGCGCTTAGATATAATGCAGAAAATATGGTTGAATTAGACTGTGCATTTGCTCGTGCTCAGTATGCTTATAAGAATAAATGTTCTAAGCCTAATTTAAATAATAATGGCATTATTGATATCAAAAGGGGAAGACATCCACTTATAAATAAAGATAAAGTTGTGCCTGTCTCTATACATTTAGGAAAGGATTATAACTTTTTACTTATAACCGGGCCTAACACGGGTGGTAAAACGGTCACTCTAAAACTAACTGGGCTATTTTGTGCTATGGCAATGAGTGGGCTATATATTCCTGCTGATGATGATAGTGAAATATCAGTATTTAGTAATATATACTGTGACATAGGTGATGAACAAAGTATAGAGCAAAATCTATCAACTTTTTCTTCACATATTATGAACATAATTAACATCATCAATAATGTAGACAAAAATAGTTTAGTTTTGATTGATGAAATCGGTGCTGGTACCGACCCTGAAGAAGGAAGCGCGCTTGCGCTTGCAATTATAGAAAAGTTGTTAGATAGCAATTGCTTTGGTATAATAACAACCCATTATTCAAGATTAAAAGAGTTTGCTATGAGTAGCGCTAAACTTGAAAATGCATCAATGGAATTTAATGCAAAAACATTAAAACCTGTTTATAAACTAAATATCGGTATTCCAGGAAGTTCAAATGCAATAGAGATTGCCAAGACTTTAGGTATTGACAAAAGTATTATTGATAAATCACTATCCCTTTTGTCAGATAAAAAAGTATCATTTGAATTAGTGCTTAAAAAAGCAGAAGAAAGCAGAAGAAAGGCTGATGAACTTGCTTTTAATTTAAAACAACTTGAACTTGAAAAGCAAAAACAACTTGACCAAATTGTTTTAGAAAAAGAAAGAATAATTAAAGAAAGGGAAAAGATAACTCAAACGGCAAAGCATGAAACTAAACGAATTGTTGCAGATAAACTTGCCGATGCTGAAGAGATTATTGAAGAACTTAAAAGCATATTAAAAGCAGTTGATTTAGAAAGTAAAGAAGTTTTTAGGGCAAATGAACTAAAAAATAGGCTAAAAAATAGCAGGTATTTAGATAGCGATTATGATGACAGTCCTATTGAACTAATAAAAGTTAAGAAGTCGGATTTAAAGGTCGGCACTAAAATTTACGTAAAGACGTTGGGGGCTTATGCAAAAGTTTTAGGTATAAAGGATAGCAAAAACGAAGCAGAAGTTTTAATCGGTAATATAAAAACTAAAGTAAAACTTAGTGAATTATATAATAGCGAGAAAGAAATTCAAAACAAAGAAAAAGACGTCAAAATTTATAGGCAAACGGCAAGTGGTCTTCCTTTAACTGAAATTAATGTAATAGGAAAAACCGAACTAGAAGCACTGACAGAAGTTGAATATTTTTTAGACCAAGCAATAATCCATAATTTAGAAGAAGTTAAGGTTATACACGGTGTAGGACAAGGCGTTTTACTTAAAGCGATAAGAAACTATTTAAAAACAAATAAAAACGTTTTGGAATTTAGGCGTGGTAAGTATGGGGAAGGGGAAAACGGCGTGACGATTGTTAAACTAAAATAATTGTGTTTTTGCTGTGTATGTGGTAAAATAAGTAAAAGGTGAGTTATGCAAGAAGTTTTTTATGAAGAATCTGCTACTTTAATAGATGAGGAAAAAGCAACAAAAAAATATAATTTTTATAATTTAATTTCAAAAATATTATACGTAATATTTACTTTCTATGCAATTATAGTTTTTTTATTTTTTGGCCCTGAACCTGGTTTTGTTGTTTTTAGTATTATACTCACTTTTTTGCCTATGATTATAATTTTAGTAATGGCAATTATGTGTGGCAGATACAAAAACACACTTTATAATGTTTACGATTATACTTTTGTTTCAGGCTCAATTAGGGTTTCAAAAGTAATTAAAGACATCAACAGAAAAAGTGTTATTAAATTTGACACTTATAATATTGAAAGAATTGGTTATTTTAATAGTGCAACTTATAAAAAATATGAAAGTATAACTGGCATTAATAAACTAGTATTAACACAAAATTTAATCCCAGCAGAAAATAAAAATTTCTATTATTTTGTAGTAAACGTCAACGCGCAAAAAAACCTTCTTGTGTTTGAATGTACGCAGCAGTTTATTGTTAACGTTATAAAATTTTCTAAAAAAACAATTCTTGAAGAGGAGTTTTTTAAATAAAAATGTTATATTTTGATAATGCGGCAACAACAATACCATCAAAAACTGCTCTAGAAAAAGCGCAAGTTTTTAATAGTGAAAAGTTTTATAACCCATCTGCCTTATATTCAGGTGGGTTAAATTGTGCAAAAGAAATTAAGGTTGCAAAAGAAAATATTTTACGCAATTTACGTGCAACTAATTGCGAGGTTATATTCACTTCATGTGGATCAGAAAGTGATAATATGGCAATTTTTTGTGCGGTAAAAAGAGGAACTTATATAACTACTAAAGGTGAGCATTCTGCAGTATATAAAAGTTTTTTAGAACTTAAAAACCGTGGTCACAATGTAGATTTTATTAATTTAAATGATGATGGCACAGTAAAAGAAGATGAACTTTATAACTACATTAAAAATAATAAAGTTGATTTTGTGTCAATTGTGCATGTTAACAATGAAACAGGTGGTATAAACGACGTTAATAAAATTGCAAAAACTATTAAATCAATAAATAAAAATATTATTTTTCACGTTGATGGTGTTCAAGCATATGGTAAAATTCCATTTTCCCTTGGCCCAGACATTGATTTATATTCAATAAGTGCACATAAAATTAACGCCTTAAAAGGCGTTGGTGCTTTGATAAAAAAGAAAAACCTTAATGTTGCTCCACTAATTTTTGGTGGTGGACAAGAAGGTGGGTTAAGAAGTGGAACTGAAAATGTTTTTGGTATAAAGGTTTTTGATTTTGCGGGGCAAGAAAAATATCAAAACTTAAATGAAAATTATAATAAAGCGTTGTTTCATAAATCACTTTTTGTTCAAGGCTTAAATAAGGAATTGTTTTCTTTTATATCAAATGATAAATGTAGCCCTTATATACTTACAATTTCGGCAAAAAGACTTCGCGGTGAAGTGGTTATGCACGCTTTAGAAAGACAAAATTTAATAGTTGGTAATGGCTCTGCATGTTCATCTAAGAATAGATTTAGTAGAGTTATTGAAAATTGTGGATATAAGCAAGACGTTCTTGACGGTGTTATTAGAATAAGTTTTTCAACCGAAACAACGGCTCAAGAATGCCAAGAAGCAATAGAGATTATAAATAATACAGTTGAAAAATTAAAGGGAATATTAAAATAATGAAAAATGCTATAATAATAAGATATTGTGAAATTCATCTTAAAGGTAAAAATCGTGGCTATTTTGAAAAAATGTTAAAAGAAAACATTAAAAATTCATTAAAAGAGTTTAAGTTTACTTTTACAAGCATGCATAGCCGTTATTTAATTGAAGACTATGACCCATTAGATTACGAGTTAATAACACAAAAACTACATAAAATTGCAGGAATTCACACTTATAGCAATGCGCTAGTAGTTGAAAATGATTTTGAAAAGATATTTGAGGCTGCATCTTATTTATGTAAAAATAAAGTTGGCACATTTAAAGTTATTACAAATAGAGCAGATAAAACTTTTTCTCCAAATTCAATGGAAACATCTATGCTACTTGGTGGCAGATTATTAGATATTTATGGCAAAAATATTAGCGTTGATGTTAAAAACCCTGATTTTTGTTTATACGTTGATATTAGAGAAGATGGCAAAACTTTTGTTTATACAGACGTTGTCTTCTGTTTAAGTGGAATGCCTGTTGGTTCATCTGGTAAGGGTTTATTATTGATTTCAGGCGGAATTGACAGTCCTGTTGCCGGGTATATGATGTGTAAACGTGGCATGAAACTAAACTGCTTGCATTTTCATAGTTTTCCATATACTGGCGAGGCTGCAAAAGAAAAAGTAATAGAACTAACAAAAAAAGTTGGTGAATATAATGGAGGAATTAACTTATTTGTAGTTTCATTTACGCATATTCAAGAAGCAATTCATGAGCATTGCCCAGAAGAATTTATGATAACTATTATGCGTAGGTTTATGATGCGCATTGCAGAACGCTTAGCAATCCAACAAGGTGACCAAGCAATTATAACAGGCGAAAGTTTAGGTCAGGTTGCAAGCCAGACTATAGAAAGCATAACTTCTTCAAATTCTGTTGTGACAATGCCAATGCTTCGTCCACTAATTGCGTTTGACAAACTTGATATTATTGATATTGCTAAAAAAATAGATACTTATGAAACTTCTATTTTACCTTATGAAGATTGTTGCACAGTGTTCTTGCCAAAATATCCTGCAATTAAACCAAATCTTGAAAGGGTGAAAAAGGCTGAAAGCAAATTAGACGTTGAAGGTCTTATCAATGAAGCATTTAAAAATGTTGAAAAATATACATTTTAATTAAGTAATATTTTATTAGTTAATCCACCAATCGTCAGTTTCATAAACTGGCGATTTTATTTTTTCAAGAAAAATTTCTTTTCCAAAATAAGTTTGCCCGTCAATATTGCAATAGGGAACTACAATATAACTATATACAATGCCTTTATTTAATAGTTTATCTACAAATACACATTCATTATCTTTAGCACTGTCAAATACTTCAACTTTATTGTCGTTAACTAATCTGTACACCTTTGCATTTGTGTATTGTGTCAGACATAATTGAATAGTAATTTCATTGTTATTTACTGATATTTTTGGTTTTTCTATTGTTGGCGAAGAAAATCTTGTGGATTTAATTTTGGGTAGCATTGATTTTTTAAACAATGCCTTTGTTTTATATCTTAAAGGGCAAATATCATCAGCCAAAACAAGACTGCCACTTGTTTCATATTCAATTTTATCAATATACACTTCTTCTACATTTTCACTTTTTTTAATATCACAAGTATCAAACTCATTTATATATAATTTATTCCATATTTTGCTTGATATACTTGTAGGCAAACTTCCACCGGTGATAGAATTATCAAGATATTGGTTGCTTTTGTTTCCAAGCCATACGCCCATTACATATTTGTTGTTATATGAAATAGAATAAGCATCTGTATTTCCATTTATATTTCCGACAGTCCCTGTTTTGGCATATAATTTTTGTTTACAATGTTTAAGTTTTTTTGCTGTGCCATTTTGAACTGTTTCGCTAAGCATGTCGTTCATTATTGTAATTGTGTCATCACTAAAAACTTTAGTATTTTTATGTTGATTTTTATATATGGTATTACCATTTGTATCACTAATTTTCCTAATAAAAGTTGGTTTAGTATATTCACCCAAATTATTAAAAACACAATATGCGCTTGTTATATCAATTAAATCAATACCATTTTGAATTGCACCAAGTGCTAGACATAAAGAATTATCATTATTTGCTGTATTTATGTTTAATTTATTTAAATATTTTTTTCCCTTTTCAACACCCAAATAGTTTAATAATTTAACAGCACAAACATTTGAACTTGTTGAAAGTGAAGTTTTAACTGAAATATCGCCCAAATACCTATCGTTAAAATTCTTTGGAGAATAATCTCCAAAACTTGTTTTAGTGTCAGAGATAATTGTTGCAGAACTAACTAAATTTTCTTCAATTGCTGGGGCATAACAAAGTATAGGCTTAATTATAGAGCCCAGTTGTCGATTGGCGATTCCAAAATTAGAATAATATGCGCAAATATGTGCATCTTTATCCATAACAATTGCTGTTTTATATGCATCAAGACTGCAACTTGTTATGTTTTCTTCAACTTGTGTTTGCACGTATGGATTAACATATGTGTATACATTAATTTGTCTTGCTGAGTAAGGGGAGTTTTGCAAGATTTTATTTATCTGTTTTGATGTAAGGTTAAAGTAATCAACACCTTTAGTTATTTGAGTTTTTTCAGCAAGAGATATTGGTTCGTTAATACTTTTTTCGTAATCTGTTTTTGTTATTAAATTTTGTGAAAGCATCTGTTTTAAAACCAAATTTTTTCTTTCATAGCATTTTTTATAATTTTGAAAGGGAGAATAGTATGTTGGGGCTTTAATTATTGCAGCAAGTGTTGCACTTTCATTAATTGAAAGGTTAGATGGTTCTTTTGAAAAATAGTGTTCTGAAGCACTTGAAATACCATAACAATTTTCGCCAAAATAAATTGTATTTAAGTATTTTTCTAATATTTCATCTTTTGTATATTTCTTTTCTAACTGTTTGGCAAGTTTCATTTCAAGCAGTTTTCTTTTTAATGTTTTTTGGCTTGTTAAATGAGTATTTTTTATCAGTTGTTGACTAATTGTTGAGGCACCTTCTTTGAAAGAAAATGACTTAAAATTAGATAGCATTGCTCTAAATAAACCTTGATAATCAATGCCTTTATGCTTATAAAAACGCTTATCTTCTATTGAGATGAACGCATTTTTTGTGTGCTTAGGAATTTGCGAAATATTTACTATAGATTTGCCGTTAGATTGTTCTAAAACAATATTGTCGTTTATGTCGTAAAAGACAATACTTCTATCAAAATTTATTAGTTTTTCAGTGTCAAGCTTTGCATTAATTGTTGATATATAAAAGTAAGCCATCATGCAGAATGCTACTATAAAAATGCTTGCTAAAATCATAAAAGAAATTTTAAGTGCCTTTTTCATACAAATTAGTATGTAAAAGTTAGGATATATTATTCAAAATTGATATTATAAATTGACAAATACTAAATAATAAGTTATTATATAAAGTATGGAAAGAAATGATAAAAAGTATTATATAATTACATATGGTTGCCAGATGAATATTCACGAATCTGAAAAACTTGCTGGCATTCTTACAAGTTTAGGATATTCGCCGTCTGATAGCGAGTTAAATGCTGATATTATTGTGTTTAACACTTGTTGCATTAGAGAAAATGCTGAAAACACAGCAGATGGTAATATTGGTGCATTAAAAAAGTTGAAAAAGAACAAAAAAGATTTAATTATTGCTGTCGGTGGGTGCATGACGCAACAAACTGGCTACGCGCAAAAATTGCATCAAAAATTTCCTTTTATAGACATTATTTTTGGCACGCATAACTTGGAGAATTTTAAAACACTTTTGGAAAATAAACTCAAACAGAAGCGCACTTTAATTGAAGTTTGGGATAAAGAAGGCAATGTTGTTGAAGGGACACCTAAAACTCGCACAAGTTATCCTAATGCTTGGGTAAACATTACTTATGGATGCAATAATTTTTGTACTTATTGTATCGTGCCTTATGTTAGGGGTAGAGAGCGTAGTAGAAAATTATTTGATATAGTTGAAGAATGCAAAGTATTGGTTAAAGAAGGGTATAAAGAAATTACACTTTTAGGTCAAAACGTAAATTCTTATGGTAAAGACCTTGGTGACGTTGATTTTGCTGATTTAATTAACGAAATTTCAAAGGTTGAAGGGAAATTTAGGCTAAGATTTATGACAAATCACCCTAAAGATTTAACCGAAAAACTTGTAATTGCGCTTGCAAATAGTGATAAAATTTGTAAAAGTATTCATTTACCTATTCAAGCAGGTTCTAATAGAATTTTAAAACTTATGAATAGGAAATATGATAGAGAGAGTTATTTTGATAAAGTTGAAATGCTAAGAAAATATATACCAGATATAGCCATTACAACTGATATTATGGTAGGTTTTCCTACAGAAACCGACCAAGATTTTATGGGTACGGTAGATGTGGTAAAAAGGGTTGGCTTTGCAGGTGCGTTTACCTTTGTTTATTCAAGAAGAGAAGGAACTCCTGCTGCTAAAATGGAAGGTCAAATTGATGAAAGTATATCTAAAGAAAGAATTATGCATTTGATAGATTTACAAAATACAATAAACCGAAACCAGTCTAAGCAATATATCGGCAAAACTATTGAAGTTCTTTGCGAAGGGTATGACGATAAAAAAGAAATGTATCTTGGAAGGGACACCTATGGCCGTATGCTCTATTTTAAGGGCGAACAAAATGATGTTGGTAATTTTGTAAATATTATGGTTGAAAAAACGGGTGGAATCTCACTAGTGGGTCAAAAGGTTTAAGTTAAAAAAAGAAAATACGAAAGGTGGTTGTTTATGGACGATATGTCACCAATGATGAAACATTATTTAACGGTTAAAGAAGAATATAAAGATTGCATAGTTTTTTATAGATTAGGCGATTTTTATGAAATGTTTTTTGACGATGCAATTAAAGTATCAAAACTGCTTGATTTAACCTTAACGGGCAGAAATTGTGGACTTAAAGAAAGAGCGCCTATGTGTGGCGTGCCTTTTCATGCTGCCGATTTATATATTTCTAAATTACTATCATTGGGAGAAAAAGTTGCTATATGTGAACAAACAACTTCGCCAAACGGAAAGGAACTTGTAAATCGTGAAGTTGTTAAGATTGCAACAGCAGGAACAATTACAAATAACGAATTAATTAACGAAAAAATTAATAATTTCTTAGCATCTATTTATATAAAAAAAGACATAATGGCACTCGCTTGGGCAGACATAACAACAGGCGAATTTTTAGTGCGTAATTTTTCTGGGGGAAGTAGTGCAAATGAACTTTTTGACACACTTGTTAGGATAAATCCTGTAGAAGTGATTTGTAATGAAGAGTGTAAAGAAAAGTTTGTTGATTCACCACTTATTAAACACGGGATTTTGCCTAAATTTAGTGCGTTTACTCAAAGTGAATATAATGTAAATAATGCTTCAAATACACTTAAAAAGCATTTTAATATATTAAATTTTAATGCGTTTGGGATTGAAGATTGTGATGAATGTATAAGTGCTTGTGGGGCACTAGTTGCATACTTAAACCAAACACAAAAACAAACTCTTATCAACATAAATAAAATTAAGCGCGAAAATGATGATGCTATAATGATGCTTGATATTAATGCTATAAGAAATTTAGAACTTGTAAAGACTTTAAGGGACGGGAAAACTTACGGCTCACTTTTATGGCTTTTAGATAAAACAAAAACAAGCATGGGTGCAAGAAAACTTCAAAGTTTAATACTTTCTCCACTAATTGATAAAGAAAAGATTAACTATAGATTAAATGCGGTTGATTGTTTATTTAATGACAGTGTGACAAGGCAAGCACTTACAAACTTGCTTTGTTCTATCCGTGACGTGCAAAGACTAACCGGTAAGATATCAAGTGGTAATATTATGCCAAGAGATTGTTTGGCTTTAAAGTCTTCTTTAGAAGTTTTACCATCAGTTAAATTTAAACTTTTAGGGCTAAATTCTGAGTTTATTCAAGATATTTTTACAAGTATAGAAGACTTTAAGCAAACTATTGAATTAATTGATAAATCAATAGTTGACGAACCACCTTCAAACTTAAAAGATGGTGGCTATATTAAAGATGGCTATGACGAGAAACTAGACCAAATGCGTAATTTAGGTAAAAACAGCAAGTCTTTAATTGCGCAAATTGAAAATAACGAAAGAGAAAAAACGGGCATTAAAACCCTTAAAATAGGCTATAATCGTGTGTTTGGATACTATATAGAGGTGACAAATTCATTTAAAGAAAAAGTGCCTTATGAATATCAACGAAAACAAACACTTTCAAATGCTGAACGTTTTATAACCGATGAACTTAAAGAATTAGAAGTTGCAATTTTATCTAGTGAAGAAAAATCTTTACAAATTGAAGCTACTATTTTTAACCAAATAAAAGAACATCTAAGAGGACAAGTTGAAAAACTTTTATCAACAGCAAACGCTATTGCAGATCTTGATGTAATATGTTCGCTTTCTACAGTTGCAAGAGAAAATGGATATTGTAAACCAACCATTTTAGATGCAGGGCAAAGACTTGATATTGTTGACGGAAGGCATCCTGTAGTTGAAAGTCTTTCAAAGCAAAAATTTATTCCTAACGATTGCTTGCTTGACTGTCAAGAAAATAGAACTATGATTTTAACAGGCCCAAATATGGCAGGAAAAAGCACTTATATGCGCCAAATTGCGCTTATAACATTGCTTGCGCAAATGGGAAGTTTTGTGCCAGCAAGAAGTGCTGAAATACCAATAACGGATAAAATCTTTACTAGAATAGGTGCAAGTGACAATCTTATATCAGACCAAAGTACGTTTATGGTTGAGATGTCTGAAATGGCTAATATTTTAAACAATGCCACTTCAAACAGTTTGCTTATTTTAGATGAAATTGGGCGTGGAACAAGCACGTTTGACGGACTTAGCATTGCATGGGCCGTTGTTGAATATATTACAAACAATATTAAGGCGAGAACTATGTTTGCAACTCATTATCACGAACTTACTAGTCTTGAAGGTAATTTAGACGGCGTAAAAAACTATAAAGTGACCGTTAAGGAATTGCAAGGTGGAATTGTGTTTATGCGTAAAATTATGCGTGGTGGCACGAATAAAAGTTTTGGTATTGAAGTTGCGCAACTTGCAGGCGTAAATAAAGAAATTATTGAAAAAGCAAAACAAATTCTTAAAAAATTAGAAAAAACCAATACGTATAATGAACAAGTTAACCAACAAAGTATAGACCAGCAAGTAAACAAACGCACAAGCGAAGTAGAACGTATTATTGCAGAGATAGACACTAATAATTTATCGCCAATGCAAGCATTTAATATTTTAATTGATTTACAAGAAAAACTTAAGGAAGATTATTAAAATGAAAATAAATTTACTTAGCAGTAAAATTTATAATCGAATAGCCGCAGGAGAAGTTGTAGAACGCCCGTTTTCAGTAGTAAAAGAACTTGTGGAAAACTCTATTGATGCTGGCGCAACCAACATAGAAATTGAAATTGAAAATGGTGGTATTTCTTGTGTTAAGATTACCGATAATGGCAGTGGTATTGAAAAAAGTGAACTAAAAAAAGCGCTTTTGCCACATGCAACAAGTAAGATTTCGTCTGTAAAAGATTTAGATAATATAATGTCTTTAGGTTTTAGGGGTGAGGCTCTTGCTAGTATTGCTTCAGTTTCTAAAATTAATTTACTATCAAAGCCTATATTTCAAGAAATAGGTGCAACAATAAGCGCTGAGGGTGGAGAAATGTCTGAGGTTAGCGACTCTGCCATAAATGATGGCACAATAATTTCAGTAAACAATTTATTCTTTAACACGCCTGTTAGAGAAAAGTTTTTGCGTTCTGAAAAGTCAGAGGAAAATGAAATTACAGCAACAGTTGCGAGGTTTATTCTTGGAAATCCATCAATTTCTTTTAAGTATATCGTAGATGGAAAAGTTATTTATAAATCTTTTGGCGATGGATTTGAAAGTGCAATGGCTTGCGTATATGGAGTTGATTGTCTTGATAATTGCTTTTACATTGATACAGTTAAAAACGGCATTAAAATTAATGGATATATTGGCAAACATTTCTTTACAAAAGGGAATAGAAGTTATCAAACAACGTTTATTAACGGTAGATATGTTGTAAATCAAACCGTTTCTTCTGCAATAGCAAATGCATATTCATCATATTTAATGAAAAGACAATATCCATTTTACGTGCTTAGTATTTCTCTTCCAAGTGAAATTGTTGACGTTAACGTGCATCCAAACAAACTTGACGTTCGTTTTGCAAATAATCAAATAGTGTATGGAAGTGTTTATTCTGTAATTTCTAAGGTGTTAGACGGTAGCAGTGAAGCATTAAATATTGTTTCAAATGACAAAAAATACAACAACGAAAAAACCGAGATAAACCCTAGTGAAATTAAAGGCGAATATATCACGCATAATGCTATTAATGCAGAGAAAAAACCATTTACTATCACGCTAAATGACAGCAAACCACTTGACCAAAATTATTCAATTAAATTTGATGATAAAAATATGCAATTTAATGCCGATAGTAATAACGATACAGATATTTTTGCCGAAAATAAACTATATCTTGAAAAATTAGAAAAACAAAAGCAAGAAATAGAGCAAAAAAATAAAGAAATTATACAAGAATCTTTAGTCAATTTAACTGAAATTAGGTATATTGGTCAAGCACTGAACACATATTTAATTTTTGAGGATGGAAAAGACCTTTATTTTGCTGACCAACATGCTGCACATGAAAGAATTTTATTTGATAAACTAAATTCAGCAGTTAAAAATGCTAGAATTGATACCCAAACCTTATTGCTTCCTTATATTATCAACGTAAATAGCATTGAATATAATTTTTTACTTACTAAACTTGACGTGTTTAATTCAATGGGTATAGAAATTAGTGAATTTGGTAGAAATGCCTTTAAAGTTTCGGCAATTCCTACTTTTTTAGTTAATATTAATCTAAAAACTTTCTTTGATGACATACTTAGTGACATAAACGAACTAAAAACTTTTACAGTAAATGAACTTTTACTTGAAAAACTTGCCCAAAAAGCATGTAAGTCTGCAATCAAGTCTGGTGATAAACTTTCAGAATCAGAAATTACCATTTTGCTTGATAAATTAAAAGAAAATATTGGCTTAAAATGTCCGCACGGCAGACCTGTTGCAATAAAAATTACAAGAACGGAAATAGATAAATGGTTCAAAAGGATAATATAAACAATAAAATTATAATAATTTGTGGTCCTACAGCCTCAGGTAAAAGTGATTTAGCGCTTTCGGTTGCAAAACTGCTTAACACTGAAATTGTTTCTGCAGATTCTATGTATATTTATAAAGACCTAAATATTGGAACTGCAAAGCCAACAACTTTAGAAATGCAAGGAATTAAACATCATATGATTGATGTTGTTTCGCCTTTTGATAGTTTTAGCGTAAGCGATTATAGAAATATTGCATTACCAATAATTAATGAACTTTTATCTAAGGGAAAAACTCCTATAATTTGTGGGGGTACGGGATTTTATATAAACTCAATTTTATATGATTTTTCATACGGAAATAGCCAAGCAAATTTAGAAATAAGAGATAAATATATGAAATTAGCCCAAGAAAAAGGGAACGAATATGTTTATAACATCTTAAAGGAGTTTGATATTGAAAGCGCAAACAAGCTCCACCCAAATGATTTAAAAAGAGTTGTAAGGGCATTAGAAATTTATCATAGTGGAACAAAAAAGTCTGATATTAAAGACCAATTAGTGCCAAAATTTGATTATTCGGCATATTCTATAGGCTATAACAGAGAAATTTTATATTCTAGAATTAATAAAAGAGTTGATATTATGCTAAAAAACGGCCTTATTGATGAAGTTAAAACTTTGCTTAATAGTGGTATTAGCAAGGATAATCAATGCATGCAAGCAATCGGATATAAAGAAATTATTGACTATATTGAAGGTAATTGTTCTCTAGAAAAAGCAGTTGAAGATATTAAATTAAACACAAGACACTATGCAAAAAGACAAATCACTTACTTTAAAAAGTTAAATGTTAAAATGCTAAATCCAACAAATAACGAACAAATGGCTAAACAAATTGTAAGTGAGTTATAAAGGAAAAAATTATGATTAATGATATTTTAATAAAACAATGTGAACAAAGTCTTAAAACTCAATTTGAATATTTTGAAGAAATAGCATTATTTAATCAAGAAAAAGTGCTTAAAGCCTTTCAAAAAAATAGGCTAGCACTAAGACATTTTACCGGTACGACAGGTTATGGATACGGTGATGAAGGAAGAGATATTTTAAATTCAGTTTTTGCTGATGTTTTTGGGGCTGAAAAGGCTATCTGTTCACCTAATATTGTATCGGGCACACATGCATTATCATTGTGTTTATTTGGCGTTTTAATGCCAAACGACAAGGCTCTTTGTATTACTGGAACGCCATATGACACCCTAAATGATGTTATCTATGGCGAGGGAAATGGCTCGTTAAAAGATTATGGCGTTGAATTCACTTGTATTGAATTGATTAATGGAAAAATTGATAAAGAAAAAATCAAACAATATTTTACTGAACATGGAAATCCTAAAATGATATATATGCAACGCTCAAGAGGATACGCTTGGCGTGATGCATTATCTGTAAGTGATATAGGTGATGCTGTTAATTTTATAAAATCACTTTGTTATGATGGTTGTTTTATGCTAGATAATTGTTATGGTGAATTTTTAGATAAATTAGAAGGCACAAATGTTGGCATCAATTTAATGGCAGGCTCAATGATTAAAAATCCAGGTGGTGGAATTGCTCCTACCGGTGGATACGTTGTTGGCTCAGAAAAGTATGTTAATTTGGTGCAAAATAGACTAACAGCGCCATCTATTGGTGGAGAGGTTGGCTCTTACTGCAGTGGTTATCAATATTATTTTCAAGGGCTATTTTTAGCTCCACACGTCGTTTTACAGGCGATTAAAAGTTCTTTGCTATTTGGTGCTGTTTTAAACGAAATGGGTTATGAAACATCGCCACAAATTGGTGCAACACCTAACGATATTATTAGGGCAATTAAATTTAATAATGAAAAAGACCTTATTTCTTTTGTTCAAACAATACAACACAATTCACCAATTGACAGTTATGTAGATGCACTGCCTTGGGAAATGCCAGGTTATGAAGACCAAGTTATAATGGCAGCCGGTTGTTTTGTTCAAGGTTCTTCTATTGAACTTTCAGCAGATGCGCCAATAAAACCACCATACATTGCATATATGCAAGGTGGTTTAACTTACGAGCATGCAAAAATTGTTCTTAAAAACTTAAAGTTAACGCAAAAAAATTAATTTGCGTTTTTATAGTGTAAAGTTATAACTAAAATTAAATAAAAAAGAGAAAACTCTTAAACAAGTTTTCTCTTATAAAATAACATAAATATTAAAATATAAACTTAAAATTTTCGCATTAATCCTTTAACAACGCCTAATATTATAACGTCATCAAAAACCATATCTTGCATTGTGTCGTTTTCAGGGTGAAGAATAATTTTATTGTCTTTTTTATAAAATCTTTTAACTGTTGCGCTATCATCGATTAATGCAACAACAATTTGACCATTAATAGCATCGCTTTGTTGTTTGACTATAATAATATCTTTGTCAAATATGCCAGCATTTATCATACTGTCGCCATTAACTTTTAATGCAAACTCAGTTCCACCCGTATTAAATTCTTGTGGAATAGGGCAATAGCCTTCTAGATTTTGTGCAGCAAAAATAGGTTGGCCAGCATTAATTGTTCCGACAATAGGCACGCTTTTAAACTGCGCAGCGTGTTGTGGCAATGTTAACGCTCTGTTTTTACAAGGCGACTTTTCAAGCAAGCCACGGCTAACAAGTTTGTCTAAATAATAAGATGCTGTTGCTGTTGATTTTATGCTAAGTTTATTGCAAATTTCCCTTACTGATGGGGGATAGCCAAACTGACTAATATAATTTGATGTAAAATTATAAACTTCATTTATTTTAGTTTCAATCTTTTTCATGCTTTTATATTATCATTTAAAATAAAAAAAGTCAAACAAATGTTTGTAAATTTTAGGAGAAATTAATTATGTCAACAAAAAAATGTGAATTATATGATAGAGAGTGCATAGACTGTGGCGAATGTGATAGGTGTGATTTAGACCCTAATAAAAAATGCGATAGTTGTGGTAAATGTATTGAAATAGACAAAAATTATAAGATTATTAAAATTACAAAAATTATTGAGTAAAATCATTGAAAAGAAAAACGCCTCCAAAATTTTGGAGGCGTTTTTCTATATATTATGTCATGTGAGAAGGATTCAAAATGTTATTTAATTGTTCTTCAGTTAAAATATTGTGTTTTAGAACAACTTCTTTTATGCTTTTATTTGTTTTTAGTGCCTCTTTAGCAATTTCTGCTGATTTTTTATATCCAATAAATGGACATAAGGCAGTGACAATACCAATGCTATTATTTAATAATTCTGAAATTTTAGTTCTATTTGCAACAATTCCTTTTATACAATTTTCTGTTAAAGTATTGATTGAATTTTTTAAGCAAATAATTGATTCAAATAATTTATAGAAAATAACAGGCTCAAATGCATTTAACTCAAGTTGTCCGCCTTCTGCTGCCATTGAAATAGTCATATCATTGCCTATAACAGCAAAAGCAACTTGTGAAACTACTTCAGGTATAACAGGATTAACTTTTCCTGGCATAATTGATGAACCATTTTGCATAGCAGGGAGTGTAATTTCAGAAATACCAGTTTTAGGTCCGCTTGCCATAAGTCTTAAATCGTTGCACATTTTAGAAAGCGTAATTGCACAAGTTTTTAACGCACCTGATACATATACAAAACCATCTAAATTTTGCGTATTATCTATTAAGTTTTTTGCTTGAACTAAATTATATCCTGTAATTTGTGATAAAACACCCGTGATGTGTACTAAATAATCTTTATTAGTATTTATTGATGTGCCAATAGCAGTGCCACCAATATTAACTACATACATTTCTTCTAATGCTTGCTTAATTAATCCACTACATCTTTTAATAGCAGATGAATAAGCCGAAAATTCTTGTCCTAAACGAATTGGAACAGCATCTTCAAGTTGAGTTCTACCCATCTTAATAATATCGTTAAATTCAACGGCTTTTTGGTCTAAACTACTGATTAAAGACTCCAATTGTAAAAACAATTCATTTGAAAGGTCTATAACCGTTAATTTACCAGCAGTAGGGACAACGTCGTTAGTAGATTGAGATTTATTAACGTGGTCATTTGGATGGCAAATATATTCGCCTAATTTTCCACCTAATATTTCAGTTGCACGGTTAGCGATAACTTCGTTAACGTTCATGTTAACAGTTGTTCCGGCGCCACCTTGTATAGCATCAGAAATAAACTCTTTATCAAACTTGCCTTGCAATATTTCATCGCATGCAACACATATTGCGTGAGCAATGTTTTCTTCTAAATTGTCGGCATTTTTATTAGTAATTGCGGCAGATTTTTTAATCTTAACAATATTATAAATGAAATTAATATTCATTAAATTTCCACTTATATTAAAGTTATTTGCACCTCTTAAGCTTTGAACACCATAATATGCATTTTCTGGAATATCTAACGTTCCTATAGAGTCGCTTTCTTTTCTTGTATTAATCATAATTTCTACCTTATAATTTTATGTTTTGATTATATCACAT
>JAZRRZ010000075.1:0-74771 GCA_045651185.1 Christensenellaceae bacterium | reverse complement strand
TTAGATATACTTTTAAGAAAAATCATAGTGATATTAATTTGAGCGATATACAATTGGTTGACATTGGTGTTTTATATTGGAAATATAAAAAATTGATAAAGTTTTTAGATTGGTTTATTAATTATTTTTGTTTTTGGTTATTTAATGAATATAAAATAACTTATACGGCTAATTTAGGAAGGAGTAAAATAGAAAGTTTATCTATAGATTTGTCGGGCATACTAAATTTAACAAAGGAAGAATTTAAAAAAAAGAAAACAAAATTATGTGAAAAATATGCAATATCGGCTTCCGAATTTGATAAAGCTTGTAAAATAATTGAAAAACATTATGCTTTTGCTTTAAATGCTGGAATTGAAAATAAATTTCATAATTTAACTGAAGAAGTGTTTGAGAAACTAGGCAAAGTTTACGAGATGTATTTAAAAAAAATAGAAGCTGAAGAACAAATATCAAATAGACCTATGGCAATTGATATTACAGAACTAGAAAAATATTCTCCATTGAGTAATCAATATTTTGAATATTGTTTAAGTATAGAAAAAAGCTTAACATTGGAAGAAAAACTTGTGCTAAGAACTTTTTCAGAATATTCAACGTTTTGTATTGATGGGAATTATATGTGTGAAGATATTGATTTTTTATTTTCTGCTTTTGAAAAAGAAAATGAAGAATTTATTTTTTACGGAGAAATTGGTGGGCTTGTTTCATCGGGTAAATTAAAAAAAGCATTGGAAGAATGTGGTCAAGCAACATATTTAAAATGGTACAATAAATATATTCCAGATTTAAAATAATGATTGAATGTAAGATTAATATTAAGTTTTAATAATCATATTTGTTTTACGCTCAAATTGGCTCACCAAAAATCAGTGAAAATCGGTCAAAAACGACCGATTTTTTGCATTTTTTACACGTATAGAGAACTGAAATATATAATCTTTTTTTGGATGGGACTTGTTGTCTCGCCCTTTTTTATTTTAAAATGAACAAAGAACGTAAATCTATGTTCGATTTACGTTCTTATTGGTACTCCCTGCGGGAAGCATCTACGCTAACGCTACGATGGCAAAGCCGAACCAAGGTTCGCTTGTGGGCAAGAAAACAAAAACAAAAAAGGATAGAAAAATCTATCCTTTTTTGTTTTGGTACTCCCTGCGGGAATCGAACCCACAACGGCCCCTTAGGAGGGGGCTGTTATATCCATTTAACTAAGGAAGCATATATATTTTAATTTATTATTTATTGTTAAAGGGATTAACAGTGTCTGTTTTGCCGAGCATATGCAATATGCGAACGCCGTCGGTGTCAGCCGACTTATCCATTTAACTAAGGAAGCATATTTTTAATTCCTTTGCTTAAACATATTAACATTTTTATTAAAATTTTTCAAGTGATTTTATAACAATGGCAAAAAACTTTTTAACTTTTACATAACACTTCCCTGACATAAACAAAAAATCAGGGCAAAGCGCAATCGCTTTGCCCTAAATAAAAATTATCTAATTATTTTTTTGGTTCGTAATGAGTGTGCAATAATTCGTGTGCTTTATGTCCACCAACTTCGCCAAAGAAATTGTCATAGAGTGCTTTAATGCCAGCATTATCGTGACTCTTTCTGTTTTCTTTATTAGCATCGTCGTTATAAAGACCTTTTGCTCTCATACCCTTATAGTCGATGTCTGAACGAGTGAACGCATCAACGAAAGGTTGACCACCACCGTTTACACAACCACCTGGGCAACTCATAATTTCAATGAATTGATAATCAGCCTCGCCAGCCTTAACTTTTTCGCAAATTTCTCTTGCATTTTTAAGACCACTTACAGCAGCAACCTTAACTTTAAGGCCACCTACATCGTAAGTTGCTTCTTTAATGCCTTCCATACCACGAACGTCTGTGAACTCAACGTTGCCGAGTTTTTCGCCTGTAATCTTTTCAACAGCAGTTCTTAAAGCAGCTTCCATAACGCCACCTGATGCACCGAAAATAACGCCTGCACCTGTGTATTCGCCAAATGGATTGTCTGGCAAAGTATCAGTTAAGTGGTTAAAGTGAATACCATGTTCTCTAATCATTCTAACAACTTCTTGTGTTGATAAAACGAAATCTACGTCTCCATTAAACTTTTCTCTCTTTGCTTCGTCTTTCTTAGCAGAGCAAGGCATAATAGCAACGTGAACGTGTTTCTTTTCGCCTTTATACATAGCCTTAACTGTTGCAGCGAGCATTTGCATTGGGCTCTTACAAGTTGAAATATTATCAAGTAAATCTGGATAGTTTTCTTCAGCAAATCTAATCCAAGCAGGACAGCAAGACGTAAACATAGGTAGCTTGCCACCATTTTGAACTCTATTTATAAATTCATTTGCTTCTTCAACGATAGTAAGGTCAGCACTTATGTTTGTATCGTAAACCTTATCAAAGCCCATTTCTTTAAGAGCAGTTGTAAGTTTACCCATAACGTTTGTGCCTTCAGGAAGACCAAATTCTGTGCCGAGAGCAACTCTAACAGCTGGAGCGATTTGAACTGAAACTTCAACGTTAGGGTCGCCGATTTCTTTCCAAACCTTATCGGCGCAGTCACGAATAACGATAGCGCCTGTTGGGCAAACTGCAGCACATTGGCCACAGCCAACGCAAGGTGAATTGTTTATATCGCCATCGAAAGCCGTTGCAATCTTCATCTTTGAGCCACGGAAAGCATAGTCGATTGCGCCAACTGTCTGAACTTCGTTACACATTCTAACGCACTTACCACAAAGAATACATTTGCTTGGAGTTCTTATGATGCTATATGAAGAATCATCTGAAGAAATTGAGCAAGAGTTGTTTGGGAAACGAATACCTTCAATATTAAACTTATAAGCAAATTCTTGAAGTCTACATTTACCACTCATGTGACAAGTTGTACAGTCTCTGCAGTGGTTTGCGAGCAATAATTCAAGAATCATTTTTCTATATTTTCTAAGTCTTGGAGTATTAGTTTTGATAACCATACCGTCTCTTGGCTTGCAAGAGCAAGAAGCATCAAAACGGCCTCTTTCATCTTCAAACATACACATTCTGCATGCGCCGTAAATAGAAAGTTCAGGGTCATAACAGAAGGCTGGAATTTCAATACCTGCTTTTCTTGCAAGTTCTAAAATATTCTTTTCGCCTTCAATTTCAACTTTTATTCCATCTATAATCATATATTCACTCATAATTATATCTCCTTTATAGCGTGGAATGGACAATTTGATAGACAAGCCCCACACTTAATACATTTATCTTGGTCAATAACAAATGGCTTTTTAATTTCGCCAGTGATAGCATTAACCGGACAGTTTCTTGCGCACTTAGAGCAACCCTTACAAAGCTCAGCATCAATAGTAATTGTCTTAAGTTTTTGGCAAGCACCTGCTGGGCATTTCTTATCGTAAATGTGTGCCCTATATTCATTTTCAAAATACTTGATTGTTGAAAGAACAGGACCTGCAGCAGTTTTACCAAGACCACAAAGAGCAGTTTTTGAAATGGTTTCGCCAAGTTCTTTTAAGAGTTCGATATCGCCATCTCTACCATTACCGTCAACAATACGATTTAAGATTTCAAGCATGCGCTTTGTACCTTCTCTACAAGGAACGCACTTACCACATGATTCTTTTTGTGTAAAGTCCATAAAGAACCTTGCAACTTCAACCATACAAGTTTTATCGTCCATAACAACGAGTCCACCAGAACCGATAATTGCACCAACTTTAGAGAGTGAGTCAAAGTCAAGAGGTAAATCTAAGTGTTCTTCAGTTAAGCATCCACCTGATGGGCCACCGATTTGAACGGCTTTAAACTTACCACCGCCACGAACACCACCACCGATATCAAAAATGATTTCACGGAGGGTTGTGCCCATAGGAACTTCAATAAGACCTGTGTTGTTTACATTACCTGTTAAAGCAAACGCCTTTGTACCCGTTGAAGTTTCTGTGCCAATATTTTTAAACCACTCACTACCATTACAAATGATTAGTGGAACGTTTGCAAAAGTTTCAACGTTGTTTAAAACTGTAGGTTTATCAAACAAGCCGTGTTCAACAGTTCTTGGTGGTTTTGTTCTTGGCATACCACGTTTACCTTCTATAGAAGCAGTGAGGGCTGAACCTTCACCACAAACGAAAGCACCTGCACCACGGTTAATATGTAAATTAAACGTATGACCAGAGCCTAAAATATCTTCGCCCAAAAGACCTAATTCTTCTGCTTGTGCGATTGCATTTTTAAGTCTTGCAACAGCAAGTGGATATTCTGCACGAACATAAATATAACCTTCAGTTGCGCCCGTTGCAACACCTGCGATAAGCATACCTTCAATCATAGCGTGTGGGTTGCCTTCCATAACAGACCTATCCATAAATGCGCCTGGATCACCTTCGTCCCCATTACATACTACGTATTTAGGGAAGTTCTTTTGTCTTGCAACTTGGCTCCATTTTTTACCAGCAGGGAATCCACCACCGCCACGGCCACGAAGTCCTGATTCTGAAATTTCGTTAATAACGCTTTCAGTATCCATTTCAAAAAGAACCTTTTCTAAAGCCTTATAACCACCTCTTGCAAGGTATTCGCCTATATCTTCTGAATCAATATGTCCACAATTTTCAAAAACTATACGAGTTTGTTTTTTGTAGAAAGGAATTTCTTCTTGCTTAGCGTATTCTGCTTTTTGACCATAAACAAGTCTTTCAATGAGTTCATTGTTAATAATAGATTTTTCGACGATTTCTTCGCAGTCTTCTACTTTAACCTTTGTGTAAAGCCAGCCTTGTGGGTCAAGTCTTACAAGTGGACCCATTTCGCAAAAGCCATTACAACCTGTCTTTTTAGCACCTACTGGGTGGTCAACGTGTTTTTCAAGTGAAACTTGCACGTTTAAGCCCTTTTCTTTTAAAAGTTCTAATAATCTATCATGAATTTTAAGTGCGCCACCTGCTATACAGCCTGTACCAGCACAGATTAAAATTTTTGTTGATTGAGCATCAAGTTCTTTAACGCAGGTTTCTCTAAAACTTCTTAATTGTTCAACACTTGTTAGTTTAGACATTTTCAGCCTCCTTGATTTCCTTAATAACTTGTCTTACCTTTTCTGGTGTCATTGCTGAATGAACGGTTTCGTTAACCATCATTACAGGTGCAAGTCCACACGCGCCTAAACAAGAAACGGTTTCAACCGTAAACATAAGGTCATCAGTGGTTTTTTGGCCTTCTTTAAGACCTAAGATTTTTTTAAGTTCGTTTAGAACAGGAACAGAATGACGAACGTGACAAGCAGTTCCATCGCAAACCTTAATTACATACTTTCCTTTTTGGTCTAAAGAAAAGTTTTCATAAAAGGTGACAACGCCGTAAATCTTTGCCTCGCTAACGTTTAATTTTTCCGCAAGATATGGGAAAATTTCTTTTGGTAAATATCTGTAATGTTCTTGTGCTTCTTGTAAAACGGCAATAAGCGCTTTTTCTTCGCTGCCAAATTTTTCAATTGCACGGTCTAGTATAGAATAATCAAACATACATTTCCTCCGTTTGTTTTTTAACAATTTCTAGTTAGATGATTTAATCGTCCAAAATAAATTTCGGGCGATTAAAATTAAATTTATTTATTCAAATATTCGTCTATTGCCTTAGCCGCCGTTTTACCAGCACCCATTGCTAAGATAACTGTTGCAGCGCCTGTGACAGCATCGCCACCAGCATAAACTGCTTGAACTGATGTTAAGCCGTTTTCATCGGTGATGATACCACCGTGCTTATTAACTTCTAAGCCTTCGGTTGTAGCCTTAATAAGTGGGTTTGGAGAAGTTCCAAGTGCCATAATAACAACGTCTGCTTCAATATCAAAATCACTGCCTTTAACTTCAACAGGGCGTGCTCTACCAGATGCGTCTGGTTCAGAAAGTTCCATCTTAACGCAAGTAATAGAACTTGTCCAACCAGTTTCGTTGCCGTTAATCTTAACAGGGTTTGTCAAAAGGTCAAAGATAATTCCTTCTTCCATTGCGTGTTCAACTTCTTCTTTTCTTGCTGGAAGTTCGTTGAGTGTTCTTCTATAAACGATATGAACGTCTCCACCTAAACGCTTAGCACATCTTGCAGCGTCCATAGCAACGTTTCCACCACCTACAACAACGACTTTAGAGCCACGTTTAATAGGCGTTGTAGCATTGTCTTTATATGCTTTCATAAGGTTAATACGTGTTAAGAATTCATTTGCTGAATATACGCCGTTTAAGTTTTCACCTGGGATATTCATGAACTTTGGTAGTCCTGCGCCTGAACCTACAAACACAGCCTTAAAGTCATATTCTTTGATAAGTTCATCAATAGATAAAACTTTACCGATAACCATATTTGTTTCAATTTTAACACCTAAATCTTTTAGTGTATCAATTTCTTTTTGTACGATACTCTTTGGAAGTCTAAATTCTGGAATACCATAAACAAGAACGCCACCAGCCAAGTGGAAAGCCTCAAAAACAGTCACTTCATAACCTTTTTTAGCAAGGTCACCAGCACAAGTAAGACCTGATGGGCCAGAACCGATAATAGCAACTTTCTTGCCGTTAGATTGTGGCTTAATAGCCTTTTCTTTGCAGTTTGCATTGTGATAGTCTGCAACAAATCTTTCAAGTCTACCGATAGCAACAGGTTCACCTTTAATACCACGAACACAATGTTTTTCGCATTGAGATTCTTGTGGGCAAACTCTACCACATACTGCTGGGAGAGAAGATGATTCAGAAATGATTTGATAAGCACCTTCAAAATCGCCGTCTTTTACTTTAGCGATAAATTCAGGGATATGTACCATAACAGGACAACCACTGATACATGGCTTATGTTTACAGTTTAAACATCTTTCTGCTTCGTCCATTGCTTGCTCTGGTGTGTAGCCGAGAGCAACTTCTTCAAAATTCTTATTTCTAACGTCTGCCTCTTGATGTGGCATTGGATTTTTCTTTAAAGACATATTTGGCATAATTATTTAACCTCCTTTTTGAAAAGGTTGCAAGTTTCTTCATACTTGTGTCTTTCCCATTCTTTATAAGTTGCGCCACGTTTCATAGCCTCGTCAAAGTCAACTAAGTGACCATCAAATTCAGGTCCGTCAACGCAAGCAAACTTTGTTTCTCCACCAACTGTTAAACGACAACCACCGCACATACCTGTTCCATCAATCATAACAGGGTTCATACTTACTATTGTTTTAACGCCATACTCTTTTGTGAGTTTGCAAATAAATTTCATCATGATAACAGGTCCGATAGCAATAACTTCATCATAGTTTTCGCCACTTTCAATAAGACCCTTTAGAGCATCAGTCACTAAGCCCTTTGTACCAGCCGTTCCGTCGTCGCTCATTAGCACGTATTTATCACTAACTGCCTTAAATTCATCTTCCAAGATAACTAAATCTTTGCATCTAAAACCAACGATTGAGTGAACTTCGCATCCTTCTTCGTGGAGTTTTTTAGCAACAGGATATGCAATAGCACAGCCAACGCCACCACCAACAACGGCAACTTTCTTTAAGCCTTTAGTGTGTGTTGCGTTTCCGAGTGGGCCAACGAAATCTGCAACGCAGTCACCAACTTCAAGTTGGTTAAGTGTATAAGTTGTAGCACCAACGATTTGGAAAATAACGGCAACAGTGCCCTTTTCTCTATCGTAGTCAGCAACGGTTAAAGGTATTCTTTCACCGTCTTCAGTTGCTCTGATGATTACAAATTGACCAGCCTCTGCCTTTTTAGCAACAAATGGTGCATATACGTCAATTCTTGTCACAGTTGGGTTAAGAACTTTTTTGTCAACAATTTTGAACATAAACTCTCCTCTTTTTGTATAATTAGTGGCATGTTGTCACTAGTAAAACAATTTATATTTTTGTATCCAGTATATTTTATCACATTTATTCTTTCATTTCAACCTTTTTAAGCAATTTTTAACTTTTAAATGAGCAAATTTTTATACCAATTTTATAAAAACAAAAACCTTACAATGACTTGCAAGGTTTTTTGTATTTAATATTTAACGCTATATAATATATCTTCATAGGTTGGGAAAGAAATAAACTCTTTTCCAATTAATAGTTCCATTTGGTCGGCATATTCTCTTAAAGTTTGCATTTCTTTAAGTAGGTTTTCTTTGCAGAATTTTGCCTTTTTAAGATTGGTCCAAGTGTTAGAGTATTTTTTCTCGTCAGCGTCAAGTCTTTCAAGTGCATCATAGAACTTGTCTGCAAGGTCACTTATTGTGCTTACTAAATTTTGCTCTAACTTGCTTGATAAGTTTTCCGAATATCCTTGTTTAAGCTTAAGTTCTTTAAGCAAAAAGGTCTGATATGCTATTACTGATGGAATAATGTGTTTTCTTGCAATATCAATGGCTGTAAGCGCCTCGATATGAATAATATTAGAATAGTTTTCAAGCAAGATTTCCATACGAGAGTAAATCTCGTTTTCAGATAAAACTTTGTGTTTTGTGAAGAGTTCTATATTTTTTGCCTGCGTGTAAAGTGGAAGGGCATCTACAGTTGACTTTAAGTTCAAAAGTCCACGTTTTCTTGCTTCTTTTTCCCATTCTTTAGAATAGTTGTTTCCACTAAACAATATGCGCTTATGCTCTTTTATCTTTTCTCTTATCAAGGCATTAAGGCTCTTATTAAAGTCTTTTGAACCTTCAAGCCTATCTGCAAACTCTTTAAGTTCATCTGCAACAATGGTATTTATAATAAAGTTAGGACAAGCCACGTTAAATGACGAGCCAACCATTCTAAACTCAAATTTATTGCCAGTGAAAGCAAATGGAGAAGTTCTGTTTCTATCAGTGGAATCCTTAGGAATCGGTGGCAATACTGACACGCCTATTTTTAGTTCTGTTTTCTTTTTAGCATTGTATTCAGCGCCACTTTCAATCGAAGATAAAATACCTTCTAATTCTTCTCCTAAATAAATAGAAATTATGGCTGGTGGCGCTTCATCTGCACCAAGTCTATGGTCGTTTGCGGCCGATGCAACGCTAATTCTAAGCAAATCTTGATGCTTGTCAACAGCGCTTATAACTGCCATTAAGAAAAGTAAGAATTGCGCGTTTTCGCTTGGTGTTGCGCCTGGGTCTAGTAAGTTTTCGTTAGTATCCGTGCTTATTGACCAGTTATCGTGCTTACCACTACCATTTACTGATGCGAAAGGTTTTTCGTGCAATAAGCACACTAAACCGTGCTTATTCGCAACGCTTTTCATAAGTTCCATAGTAAGTTGGTTTTGGTCAGACGCAATGTTTATAGAAGTGAAAACAGGTGCAAGTTCGTGCTGAGCAGGGGCAACTTCGTTGTGCTTTGTTTTTGCATACACGCCAAGTTTCCAAAGTTCAAGGTCAAGTTCCTTCATAAACGCAGAAACTCTTGACTTGATTGCGCCATAATAATGGTCTTCAAGTTCTTGACCTTTAGAAGGTCTTGCACCGAATAGCGTTCTGCCACAATGTATTAAATCTAAACGCTTTTCATAAACGCTTTTGTCAATCAAAAAATATTCTTGTTCTGTTCCACAAGTTGGCATAACTTTTTTAATGTTTGTTTTGCCAAAAAGCTTAAGTATTCTAAGCGCTTCTTTGTTAAAGGTTTCAAGCGAACGCAAAAGTGGCGTCTTTTTATCAAGTGCCTCGCCACCATAAGAACAAAAGGCTGTAGGAATATAAAGACTGCCGTCTTTAACAAAAGCATAAGAAGTTGGGTCCCAAGCAGTATAGCCCCTTGCTTCAAACGTTGCCCTTAAGCCACCAGATGGAAAACTAGATGCGTCAGATTCACCCTTAACTAGCGACTTTTCGGAAAACTTCATAATAATTTCGCTTTTTCCCAAAGGCTCAATGAAACTATCGTGTTTTTCGGCAGTGATACCCGTCATAGGCTGAAACCAGTGAGTATAGTGGGTTGCCCCCTTTTCTATAGCCCACTCTTTCATAACCACAGCAACGGTCTTTGCGCTTTGGTTAGAAAGTGGCGTACCGTTGTCCATAGCATTTTTTACGTCCTCGTACACCTCTTTTGGCAAACGCTCTTTCATTATTTTATCATTAAATACCATTGAACCAAATATTTCTGGTATATTATTTGCGTTCATATTTTTCTCCTTAAAACACCTTTATCTTTTGAATTAATTTTCTTTGCTAAGTGAAGTTATAACTAGGTCGGCAGTTGCCACGTTTGTTGCGATTGCAACGTCATAAACGTTTGCAATTCTAAGTAGTGCCTTTACGTCTGGGTCGTGTGGTTGCGCCTCAAGTGGGTCGCAGAAAAACACAACCAAATCAATTTCTCCCGTTGCAACAAGTGCGCCAATTTGCTGGTCACCACCAAGTGGACCTGATAAATATCCCTTTACGTTTAGCCCCGTTGCTTCTTGAATTCTTTTAGACGTTGTGCCCGTTCCACAAAGCGAAAACTTGCTTAAAATATCTTTATTTTTTAATGCCCAAGCAATAATTTCAGGCTTTTTGTTATCGTGTGCAATGAGTGCAATTCTTTTAACTTTTGTCATTTTTATCTTCCTCTTTATCGATATTTTTCTTTTGAAATTTTACTTTTTTCTTTAAATCTTCAGACTATGCCTATTATACAAAAATAGTTTATCATAAAAACGCTTAAATTGCAATATCTTTTAAACATATTTTGATAAAAAATCGCCTTAAAATCCCATTGTATTTACAGTAAGATTTGCTTGACAAAAATATAAAATATGATATACTGATTATGTAAAAACTTGGCTAAACGTTCAGTAGTCAGTTTGCATAAAAATTTTAACAAAAATAGGTAGAATAATGCCAATATTTGACACAAAAGTACAAAGATTAAAGTATAAGGTTTTAAAAGAAGTAGCACGCTTTGCTTGGCAAGGAACACTTGCTGAAAATATAGTTAATATCCCACAAATCATAGTACCTGGCAAAAAGGCGACTATGCGTTGTTGTATTTATAAAGAGCAAGCCATTGTTATCGAAAGGGTTAAACTTGCTATCGGTGGCGACAAAAATAACAAAAACGTTATAGAAGTAATTGATATTGCTTGTGATGAATGCCCTATGGGTGGATATGAAGTGACTGATGCTTGCCGTGGTTGTTTGGCTCAGCGTTGTAGAGGCGCTTGCAAGAAAAACGCCATTACTATAGACAGCAACCAAAAAGCACATATCGACAAAGATAAGTGTGTTGAGTGTGGTCTTTGTGCAAAAGTATGCCCTTTTAATGCCATTGTCAACCATAAACGCCCTTGTGAAAAAGCCTGCAAAGTTAAGGCAATTTCTATGGACGAAAATAAGGCAGCTAAGATTGATGATGAAAAGTGCATTGCTTGTGGGGCGTGCGTTTATCAATGCCCTTGGGGTGCTATAAACGACAAGTCTTACATACTTAATGTTATTGATCTAATCAAGAACAGCGAAAACAATACAAAATATCCTGTGTATGCCGTTGTTGCCCCTGCTATTGCCAGCCAGTTTGTTTATGCTGAGCTTGGGCAAGTGCTAAAAGGCATTAAGGCTTTAGGTTTTTATGACATTGTTGAAGCAGCGCTCGGTGCTGACATAGTTGCTCTAAATGAAGCAAAAGAACTTGCTGAAAAAGGATTTTTAACAAGTTCGTGTTGCCCTGCGTTCGTTTCTTACGTGAAAAAACAATTCCCAGACCTTGCGCCATATATTTCACACAACCTATCACCTATGGCAACAATATCTAAAAAGATTAAAGAACATAATCCAAATGCAAAGGTCGTTTTCATAGGACCTTGCACAGCAAAGAAAATGGAAATAAAGAAGGAAGAAGTTTCGCCTTACGTTGACGTGGTTATCACTTTTGAAGAATTACAAGCGCTATTTGATAGCAGAGATATCCTCCTTGCTAATTTAGAGAGCGAAAGCATTAAAAACGCATCATACTATGGCAGAATTTTTGCAAGAAACTGTGGCCTATCAGAAGCAGTTGCAGAAGGTTTAAAAGAAAAAGGTATTGATAACTTTGACCTTAAGGCCGTACCTTGCGACGGTATAGAAGCGTGCAGAGTTGCGCTACTCAAAGCATCAAAGAAAATGCTTGACGGCAACTTTATAGAAGGTATGGCGTGCATGGGTGGTTGTATCGGTGGCGCTGGCTGTTTAACTCACGGCGATACAAATAAGATTAGGATTGATAAACACGGAAAAACAGGTTTTTCTGCTATATCAGATGCCGTAAGAGCAATGGATGACGAATAAATTCATAAGTGTATATATGAACACTTAATAACAATTTAAAACACAAAAGCGAGAACAAAATGTTCTCGCTTTTTATTTCTATTTAATTTACTTAAATAAGTCCTATCATCAAGTTGCAAGAAAGTACGATGAGTACTAGTGCGATAGGATACGTTGATGCGTATGCACCGGCAACGTCATCAGTTTCTGCAGTTGCAATGAGTGAACCGAGTGCAGGCGTACTTGTCATACCACCTGTGATTGAACCAAGGTTGTTAAGTAGTGGAAGTTTAAGTAGTTTACTACCTAAGAAGAAACCCACAATCATTGGTGCCATTGTCATTGCAACGCCACCACCAAAGCCCCAAATAATGATGCCTGAATCTTTGCTAACAGCATCTATTAAGCCTACGCCACCTTCAACACCAGCACCGATAAGGAAAAGCATTAATCCTAATTCTTTTAGTGCTTTAAGTGTTGTTTCTGGGATTTCGAGTGAAAGTTTGCCAATTCTACCAAAGTGACCGAAAACTAAGCACATAATAAGCACGCCACCTGTTGTGCCAAGTGAGAATACTGCGCCGGCAAATAGTGGGATTTTGATTGCACCGAGAATTAAACCACAAACTATAGCAAGTGCTAATGCTGTAAAGCCGAAATTATCGCACTTGAAAAGGTTTGATTTATCTACAGTTTTTTCTGCTTGTTCAATTACTTCTGGCTTTAAGAAACTTCTTTCTTTAGCCATATCAGCCTTTAAGATTTTTGGCATAAGTTGAACGAATAAAACAACGCCGATAACACCAAAAGGATAAGCGATTGCGTGGCCAAGCGTAACATATGTAGTATCAGCCTTACCCATAGCCTCAATAGCAGCAGAATAACCTGGAGTTGATGTCAATGCACCAGATAAAACGCCTGACCAGAAGTCTGAGCCGTATGGTGAAATAAAGATAAATAACACAGCAACAGCCGTTCCGATAACGATAATAGAAATACCTAAGAATATGTATGTCTTAAAGTTTTTCTTTAAGTCTCTAAAGAACTTAGGTCCTGCGATAAAGCCAACTGAACCAACGAATAATACTAAACCGATATTAGAAATAGCCGATTTATAATATCCTGTAATTTTTGATGCACCATCTAAGTGTAGAGCGCCTAAAATAGGCAACTCTTTTGGAATATATGTGCATAAAACACCAAAAGCGATTGCAACTAAGAATACGCCAGCAGTGCCGAGTGATACGCCCTTAATATCAATTCTACCTAAAAGATAGCCGAGTGCTGTGATAATGAAAATACCGAAAAGTAGAGCCGAAATACCAAACACACTATCAACGCCATCTTTATGTGTTGATGCATTATAACCGCACCAAACAGCGATTGCACCAACAACAGCGATTGCAAGCGCTATCCAGAGCCATTTAAGGCTTTTTTTGTTTTGTTTTTCTAACATAATTTTCTCCTACGTAATATGTATATGCAATTAATATTACAAACAAGTTGGGCAAGGCTCGGCCAAACAAAAGGATAGACCTTGTCGGTCATCGAAGTCTTTTGTTTGGACAGTTAACGACGCCCAACGCCGTTTATAAGCCTTAAATTGCTGGTTGTTTTGTATAGTTAGGTAAAAGTTGTGGAGAAAGTTTGGTTGGGTTAAGACCTGCCTTTTTAAGTTCTGCATCAAACTCTTTAACGTGGTCTAAAGTCATTTCCTTAACTTCGATGTCTTTATAAATCTTACCAACGCTCTTACCTGCGTTTCTACCGAATACGATAATGTCAAGCAAACTGTTGCCCATAAGTCTGTTTCTGCCGTGGATACCCCCAACTGCTTCGCCTGCTACGAAAAGGTTTGGAACAGTTGTGCTCATACCGTCTGCACTGATGTCTAAACCACCGTTTTGGTAGTGAAGTGTTGGATATACAAGGATAGGTTCTTTTCTAATGTCAATGCCGTATTTAATAAACATTCTAAGCATTGCAGGAATTCTCTTTTCGATTGTTCCTTCGCCGTGAATTATATCAATCATAGGAGTGTCTAACCATACGCCTTCGCCATCAGTTGTTTTGATGCCGTTGTCACGCTTTTTACATTCTCTAATGATAGAAGATGCAGTCACGTCTCTAGTTTCAAGAGAGTAAACGAAAGCTTTACCATCTTTATTAACGAGTTGAGCACCGAGTGAACGAACTTTCTCTGTCACTAATGCACCGAAAATTTGTGTTGGTTCAGCAACACCTGTTGGGTGATATTGAAGTGTATCAGCATAAAGAAGTTTTGCGCCTGCTCTATAGCCTAAAACTAAACCGTCTGCAGTTGCGCCATAGTGGTTAGATGTTGGGAAACCTTGATAGTGAAGTCTGCCTGCGCCATCTGTTGCGATAACAACAGTTTTAGCCTTTGCGACATAGATATCTTTTGTTTCCATGTTCATAAGAACTGCACCACAAGCCTTGCCTTCTGTATCTTTAATAATTTCGATAGCAGAAGTAAAGTCAACAACAGGAATACCTCTGTTTAATACTTCATCACGAAGTGTTCTCATGATTTCAGCACCAGAATAGTCCTTACAAGCGTGCATTCTCTTTCTTGACGTACCACCACCGTGAGTTGTTATCATTGTGCCGTCTGCATCTTTATCGAACATAACGCCAAGGTCGTTAAGCCATCTGATAGCGTCTGGAGCTTCTGTGACAAGTTTGTAAAGAAGTTCGTGTTTAGCAGCAAAGTGTCCACCACCGAAAGCATCTAGGTAGTGTGTTGCTGGAGAATCGTTTGGTTTATCAGCCGCTTGAATACCACCTTCAGCCATCATTGTGTTAGCATCACCGATTCTAAGTTTTGTCACCATCATAACCTTTGCACCAGCATTATCAGCTTCGATAGCACAAGCAGAGCCAGAACCACCACCACCGATAACTAAAACGTCAACGTCATAGTCAGGCTTTGATAGGTCGATATCCATATCTAAAACTCTAGACTTTCCTTGTAAAAGGTCAGCGAGTTCGTGTAATACTTTGCCACCCTTGTTTTGACCAACTTTTAATTCTTCATAAGCACTTTCTATGTAGTCAGGGTGATTTTCTTTTAATACTGTTTGCTTTTCTTCTGCGCTCATTCTTGCAAACAAGTTATTTAATCTTTCTTGTCTTGAAGCTTCAACTTTCTTTATTGATTCTAATTGTTCAGCAGTGTAATTATAATCGTACATAATCTCTCCCCTCCTTACTTTTCAATATCTCTATTGTTATAGAGCTCTTTAAGTTCTTCAATAGGTTTATTCATAAGTGTTTCAATGATTTCTTTATAAACGCCTTCATCTATTTCCTTAACTCTATCTAAAACGTGTTGTGACTTAGGTGCTAAATACTTGCCGTAAATTCTTCTTGAAAGTTCAGCAACTTGTGGATGAGAAATACCTGCAGGACAACGTGAAGAACAAACGCCACACATAACGCAGTCAAAAGATTCTTCTGCGCAATTTGCATAGTCGCCACGTTGAGCGTATGCAATGTATTGCATAACGTTAAGACCTTGTGTACAAGCCTTTGTACAAGCATTACAACCGATACAAGCATAAATTTCTGGGTAAAGTTGCATCATAATCATTTCTGATGTCTTAATATTTTCGATATCGTAAACTTGCTTAACAAGTGGGAAGAAAGGAAGAGTTGCAACGTACATATCGTTTTCAACCTTTTGTTGACAAGCAAGACAAGCGTGCAATTCTCTATCACCCTTAATACGATAGATAGTTGAGCAAGCACCACAGAATCCGTTTCTGCAACCACAGCCACGAACTAGTTGATAGCCAGCATATTCTAATGCCTTCATAATTGTTAAACTTTCTGGCACTTCATATTTTTTGCCGAAAAAATAAACATTAACTTTGTTTTCCATATTCAATCTCCTTAATTAGTATTCATCAGGAAGTGCATCTAATTGGTCCATTCTAAATACTGGTCCATCTTTGCACACATATTTAGAGCCTACATTACAGCGTCCACATTTGCCGATACCACATTTCATTCTAAGTTCTAGTGTTGTAAAAACTTGCTTTTTGTCAAAGCCGAGTTCACTTAAACCTTGAAGTGTGAACTTAATCATGATTGGTGGGCCACATAAAACTGCTGTTTTTGTTGGTTCAAATCCAAGTTCTTTTACGTATGTTGGAACAAAGCCAACGTGTCCGTCCCAACCCTCTTGTTCTCTATCTATGGTAAGATGAACATTTATACTACTATCAGCCTTCCATTCGTCTATGATTTCTTTAAAGAAAACTAAGTCGTCTTTACTTCTTGTGCCATAAACGATATCTACCTTGCCATAATTTGCTCTATTATCTCTAACGTAATTGATAACCGAGCGAACAGGTGCTAAACCGATACCACCTGCAATAAAGAGCATGTCTTGTCCCTTAAACTCTGTTTCTACAGGGAATCCGTTGCCGTAAGGTCCACGAACTGTTATTTGTTGACCTACTTCGCATGCGTGTAGCCAACTTGTCACACAGCCACACTTTTTGATTGAAAATTCAACGTATTCTTTGTTTGTTGGTGAAGATGTGATTGAAAATAGTGCTTCGCCAACACCAGGCATTGAAAGCATTGCGCATTGACCTGGCTTATGGATAAATGGTTTTTCACCATCAAGAGTAAGCACTCTAAAAGTCTTAACGTCTGGTGTGTCTTGTCTTATATCTGTTATAACGCATACTTTTGGAATTAAAGGTTCTTTTATATTAGTCATTTTCTTTACCTCCAAGTGTTTTCATAACTTTAACGATATTCATTGATATAGGGCATTTTGCAACGCATCTGCCACAACCAACGCAACTAAACATACCGTCGTTATTAGTTGGGAAATATACAAGTTTATGCATAAATCTTTGACGGAAACGTTCTAGTTGAGATAGTCTTGGTTGACCAGCACTCATCTTTGTAAAATCAGAATACATACAAGAGTCCCAACATCTAAATCTTTCAACACCTGTCTTTGTCTTAAAGTCTTTAATGTCATAACATTGACATGTTGGACAAACGAACGTACAAGTTCCACAGCCAAGGCAAGATTCAGAAAGAATTTTCCATTCTGGGCGATTAAAGAATTCGTCCGTCTTGTCTTTTCCAAACGCATCAGCCTTTAAGTCTTTAAGTGGAAGTTTATCTAAAATTTCTTTAATCTTTGCTTTTTCAGCATCAACTTCGCATGAACAGCATTCTTCTGTCACACCTGAAAGTTTTTCAAGTAGCGCTTTACCCTTTTCGGTTAAACCTTCAAAATAGAAAGCATCATTTGTTTTATAACAAGCGATGTCGCCTTGAGGCTCAGATGCATCAATACCAAACGTTTGGCAGAAACAAGTTTCGCTAGGTTTTGAGCAAGCCATAGAAACTATTACGCCATGTTCACGTCTGTTTTGATAATAACTGTCAACAGGCTCTGCAAGGAAAACTTTGTCTAAAACATCTAAACTCTTAACGTCGCAAGCACGAACGCCAAACACAACAAAATCTTCACTTTCAGCGCGATTATCAATAACTTCTATGTTTTTACCTTGAGTTTTGAAAGCCATTAAAGTTTCTGTTTGTGGAAAGAAAAAGTCCTTTGCACTTCTATCTGTCTTTAATGCGTCGCTCATTTTTAAGCCTTGGGCATATTCTTTATAAGCAACTCTACCTTTTTCAAGGTCAACAGGTATATATAGTTTTGCATTTTTTGAAATTTCATTAAAAAGGGCATCACTATTTGCTAATAAACACTTACGCATATTATTTATCCCCCTTATTTACTGCATCGATTGGCTCGATGTCTTCTTTTGTATAATTAACAAGTGGCGCACGTGAACCAACTATTGCACCTGCTTGATAATCACCATAAAATTCGTTTATATCTTTGATGAATTTTCTGTTGAGCAAATGTAGTGGAATATGTTGTGGACATACTCTTGAACATTCGCCACAGTCTGTACAACGACCAGCAACGTGGAAAGCACGAATAATATGGAACATTTGCTCTTCAAAACTGTTTGCTGGCGATTTGTTTTCTACACCTGAATTTGGGTTGTCAAACACGCACTTTTCACAAGTACATGCTGGGCAAGCATCACGGCAAGCATTACAACGAATACAGCGTGATAATTCATTTTGCCAGAAAGCAAATCTTTCATCAGCGCTCATTTTTTCAAGCTGTGCAACTTGGTCAAAACGATTGCTATCTAAAACTTCACCATCTTCGCCTAAAAGTTCGTCATAAGCAACGTGCTTTTTGCTCTTGCAGTTAGCACAACGCTCTAATAAAACGTCCTTTTTATCAAGTTCTTTAACGCCGTCATAAAGTGTGTCTACCTTAATTTTTTCATCACTTTCAACACTTATAATGCCATCGCCGACAATAGATTTAATCATGTTAATATCAATCATGCCGTCACAAGCAATACCAACAGCATAAACCTTTTCTCTATCAAACCTATGCTCTGTTAAAAGTTGGTTAAAACTGTATGTGTCGCAAGGCTTTAAGAAAACGAGAACTTTGCCTTCTTGATTTTTTGTTTCTTTAACTAGATATTTTGCAAAGTTTGCTGCGCAAAAATCGTTAAATACAAATTCTTTTTCTAATGCTTCTTTAGAAGTAAAGATTGCAGGAGTAATATCGTAAGATAAATCACCCTTTTTATGACCGAACACACGAGAAACTGTGCCATCACTTAAAAGCTTAACTGCTTTTTCAATAAGAACATCACGAGTTATCTTTTGCATCTTAAATCCTCCAATCTCTTATTTTCGCCAAGTGCCGAAATAGTTTGAACAAAGTCGTTCATAACGCTTGCAAACTTAGCACCTTCAGCTGCAGATACCCATTCTACACGGGTTCTTTCCTTTTCAATACCCAAATAATCAAGCATAGAGAAAAGTAATGCCATTCTTCTTCTTGCGAAGTAGTTGCCAGATGTATAGTGGCAATCGCCTGGGTGACAACCACATAAAATAACTCCGTCAGCACCACGTTGGAATGCCCTTAAAATAAACATAGGGTTTACTCTACATGAGCATGGCACTCTAATAATTTTTACGTCAGCAGGATAACTTAATCTATTGCTACCAGCAAGGTCAGCACCTGCATAAGAACACCAGTTGCAACAAAAAGCAACGATTTTTGGTTTAAATTCATTTACTTGCATATTGCGTCCACCTCTGCCATAATTTGTTTGTTTGCAAAACCCTTAAGGTCCATAGCACCTGAAGGACAAGCAACTGTACAAGCACCACAGCCTTGACAAACTGCTTCGTTGACTGATGCAACTCTGCGAATAAGTGTCGTTCTGTTTGGTCCTCTAAATTCTTTATCAGAATATGTAATAGCGCCGTAAGGACAAACTCTTTCACAACTAGAGCAACCATTACACATCATTTCGTCTGAATGAGCAACACAAGGGTTTCCTGTGAGTTTATCTTTTGCTAAAAGTCCAATAACTTTTGCTGCAGCAGCGCCTGCCATAGCAACAGTTTCAGGAATATCTCTTGGACCTTGACAACAACCTGATAGGAACACGCCTGCCGTTGGGCTTTCTACCGGACGAAGTTTTGGGTGCGCTTCTGTAAAGAAGTCGTTTGTATCCATACTTGCTGTAAGCATTGTTGCAAGTGGTCTTGCTGACTTGTCTGGCTCAATAGCAGCAGCAAGAACAACAAGGTCTGCATCAATCTTAATTTGTTTATTTGCAATAAGGTCTGAACCTTGAACAACGAGTTTGTCGCCTTCTGGACTAACCTTACCTACCATACCTTTTATATAATGTACACCATAATCTTCAACTGCTCTACGATAGAACTCATCAAAGTTTTTACCCGGTGTTCTTACGTCAATATAGAATACGTATACGTCTGTATCAGGATATTTGTCACGAGTAAGCATTGCATGCTTAGCAGTGTACATACAGCAAATCTTTGAGCAATATTCCTTGCCTTTTTCAGCACAAGATGCACAACGTGAGCCTACGCATTGAACGAACACCAACGTGTGTGGGTGCTTTCCGTCAGATGGACGCAATAATTTACCTGCTGTTGGACCAGCAGCGTTCATAAGACGTTCAAACTCAAGTGACGTGATAACGTCTTTGCTTTGGCTATAAGCATATTCATCAAACTTATCCATACTTATTGGATTAAAGCCTGTTGCGACTACGATTGCGCCGTATTTTTCTTCAACAAACTCATCTTTTTGTGTATAATCAATTGCCTTTGCTGTACAAACCTTAGAGCAAACACCACACTTGCCAGTCTTGAGCATTGTGCAATAATCTGCATCAATTGTTGCAACCTTTGGAACGGCTTGAGCAAATGGGATATAAATTGCTCTCTTATTATCCATACCAAGGTTAAAGTCGTTCGGAACTTTCTTTTGTGGACATTTTTCTGTACAAAGACCACAACCTGTACAAACGTCTTCTTTAACGTATCTTGCTTTCTTTTTAATTTTAACGTTAAAGTTTCCAACAAAACCCTTAACTTCTTCAACTTCACTATAAGAGAAGATACGAATTTTTTCGTTTTGAGCAACGTCAACCATCTTTGGTGTTAAAATACAAGCAGCACAGTCAAGAGTTGGGAAAGTCTTGTCAATTTGTGCCATTTTGCCACCTATAGTTGGCTTTTTCTCAACGATATCAACTTCAAAACCAGCATCAGCAATGTCAAGTGCTGTTTGAATACCAGCAATACCACCACCGATAACTAGCGCACGCTTTGTCACAGGACTTTCACCTGGTAAAAGTGGTGCGTTTAAGGCAACCTTAGCAATTGCTGTTCTACCTAAAATGATAGCCTTTTCAGTGCCTTCTTCAATATCTTTATGTATCCATGACCATTGTTCACGAATATTTGCAATTTCCACCATGTATGGGTTAAGTCCTGCAGCAGAAGCAGTTTTTCTAAACGTTGCTTCGTGCATTCTTGGTGAACAAGAGCAAACAACAATGCCCGTTAAATTATGTTCTTTAATTGCATCTTTAATAAGTTGTTGACCTGCTTGCGAACACATGTATTGATAGTTCATTGAGTGGACAACGCCCGGCTCTTTAGCAAGTTCTTCAGCAACTTTTTGAACATCGACAGTGGCTGCAATATTACTGCCACACCAACATACAAATACGCCTATTCTTTGCATTTATATTTCTCCTTTATTTTGTGTATTTCCTAAGTGCACTAACTATTGCCTGTTGTGGCATATCATCATCTAAAAGTTCAGGAATTTGGTCTGGTTTTAAATGATTATTGCCTTGCGCCCTAACTGCTTCAAGGCGAACAGCCTCGATAAGTTTTGCAGGCTCAACGCCCCTTGGACATCTATCCACACAAGCAAAGCAAGTTAAACAACGATAAATTGACTTTGACTTAAGTAGTGGTTCAATATCTCCCGTTTCTACCATATAAACAAATTGATGTGGGTGATATTCCATTTCGTCATAAGCAGGACATGTTCCTGAACATTTGCCACACTTCATACACTTTCTTGGATTTACACCACTGCGACGAACTATTTCGTCACAAACTTTTTTGTTATCCTTTTCCATTTGTTTTACTCCTTTATGCCTAACGCTTGTGCAATTAGTTCGGTAAAATATACAACCGGAATATCTGCACCGTTCTTTTTTAAGTTATATAAGCAAAGTGGACAAGCCGTGATAATCATTTCTGCGCCCTTTTCTTTAGCACTTTCAACAACCTTTTGGCTCTTTGCTTTAGCAAGGTCTGCACTTTCTAAAGCGATATATCCACCACAACACTCGTTTCTATATGCATACTTAACTGGCTCACCGCCGAGTGCTGATATCAAATCTTCTATAATAGAAGGATTTTCAACGTCATCCATTGCCATAACCTTACCAGGACGGAGAAGAAGACAACCATAATATGCTGCTATCTTTTTGCCTGTTAAAGGATTAACAACTTTTTCTTTAATCTTTTCGTAGCCAATCTTATCACGCAAAAGTTCTAAGTAGTGTAAAACTTCTGTTTCACCGTTATAACTGTCTGGTGCGATATAATTGTTCACACGGCTACTAGCGTCTATGCTTTGGTTTTGCATCATTGCATTTGTTTGCTTTAAAACGTTGTGGCAAGCCGAACAAACTGATACGAGTGGCTGATTTTTCTTGTTTGCGTGGCTTAATGCACGCACGCATGATAACTTTGTTGCAAGTTCATCATTACTTGTAGTAAAAACGCCACCACAACATTGCCAATTATCAATTTCTTCAAGTGTCACGCCCAAAACTTCAGCACACTTCCTTGCATATAGGTCAAGGTCTTTTGCTTTAGTCTTTAATGTACAACCAGGAAAATAACTTGCTTTCATATTTTTTAGTTTCTCCTTAAACCATTTTTTCTGGGTGGAAAACTTGGTCGAATTTTTCTTCTGTTAAGAATCCAAGTTCTACGCACGCTTGTTTTAGTGAAATTCCATCTTTATATGCTTTCTTTGCTGTCTTTGCAGCATTTTCGTAGCCGATATATGGATTTAATGCTGTGACAAGCATTAGAGAGTTATGTAGGTTATGGTCCATCTTTTCTCTGTTTGCTTTTATTCCAACAGCACAGTTCTCGTTAAATGAAACGATTGCTTCTGCTAAAAGTCTTGCTGATTGCAAGAAGTTATAGATACATACAGGCATAAATACGTTAAGTTCAAAGTTGCCTTGTGATGCAGCCATGCCAACAGCAACGTCATTACCCATAACTTGAACGGCAACCATTGTCACTGCTTCGCATTGTGTTGGGTTTACTTTACCCGGCATGATTGAAGAACCTGGTTCGTTTTCTGGAATAAAAATTTCGCCAAGTCCGTCTCTTGGACCACTTGCAAGCCATCTAACGTCGTTTGCAATCTTCATCATATCGCAAGCGAGAGCTTTTACTGCACCGTGAGCAAACACGATTTCGTCTTTACTTGTAAGTGCGTGGAATTTGTTTTGTGCAGTTGTAAACTGTTTGCCTGTGATATTAGAAACCTTTTCAGCAACCAAAGTGTCAAAACCTTTTGGTGCGTTAAGTCCTGTACCCACAGCCGTGCCACCGAGTGCAAGTTCCGAAAGTGGCTTAATTGAAAGTTTTAGTAGTTCAACGTCTCTTTCCAAACTTGTTCTCCAGCCACTGATTTCTTGACTGAACTCAATTGGCGTTGCATCTTGAAGGTGCGTTCTACCACACTTAACAACTCCTTTATGTTCTTCTTCAAGTCTTTTGAAAGTATTAATCAATATTTGGACTGCTGGAATAAGTTTATCTTCAATAGCCATAACTGCTGATATGTGCATAGCAGTTGGGAAAGTATCGTTTGAAGATTGGCTCATGTTAATGTCATCATTTGGGTGCAACAACTTTTCGCCAGCAATTTCATTACCACGATTTGCAATAACTTCATTAGCGTTCATATTTGACTGTGTGCCAGAACCTGTTTGCCAAACAACAAGTGGGAAGTGTCCGTTAAGTTCCCCACTTATCACTTCGTCACAAGCCTTAGAAATCGCGCTTAGTTTTTTATCAGTCATTTTTTCAGGCTTAAGCACGTTGTTTGCCTCTGCTGCAGCCTTTTTAAGAATACCAAACGCTTTTGTAATTTCTCTTGGCATAATTTCAATGCCTACGCCAATTTTAAAGTTCTCAGAAGAGCGTTGTGTTTGTGCTGCCCAATACCTGTCTGCAGGCACTTTCATTTCGCCCATAGAATCGTGTTCAATGCGATAATCCATAATTTGTTTCTCCTTAGATTTTGTCGTAAATTAATAAGTGTAAATTAGAATAATCTATTCTAATCCATCATAGTCCGAGTATATTATACCAAATCACTTGCCTTTTGTAAATTATTTGCTTTATATATTTAATAATTTTTTTATAATATTTATGCCAATTTTTATTTTACAACGAAAAATTTTAACATTTACGCTTTTTTATGCCTTTTTGCCTAATTTTCAATGTGTTTCAATAAAAATATACCCGTTTTCGTTGCTATATTTTTTCACTTATGATAAAATAAAATATACAAAATTGTTATAAATTAACAAAAGTTGGTAGTAAAGTACAAAATGGATAAAAAACTTAAATTTAAAAACGGAATAAGGGACGGTCTGCCTATAGGACTTGGCTATTTATCGGTATCTTTTGCTTTTGGCGTGCAAGCGAGTATTCTTGGCGTTCCTTTTTATATGAGCCTTTTTATTTCCATGACAAACCTTACCTCTGCTGGGCAACTTGCTGGGCTTACGGTAATAGCGTCTGTCGGCACTATCTTAGAAATAATTTTAACTCAACTTATAATCAATTCAAGATATTTTTTGATGAGTTTAACCCTTTCCCAAAAACTTGACGACAGTTTTACTACGGGCAAGAGATTTTTCTTTTCGGCATTTATTACTGACGAGATTTTTGCAGTTGCTTCATCAAAGCCACATTTAATCAATAAAAAATACTTTTTTGGGCTAGTAATTTTACCATACTGTGGATGGTCTTTAGGCACACTTCTCGGCGCTCTTGCAGGCAGTTCTCTTCCACTTGAACTAACCAATGCTTTGGGGATAGCGCTTTATGCTATGTTTATAGCAATTATCGTTCCCCCAACCCTTTCGGTTAAAGGGGTTTTACCTGCCGTAATTTTAGCAACAGGCTTTAGTGCATCACTTTATTATATCCCACTATTTAAAGGCTTGCCAAACGGGTTTATCTATATCATAAGCGCGCTTTTATCTTCGCTTATAACGGCTTACTTTTTTCCTATTTCTATAGCCGAAAATGAACAAGGTGGAGGTGAAAAATAATGGACCTTCTTAAGATATTTTTTATGATACTAGCAATGGCTTTTGTCACTTATCTTATCCGTATGATTCCACTTGTTTTTTTCACAAAAAAAATACGCTCTAGATATCTCTTAAGCGTACTGTTTTATATACCTTATGCAGTGTTATCAGCAATGACTTTTCCCTTTATTTTTTATTCAACGGGAAACATATATACAGCAGTTATCGGCACAGCAGTTGCTATAATTTTAGCACTGTTTAAGCGCTCTCTTTTAACGGTTGCAATTTGTGCTTGTTTATCTGTTTTTGCGTGTGGTTTTATACCCTTTTAAATAGAGTTTGTTATTTATTTTTATAAGCAAAAAAGCAATCAATAAAAGTAGCAAAAGCAACAAAACTATCCAATAAAAAGTGCCCATAAAAAAGGGTAAAATAGATGAAAAACCGAATATTTTTGCTGGCGAAAGGTAATTTAAGAAGAAGTATGGATAGTTTTCTCCCCTGCCAAAATCTATGTTAAAAGAAAACAAAATTATGGTTAAAATTAAATAAATTAAAGGTGGCAATAAGGTTAAAAATGCCACCTTTTTGTTTAGATAAAACCTATTCTTTTCAGTGAAAAAATCTAACGCCGAAAGAAGTGGCACAACTATATGCGTTAGATATCCACTTATAGACCAAGCGTGATAACTTTTATCGGCAAAAGGCCCTAAAAAACAACAAAAAATCACCCCTGTTAGCAATATACAAACGGTAAAAATATACCTTGCAACAAACATGCTAAAATTATTATAATCACCCTTTTTTGAAAAGGAAAATAATGAGAGTAGCATTATAATAAAAATCCAAATATTAGACTGATTTGTAAAATAAAGCAGTCGCCTTGACCAATGCGAATACCCATCAAACTTTGCCGTAGATAAACATATGATGATACCAACAAATGCGCATAAGATGGTTAATATTTTGAACGGATTTTTAATAATTTGTTTCATAATTTATGCTAAATATAAGATTACCTTTTTATTAGTATTGCTAAAAGCAAACAAAATATTTATTGAAATTATACTTGTATTAAAAAATTTTAATATTATTATTAAAAAATTTTCTCGCAATTAACTTGTCATATCCATTTAGTTAGTGTATAATTATATCAATAATTATTTAATCACAAAGAAATGGAGAAAAATTATGGATTGCAATAAAAGACCAGAAAATATGCAAAGAATTACAAATACCCAACTTGCAAACGCATTTATTGACGAGCAAGTTAAGGCTATCAAAGAGCAAGTAGGCGATAAAAAAGTTTTGCTCGCGTTGTCTGGTGGCGTTGACAGTTCGGTTGTTGCTGCGCTTTTAATCAAGGCTATCGGCAAGCAACTTGTTTGCGTGCACGTTAATCACGGCCTTATGAGAAAGGGCGAAAGCGAACAAGTTATTGAAATTTTCCAAAAAGGACTTGATGCAAACCTTATTTATATTGACGCTACAGAACGCTATTTAGAAAAACTTAAAGGCGTTAGCGAACCTGAAGCAAAGAGAAAAATTATCGGCGCTGAATTTATTCGCATTTTTGAAGAAGAAGCAAGAAAACTTAGTGGCATTGAATTCTTAGCACAAGGCACAATTTATCCTGATATTATTGAAAGTGACGGCGTTAAAGCACACCACAACGTTGGTGGTCTTCCAGAAGACCTACAGTTTGAACTCGTTGAACCTGTTAAACTTTTATATAAAGATGAAGTTCGCGAAATTGGCTATGCTTTAGGCCTTCCTAAGAGCATGGTTGCTCGCCAACCATTCCCTGGCCCAGGTCTTGGAGTTAGATGTCTTGGCGAAATTGAAAGAGATAGACTTGAGGCTCTCCGTGAATCTGATGCAATTTTAAGAGAAGAATTTGATATTGCTGGTCTTACAGATAAAGTATGGCAATTCTTTACAGTCGTTCCTAATTTCCGTTCAACAGGTGTTAGAGATGGCAAGCGTGTGTTTGACCTTCCTGTAATAATTAGAGCAGTTAACACTGTTGACGCTATGAGCGCAACCGTTCCAGAAATTGACTGGAAAGTTTTAAAGAAAATTACTGATAGAATTTTAAGCGAAGTAAAAGGCGTATGTAGAGTTTTATATGACCTTTCACCTAAAGCCCCAGCAACTATAGAATGGGAATAATTTTATAAATAATAACAAACCAAAAAGAAGTCACTTATTTGTGACTTCTTTTTTTGCTGTTTATGTTTTAACTTTATAAATGATATATGCACATATAATATGGTTTATTCTTTTTTCATGTTTACAGAAATTATACCAGATATTCCACCGATAACGCTTGTAAAGATTAGGTCAAGCAAAAAACTACTTCCAAAAACCATTTCTCCACAAAATAAAGAAAATAATAAATATGTAATTACCGTTGTTAAAAACCCCATAAAGGCTCCCCTTAAAAGGCCATTACTTCCACGGATATTTAGCGATATACCTAAAAAGATTGCAATAATTTTTATAAACTGATTAACTGCTTTAATAACCCCACTATTTAACAATGCAAATTTAACAATTCCTGCAAAAATAAGAACGCCCACAAGCGTTATGATAACGGCTGTTAAAACGCCTTTAATAACACCAGAAAAAAACTGTTTAACATTTTCTAACATAAAAAACCCCACATACTCTTTACTTAAAAGTATGCAGGGAATAAAAATTCTATGATAATTTTTTTATTTTAGTTAAAGATTATTCAGCTTTGTTTTCTTCTACCACTTCAGCAGACTTTTCTTCTACTACTTCAGCAGGTTTTTCTTCTTTAACTGCGTTTTTTGTAGATTTTTTTGCCTTAGGTGTGGCTACTTCTTCTTTAACTTCTTCTTTCTTTTCTTGTACAGGCTTAGCAGGTGCTGTTTGATAAATTGCACCCTTGTCAAACTTAACGTAAGACTCTTTGCCTTCCATACCTGTTCTTAAAACGAAAGTATTTTCAGAATTGTCAATTTCAGCAACATAACCGCAAACGCCACCGATTGTTTTAACTTTGTCTCCAATCTTGATGCCGTCAACCATTTCTTGTGCTTGTTTTTGTCTTTTCTTGTTTGAATAACTTGACCAAATAAATAACCCTACGATTGCAACGAGTAATAAAACTATCATAATTGTTGATGTAAGGTCTGCTTGTGCTAATAAATTTGCTAACATTTTTAATCTCCTTAAAGTTAAATACAATTATATTGTAAAATATTTTGATATATAAATCAAGTAATTTTAAGTGTTTTTTTGTCTAAACGTGTGGCTTATTAAATTTTAGGATATGTTTTTCCCGTTTTTGCATAAAATTCTTCTCTAAATTCAGTAAACGAATCTTGCAAAATAGCCTCTCTCATATTGTGCATAAGCCTATTTAAATATGAAATATTATGAAGACTTATCATCATTGCTCCCATCATTTCGTTTACGTTTATAAGGTGTCTTAAATATGCCTTGGTGTAGTTTTTGCAACAATAACAATCACAAGTTGGGTCAAGTGGCGTAAAGTCTTCTTTATACATGCCGTTTCTAACAACAACCTTGCCGTTTTCGGTAAGCGCCGTGCCGTTTCTTCCCACCCTTGTAGCAAGTACACAGTCAAACATATCAATGCCACGCATAACACCTTCTACCAAACAATCAGGGCTACCAACACCCATTAAATATCTTGGTATATGCGTTGGATAATATTCATATATACTGTCCATTATATGGTACATTATTGGCTTAGGCTCACCTACAGAAAGTCCACCTATAGCAATGCCGTGCTTAGCGTATGGTATGGTTTCTAATAGGCTTTGTTTTCTTAAATCTTTAAACATATTGCCTTGAACTATTGGGAACAATGCTTGATTATCGTTTTTGTGGTGATTATAACACCTATCAAGCCATTTTAATGTTCTTTCCATTGCCGTTTTAGACTCTTTATAGTCTGCGCCATAAGGCGAGCATTGGTCAAACGCCATTATAATATCTGCGCCCAAATTATTTTCTATATCAATTGCCTTTTCTGGCGTGATAAAGTGCACACTTCCATCAATGTGCGAGTTAAATTGCACGCCGTCATCTTTAATCTTGTTTAGTTTTGCAAGCGAAAAGACTTGAAATCCACCACTATCGGTGAGTATTGGTTTGTCCCACGCCATAAACTTATGAAGTCCACCAGCCTTTTTTACAATTTCATCACCCGGTCTCATATAAAGGTGATAAGTGTTTGCAAGAATAATTTGGCTGTTAGTTTCTTTCAAGTCTCTTGGCATAACGCCCTTTACTGTTGCCTGCGTGCCAACAGGCATAAAAGTAGGCGTTTCTATATCGCCGTGTGGCGTGTGAAGAATACCTGCCCTTGCACCAGTTTTAGCATCTTGTTTAATTGTCTGATAATAGAATTTTTCCATAATTTTTTGTCTTATAATAATTTTTAATATTTTTGTCTAATTTTAAAACAAGTTAGGCAAGACTCGGCAAAATGTGGGGTGAAATAGACCGTCTGGTCATTGAAGTCCACATTGCAGACAGAAACGAAGCATAACGCAGTTTATAAGATTAAACAAGCATCTCCAAAAGAGAAAAATCTATATTTCTCGCTAACTGCCGTGTTATATATTTCTAACATCTTTTCCCTTGTTGAAAGTGAAGAAACGAGCATTAAGAGTGTTGATTTAGGTAAATGGAAGTTTGTTATTAAACTATCCACGCACTTAAATTTATAAGGTGGATAAATAAAAATTTCGGTATTATCCTTAACCGGTTTTACAAACCCGTTTTCATCACTTGCGCTCTCTAGCGTACGAACACTAGTCGTGCCGACGGCGATAATTCTTCTACCTTCTTTTTTAGCCTTATTTATTTTATCTGCTGACTCAGTGCTAATTTCGTAATATTCAGAATGCATATGGTGTGACAAAATATCGTCGGTTTTAACAGGTCTAAAAGTCCCAAGCCCCACGTGCAACAACACGTCAACAATTTCCACGCCTTTTGCTTTGATTTTTTCTATTAGTTCATCAGTAAAATGAAGTCCTGCAGTTGGCGCTGCAGCAGAGCCATCAACCTTAGCATACACCGTTTGATATCTGTTTTGGTCTTTTAGTTTTTCAGTTATATAAGGTGGAAGTGGCATTTCCCCTACTCTAGAGATAATATCTTCAAACACCCCGTTATAAGAAAACCTAACACGGCGCGAGCCACTTTCTTCAATGTTTGAAATGACTTCTAAAGAAAGTTCATCACTAATGGTTAGTTTTGCACCAATCCTTGCTTTTTTGCCCGGTTTAACAAGCACTTCCCACTCGTTTAGGTTAAAACGTTTAAGTAGCAAAATTTCCACCTTGCCACCGTGCTCTGTATAAGCAAACGTTCTTGCTGGCAAAACTTTAGTGTTGTTTCTAACTAAAACGTCGCCTTCTTTTAGGTAATCTATAATTTCATAAAAGTGTTTATGTTCAATTTTATCTTGCTTTCGGTTATATACTAAAAGCCTTGAAGTATCTCTCGGATAAACAGGTGTTTGTGCAATTAAGTTTTCTGGAAGTATATAATCAAAATCACTTGTTTTCATTATTTTGTTCATAGAGCGCAAATTGCTCAATCCTATTTTCTGGTATTTTTAGTCCGATATGTTCATAGCCACGGCTAAGAAGAACTCTGCCCCTTGGCGTACGTGCGATAAAGCCAAGTTGTAATAAGTATGGCTCGTAAACGTCTTCAATGGTGTTGCCATCTTCATTTATCGTGGCAGCCAAAGTTTCAAGACCACAAGGCCCACCATTAAACTTAGTTGCCATTGATTTTAAGAGTTTAACGTCGATAGCGTCTAGTCCAAGCTCATCAATTTCCAACATTTTAAGGGTGTTTTGTGCATCAGAAAGCATAAGTTTATCATGCCCTTTAACAACGGCGTAATCTCTAACCCTACGCAAAAGCCTGTTGGCAATTCTTGGCGTGCCACGGCTTCTTTTTGCTATTTCTTCTGCAGCAGAATGCTCTATAGATAGCCCAAGCATATTACTTGCACGCTCTACAATTTCAGTTAATTCAGCGTTTGAATAACACTCTAACCTACAAATAACCCCAAACCTATCTCTAAGTGGTGCTGAAAGCATACCTGCTTTTGTGGTTGCACCAATTAAAGTAAACTTAGGCAGTGGCAACTGCACGTTTTTTGCTGAAGGGCCTTTTCCTATTATGAAATCTAAAGTAAAATCTTCCATAGCAGGATATAAAATTTCTTCAACGTTGTGGTTTAATCTATGAATTTCATCAATAAACAAAACGTCCCTTTCGTTTAGGTTAGTAAGAATTGCAGCAAGGTCACCTGCACGCTCAATCGCAGGCCCACTTGTAATTTTAATTTGAGTGCCAAGTTCTGTGGCTATTATATGCGCAAGCGTTGTCTTTCCAAGCCCTGCTGGTCCATAAAGAAGCACGTGGTCTAGGGCATCTTCTCTAAGTTTAGATGCTGCAATAGATACAGCCAAATTGTCTTTTATTTTTTCTTGACCAACATAACCTTCCATAGACTTTGGACGCAAAACGTTTTCAATTTCGCTTTCCATTTGGTTAGTTGTGCTTTGAATTAATCTTTCTTCTTCCATAATTCCCTACTTTATATTCTTAATGCTATACGCAATAATTTGTTCAATAGTTTTAGCGCCTTCTTCTTTAGCCTGTTTAACCACTTTTGCGCACTCGGTTTTAGTAAAACCTAAACTCATAAGTGCAATAATTGCATCTTGGTCGTTTTGGTCTGTTTGATTATCCACAGATTTTTTAGCACTAACGTCACCATCAAATAAATTTTCTTCAACCTTTTCTCTAAGTTCTAAAATAATACGCTCTGCCGTTTTCTTGCCAAGCCCTTTTATCTTTGATAACCCTTTAACGTCTGAAGTTGCAATCATTGTTGCAAGCGAAGATATGTCCATTGCTGAAAGCACTGCTATGCCACTCTTTGGGCCTACCCCAGATACCGTTATAAGTTTTAAGAACATGTTTTTTTCTTCTACACTGCTAAATCCATATAGCGAAATTCCGTCTTCTTTAACGGCAAGATACGTATAAACTTCCCCACTTTTTTGGGCTAATAACTTTTGATAAACTGATGCTGAACAAATGATTTCATAACCTATGCCATTGTTTTCTAAAAGCACAGTTGTATCTGTAGCACCTATAACATTTCCTTTTATATAACCTATCATAACTTCACCTATATAGAGAATAATCCACCTAATTTATTAGTTTGAGAGTGACAAAGCGCAACGGCTAAAGCATCAGCCGCGTCGTCTGGGCGTGGAATACCTTTTAAGCCAAGCATTGACTTAACCATTTGTTGAATTTGGTTTTTTTCTGCCCTGCCATATCCAGTAAGCGCTTGCTTAATTTGAAGTGGCGTGTATTCAAAAATCTTTCCACACTCCTTAATTGCTGTAAGAAGAATAACCCCCCTTGCATGCGCAACGGCAATACCCGTTTTAACGTTTTTTGCAAAAAACAGTTCTTCAACTGCAATCTCATCTGGCTTAAACTTTTCAATAATTTGCTTAACGCCCTTTTCAAGCATAGCAAGTCTTACGGCAAGATTTTCTTCTTTAGGAGTGGAAACAATGCCATAGTCTATCATTTGTGGCTTAAGCCTTTTTTCAGTTTTTATAACCCCGTATCCAAGCGTTGCAATACCAGGGTCAAATCCTACTATTATCATAACATATATATTTTACTTAATTTTTACTAAAAAGTCAAATTTAAAATTAAAAAAGCACTTATAAGTTTTTATTACTTTAAGTGCTTTTATCTTTATTTCACCCTTTGAACGGTAAACTTAATTTCACTTGATGGTGACGCCCTTAATATTTCTTTTGCCTCGTAAACTGCTTGGTTAAAATCTGCTAAAGAAGTTATATTATATTCAGTGTCTAAAAATTCCATTGCAGTAATATAATCACCTGTTTGTAAAACACCAACAGCATTGCTTTTTGATGCGATTTCTTTAACCACCAAGGTGCTTCCTTTAACACTGCTTCCAGCGTCAGCAACAGCAACTCCTAATTCCCATCTTCCTTCAACGTAGCCATAGTTATAATCGTTATTGTTTTTTATAAGTTGCTCTGCTATATACATAAAACCATATTCGTTGCCACTACCATACGTATAATATGGAATTGCATAACTCAAACCAGGGCAGTCAACAACGCCAGCATTAGTAATTCCTATCAATTCACCTTTCATATTAAATAGTCCACCACCAGAATTGCCGTGGGTTATTGCGCAATCGTGCTGAATAAGATTTGTCATTTTGCCCACACCGTCAAGTGAAATAGTCCTGTCAAGATAACTGATATAACCATGCAAGTAGGTCATAGGAAGTTTGCCTGTAGGGTTGCCGATAGCAAACACTTCTTCTGCATAACTAACACTTAATTTTGCAGGGTCTGGAAATGTTGCCATTTGAATTGCATTATAACCAAGTTTATTGTTAACCTTAAGTTTTAAGATTGCAATATCTCCGTCTTTATCTCCACCGACCAACGAAACAGCATTGTTGTCATTTATTTCTTTATCTGTTCCAATATAACCTTCAAAAACAAACCTTGTATCATACCCAAAATCGCTTACATTTTTGCCAGTCATATCAGGAACGCAAACTTGTATCTCTCCACCAGAAGAAATTACGTGATGACAAGTTATAATATAATATCCACTTTCATAAGGGTCATAGTCTGCCCCTTGTCTAATGTCTACAATTACGCCAGAGCCACTACCTATAAGTTTATCGTTTAATAATATGTTAATAACAACAACAGAACGCATAACTTTTTGGGCAGCATCTTCAGTTGATAATTCTTCAGCCGAAGAATCCCCTGCAAATAGCACATCTACAGAGTTTTCTTCTTGACTTAAATTAACACCCGTATCACAAAAAATCATTTGTTTTCTTAACGGCATTGTTATAGAAACTTGTTCGTAAACTCCACTGTCACCACTTTCTGATATACTAACGAAATTAGAACATCCTGCAAATGAAAAAACAAGAACGATAAGGCAGATATATGAAATTAATTTCTCAAAAGTTTTTTTCATAAAATACTCCACTAGTCGTTGCTTTAATTTTAATATATTTTTCTTAAAAAACTTTAAAATCAGTTAGCAACACTAACTAAAATAGAAAAACTTAAATCTTTATAAAAATTTTTACCTACTTATATAATATTACCATAATTTTGTAAAAATTGCAATACTTTTTAAAAATAAGAAAGGGCGATAAAACGCCCCTTCACTCCACAAGATTGTGGAGTGATACTGCCGAACAATTTTGTGGATATTTTAACGGCAGTAATAATAATTAAATTTGTGATAAGTTTGATAAAACTTATCTTAACCACCGATAAAATTAGTGTTGGCAACTAAAAAATTTTTATTCTTTTTTATTTAAAGTTTTTTCTAAAAAGATTATTCTTCTTCTGGAAGTTCAACGTTGTGGTAAACGTTTTGAACGTCATCAAGGTCTTCTAAAGCATCAACAAGTCTTTGGAATTTAGCAAGTTCTTCACCATCAAGAGTAATCTTGTTTTGTGGAACCATTTCAATTTGTGCTTCAAAGAAGTTAAGATTTTTATCTTCAAGATATTTTCTTACTGCAGAGAAGTTTGCAACTGACGTGTGAACGATAAAAGCATCGTCTTCAGTAATAAAGTCATCAGCACCACCTTCTAAAGCGTATTCCATAACAACGTCCTCTTCAAGGTCTGCAGTTCTTTCAATAACTATTACGCCCAAGTTTGAAAATGTGAAAGAAACGCAACCGGCATTACCTAATGAACCACCGTGTTTTTTCATTGCAGTTCTAACAAAATCTACAGTTCTATTTTTATTATCAGTTAATGTCTTAACAATAATAGCACTGCCTGCTGGGCCATAGCCTTCATAAGTCAATTCTTCATAGTTTGCACCACTAAGTTCACCTGCTGCCTTTGCTATACATCTTTTAATGTTGTCGTTTGGCATATTTACTGATTTTGCTTTAGCAATCGCATCTGCAAGTTTAGAGTTTGTGCTAGGGTCTGGGTTAGATTTTGCAGCAACTGCAATTTCCCTGCCTACTTTTGTAAAAATTTTGCCCTTAGCGGCATCAGTCTTTGCTTTTTTTGCAGCAATATTGGCTGCATGAGAATGTCCTGACATATATTTCTCCTTATATCTTAATCGGTATGTATTATTTATTTGTTTTTAAGGCATACATTAAAATGCCTGCCGAAACGGCTGCGTTCAAACTCTCTACCCCATTTTGCATAGGAATTTTTACGGTGAGTTCTGCTTTTTCTTTTAAAAAATCACTAACACCGTTTGCCTCGTTGCCAATTATTAAACAAACGTCTTTATCTAACTTTAAGTTAAACACGTCTTGTCCGTTCATATCAGCAACAACAAGTGGAAGGTCTATAACGCTTAAAATATCGTTGAGTTCAGCGCGCATAACCTTTACACGAAAAATCCCACTCATACTACTTCTAACAGCCTTTTGAGAATAAGCGTCTGCACAAGTAGGTGTTAAATACACGTAATTAAAGCCACTTGCAGCAGCCGTTCTTATTATTGCACCCACGTTAGCAGGGTCAGAAACGCCGTCTAAAAGCAAGCAATTTCCGTTTGGCTTTTGCACTTCTTGTGGCATTTTATACACGATTGCAAGAACGCCTTGTGGTGAAACCTCTTCGCTTATTGACTTAAAAACCTGCTCACTAACAATTTCTACCTTATAATTGCAAGACAAAAATTGAGAGCAAGTGTTTTCAGTACAAATAATCTCTCTTATAGACAGATTTAAGTCAATGGCTTCTTTAACAGGTTTAATGCCTTCTAAGACAAAAACATTAAGTTTGTCACGGAACTTTTTATCTTTTAAAGAACGAATTTCTTTGATGAGTGTGTTTTGAGTTGAACTAATCATAAAATCAAATTAAAGCCTATCTTAATTTAAGGTAGGCTTTACATTTATATTAGATATTAGCCTTTGCTTTTTCGCAAAGAGCAGTAAATGCAACAGCATCAGAAACTGCAATTTCAGCAAGAACTTTTCTATTAAGTTCAATGCCAGCCTTTTTAAGACCAAACATTAACTTGCTGTATGATAAACCGTTAAGTCTTGCACCAGCATTGATTCTTGCAATCCACAAAGAACGGAAATCTCTTTTCTTTGCTTTTCTTCCATAGTAAGCATAAAGTTGAGCCTTCATTACGGCTTCTCTTGCAACTCTATATCTCTTGCTTCTGCCACCAAAATAACCTTTGGCAAGTTTTAATATTTTTCTACGCTTCTTTACAGCGTTAACAGCTCTTTTAATACGCATGATAAATTCTCCTTATACTAAATTACTTATTGTAAATAAGCGTCTTTACTGTCTTTTCTTGTGTCACATCAACGTATGCACCTTGACACAAGTGGTTCTTTCTCTTTCTGTCTTTCTTTGTTAAAATGTGGTTCTTGCCTGAGCAAGCTCTTTTTACTTTACCTGTTGCAGTCACTTTAAAACGCTTTTTTGCTGCACTCTTGGTTTTCATTTTAGGCATATTTGTACCCTCCGTTAATATAATTTTATAAGTTTACGCTTTACCTGGCGCAAGCATCATCCAGATGTTTCTGCCTTCTGTAAGCGGTTTCTTTTCCATTGTTCCAAAATCTTTAACAATTTCGTAGAATTTGTTCATTACTTCTAATCCGAGTTCTGAGTGTGCCATTTGTCTGCCACGCATTCTTATTGAAACCTTAACCTTATTGCCACAGCTAAGGAACTTTTGTGCTTGCTTTGCTTTTACGTTAAGGTCACCAACGTCAATCGTCATAGAAAGCCAAACTTCTTTAATTTCAACAACCTTTTGGTTTTTCTTGGCTTCTTTTGCCTTCTTGTTTTGTTCAAACAAGAATTTGCCATAGTTCATAACCTTACACACAGGTGGAACGGCATTTGGTGAAATCTTAACTAAGTCAAGACCACTTTCCTCTGCTACTGCAAGCGCTTCACGAGAAGAAACGATGCCAAGTTGCTCTCCATTTTCGCCTATTAAACGAACTTCTTTATCTCGAATTTCTGCGTTGATTTGATGTTCTTTTTTGATAGTGATATACCTCTCAATAATATTTTTCATTAAAGGCTAGTGCCTTTTGAAACAAAAAAATCGGGCCTTCAAGACAGAAAACCCGAAAAAAATACATTTTACTTGGACATAACCATTAAAAGTATTGAACCGAACAACCTCATTTAGCGCCGGTGAGAAGGGTTTCTTCTTCTTTAAGCCCTAATATAATACAACTTTTATGCGACAATGTCAATTGTTTTTAACCACTTTTTTTGATTTTTTATTTTTAATCGTTTACTACAACTGCCGTCAATGAAAAACGACGTACAGATTCTATTGCACTCACACAAGAATCTAACGATTCGTATGCTTCGCCAATGCAAATAACCGATTTTTGAGCATTGCGAAGTTTATAATAAAATCTTCCAAACTTATCTCTATCAATAATAAAGTTGCCCTGCTCTGCATTTTTCTTTACGCTTTCAATAGCGTTTTTTGCACTCTTTTCTAAAGCAACTTGTTCGGTTGCAAGCATTAGTTGACCATTTGAAGCAAAAAGCCTTGCAGAATAACAGCCGTTATCTAATTTAACAACACGCCACTTTCCTTTTTTACCATCAGTTAAATCAAGTTTTGCAGGTGTATAAGGAGCATAGCCTTGACCTTCTTTAACACCTTCTACTATCGGTGAATTTTCAGCAATTCTCTTTACGCTTTCTACCGACTTTAAGCAACTTTCTTTGGACTTATAAATTTCGCCAACACAAAGTAAACGCTTATTTGCAGACTTAATTTTGTAATAAAAGTTATTGTTTTTGTCTTGATAAATTGAAAAATTATCAGCCACAATACTGCGAATAATTGTACTAATTCCGTTTCTTGCACCTTCTTCTGACATATAAATTTCACTTGTAAGCATTACTTCGCCGTTTGATGCAAGAAGTTTTGAAACAAATTCGTTTTCACTTTCCTTTTCAATAACCCACTTTCCGTTAAGTTTTTTGATAGGCGTTGATGCAGGCTTCTTTTCTGCTTTCTTTGTTTGTGTTTTTTCAACAACAACTTCTTCTTTTATTTCTTCTTGTTCAGTTTGCTGAACCTGTTCTTCAGCAACAGGTTGTTCTTTAACAATCTCTTTTTGCTCTGTTTGTTCAACAGGCTTAACGTCTTCTTCTACTTTTGCAATTTCATTAACCTTTTGCTCTTCTATTGTATTAGCCTTTTTCTTTCTTGCATTGCGCTTTTTTATTGATTTTACAATCAGCGATATGATAAGAGCCAAAACGATAAGCCCAAATCCAAGTAAAACTAACCCACCATAAAATACCGGCCTAGTAAAACCAAACAAACTGCCAAACATAAAGCAAATTGACTTAACGTATTCTAACATAATTTTCTCCTTAAAAGTTTTTCTTATTATTTGTTATAAAAATAAAACTGCACTTAATAAAAAAGTGCAGTATATTTGCTTGTCAGTATATAAATTAGTAAAAACAAAAAATTGCCTTTTTTATTTTTCTTGTTCGTTAAAGAATAAAATACCTAAAGTATTAGCCCCACAGTGGCTTGCTATTGTACAACCAGCGTGTGTTTCGTATATGTTTTTAAACCCTTTTTCTAAAAGCACTGCCCTTGCTTGCTCAATCATCTCTGGTGTAGCCGTTGTGTAAGTTAAAAATACCTTATCTAATTCTGGCTTTGGATTTTCTTCAAGCACTTCTTCACAATATTTTTTTACAACTTTAGCCATAGAAAATCCTTTATACTTTCTATCCGAACTCATCTTTCCATCTTTAACAACTATTCTTGGTTTAATGTGGAATATTGTTGCGCCGAGAAGTGAAAGCAAGTTGCATCTTCCACCTTTATGAAGATACTCTAATTTTTCAATTACAAAACTTACTTGCAAGTCAGCAATTCTATCTTGAACTTTTTTAACGATAATTGATGGGTCAATACCTTCTGTTGCAAGTTCACGAGCATAAATTGCCAAAAGGCCTATACCTGTTGATAAACTTTGGCTATCAATTACAAACACGTTTTCAACGTTTTGAGAAGCGCGCTTAGCGTTAGCGCAAGAAGACGAAAGACAACTTGACAAAGAAATATGAATTACTACGTCATATTCTTTCTTGATTTCTTGGAAATATTCTATAAACTCAAATTCGTTAATCGCATTAGTTTTAGGCAAAGTTTTTGTTTCATCAACATAAGCAAACAAATCACTTGTAGACATTTCGCCGTCTAAAAAACTCTTGTTGCCTAAAGTAATGTGGTATGGTATTACTTTAATATCATATTTTTGTAATAAATCTTTAGATAAGTCGTTTGTAGATTCAACCGATATGGCAATTTTCATGCTAAAAAACTCCTAGTTTAATGTACTTATTATTATTATAATTGTCTTATATTAACTATATATTAACATATTTTATTAAAATTTTCAATTGTTTTGTGCAAGCAAAAGCACTATTTTTTTAACCTTTAACAAACTTTTTATAATTTTTACTTGATAAAAAAAACAAATAATGTTATCATATTATAGTAATTTATGTGAGAATATTAGGAGATGTAATATGGACAAGATTTGTGGAAGCATCATTAGCGATACGATAAACTTTTCTCAGTTTGCTGACTTTGATGGTAAAGAAGTTGCTATCAAAGGTCATATCCATCGCATTAGAGAAATGACGGGATTTGCTTTTGTTCTTATTAGAACGGATAGAGATGTAATTCAATGCGTTTACGCGCCTGAATTTTCTTCTTATCGTTGGGACGATAGGCTTTGTGAAGAAGCCTGCGTTAAGGTTGTTGGAAAGGTTGTTAAAAGCACTGATGCAAAAGGCAACGATAGATATGAAATTCAAATTCATGATATTCAAATTCTTTCTCTACCAGCAGAAAATTTGCCAATAGTTATCAACAAAAAGCAACTTGATAATATCGGCCTAAGCACAGTTTTAGACCTTCGCCCTATTTCTATGCGCAACCCAAAAGAACGCGCTATATTTAAAATTCAAGAAGGCATTGCTCGTGGTTTTAGAGAATGCTTAATGAAAAATGGATTTACTGAAATCCGTTCTCCAAAAATCAACTTTGCAGGCGCTGAAGGTGGTACAAACATTTTCAAACTTGACTACTTTGGCAAGCAAGTTTACCTTGCACAATCACCACAACTTTACAAACAAGCGCTAGTTGGCGTTTATCAAAAGGTTTTTGAAGTTGCACCTGTTTTTAGGGCAGAACATCACGACACTTCTCGCCACCTAAACGAATATACTTCTATGGACTTTGAAATGGGCTTTATAAACGACTTCACTGATATTATGAACATGGAAGTTATGGTTCTAAAATATATTATGAATTTATTAAAGACCGAATACTTTGCAGAACTTGATATTTTGCATATTGACGTTCCTGAAATTACAGAAGTTCCTTCTATTAAGTTTATGGACGCAAAAGAACTTATCATGAAAAAGTTTAAGTATGAACCACAAGACATGAAAGACTTTGACCCAACCGAAGAAGAACTTTTAGGCAAATACGCTAAAAAAGAACTTAATAGCGACTTTTTATTCGTTACGCACTACCCTTCTAAAAAGCGTCCTTTCTACACAATGGACGACCCAGAAAACCCAGAATTTACACTTTCGTTTGACCTACTATTTAGAGGCCTTGAAATTACTTCTGGTGGACAAAGAATTCACGATTATAAAGAGCAAGTTGAAAAGATGGTTAAGTGTGGCATGGACCCTGAACAATTTGAAACATACCTTATGCTTCATAAATACGGTGCACCTCCACACGGTGGCTTAGGAATCGGTCTTGAAAGACTTACAATGCACCTTCTCGGCGCTAAAAACGTTAGAGAAACAACAATGTTCCCACGTGATATAAACAGAGTGACACCATAACCTAAAAAGACAAAATTAATTAAAGCCCAAAACTGCAGTTTTGGGCTTTTTGTTTTTTACACTTCAATTAAAAGTCCACAATATATGTACATAAGATGGTTTTTTTGTAAAATTTCTTGTGGACTTTGATTAAATTTTTTTGCTAAATCTTCAAGTCTATCTAAGGGCTTAACTAAATATACGTTTTTTACTTGTTCAATAAAAAGAATATCCCCTGCCGAAACTTCTTTAGTTAGTTTATTATTAAAAATTAGCCTGCCAATAGGTGAATTGAATTTTTGTGCAATAGAGTTTAACGTGTCTTCTTGTTGCACACGATAAAAAAACTTTTTCATACCACTATTATATTTGCTTTTTGTTTGGAATAGAATATATAGACAAGTTAATTTAGGGGGCATAATGAGAAAGTTTTTTAAAACTGTTGCTATAGTCACAGTCTTTTCTATAAGCGAAAAATTTCTTGGCTTTTTATATAGAATTTATTTATCAAGAACCATAGGTACAGAAGGTATAGGTCTTTATCAAGTGGCTCTTTCGGTGTTTGCACTACTACTTACCATTTGTGCTTCTGGCACGCCTATAACCGTTTCTAGACTTATGACAAAATATCGTGCCGAAGGTCAAGAACTAAAGGCACAACAAGTTATTTCTGCAGGGCTTACGTTTACCTTTTTAATCGTTGTTCCCGTATGTCTAATTTTCTTTCTCTTTACCGATAAGTTTGCATTTTTGTTTGCAGATACAAGATGCATAAACATTTTTTTAGTAATCTTGCCAGGTCTTATATTCACTTCTATTTATTCAGTTCTTCGTGGCGTGTTTTGGGGTGACAAAGATTTTTTACCTTATAACATAATAGAACTTTTAGAAGAAATTTGCATGATTGTTGTGGGCATTATATTAATAAATACTATTTCTGATGCATATCAAGGCGCATATCGTGCCGGCGTTGCAGTTTTATGTTCTTATATTTTTTCTTTTTCTCTTGCAACCATTGTTTTCTTTTTCAGGAAACACAAACTTAAAAATCCTAAAAGTCAGTTTAAGCCTCTACTTTCATCCGCCTTACCAATAACTGCTATGCGAACGGCTAACTCCTTAACTATTTCGCTAGTTTCAATAATCTTACCATTAAGACTTGTGGCATCAGGCATGTCTAACAACCAAGCAATGGCGTCTTTTGGTGCCTGCGTGGGGCAAGCAATTCCACTTTTATATATTCCCACAACACTCATTGGCTCTTTTACACTTGTTTTAGTGCCTGAAATTTCAGAAAACTTTTATAAGAAGAACAATTTCTACCTAAAACGAGATATTGAAAAATCATTAAAATTTACAACCCTTTTAACCAGCCTTTTTGTGCCTATATTTTTTGTTTGTGGAAAGGAAATAGGCATACTAGTTTTTGGCAGTTATGAGTGTGGAAAATATTTAACTGCATCTTCTTTTATTATGCTATTTATGAGTTTATCTAACATAACAACAAGTATGCTAAATTCAATGGGGTTAGAAAATAAAACGCTGATGTATTACATTATCGGTGGTCTTGTAATGCTTTTGTGTATTTGGTTTTTGCCAAGCCTTGTTGGGGTTTACTCGCTTATAATCGGTTTTTGCGCAATTTATGGAATTACAACTGTGCTAAACTTAATTTTACTAAACAAAAATTGTGCTATTAAGCCTAAATACTTAAAGTTTATATGGCAGTCTTTTTTGCTACTAGTTCCTACAACTCTTTTCGGGTTAATGCTAGAAAAACTTGTTCTTTCTTTTTTAGGCGAATTTTTCTCTCTAATCGTGTGTAGTCTTATTATGGTTGTTTTTAACGGCCTATTGTTTGTCGGCTTTAACGTGGTTTCAACAGAGTATATACGCTCTAAATTTAAACTTAACTTCAAAGTTAATAAAACCAAAAAAACTACATAAACGGTGCAAAAATTTGCATAACACCAGCAAATGCGCGATATATTAAATGATTTCTAAGTTTATTCTTTTCGGTGATTAAAATACTATCGGAAATAGTGCTTTCAAAATCTAGCCCAACCTTTTCTAAGGTGTTTTTATCATCAGTAAAAAGCCCACACTCAAACTGCTGATAAAAACTTCTTAAATCCATATTAACAGAGCCTATCGCCACGCTGTTTTCGGTTAGCATAACCTTGCTGTGCACAAAAGAGTTTTTCATCAAATATACTTTAACACCATAAGCAATCAGTTTTTCTGCGTTGTTTCTAGTCACGCCGTAAACAAAGGCTTTGTCTGGAAGTTCGGGAATTATAATCCTTACGTCAACACCACTCATTGCCTTTGATTTAAGCATATTTGAAATATAATCATCTACTATAAAATATGGTGTCATGATATAAATTTTTTGTTTTGCACTTGCAATCATGTTTTCATAAACGCCCTTAGCGATATTTTCTTTATAATCTAATCCATCAGCGTAAGGCACGAACACGCTGTTGCTTTTAACCTTGCTTTCTTTAGTCAAAAATGCCGAAAAATCTTCTTTTTTATGCGTCAAAAATTCCCATTGCCTTAAAAACATAAGCGTAAACGAACAAGCCCCTTCTCCATCAAGCCTAATGCCAGCATCTTTCCAATATCCGTGCATACGCTTAACGTTTATATACTCGTCTGCAAGGTTGCAACCACCCGTGTAGGCGCACTCTCCGTCTATTACAACAATCTTTCTGTGGTCACGATAATTTAATGCCCCCGAAAAAAATGGCAAAACTTTATTAAATGGCTTTAGTTTTATACCTTTTCGCTTAATCATTTTTTTAGTTTTTCTCTTTAATACTCTATGAGAGCCCATATCGTCGTAAATAATTCTTACTTCAACGCCGTTTTTTGCACGCTCTGCTAAAATGTCTAAAATCCTTTCAAGAAGTATTCCGTCAGCAACAATAAAAAACTCTATAAAAATAAACTTTTTTGCCTTTTTAAGCCTTTCTAAAAGGTCATCAAAAAATTCCGAGCCTGATGAAAAATATTGGGCAGACGTGTTGTTATAAGGCAAAAATCCCCCTGCATTATATAAATATGTGCAATCGTTTAATATGCTTGCGTTATTTATGTTTGTGCAGGTTGGCTTTAATATTTGTTTGCTATCATTAAAAGCCTTTTGGTATTTCTTTCTTGCCCCAAGCATAATAAGTCTTTCGTCGTTTATAAGATAAAAAATGTATGCAAACGGAAAAAATAACAGCAAAAAGATTATCCACACGGCCTTGCTTTGACTGTTTTTATTTGATGATAAAACATAGATACAAGTTATCAAACTCATTACAAAGGTAAACAAAGCCGTCCACTTAAACGATAGCATAAACGCTGAGTGAAGGGCTATAAATAAAAGTGTTTGAAAAGCAATAATGCCAAAGACTAAAAATGCTTTTAAAGCGCCTTGACCATTGCTTTTGGTTTTTATCTTGACGATGTCAGAAAACGGCGAGCGAACTCTTTTATTAATTTTTAGTGGTATATAATAAGATTTCTTTTTATTCTTTTGCATATTGTCCCCTTTGACTATCTATCATAACTTGTTTGCTTTTTGTAAGGTTTTTTACACTAAAAAGAATTTCTTTAATCTCTTTATCCACTAGTTCTACGTTGTTTTTATAATCTATGTTTTCACTTAAAAATTTTTTCCTTATTCTCTTTATACAAAAAACGTCAAGTGCAAAAATTGAAAGTGCTATAACACTTGCAACCACTATAGATAAAATGTTTTTTAAAAAATAAATAAACACCCCAGCACCAAACAGACCTGCAAGCGAAAAAAATGCTAGATTGCAGATTGCTGCTATTGATTTAGAGTGTTTTTTTAATTTAATTTCAGCCCTTTTGTTTAAGGCATTTTCATAATGAACTTGCAAATACGCAAGCCTATCCTTATTTGGAACGTTTACATCTCGCTTAAAACTAAGATGCACAACGTCGTTATAACGCTTATCTTCTTTCTCTGCAATTTTAAACCATAAAAAAGTGGTATAAGCATTTATAATTTCATCAATACTGTCTTTTTTAACTATGATGTCTAGATAATCAAAATTTTTATAATCTCTTTCTTGCATTTCGTTCACAAACATATCTCCTAACATTATTATAATTAAATATTAGGTTAAATTTATGAACAAAACATAAACTTTTGTCGATTTATTAAAAAAATTGAAAATCTTAATTTTTAATTGCTTGTTTAATTCTTATAATTGTAGGATAAAGTACAAAAAGCAATGTGTAATTAAAAATACTATTCCAAATTTGACCTTGCACAAACAATCTTGTAGTTAGGTAAGCAAGATATGAAACTTTGCCATAAAGTATCCAAAATGCCGTAGTGTTTATTGCGACCGTGCAAAGCAAAAAGGTTAAAATTGCAATAACTAATAATTTAATAAATATTGCAAACTTATTTTTAATATTTAATAAATTCATAACTATTCCTGCAATAAGAGCAGTAAGTCCCATGCTTAAACCTATCCAAGGCATATACATAAACCCACCAGAATTATATAAAAAGCCAACTAAGTCCCCCAAAAAACAAGAAACAAAACCAAACATAGGACCTATTATCATACCCGTTAGCGCCGAAAAGAAGAGCGTTAATGAAAACTGCGTGTCTGCAAGTTTAAATTCAAAGAACATATTGCAAACTACACATAGTGCAGTCATAACAGCAACATACGCAATTTTTTGCGTATGGGTGCAATCTTTCATTACATCAGAAAGTAAAAGTTTTTTAATTTTTTGCATAAAAAAATCTCCTAAAATAATTTTAGAGAGACCGATACGATTATACATATTCTTATGTAAAATAATAGCGGACGCGCAAAGATATCGCAGGCGCTTTCCCTTTCGTTTGCAAACGACATCCCATTTTGCAACACTTTACGCATCTTTGCTACTCTATGTGCTGATAATATCACAACTGTGCCCAATTGTCAATAATATTAGTGGCATAAAAAACTATTTTTTATAAATACTATGTGTATGGCTGTCACCTTTATTAGAACACTTATAATAATTATAACGCTTATGGTGCTTATGCGCCTTATGGGAAAAAGAGAGATTGGCGAAATGCAACCATATGAATTTATTATAACCCTTATAATCGCCGACCTTGCGTGCATTCCTATGGCTGACGTTTCAATACCATTAACATACGGAATTGTTGCTATAATCTGCGTATTTTTATTGCACCAACTTTTAACCATCTTAGAACAAAGTGGAAGTATTGTAAGGCGAATTATATCCGGTAAGCCAAGTGTTGTTATAAATCAAAACGGCGTTGACGTGGTTGAACTAAAAAGAAATAATTTAGGCGTTGATGACCTTATTGAAAGTTTAAGAACGGCAGGATATTTTACCCTTGATGACGTTTCTTATGCAATTTATGAAACCAACGGCTCGCTTTCGGCTATGCCAAACTCTAAAAAGACAGATTCTTGTGGCGACTCCATCCCCCTTCTTATAGTTGCAGAAGGCAAAATAGAACATCACAACCTAACACTTATCGCTTGCGATAAACAAGAAATAATTAATTTTATAAAAACTCAAAACACAACGCTCAAAAACACCGAAGTTTTAACTATAGACGGCTCAGGCAGAGTTTATTTTAAGGAAAAAAACAAAAAATATAAGATAACTAATTTTAAGTTAAAGGAAGGTGCGTGTTGGTAAAAACTATTATTTCCATTTTGGTGGTTTTCTCTTTGCTTATTGTCGGTTCTTTTTGCGAGCATAATTTTGTGAATAAGCAGTTTGACGAATTTAATCAGGTTTTAACCGTTCTTTATGAAAAAATAGATGATAATACTGCCACCCAAGATGACGTATACGCCGTGCAAAAGAATTGGCTTTCAAAAAAGAAAGTTCTGCACGTTTTTATTCCACATAACGAGATAAAAGAAATTGATTTATGGCTTTCGGAATCGGCAACCTTAGTTCGTGATAAAGAGTGGCAAGACGCCATTTCTAAAATAGAAGTTTTAATTGAACTTTCAGAACAAATTCCAAAAACCTTTATTCTCTCTTGGGAAAACATTTTATAGTAATATGTGCGCATATATGTAAAAATAGCCTTTTGTGTAAATTGTTTTTTATATTTTATAAAACACACAAAGTCTTTTTATTGTATAATTATATATATAGAATAAATTAGGAGATTTTTTATGCAAGGATTTAAAAACGCACTTATTTACGTTGAAGGCAAAAATATCATAAAAACTAATTTGGCAATAGAAAACGGCAAAATTGCATATATCGGTGATGATGCAAGTTTAATTACTAACCCTTATCCATATGTTGAAGGTCAAATCATAGTTCCTGGTTTTATTGACCAGCATATTCACGGTGCTGGTGGTGCTGATGCCATGGACGGCACAACAGAAGCACTTTCTACCATTGCTAACGCTATAGCAAGCGAAGGCACAACGGCTTTTCTTGCAACCACAATGACTCAAAGCGAGCAAAATATATTAAAGGCAATGACTGCAGTTGACGAATATATTAAAAGCAATAAACCTGAAGGTGCTAAGATTTTGGGCATACACCTTGAAGGTCCATTTATTTCAGTAAAGCATATCGGTGCACAACCACTTGAATACGTTGCAAAACCTGACGTTGAAGTTTTTGATAAATATAACAAAGCAAGTGGAAATAACATTAAAATCGTTAGCCTTGCACCAGAAGTAGATGGCGCAGATAAACTTATCGCTCACCTAGAAAGTAATGGCATTGTTGCAAGTGCAGGACACACTGATGCTGGATATAATGACATTGAAAAGGCAATTAATAGTGGCTTAAAAAACATAACTCATACATATAACGCGCAAAAACCACTCCACCACAGAGAAGTTGGAACTGTTGGTAGCGCAATGCTTTTTGACAGCCTTAACTCAGAAGCCATTTGCGATACAATTCACCTATCTATCCCTGCAATTAAACTTTTAATCAAAAATAAGCCACACGATAAGTTTACACTTATCACCGACTCTATGCGTGCAAAACACCTTTGCGACGGCATAAGCGAACTTGGTGGTCAAAAGGTTATTGTTAAAAATGGCGAAGCAAGGCTTGAAAACGGTGCACTCGCTGGTAGCATATTAAAGATGAACGATGCAATTAAAAACCTTGTCACAAAGTGTGATGTTAAGTTTACAGACGCTATTGACTATGCAACCATAAACCCAGCAAAAAATCTTGGCATATTTGATACAGCAGGCTCTATTAAAGAAGGCAAAAATGCAGACTTTGCAGTTCTAAATGAAGACTTTTCAGTTGCATTAACAATTAGAAATGGAAATATCATTTATTCTAAATAATTAAGCGTAAAAGATAAAAGAAAAAGGCGTGAGCAAATGGTCACCGGAATTTTTTTGGTTTTTATAATTAAATTACTAAGTTTAATAATAGATATAAAACAGGAATTGTTATAACAGAAAATAGTGTTGAGCCCGATGTGTATAGAACTGCATTTTCGCTGTCCATGCCAAATTTGTCTGATAACATTGCCGCAATTGGTGCTGCTGGCATTGAGAAAGTAATATACGCTGCAATAATTATTGTATTGTCTATAGGTGCAACAATGTTTATAAGTAATAGCGCACCTACGATAAGTAATGGTGAAAGTATAAGTCTTACAAAACTTACATAATAAACTTTTATACTTGTAAACAACTTAGTTATTTTAACGTCGGCAAACTTCATACCTAAAATTGTCATTGAAAGAGCAACTACAATTCCCTTAAGGTAATTTGAATAATCTACAACAATATCTTTAACGTCGCCACTGAAACCTAACAAATTCAATATAACGCCTAAAATAAATGCAATGAGAATAAAGTTTGTAAGTAGTCCTTTTGCTGAAATGTGGTTCTTGTCGTTAGAGAGCATATAGTTTCCATAAGTAGGCCACAATACGTTAGTTAACACATTTGCAACCGCTGTATAAACTATTACAACGCTTAAAGCACTTCCTTCAAAAAGAGCCAACGCCAAAGGCAAGCCAATAAAACCATTGTTTGGGAATATCATACAAAATCTTGCCATGCGCCTTTGGTCATCTAACGGTTCAAATTTAGAGAAAATCTTAGAAAGTAAGATAAGTATAATTTCGCCAAGGATAAAGATGACAATTGTTAACAAAATACCCTTAATTGTCTCGGCAGATATTTGAAGATTAAGAGTGTTTACCAAAATCATAAATGGCAAACCAAGATACAATAATATCGTTGTCAAAACGCCTGAGTCTGAACTTTTTAAATGTTTTGTCTTTACTAGCAAATAGCCTGGAATTGCAAGCAAGACAAACAAAATAACATTTCTAAGCATAATTGAAAATTCGTTCATAAGTTATTCTTCTTCTTTTTTTATTTTTGAAAATTCACAGCCACAATAGTTTTGGCGATATAAATTATTCTCTTTACTTAATCTAATTGAGTTAAGATATCCATTTTGCTTTTTAAAGTCTGATGGCAAATAAAGTGCCCCCAAACTTTGCTCTAAATTAATACCTATCTTATTTATTTTTTCGGCATTTTTAAGTGGACTGACGGTTAAGGTAGTTGCAAAATAATCAAATCCTAGTTCTTTGCACTTTAACGCAGTGTTTTCTAATCTTAGGTTAAAGCATTTTTGACATCTTGCCCCACCTTCACTTTCGTGTTCTAAGCCAAAACTTGCATTTAAAAAACTTTGCTTATCATAATCAGCAACAATGCACTTTAAATTTAAACTCTCACAATACCTGACCTGCTCGTTTGCCCTTAAATTAAATTCTTGTAAACTATCTATATTAGGATTGTAATAATAAACGGTAATTTCAAAATGTTGAATTAACCTTTCTATACACGCCGTTGAGCAAGGTGCACAGCAAGAGTGCAATAATAGTTTTTTCTTTTGCCCAGCATTTGACTTTATAATATTGAGCATTTCTTTATTATAATCTATTTTATTCATTATATTTCCTTTTTGGTAATACTATCGCCGTCATAAGTAATATAATATGCCTTGCCACCACTACTAATTGACTTTGTAAATGCGCCATCAACAAACTCAATTGCCGAGTTGTTTTCCACACAATAGCAACTTGTTATATCCCCAGACTTTAATGCAACAAGAAAATCTTGTTCTCTATCATCAAAGTGCGGGCACATACACCCATCAAGAATGCCAAGCCCCTTCTTTAGCACGTAGTCAGCGCTTTCGCCACGCATTATTTCATAATCGGTGTACATATCCTTAAACCAGCAAATAGCCCCTGCAGAAAGCCCACAAATAATTTTTCCGTTATTATATGCATCTATAATAAGTTTATCTAAGCCGAACTCTTTCCACTTTTCAAGCATAAAAAGCGTGTCGCCACCACCGATATAAATGCAGTCTGCCTTGTCAATTTTATCGACAATTTTTTGCATATCCATTTCGCCATAAACTATTAGCGCAACTTCAGCCTTAATATCAAACACAGAAGTATAAGTTTTTCTAAAACTGTTAAAATATGGCATACTGTCGTGAGATGCTGTGCCAATAAAAAGAGCGTTTGCCCTATTTTCGCCTGCATGCTCTTTAGCAAGGCTTGCTATGTATCTATCAATTTCTAAGGTGGTTTTATTTTTAATTTCACCACCACCAATCGCAATAATTCTTTTTTGCATAATTCCTTATAAAAAAGGTTAGAAATCATCTAACCTTTAATAAACATTTTAGCATTTTCATCAAATACTTTATTTGCAGTATCTTTTCCAAACTTCTTTTGTATATATCGCTTTGCCACTGAAAGAAGATTTTCCCTATTGTAATGAATATCACTTGCAACAAAATCTATTAAATCATTCTTAAAAAGTTTTTTAATTAACTTCAAATAATATTTCTTTAACTTTCCTACTATTGACTCTGCATTTACTTGAAGAAGTCCACCTATCGCCTTAATTTCAATCGCCGTTTCAACATCTGCGCTTAAATACCTTTCATAATGCGCAATAATAGGTATATAGCCCATAACTTTAAGTTCATGAACTATATCTGCCATATCCACGTCTTTTTCATAATCAAATTCTATAAGAACGTATTTACTGTCGTTCATAGTTAAAACTCTGCCCGAAGTAAATATTTGTTTATAGTTTGCATCAATATAGACTTCTTGCCCGAGATATAGGTTTACGGGAATATTTGCGTCATTTACTATATTTTTGAATTTTTCAAATTCGCTTTTTATAATATCAGGCGTAGGCTTATATTGTTTTCTATAATGTGGCGTTAAAATTATGCTTGTAATCCCTTGACAAACACACTCTTTTAGCATATCAAGTGAAACATTGTGGTCATAACTTCCGTCATCAATAAACGGTAAAATATGTGTGTGTATATCTATCATAACTAATTGTATTTTTATTTCCTATATTTTTATATTTAATCTTCCTCTAAAAAAGGTTGTTCGATATATTCTTTGTATTTATAATGACCTTTGTAATAGCCTTTATCATTATTCCTATCGTACATAGTGAATACAGAACCGAGTATTTTTGCGTCGTTTTTTCTAAGTTCTTTTATGGCATCAACAACTTGTGATTTTGGTGTTAATGCATATGCCACTAAGAACAAAATTCCGTCTGAAACTTTTGAAATATGAATATAGTCTGAAACTTGAAGTACAGGTGCACAATCCAAGAATATAAAATCATATTCATTTCTTAATTCTTCAATAAGATTTTTAAACTTGTCCGACAAAAGTAGCGTAGATGAGTTATAAACAGGAACACCCCTCGTTATAATGTCAACGTTTTTATACTCAGTTTTCTTAATCAGCTCTTGCCTGCTGATTCTATCCAAAAAGTAATCAGAAATGCCGTCATCTTTAGTAAAAGAAAAAAGTCTATGAATTTTAGGACGGCGAAAATCTAAGTCAATTACAAGAACTTTTTTGTTTGTAAGACCAAGACTTACAGCAAGATTACAAACAAAGGTTGTTTTGCCCTCAGACATAACTGATGACTCAATTTGAATAACTTTATGCATGCCATCGGCGTTTATGTATAATAGGTTGTCCTTTATTCTGTTATAATCTTCAAACTCGCTAGCTTTTGTTTTAGCGTTAATAAAAATTTCACCTATTTCTTTTGATTGTGTTTTTTTCTTAAATAAAGACATTTGTTTCCACCATTATCCCTTATCATTTCATATTATACATGTATATTATACAATAAAAGTTTTATAATTGCAATAAATTATTATAAATTTTATGTTATTTTGAATTTTATTAAAAGATTTTCATTGCCGAATTGTCTATTTGTTTTCTAAGATAAATTAAGCACTCTTTATTTTCTGCAATTAATTTTTCAAGACAACCACTTTTAGAATTTTCGGCATCATCAATAAGCATTTTATAGTTTTCTATAAGCAAATATTCGCTTAGTGCCACTTCTAAATATAACTGTTTAAATTTTGTAGGGGCCTTAACGGTTTTATAATGTTGCCAATTATTTTTCTCATACCCTATTAAAATAGAGCCGTTTGGAGTTTTATTATTAAGATTACACAGCACAATAAGATGCTTTACATTGCACAAAATCACCTGCAAAATTGCATCGGCAACCCCACTGCTAATCGGCTTTATATCAAAATAAAACTTAACGTTTCTTAAAAGCACACTAAGTTCGCCATGGTTGCCAAAACAAAAACTATCTTTAAGTAAGCAAAATTTATTACTATTATTTTTATTTGCCTTTTCACACCTACCACTAACATATTTTTCTTCCATAACGCACTCCCCTTGTGCATTATATGTTTTTACCTCTTTTTTGTTTACTTATTTAGTGGCAAAAAAAATAAAACCATGCTCAACTACAGCACTTTATTTTTATCTAAAACTAAATGCTATAAGCATGGTCTTTTATTTAATAATTTGGCGTCCACGCAAGCGTTATGTGTGGAACTAAAGTCAAGGTATCGCCAGCATTTATTTCAGGCAAAGTTTCCCTACTAAAAACTGTGTTTGCCAAGATTTTATGGCTTTGATTTTGACTGTCTATATACTTCCAATAATTACCGAATATATACTCGTTAATTTTGATATCTTCATCTGGGTTTACAATAGGCATAATGCCAATTCCCTTAGCCGTTAAAAGCGATTGACCTTCAAGCAGTTCAATTTCAACGTCTTCAAGCGACTCTGCCTTTTCAACGTCTCCCCACTTAACTAATTTGCAAACAACCTGCACGTTATTAACGTCTAGCGCTGAAAGGCTGAATTTAACCTTATATTTTGCAAGGTATTTTGCTGAAAAAGTTATGTTCTCAGCAAACTCCCACAAGTCGCCTTCTTTTATCTCTAAATCATCTATATACCAACCGATAAACTCATAATTTTCTTTTTGTGGGATAGGCAAGTTCTCTATTTCATAACCATAGAAAAACTGTATTTGTTCTTGTCCATCAAATTGTCCACCATTTGAAACAAGTGTTGCTGTGTAAGCCACTCGTTCCCAAGTTGCTTTTAAATTAACATCAGCAAAATTTCCATTTGTCTTAAAATGCTCAAGCGTAATGTCACTACTAAAATACTTATCGCTACCACCGTTTATTTGCCAGCCAGCAAACTCATATCCCTTTCGCGTAGGGTTAGTTATATTTATTTGTGAATTTTGATTAAAGGAGTGCTGAGTGCCATATTCTTGTCTATTTCCACCATTAAGGTCGTAATATATTACATAATCTTCTTGTGGCAGGTAAACGGCAGTTAAAGATATGTCATCATCAATATCCCAAACCATGCCTTTGTCAAACGGCACGCCATTATCATCTTGCCAATACGCAAACTTCATGCCAGAAACATAAGGCGCACTAATAGAACTATAGTCAAACAAATTGTTAAACGTTATCATCATGTCGTCAAATTTTTGACCATCTTTATTAATAAAAGCAATGCTATAATCGTTTACCGTCCAAATTGCGTTTACTTCACAACTGCTGGTAATCGTTTCAAGTTTTGGCATCCAAGAAAGAGTATAGCCCTTCTTTTTAAATTGTGGTTGTTTTTCAATAAGTTGCTTAGCACTATCTGCCGTAATCTTTACAATCCTATTGCCATTACTATCCTTGCCACCGTTTGCATAAAACACAACGTCAATATCATATTTTCTCCACTGCGCTACAACGGTTGTGTTTTTTTCTATCCTTGAAAGAGACAAGTTCCAGCCTACGAAATTATATCCTTCTCTAACGTATATCGGCTCAATAATTTGGCTAGAATTAGTCACCATTTGAACCTCATTGCCATAATAGAGTTGAGCATCTTCATGTCCACTAGAAAAAGTGACTGTAAAGGACTTATTTTTACAACCTACAATATTAAGCGAGAACAAGCATAACGCCACACATAATATTATTGTTAAAAGCCTTTTATACAATGCAGTTATGCCCCCTTGCTTAATATTTTAAAATATTATACTATATAAAGACATACCTGTCAATACAACATCCAAATTTATGTGCTTATTAAGATAATAATATAAGTTAAACGGCATATTTAGCCATAATTTTTAATAATGCTCCAAGCCCCTCGTTTATGTTTTGTTTAAGCGTTTTATCTAATCCGTTTTGTTCGGCCTCTAAAATGGCTTTTTCAAGTTCTTTTGCACTTTTTTTATCTTGCTCTTTAAGTGGATAATATTCTAATTTTGCCAAAATTCCTTTTATGTGCGAAAAATCTATTTCTTGATTTTTCGTGCTTTTTATCACGTCACTTTTATTGTCGCTATTATTAGCCTTTATAACGGACAACGGCCGATTATCTATATTAAAATCTTTTTCATCTTGCAAGCAATTACTCGTTTTTTCATTATAATTATAATCACTATTTTGGTTATGAGCGCACCTATCTAAAAACTGTGCAAGAGCGCGCTTTTCTTGGCTTATTTTAGCCTGCTTTACCGGTAAAAATAGACAAATTGAAAGCCCCAAAAAACAACTTCCCACAGTTAAAATAAGGTAAGTAATTTGTTTATCAATTTGCATCTCAAACCAATATTGAACAAGACATATTCCCACAAAATCAAAGATTACCCACAGCCTTTTAACTACACCATATTGACTTTTTTTAAGTGCAACAATTGAGCATAAAACAGTTAAATACGCCACCAAACTATTGCATATTATGGCTAAAGTTTTTGTAGATAAAAATGTTAAAAAGTTATTCATATTAAGTAAAAAAAGTCCGTTCATATTATCACCATTTTCATAATAAATGTTTAGGTAAATAATAAAACCGAACTTTTTGTAGAAGCATAACTTAAATTGTCAAATTTAAGTATTAAATATTAACTATTTCTCCTGTAAAAAGGTTTACAACAACCATCTTTTTTACACTTAAATTAAGCACTTTTTGCGTTGCGTGTGCGTAAAGTTCTAACTGCTTATGATACTGCTTTTTTAGACTTTCACTATCAAGTGAAGAATATTTATAGTCTATTATTATAGCCCCGTCATCAGCGATAGATAATAGGTCAATAACGCCTTGCAAAACTATTTGTTCTTTACTTGTAGTGTCTGCCACTAAATCAGCATCTACACAAGTTAAAAACATCTTTTCCCTATAAAGTTTTGTGCCTTTTATACCTTCAAAAGCACCACTTGATATAACGTTTTGAATACGCTGTAAATTAACCTTTTGCACTTGTTCTTTTGATAAAATTTGTTTTTCTATCATCACTAACACTTGTGCATATAAGTCTAACCCACTGTTAAAATCAAAGTACTCCATAATCTTATGGGCTATTATTCCCTTTTCAATATCAGGCGTTGGCTCATCAAAAAGCAAATGCACAAGCCCTTCATTATCGCCACTGCTAACAGTTGTCACCCCAAGTTTTAACGGCAAAACAGTGTCCATTTCAAACGGATATTTTTTCAAAAACCTTTCTTGCATCTGCAAGGCAATGTCTTTATCACTTTGACTTATTATTATTTTTTTCGTATCACTTTTAAGTTCTGCAAATGCAAAATCGCTTGGCGAGTGGGTTTTTAACCGAATAGAATTTGGAATATAATCAATAAACTTTTCTGCCCCAGCAAAATTATCTCGTCTCGTTTTAAGTTCGCCTTCATATACCATATGCAAAGAATAAGTCGCCCTTGTAAGCGCAACGTAAAATAACCTTAATTCTTCTTTAACGGCGTTTATTTTGTTCTGCTCTTTTATAACTGCACGCAAAAGCGTTTCGCTTTTTATTCTTTTCTCGTCGTCATAGTGCATAAACGCCAAACCATGCTCACGGCTAAATAGCACGTCACCACTATTATCTTCTAAGTTCATATTGCGCTCTAGCCCACAGACTATAACCACAGGGAACTCTAACCCCTTTGAAGCGTGAATTGTCATAACGTTAACAGCATCTTCTTGCTGACTGTCTGCATATGAAAAACTTTCTGGCGCGTTTTGAATTTTATCCAAAAATTCTTTTACAGTAAGTTTTTTATCACATTCAATCGAGGCATAAATAAGCCTATTTAATAAGGCAACTTTTTTTGTACCGTTGTGCTTAGCAAGTAAATAACTTTCTATGTCCTTATCGTTGATTATTTTATTAAGCACGCCTTCTGCACCTATAAACTGTGCAGTAAACGTAAGTTCATCAACATAATTACTAAACTCTTTTAGCCTTAAAGAAATGTCATTTTCTATATTTTCTAAATAGTAATTATATGCGTGTATAAACGACCATTTTTTGTTAGATTTAGCGCTGTCCGTATGCGAAAACTCGCAAACTATTTTAGCCAAATCGTCGTTAGTAAAGTTTGCTATTGGGCTAAGCAAAGTGCTTGCAAGTGGTATGTCTTGACTAAAATTATCAACTAATTTTAGCACGTTTATAATCATTTGAATTTCAGGATAGTCAATAACGTTTTCCTTAACGTCAGAAACTACAGGTATGCCGTGCATAATAATGCCTTTAACAAGCCCTTCTACATATCCGTTATGTTTGTTTCTTGTTAAAATTGCAATGTCGCTATATGTAATCTGCCTATCGCAACCACTTTTAAAGTCATAATAAGTTTTACCAAGTTCTTCATTTATTATTTCGGTAATAAGCGATGCCGTGTGATTATCTTGCAAACCAACCGAATTGTTTATTTCTTGTAAAATGTTATAAACTCTTGGCGCTTCTTCTACGTTTTTTTTCTTTTCTTCTTTTTCTAGAATATGTAGTATTGCCCTGCCCGTTTTATCTTGTGGATAAACGCCACCACTTATAAGTTCGGCATTACCTTTATATTCTCTTTCAAAATAGTCTTTTGTCATTGAATAACAAAAAACTTGGTTTACCATATCAATAATTGCTTTTGCAGAACGGAAATTATGGTTAAGAGAAAGCACTTTTTGTCCATTTTTTTGCATTGATTCAAACTTACTAGCAAAAAAATCTGGTCTACAACCCCTAAAACCATAAATGCTTTGCTTAACGTCGCCAACCATAAACAAATTATCGTTTGCAATAAGGTTTATTATACTTTCTTGAACGCCGTTTATGTCTTGATATTCATCAACAAACACATACTTATATTTTTTTCTTATATCTTCAATTATTATTGGACTTTGTAAAATCTTTAGTGCAAAATGCTCTAAATCAGTAAAATCTAACACGTTTTCATCACGCTTTTCAGCATCATAAATTTGAGTAAATCTCTTTACAATACTAACGAAATGCTCTGTGTCTTTAGATATCTTTTCTATACTAGCAAAGTCAATATCTTTGCTAGATAAATGCTTGCTAAATCTTTCTATAATCTTTTTAAACTTTTCACGGCAAGATTTAACGGTGGCTTTAAGTTCTTCTTGCTCATCAGTTAAATTTCTTTCAAAGTTAAGCCTTGCTCCAAAATTTTCAAAATGCCCCTTTACTATGTATACATCATTTGCGTTCATCACTATTTGAATATCAGCAAGCAAAGTTTTTGTAAATTCTGCGCCCTTTTCAAGCCCTTGTTCTTGTAAAAGGTTATAAACTTGTAAAAGGTCTTTTTCTAGCAAGCCAACCTGACTTTTAAGCATTTGGTAATATTTGTTTAATAACTCTTCAAAATTTTCTTTTTTATACTCGCTTTGATATTTATCTAAAAGTTGGTCTGGGTTTTGCTCTGAACTTGCAAATAAATATGCAGAAATTACAAGTTCTTTTAACAAACTGTCACTTCTTGCAAAGGCATGCCTGTCCACAAGCACATAAAACCAATCTTGATTAGCGTCATAAAACTCCTTAAAAGTTTTTTCTATGCAGTCATTACGCATGGTTGTTGCAAGTGCTTCATCTAAAATGTTAAAGTCTGGGGAAAGCCCCACTTCGTAAAAGTATAAGCGAATAAGCCTTGCACAAAATGCGTGCAAAGTGGAAATATCACAAGTTGGAATAAGTGCAATTTGTCTATATAACCTGCTCTTATCCCCATCTTGTGCGCCCATCAAAGCATTTTTAAGTTTTTCCTTCATGTCAAAGGCAGCCTTTTCTGTAAAAGTGACTGCAAGTATTTGATTTACGTCAACGTTTTCAAGCATAACTAATCTTACTAGCCTGCTTATCATCGTGTGTGTTTTACCACTACCTGCCGATGCCGAAATCAATATATTGCCACTTTTGTGTTCAACTGCTTGAAGTTGTTCTTGGGTAAACTTAGCCATTTTACTTATCCTTACGTGCTTTTACAATAGTTTGTGAACTTACTAAGCCTAACTTTCTTGCCTTTTGTTTTTCTTGCTGACATATGCCCTTATACTGGCAATAATCACAAGTGCCATCGTATGGCGAAGGCACTATCACGCCTTCTTTTAATTGGCTTGTTGCAAGGTCACTAACGTTTACGGCATACTCCATAAAACTGTTTATCTCGTCTCTTTGCATTGCGTTTTTAACTTCGCCCTTAGCACCAAGTTTTATTGGCATAAATGCACTTTTGCCACTTTGATAAAAACTACCGTCTTGAGACGTGATTGCATCACTTTCGTTAAGCGTATGTCCATCTGCCATAATCATTTCTTCATCTTGTTCTTTTAGATACTTGTTAGAAACGGGCAAATAATATAAACCAGCCACTTGCTTTTTGCCATTATCTTTTTGTTGTACGGCATAGCCATACAAAAATAGTTGTAATTTAACACCTGCAAATAAAGATTTCTCACTAGAATCTGTAGAGCCTGTTTTATAGTCAACAACCCTAACATAACCATCACTTTGGTCAACTCTATCAATCTTTCCTTTCATCTTAACTTGTCCACCAAGCAGATTGATTGGTGGATAAAAACAATTATCGCCAAACTTTGCCTCGCTCTTTTCCACCTTGAAAGTGCTATTCTTAAATGACATAAAGGTCTTAAAGCAATATTTCTTGCTTTCTGCTAACACCCTTTTTATTGTCATGTTAGAACGACTTTCTTGCAAAAACTTTTTATATTCTTCTCTTTCTAGCACGCTTTTACTAATGCTATCAAAAAGAATATCACAACTTTCTTTATCCGTAGCAGAGTCTATTTGCCTTATAAACTCATCAAAGATTTGGTGCATTAAACTTCCCACCGAAAGCACGTCTACGTTCCCTTCTTCTCTCTTTTTGAGTTTTAATGCGTGTGATAAAAATGACATATATGGGCATTTATAATAATCTTCAATGGCTGTTGGCGAAATTTCATTAGAAACGAGTATTTCTTTTGCCTCACCTAAATTTTCTTGAAGGCTAGCGTTTGCACTTTCTATAATCTTTTTGGCAATAGCACTACGTCCTGTACTATAAAAAGAACAAGCGTCTATAAGGTCTATTCTCTTTCCGTCAGAAAACTCCCCACACTCTTTAGCAAAAGTTTTAAGGCCTTGTTTTACTGTTAAATAGCCATTTCCCCCTTCAAAAGGCTTATAGTCAACAAGTGCCATAATACCATCTAGAACTTCGCTCTTAAACATTTTACAGCCGTCTATGCCACAAACCGGATAACTTAAATACAAACTGCTATCAAACGCTGTTAAGCCTAAGGCAAAATTTTCTCTATTTCTGTGGTTTACAATATTAATTTTTGGTTCTACTAAAACCTTAATTTGCTCAAGCGCGGTAATATCATCATCATTTAATAACGACACGTCCGTTTGTACGTTAGGCACAATATTTGTTAGCCCTATTGCAAATAAATGTTTTACTTTTACAAGTGCCGTTTGCTTGTAATTTCCAATAAACACAGCATCATTATACTGTGGAATAATTGACATTTCAAGTGCCGAAATTCCACTAACAAAAATAGCCCTATACTCTTTAAGCGTAAGTTTTAAGTCGCCAAGCAAAAGTTGCATTTGCGATAAAAGAGAAATAACAGCATCATACATTTGCGCACATATTGCGCCTTGTTCTATCTGGCCAAGTTTGGTTAATTTGTTAGAATATTCTTGATTTTTATCTCTAACTTCCAGCCTTTCAAGCAAGCCTAAAACATCAAATCTATCAAAACTATTAACTAGTTTTTGTCTAAACTCGTTTAATAGGTCAAGGTCTTCACCATCTACATTAAGTGTAAATGGTTGTTTTATCTTATAATCTTTTATGTTGTATTTAATCAAATAGTTTTCAAACTTTGCCAAAAGGTCTATATCACTGCAAAAATAAGGGTTTTTTGCAAAAGCAATTATAGACTTAGTGTTAAAGTTCTTTCTTATTACGTCAACATAAGATAAAATCAATTTTATTAAAGGATGATGCTCAGCCTTTTTGCGTTCGTCTATAAAATATGGTATTTCTAAATTTGCAAACACCTTTTGAATAATAGGCACATACTCATTTGATGGCAAGGCAATCGTCATCTCCTTAAACCTACACTCACCACTCACAACTTTTTGCTTGATAATTTGCCCAACTCTTTCCACTTCAGCAATAGGGTTAGGCGCGACAAAACAATACACCTCTCCATTACTATCAAACTTTTGGTTTTCAATGCTTTTTTTATCAAATGCGTAAGGATTAAAAATACTGTCAATAATAATTTTAGCATTTTTACAATATTTGCTCTTTACGTTTTCATATATTAGTGGATAATTTTGTTCATTGCATAACTGTTTAATAAAATATGCACTTTCATTTACAAAAACAAGTGGGTTTTGCCCTTCGCACAAAAATGCCGTTAAATTATTAGTGCGTTTAATAAGCGCATTAACGGCTTGGCGCATCTGTGCAGTAAAACCTGTAAAGCCCACAAGATAAACGTTTGCACCCCTTAACATTTCGGCATTTTCTATTACTTTATCTAGGTGTGAAAGGTATGATGATTGGTCTTCAAAACCATTTTTTTGTATAAAGTTTTCATACTCACTAAAAACTTCATAAATATCAATGAGTTTATTTTTCAAAATACCGTCGGTATTTTCAATAGCACCTTTTATATCGTTTGGGGTGACTTTAGCACTTTTTAGTTGCAATATAAGGTTATATAGTGTTGGTGCGATGGTGGTTTTGCTTGCCTTAAAACAGTTAAGTTTAACTGTGGATAAAATCTTTTTTACAGCCATTGAAGAGCCTTCTATTGTCAAAAGATTGTCCATAGGTTTTTCACAGCGCAAAAAATTGCCGAACGAAAATACATTAGTGTTAAACGTTCCACCAAATTTATAACAAATAAGTCGCTCTATCATAAGCGAAACTTTTTCTTCACAAAATATTATGTTTTTTTGTTCAATACTTTTTTGTCTTGTTTCTAAGTTTTGCAAAAGCAACTCAAACATATTAAAGTATGAATCAGTTGTAATAAGATTTACCATACTTATATTGTATCATATTTTCCGGTTTTTTTTGTCTTTTTTATAAAGATGTTTTACAATTTTTTTTATTTGTGGTATCATAGTATAGAAATCAAATATGGAGCATAAAATGAAAAGATTTTTAATTTTAATTCTATCTATAAGTTTGTGCATAATGTTCACCCTTTCGGGTTGCAGTTGTGCAGGCGACTTTATTCTAGAATTTAATAGCACTCAAGTAAAAAATATTAAAGAAGAAACGCTTACTTATAACGTGAATTTCAAAGATAGTTATAAAGAAATTGAACGCTCAAGTAATGTAAACGCAGACATTTTGCCAGAATATCAAAATGGACTTTATGTTGCAAAATACCAAACAAACGTTGGCTTTCCTTCTAACTGCGCTAGCAACCTTTCTCATCCTGAAAACGTAATAAACAAAATAGAAACAAAACTAACTATAGACGTTGTTGATACTAAAGGAACTGATGACGTTAGCGATGATAAAGTTTATAAAGACCAAATTTATACCGAAGTTTATTTTTATGATAGTTCTTTATCTTATGCGCCTATATATTCAAGAACATTGATTAAAAACACGTATATTGCAAACAGCGAAACTAGCATTGATTTTGCACCTATGATTTATCAATATTCTGTGACGTATAATAAAAGCAACTATGTTATGAGCAAAAAAACGTATAAACCATATCAAGATAAAAACAAACCAGAAAATAATGAAGATATTTCTGGACAAATGGATCTTAATACATTAGACCAATCAAAATTGATTTCAATGGCAGATGACGGCAAATCGTATGAATATGAATTTAGACACATATTAGATAATACTCAGTTAACATTTGCAAATAGAAGTTTAAATCTAGCAAAAAATCAAAGCACACTTATTCCTGTAGTAAGTTATATGTATTCAAACCCAACCAAGTTAGAAATATTAAATACAGCAGACTCAACATTTAACATTGAATCATCGCTCAACTACACAACCCCTACTGTTAATAAAGATTATGATGAAGGCTTGTCAATACCTGCTAAAAATATTCGTATCTCCCTTTATAATACAAGTTATACAGGCTTGCCAAAATATATAACGGTTCAAAGTGATTCAGCAGATAACGGCACGATATCAAATAACGGCTTAGTTTTAGAATATGCAGAAGCAGTATTAGGAACTTATTACACAACTTTTAATTGTTTGGGTGCATTAGTTTATACACTTAATAATGTAAGCATTACTTACAACACATAATAACAAAATTAAAAAATGAAAATAGGTAGCGAATTTTCGCTACCTATTATTTTTATATTTGTGATTTTCTATTTCTTATTTAGTTTTCTAGTTCCGCATTTGTATCACCAAAAATATTTATAAAGGTGCTTTCGCCAAATGCGTTAACTGCTTTATCAATAACCTTAAACTTAACTTCTCTATCAAAGTCTAATGCATATAAGCCAATAGTTTCAAAGCAAGAAAGGTTAACGATTTTATCTTTGGTTTCATCATCAATACTACCAAATTTATTCATTGCAGAACAACCCTTAAACGCGTTATCTTTAAGAACAACTCCTGTTCCCTCAAATTTAACGCTTGTTAAATTAATACAGCCACTAAAAGCACTATCATAAACTGTTTTGATTGAACTTGGAAGCGTTATTGACGTTAATGCTGTACAGCCACTAAATGCTCTTTCACCTATTTCTTTAAGGTTAGCGCCCTTTAGCGTTATGCTTTGTAAAAATCTTGCATCTTTGAAAGCATCATAACCGATTGCATAACCCTCTTTTAAGGTTATTGTTTCATTGCCAATACTATAACTAACATTATATTCTTGCGTTCCATTTACAACAACGTTTTTTAATGTGTATGGCACGTAAACGTCACCATAACCATTGTTCATTTTTCTACCCTTTTCATATTCTGCAGTGCCAAAGAAATGAGAAAATGTTCTTGCTTTATTTGTAGCCTTTCCCTCTGTTTCTAACGTTTGGTCAAACTTAGCATCTGTTTTAGCGTTTTTGCCTACAAAAGGAATTTCCAAAGTTTCTAGTGCTTTCATGTTTCTAAAAGCACCTTGTTCTATCTCAAAAATCTTGTCAGAAACTATAAGTGTTTTTATTTTGTCATCACCATCAAAAGCACCTGCTGAAATTTTTGCTTTTTCAATACCTTTTTGACCTAAAACAACACCGATATCAAGCTTGCCATCAACTAAACAACCTTCAACGTATACAAAGTCTCTAACCACGTAATCCCCATTAGTTTCTTTGCTGATAATAAGACCTGTTTTCTTGTTAGGGCCGTTATCATCTAAAGAACAAGCAGTAAGCGAGAAAACGCAAACTATAGTTATGAGAACTGCGAGTAATATATTAAAAAGTTTTTTCATAAATTCTCCTTAAAATCCCTAAGTATAATCATATACTTTATAATTTTAACATTTAATGTAATTTTTGTCAATGATTAGCATTTATTTATTAAGCAAAAAATGTTTTTTTTAGTTTATAAATAAAAAAATCTACTTGATATTTTTCTTTCAAATAGATTTTTGACATTTTGTATTAAATTATAACTTTTCCTTCAAAGAAACTTTGGAAAAAGCCATTGGTGTCTGCCCCTATCTTTTCAAAAGCACCAACTAAATTATCTGGGCTAGCAATTTTAAATTTATAAGTATTATAATACCGTTTTAGTCCATCAAAAAACCTTTTATCTCCAACGGTTGTTCTTAAATTATCATACATAATGCACGGCTTAATATAGGCGATATTCACATACTCATATTCAGTTGGAAATTCACTTAAATTTCTAAGCATAACCGTGTTTACCTTGTTGTAGAGTTTATCCGAAACAGAACAAAAAACCTTGTAAGTTTGTTCGCTTGCCTTTATTAAATTTTGTCTAGTATAACCATACTCGCTGTAATTTTCATAAAATAAAACTACTGAATATTCGGCAAGCCCCTCATCTAAAAAACTATATTTAATCTCGTTATTACCAACTGCCGATTGCCAAAACTGATGTGCTGTTTCGTGCACGATAACTTCGCCATAAGGAAGACCAGAAAGCGCATCACTTATCATAACAAGACCAGGAAACTCCATGCCACCTTGAATAAATTTTGTTTGCACAACCGAATAATTTTTGTAAGGAAATGCTCCAAACTTGTTGCTAAACAATTTTATTGACTTGATTGCATAGTCAAGTGATTCTTGAGGCTTATCGTCTTGATAATAGTAATAATTGATGTTCACGCCTAACGAACTATCCGATAAAACCTTAAAATTTTGACTAAGCACAAACGCAAAAGAGCGCGCGTTGTCTATTTTATATGTAGCAGTTTTAGTGCTATCGTTTTGGGTTTGACTTACAAGTCCACCACTTGATGCAACTTGATATTTTTTGTCGCAAGTAATGCTCACTTTATAATTAGCGCATTCGCTATAAAAAGGGTCGCCCTTGTCATAATAAACGCACTCGTAAAACTCGCCGTTTTCATAAACACATAAAATAGGATAAAAATTTGCCAAATTTATAGTGGAATCGTTATACCCTGTTCTTGAAACTACATTTGCAAGTTTAAGTGTAAACTTTATAGTAATGTTTGCCCTTTCATCAGGGAAAATTTGTTTTCCTAATTCAACCGACAAAATATTTTTATCCTGCCCACAAATTTCATAATTTGCACTTGCTCCATCTACTTCAACTTGAGTTATTTCCATCTCACCATAACTCTCACCATTAGGGTATGCCCTTGACAAATACTGCGCTGAAATAGGCGAAAAGACGGCATCTTTTCTAAATGCGTTTCCAAAAAGGTTAAATTTTAACTGCTTAAGCACATTATCAGTGTTATTAATAAAACAAACGTTTTGAGTTGCGCTTAAAGTATAATCATCAAGCGTACACTCAATATTATATTCAGTAAGTTTAGCATTTGTTTGTTTTGAACAGCCCCCAACATAAATAGCACTAAACGATAAAATTAAAGAACAAATAAAAATCGCTATTTTTTTCATAAAAAACCCCAAATAAGATACTTTTAAACTATCTTATTCGGGGTTGAAATTAAATATACCTTATATTATTTTTCTTGTGCTTGTAAATATTTGGCAGGGTCAATAAGCGTGCCGTTTTCTTTTACTTCAAAATGAAGGTGTGCACCCGCTTTATATTCTTGCTTATTGCTAACAGAAACTTGTCCAATCACGTCGCCTTGCTTAACACTTTTACCTACGCTTACACTATCGCCGTCAGCAAGCGAATTATAAATTGAAAACAAGCCGTTTCCGTGGTCAACAGTTATTGTTGTGCCTTGCAAAAAAGTGCTTTCAACACTTACAACCGTTCCATCATAAACGGCATATACGTCGCTTCCTTCTGGTGCGTAAAAGTCCATGGCAAGATGCGCTGTATATCTATTTAGCGTGCTGTTATAAACCATAGTTTCACCATATTCACCAATTGAAGTTGGGTCTAATACAGGCATAATAAACTCAATAGGCTTAACTACAGGAACATTTTCGTCTTCTGGCGAAGTCGTTGGCGTGTCTGTTTGGTCAGGCGTTGAAATGGTTGGCGTATCCACCTTTACCTTTACATCGCTTTTTTGTCTTAAAAGCATAAACGTTATTGAAAAACTCACTGCTAATATACAAAGTGCAAGAACCATATATACTGCGTTTCTTTTGAAAAATGTCAATACATTTCTTTTTTCTTCTTTCATTTTTAATCTCCTTTAACTAATGTCATGGTGATTATTGCCCAACTAAAATTTTTATATACATAAATTTAAAAACTTCCATAAATTATCGGACAACCTATCTTTACATAACTTTTGCTTATTGCTATATGTACGTTTATCAATCTTCCTTTTACCATTTCTAAATACTTTATATTTGGCGAATATCCATAATAGCAATCTAAGTTTGAAAGATTTTCGGTAAAAATTATGGTTGCATTTATTTGTCTTAAAAATTCATCTAAACAAAAGTCGTTAACGTCAATGGTATAACACTCTCCCTTGATCCCTAAAATAAACTTAAAATCTTTTTTATGTACCTTTTCTATTTGCGACGACATAGAATAACTACTCAAATACACTTCGTTTTGGTTTGCATTGTTTATAACCGGAACTCTGTTCATAAAAAACAAGCCTAACAATAATAATATTGACGCAATTATCACGCTAACTTTTTTAACCATAAAAAATACTCCCTTCCTTTTTAGAGAGTATTGCCACATTTTATGTTGATTATACTTATATCAAAAAACTCATTTGCCTAACCAAACTCATGCCGTTAATTGATAAAGGCGTGTCCCCACAAACGCTTACGCACATTTCTAATTTGTGTCTTTTAAGCAATTCTTCTTTTTTAGTTTTATTGTTATTTTCCAAACTAACTTTTTTTATTTGACAAGCCAACTTTTCATAAATTTTAATAAGACTTTTGATTTCATTTTTATATTCCATGGAAAGTTTGGTGCATAATTTATTTAATTGCATATTAATTGATTTTAAGCAAACGTTAATATCTTCGCCACTAAAAAAACTAACTAGTTTTGCCCTTTCGGAATAAGAAATTTGGCTTTCTTGTCTTTTTAATAACATATTAGAATATTTTTTTACTATCTGCTTTGATGCACAAAAATTTGTTTCTAAATGATAATAGTCTTTTCCCATTAAATAGCACGCCACGTTTGATGAAAAATATTCGGCTTCATTTTTTAACGCAAACATTTTTTCAATTACAACTAAAAAGTTAAAAAGGCTTTCGCTTGTTTGCTCGCCATCAACTATACTAAGTGCCAAAACCAGTAGTCTTTTTAATTTAATAAAAAATAGTTGGTCTATCTTACCATTAGTTAAAACTTGGCAAAATATATAATCAATTAAGCAAAGCGTTCTTACTGATAGATTTTTAAGCAAAATATTTTTATCAATATTTGTTATATAAAAATATCGTTGTATAAAACTTTGATTTTTTCTATTATTAAATATCCCATAAATATCACTTGAACATTGTAGATAAAAAATAATAAACTTTATATCGCTAAGACCTAAAATATGGCATAAAATTTGTTTGTTAAAAACAACCACCCCACGAAACTCTTTTAGTAGGTTATTTGCACAAAATAAATCGTTTAATTGACTAGTAAAATTATCGTTTAAAAGCGCGCATTGAACTTTGCTTCCTTTTTCTAATAATTTATCATAAATTGCCTTTCCAAAATCAAAAAAATCGCTGTCAGTTGATAAAATTAAAATATTAGAAAATGGCAATTTTTGGCTTATTTTTTGCGCAAAATCATCTAAATTGTGCAAAAAAACCGTATTTTTATATATTGCATTAAAGTCAAAATTGCAACTTTTCAAAACGAAAAACCTCCTTTTGTTAGCCTACATTTTAAAAAATAATAATTCTTAAGTCAAGAAAATAGTGTTTTTTTAAAAAAAGTGGCAAAAATGGGCATTTTTTTGCCAAAAACGACAATTTTTTTAAAAAAACTATTGAAAAAATTTTAAAATGTGGTATAATAATAACAATAATATATGGAGGACTTATTTTATGAATAAGAACGAATTAGTAAGGGCAATCGCAAACAAAGTAGGCATCACACTTAAAGATGCAAATTTAGCACTTGAAGGTGTTATAGACGCTATTTCTGATGGCCTTAATGCCGGAGAAAAAGTTCAAATTTCTGGTTTTGGAACATTTGAATTAAAGGTAAAACCTGCAAGAGAAGGAATTAATCCAAAAACACAAGAAAAGATTAAAATTTCTGAAACAAAAATGCCTACATTTAAATTCGGTAAAGCTTACAAAGATTCTTTCAACTAAAAATAAAATAAATTATAAAGCACACTGCATATACCTTGCAGTGTGCTTTTAATTTTTACAATATTTTTTATTTATAATCTTTTTACTTTTTCAAAAAGCCAAACAATCCTTTTTTCTTTTGCTCTTCTATAATTATTTCTTTAACGATAAATCCTTGACTTTCAACAACCGTTTTTAGCTTTTCTTTGTCAATTTGGTATTTACTTAAAACAACCGTCTTTTTATCTTGATGAGAAGATGTGACTTTAGCATTTTCAAAAGCCTTATTTATGGCGTCATTTACGTGTGCTTCACACATTTTGCACATCATACCATCAACAGACAAAATAATCTTATACATTTCCCTTCTCCTTAATTTTAATAAATTTGTATTTCTCATTATTGATACAGTCTTTTATAATACTTTCATCTAAAATTCCGTCAACAGTAATAACTACTTGACCTTTTTTATAATCGGCAACGGCAGTTAATATAAACGGTAATTTTTTTAAGGCATTTTCCACCCTCTTTTCGCAATGATTGCACATCATGCCTTTCAATTTTATTACTTTTTGATTGTTTTCTAAATATATCGGTTTAAAAAAGTTAAGTCTTAATGCATTTCCCACAACGAATAAACTTGATAAACTCATTGCCCCAGCGCCTATCATAGGGTTTAACGCCCAGTTAAGCAGTGAAATAAACACTCCTGCTGCTAGTGGAATACAAATCATATTATAAAAGAATGCCCAAAATAGATTTTCTTTTATGTTTTTAATAACGTTTTTGCTAAGTGCTACAGCATTTATAATAGACGTTAGGTCATTTTTCATTAAAACAACGTCAGCCGACTCTATAGCAACGTCAGTTCCTTGCCCTATGGCCACACCAATATCGGCAGTGGTTAACGAAAGCGCATCATTTATGCCGTCACCAGCCATTATTACTTTGCCTTGACTTTTAAGTTTATTTATTATATCTGCCTTGTTTTCAGGAAGTAGGCTATGATAAATCTCATCAACACCAACCATTTTACCGATAGAATTTGCTGTCTTTTGGTTGTCGCCCGTTAGCATTACTACCCTATATCCAAGTTCTTTTAATTTATTTATTGCAAATGCACTATCCTTTTTAATTTCATCTGCAACTGCAATTATTCCTATAAGCCTGCCATCAAACGCAAAATATAATGGTGTTTTTCCTTGTATAGATAGGCTCTCCGAAAGGCTAACGGCTTTTTCTCCAAGACTAGCAAACTCGCTTACAAACTTAAAATTACCACCACATAGGTCTTTGCCGTTTAGTCTGCCAAAAAGTCCACCACCTGGATAAATTTTAAAATCTTGTATTTGCTCAGCCGTTAGGTTTAGCTCTCCTGCTCTTTTCACTATGGCTTTTGCCAAAGGGTGTTCGCTTTTACTTTCTAAGTTAAACGCAAACTGCAAAAGCGTGTTTTCATTCAACTGCTCAAAAGCAATAATATCGGTCACTATAGGCTTTCCTACGGTTATTGTTCCCGTTTTGTCAAGCGCAATAATATTTGCCTTGCCCGTTTGCTCTAACGCCTCTGCATTTTTAAATAGCACGCCTATTTTAGCGCCTTTGCCACTTCCAACCATAATTGCAATAGGCGTTGCAAGTCCTAAAGCGCAAGGGCAACTTATAACTAAAACCGAAATGCCCCTTGCAAGCGAATAGCCCACTTCATTAGTGATAATAATCCAGATAACAAAGGTTATAAAAGCAATGCCCATAACGATAGGCACGAATATTCCTGATACTTTATCGGCTATTTTGGAAATAGGTGCTTTAGTAAGCGACACGTCGTTTACCATTTTTATAATTTTAGCAAGCGAAGTATCTTCTCCAACAAAAGTGGCAAGGCATTTAATAAACCCAAATTCATTTATTGTGCCTGCTTTTACGTCGTCGCCCACCGTTTTATCAACAGGGATAGATTCGCCCGTTATAGAAGACTCGTCTATTGCACTATGTCCTTCTAAAACAGTTCCATCAACAGGAATAGCCTCACCCGGCCTAACCACAAAAATATCGCCTTTTTTAATTTGACCAACTAAAACAACCTTTTCTTTGCCATCAACGATAAGTGTTGCCGACTTAGGCGATAGCGCCATTAAACTTTTTAGCGCATTAGTTGTTTTACCTTTAGAATAAGATTCAAGCATCTTTCCCAAAGTTATAAGCGCTAAAATCATTGCAGAAGATTCAAAGTATAAGTCGTGCAAATAACTCTTAGCCAAAATTAAATCGCCCATATTGACTGCAACGCCTATCAAAATTAAGCGAACAAAACTATATATAAGCCCTGCAAAAGAACCTAATGCCACAAGGGTATCCATATTAGGTGCACCCTTAAAAAAACCTTTCGCGCCATTTATATAAAATTTTATGTTTATGATTATAACGATTAGTGCGAGCACCATTTGAGAACTAGCGATTATAAATGGATTTTTCTTAAAAAACAAAGGCAACGGCAAGTTAAACATATTATGCCCCATGGAAATATACATTAAAAGAATTAAAAATCCAAGTGACAAAAAGAACCTATTTCTTAATTTAATAGTCTCGCTTTTTTGCTTTTTTAGGCTATAAGTTGCATTTTCTGCCACAAACGCATTATATCCTGCCCTTTGAACGGCTTTAATAATAACGTCATCACTTGCAGTTCCTTCAACAGACATACTGCCAAGAAGTAAGTTTACAGCAACATTTTCTACGCCTTCAATTTTTTTAACGGCATTTTCTACCCTTGCACTACAAGCAGCACAACTCATGCCGATAATGGTAAATTGTTTCATTTAAATTCCTTACACCAACTGTTTTTTAAATTATATAACATTTTTATAAATCGGTCAAACAAAAAAGGTGCAGAATTTTCTGCACCTTTAATTATTTGGTTTTATTACTAAAAAGTTAATTACTTAACGATTTTAGAAACAACGCCTGAACCTACAGTTCTGCCACCTTCACGGATAGCGAATCTCAAACCTTCTTCCATAGCGATAGGTGTGATGAGTTCAACGTCCATTTTGATGTTGTCGCCTGGCATAACCATTTCAACACCTTCAGGTAATTTGATTGAACCTGTAACGTCTGTTGTTCTGAAGTAGAATTGTGGACGATAGTTGTTGAAGAATGGAGTATGACGGCCACCTTCTTCTTTAGTTAAGATATACACTTGACCTTCGAATACTGTGTGTGGTTTAACTGAACCTGGTTTAGCAATAACTTGACCACGTTCGATATCTTTCTTGTCGCTACCACGAAGAAGAGCACCAACGTTGTCACCTGCTTGAGCTTCGTCAAGAAGTTTTCTGAACATTTCAAGACCTGTGATAACTGTGTTTCTTGATTCTTCTTGTAAACCAACGATTTCAGCTGGGTCGTTAACGTGTGCAACACCTCTTTCTACTCTACCAGTAGCAACTGTACCACGACCAGAGATTGTGAATACGTCTTCTACAGGAAGTAAGAATGGTTTAGCATCGTCTCTTTCTGGAGCTGGGATATAAGCGTCAACAGCATCCATAAGTTCTTTAATGCATTGTGTTTCAGCAGCGTTTGTAACAGCGTCGCCTTCGTTAGCTTGAGCGCATTCAAGAGCTTTCAAAGCAGAACCCTTGATGATTGGTGTATCATCGCCTGGGAAGCCATATTCAGAGAGAAGTTCTCTGATTTCCATTTCAACGAGTTCCAAAAGTTCTGGGTCGTCGAGTTGGTCACATTTGTTCATAAATACTACAATGTAAGGAACGCCTACTTGACGAGCAAGAAGGATGTGTTCTCTTGTTTGTGGCATTGGACCATCAGTTGCAGCAACAACGAGGATAGCACCGTCCATTTGAGCAGCACCTGTAATCATGTTCTTTACATAGTCTGCGTGGCCTGGGCAGTCAACGTGTGCATAGTGACGGTTGTCTGTTTCATATTCAACGTGTGAAGTATTAATTGTAATACCTCTTGCCTTTTCTTCTGGTGCCTTATCGATTTCGTCGTATTTCATTTTCTTAGCTTGACCCTTAGCAGCCATTGTCATAGTGATAGCAGCAGTAAGAGTTGTCTTGCCGTGGTCAACGTGGCCGATAGTACCAATGTTAATGTGTGGTTTTGTTCTTTCGAATTTAGCCTTTGCCATTTTGGTTTCCTCCAAATTTTTCAATAATTATATTTTTTATTTTTATTTGTTTTTTATTAGTTTTTTAGGGTTTTTCCCTAAGCATATTTCTATTTTACAATAATTTTATATAATTGTCAACAGTTAATTATGCTTTTTTACCCATAATCTTTTCAGCAACTGACTTTGGAACTTCTGCATAGTGAGAGAATTGCATTGTATAGTTGCCTCTACCTTGTGTTCTTGAACGAAGGTCTGTTGCATAACCGAACATTTCTGCTAGTGGGATATGTGCATCAATAACCTTTACACCGTTTCTATCATCAGTGCCTTGGATAATACCACGACGAGCAGTAACGTTGCCCATAAGGTCACCAAAGTAGTCATCAGGTGTTACGATTTCAACCTTCATAACTGGTTCAAGAAGAACACTTTTTGCTTTAGCCAAACCATCTTTAAGAGCCATAGAACCAGCAATCTTAAATGCCATTTCTGATGAGTCAACATCGTGGTAGCTACCATCGTAAACAGTAACTTTGAAGTCTACTACTTCGTAGCCAGCTAAGATACCGTTCTTAGATGCTTCCATAATACCCTTGTTGATAGGTTGGATAAATTCCTTAGGAATAGAACCACCAACTGTTTCATCAATAAATTCATAACCCTTGCCTGCTTCTTGTGGTTCAAGACGAATCTTACAGTGACCATATTGACCGTGACCACCAGATTGACGTTTGAATAAACCTTCTGCTTCAACGGCTTGACGAATTGTTTCTTTGTAAGAAACTTGTGGTTTACCTACGTTTGCTTCAACTCTGAATTCTCTAAGTAGTCTATCTACGATAATTTCAAGGTGAAGTTCGCCCATACCAGCGATAATTGTTTGACCTGTTTCGCCATCTGTATATGTCTTAAATGTTGGGTCTTCTTCTGCAAGTTTTGCAAGAGCAAAGCCCATCTTTTCTTGACCTTGTTTTGTTTTTGGTTCGATAGCAACTTGGATAACTGGATCTGGGAATTCCATTTGTTCTAAGATGATTTGTTTGCTTTCATCACACAAAGTATCACCTGTTGTTGTATCTTTTAAACCTACTAACGCACAAATTTCGCCTGAATAAACGGCATCAACTTCTTCTCTGTGGTTAGCGTGCATTCTAAGGATACGAGCAACTCTTTCCTTTCTGCCCTTAACACTGTTATATACGTAAGAACCTGTCTTAAGTACACCAGAGTAAGCACGGAAGAATGCGAGTTTACCAACGAATGGGTCTGTCATAATCTTAAATGCTAAACCACTGAATGGTTCTTCATCTTTTGGTTCTCTTGACATTTCTTCGCCATTTGTGCCAACGCCACTAACAGCGCCAACGTCTAATGGGCTTGGTAAGTAATCAACGATAGCGTCGAGAAGGTTTTGAACGCCCTTGTTTCTATATGATGAACCACAAAGAACTGGTGTCACTTTCATTGCAAGTGTTGCTGAACGCAAGCCCTTTTTGATTTCTTCAACAGTAAGGTCGCCTTCTTCAAAATATTTTTCCATCAATGCGTCGTCTGTTTCAGCAGCAATTTCAACAACTTGTGCTCTTGCTTCTTCAACTGCGTCTGCCATATCACTTGGAACGTCTTGAACGTCGATTTCTCTTCCTAAATCATCAAGATAGATGTATGCTTTTCTTGTAATAACGTCAACAATACCCTTAAATGTATCTTCTTTACCAATAGGAAGGATAATTGGAACAGCGTTTGTATGAAGTCTTTCCTTCATCATTTTGATAGCGTTATCATAGTTAGCGCCGTTGATATCCATCTTATTTACATAAGCGATTCTTGGAACTTTATACTTGTCTGCTTGTCTCCAAACCGTTTCACTTTGAGGTTCAACACCACCCTTTGCACACAAGGTTGCAACTGCACCGTCAAGTACACGGAGTGATCTTTCAACTTCTACTGTGAAGTCAACGTGGCCTG
>JAZRRZ010000074.1:0-25679 GCA_045651185.1 Christensenellaceae bacterium | reverse complement strand
CTTTTTGGGAACCTAATTTTTGCTATTTTTAAGCATTTTTGCCCCAAAAAAGCCCGTTTTTCGCCATTTCTTAATGTTTTTTAGTTTTTGTTGGGAAGCTGTAATTGATTTTTTCTATTTCAGAAAGGTAATATTCTTCCGAATATGTAGTGTATCCTCTATCCACACGACTGGTTTTTACGTCGATATCAGACTCGTGCCCAGCCCAAATCATAACCACTTCTGGGTTCACCCCACACTCTTTCGCTCTCGTAATAAATGTGTAGCGAAGTTCGTGCACGTGTCTATTAGGAAAGTTTTTCTTGATTAAATCACGGATGGAATATTGACTTATAGATTTTGCCTTGTTAAAGTCCACTAGACTGAAAATTTTTTTAAGCATGGGTGAAACCGGTATTTTTCTTATAATTTCCTGATGTCCCCTTCTGGTCTTTTCAGAAACACAGGAAATAAAAGTCCCATCATAGTTAATACTTTTCAGTTCGCCCACACGCATTCCCGTATACATTAATAAAAGCACCGCGGAAATTGCCTGATAGTGTGAATTTTCCAAACAAAAATCAAGAAGTTGTTTTTCTTCCTCTTTTGAAAGTGCGCTACCTTTCTTTACTACGTAATGGCTAAGCACCACCTTTCTCGTCGGATTAGCAAGTTCGGGATAATCATCAACCACCACTTCAAATATCGCTCCAAGCACCTGTTTTAACTTGTGTGCGGTACGATTCTTCCCTGCGTCGGTGAGTTCAAACAAGAAATCCTGGATTATCTTTCTAGTAATTTCGTTAAGTCGCATTTTCCCGATGCGTGGAACTAAATTGTGGCGCGTAATATCGCAATAAGACTTGTAAGTGCTTGGCTTTACGGTTTGCTTCTTTATAATGAGCCAATCTTCCAAAAACTCGTTAAATGTCGGATAAACCTTGACGTTTTCTTTTTTGTCTTTCTTTTCTTGTTCTTTTTTCAACTTCTCCAAGAACTTGACTTTCATAATACCGAAATCCTTGTTGGCAACCTCAATATTAAATCCGTCTCTGCGATATCTCGCTTGATACATTCCGTTAATGTACCGACAAGTGATAATTTTGTCGTTTACAGCAAATAATTTTTTTAAATAATCTGGCATAGATTCTATCTCCTTTTTAGTAAATTTGACATAACCTTGCCCGTCTTCTTTTTTCTTTTCTTCTTCCCTAAATGAAGAAATCTTTTTTAACCGTTCTAAAGTAATACTTTCGGATGCAGCTCTCAAAACGATTTCCATCGCTTCCGTGCGCTCTTTCTCATTTGGGATTTCATCCAAAGCCTTAAGAACCTTTTTTAATTCTGTATCTGTCACCTCCTTATAAAGTAAGGCGGACCGTGTAGTCGCCCTGTATTCCCTCCCCGTCCACAAGTGGCTTTTCTACCGTCTCTTGCTTCATCGTCGGACTTGTCCGCACTACGTTTCGGGTTAATAATATTATACCCTAAAAAGCCTATTAAAGTCAATTTGTTTGTATTGTAACTATGTAATATAAACATAATAAATCTCCATTATTTTAATTATTTTTTATTGTTTTTGATTAAAAACAGTATTAGGAAAAATGCCGCCTCGCCTTCGCTCGGCGGCAAACTTCCCAAGTCAGTTATACGTTTCTAATATCATCAATCTTAACGATTTTCGCAATGCCTTTTTCTTCTTTTTCGATAGGCTTTACTTCAATCACATGTTCTTCATGTTTTGAATTGTTTTTTCGTTCTGGTTCATATTCGTTTACATCTCTTTTTGAAATAAACTTATACACTCTATGACGAGAATAATCAAATTTTTTCAGTTGCATTACCCCTAGGCCATTACAAAAACATTTTAATTCTAACGGCTTGGTTCGCAAAATCTCGTCAGGTGTGAACAATCTACGTTTTGTTTTTTGCTCATTGTGGGTGTATGTATTTTCACTACTACCCGTCCTTTCGCTTTTTGAATAGGTATCGTATTCGATCGTAATTTCCCCGCAGAGTTCTGAATAATATTCTGCCGTTATCATATCATTGCAACCCAAGAAAATTTGCGTATCACAGTTATTGAGTATATCCGACCATAAATAATTTCCGTACCTATTTTGCAACTGACCAATACCTTGTACCGCAAGCATAACGTTAATGTTTCTTGAACGACAAGTGCTTATAAAACGTGAAAAGTCACTACCATCTGGGGTTATCCCTAATTTACCTACATTATTAAACTCATCTAAAACAAAATTGACCGGAACAATGCATTTTTTACTCTCAAGATCGTCTGCATAAGAAATCACACCACGCATCAAACACGTAAAAAATAACGCCGTGATCATATTTCTAGTCATGTCATTATCACTAGTAACAACGTAATACACGCACTTCTTTTCTGCTGGGCGAGAAAGACTTATATCAGCCGAAGAGAAAAACTCTTTCACATCTTCATCTTGTAAAATGCTTATGCGTGTTGCAAGCCCAGAACGAGTACTCATACGAACAGATTCTGTACTTGCCAAATAAGTATTAAAGGCTTGTTTTGCAGGGTGTTTATAAGGAATACGCTCTAACATTAGACAAAATTCATTTTCATTTTCCATCGTTATTAGTCTATATACTTCCGCCAAGTTTTTTTCTTCGTTTGTCAAGTTTTTATCCAATGCAACTAACAAAATTAGCCCTTTTAACAAATTTTCCGCAACATTATCCCAAAAATCATCGCCACCTTTACCCGTGCTTGTATTGATAATTAACGATTTAGCTAGGATGGTTGCTTTTTTGTCATCAGAAACAACTTCTTCTATTGGATTCCATCCGTCGCTTTTTTCAATATCTACAAGATTGACAACACGAACTTCATATCCGTACATTTCAAATAAATGCGCAGTATCAGAATATAGTTCCCCTTTCGGATCAGTCAAAATAACCGATTCATTGTTGATTATCATTTGAAATAATGCATTACGGATAATTGCTCTAGATTTTCCTGTACCCGATGAACCCACAACGGCGATATTTTTATTACCTTTCTTTTCCTTAGGAAGACATACTAGTTTGTTTCGGGTTTCCCCTAAAATAATTCCTTTTGCTTCTTCCACACTGGAAACTTCGAAGTTCTCTTTTATTTCCTTAAAAGAAAGTTCGTTTGCCGAGCCATGAGAATTACTTTTACTTCTTACAAAGCCTCTTTTATTCGTCTTGCACCATTTTTCTATCTTATTGATATTTAATAGCGCAATAATAACGACTATTCCTAAAAGGGCTAATACACCTTTAAGACCAGTTTCAGAAAACGTTGCTGAAATACAATCTAAAAATCCAGTCGATACTTCAGGAATATTGTATTTTTCAGAGTTTAACCCAGCAAATCTCATAACCGACCAATACTCTATAAATTGCGAGAAAAGACCGAATATATAGAAAAATCCAATCGCTCCTACCATACACGCACTAATTATTCCAATTAATTTCCAATCCTGCTTTCTTAAAAATACTTTTATTTTGTTTATAAAATCCTTAAACTTTTGCTTCATGTTTATTACCTCCTATATTAAGCAAAATTTCTTGAAACGACATTGTAGCAATGCTTGCTAAACCTTCAAAATATTGTCTTATAAATTTTTCTTGAAACTCATAGCAAATTACCATAAATTTGTTCTTACCCTTTCCACGCTTCGCCGTTTCATAAAAGCGTGAAAGCGCTGCAATGTTTGTGTCTAAATACGAAAAGACGTATACGCCGTCAACGATAGCATGCCAACCGTATCCAGAATTTCTACATATGTCTTTTTCTTCAAACATATACAATAAAATTCTTTCTTGAAAGTATGGAACTTTGAAAAGTTTCAAAAGTTCAATACCAATCGGATTTTGCGGTATTGCGTAAGCGTTTTGATAGATTTTGTCAAAGCGAAAATCTTTGTTGTTATATTCGGCCTGATTGAAAAACGAATTGAGTATCGTTTCTTCATCCTTACCAAATATGATAGCGCTGTTACATTCTGAAATATCAGCGTTTACACGTGCCAAATCAGTCAAAATATACTTAGTCTTCATCTCATTCATGCCTTTCCATTTAATAGCACCAGAGCGAGTATTATAGACCGCATAAACATTGTTTCCAGCAAATAATGCCCCGACAATTCTTGACGATACAATCTTGTTAATACCTTTGTTTAATGTCCTTTTTAAGTGTCTAGTACTGTAAAAGCAACTTCTACCATTAAACGAGTTATACCGATTGCCTAACCTTAATTCCGGTAGTTCTGTTGGTAAAACTTCTATATCACTTTCAAGCATTAGAAAAACAGTTTCGGCAACCATATCGTTTCTGAAATGTTTTTGCGAACCACCACCTAATTTATTGTTTGGAAACATCTCTTCGTAATATTCTCTTGTTCCAATCCAATCTAATATCGGTATAGCGTTTTTACACAATCTACATCTTCTCTTGTTTCTTTGATTAGACATTTGAATGAGTTTCACACGCATTTGTTCTTGTGTCTTCGTGTTTATAATAGTTTGTTTTTTTGACAACTCATAGAATAGCTTTCTGTAGCCTTCATGACTGCCCGCTTGGCTCGCTGCCACAAGTGGCATCTCGCCAGCTATAGTTAAGACTGTGAGCATTTTTATGAGTTTTTTGTTTCTTGGAATTTTAAACATGCTTTTCGTCACCTCCTACAATTTGCGCCCCGTTATATCTTCTTTCGGTCGCTTTTTACTTATAAAATCCCTTTATTTTCCTAGGAAAAACATTGTTTTTTCTTGGTACAGTTTTTCCTTGCGTTTTTGACTTGTTTTGTACCATTTAAAATTGCTATCCGTACTCGTTTTCATACAGTTTTATCCCCTCTTTCTGTATTGTTTTTTCAAAGTCAAACCACTCTTGAATTTTCTCTTTAGGAACGATATATACTTCCGTTCGTTCTTCGTTTCCAACTGCCGACATATAGCAATGATTACAAATACCAGGTGCGTCATCCTCCAAAATAAAGGTTGATATGCAATCGTTTACCATATTGATTTCAATGTTGTCGTGGTCACGCATCTTACGTTCTAGATAGTGTTCGTCATAAACGTGCCTATACACAATAAACACGTCTCGCATCTTCAAGTAGGGCTTGTCCTTAAAAAAACTGGATAAAGCAGAATATAAATTTTGTCTTATGTATTCAGCTGAACCCCTTTCCTTTTTAGGCAACAATAGTGGCATAATGACTGCCAAAAGACCCGTCTGGGTAAAACCGATTTTGATATTTAAAATTTCGCTATACTGATTTTCCACTTCTTCTTTTGCTCCAGCCTTCCATGTATAAACAGGCAATTCTCTCGCCGTTAAAGTCAGTCTCTCAGCTGTATCCTCCAACTTCATAGCGTACTCATTTGCTATTTCAGTTTCATACGACTCATATGCTTGCCTTGCTGTTTGAGTATCAGAAATGATACTTTTAGCCTTTCTTTCAATGCTACATAATTTAATTAAAAAATTATCCTTTTTGTTTTTCATTATTAATCCTCCTTTGTTCTTAAATAAATCCTTCCAATTATAAGAAGACATCCATTTTGCAATTCCTTACTTTTAATTTGAAAATTTTTTAATAAATATTCTTCTACAGATAAAAACGATTAAAAATCGCAAAATGTGACACCTTTTTAAAAGTTTTTAAATTTTTTTTCAAATAACTCCTTCCAAAGTAAAAAATGCTTTTAAAACGCAAAATCTCACCATCTTTCAAAAAGTTTTTTATTTTTTCAACAAATATTCCCTTGCTGAGCAGGATAAGGTTTTAACTACAATCGGAACAACCCTAAAACCGATATTTTTGCTTTTCGCAAGCACTCATTTGAAAATAAAAAAACGACCCTTCAAATTAAAAATGAAAAGTCGTTTTTGAGCATACTATGCCCCTATTATTAAATTATTTTTAATGCTTAAATCATTCTTTCTAAAATCACTATAACACTAACGCTTATAAAGTATATATTTCATCACATAAATAATGTGCTATAAAACAAAAAATGCCAACTAACCCCTAGGGTAATTGACACATTTTAACAACAAAAGGGCACACTACCCCTCGCCATTCTCTCTGACACTTTAGTAACTCGGATAACTATTTCTCCCTTTTAGGGAAATCTGATACTCTTTTTTCGCTTTGCGCGACTCTGACACTGTGACACTTCTGATAACTGTATTCTTCTCAAAGAAAGAATGTGAAACTGCAATTTGCTTTTAGCAAACCCTAAAAATAATAATGAGATAAGTGCCAATCTCGTGGATATATAATAACAAAAAGAAATTACGTTGTCAATAAGAATTGATTACACTTTTGAAGTTTCTTATAAAAAATAATAAAAACTTTTTCTCACTCCTTTGTTACAATATTAGAAACTAATTTCAACTTTTACCACATCGATTAAGCTTTTAATGAGTAAAAATGCCTCCGAGATTTTTCCCGAAAGCGCTTTTACTATAATTTATTTAATTTTTAATCCGTAAATATAAAAACACGCTTTAAATATTCACCTTATACGAGTGTTTATTGGCGCTCATCTTCAGTTCTTTAGATTGAATCACATATCACTAATTTTATATATACTTGTCTGTGAACTATATTGAGTTGGAATACGATTTTCCATAATCAATATTTGTATATCGGTTTTCTCCAGGTCTTTAACTATATTGTTTATTATATTTGTTGTATCTATTCCGGTAATAAACAAATGAGACCAAAAACTATCGATAACAATACTATTCAAAGAATTAATTTTTAGGAATAAAGCTTGTAATAAAATTTCAATAATTACAGCACTTGTACAAATATTTTTATAACCTTTTGATAAGTGATATCTCAATGTGCCATTAAATTTAAAATCAAACACTTCAGAATCAAACTCTACTTTCGAATACCTATCAATACCCCATTTTTCCAATCTAAATTGTGCCAACTCACATATTCTTTTTATATTTCTATCAAAATTATCATCAATATTTTTTTGTTGTGCTTCTATTATGGTATTTTTTTCTTTTTTTTCTCGTTTAACCTTAAATATCGATAACATCTTTTTATAAACATCATAATCTTCAATTTTTTTTGTTAAGACTGCTAATTCTTCAGTTGCATTGTTCAATTTGACAACAACATCATCAAGGTCCTTTTGGGCGTTATCCAATGATGCATTTAATGCATCTATTTCTTTTTGAGTAATAATCAATTGTTTTTCAATATCTTTTATTTTAGCCCTTAAATCATAATATTCATCTTCGTTAAATTCAATATCAACGATGTTTATATCACGGCCACACTCACATTTTATTGTTAAATTCTTCAAAAAACTTGCAAACTGCAACGCCGAATCATTGTCTTCAATTTGCGATTCAAATAATTGTTTTAATGACAATAATCGCTCCTTATTAATCATTTTTTCATTTTTATTTAAGGATAAATCTTTTATTATCTCCTGATTTTTATCTATCTTCTTAGTTAAAGATGCAACTTGATTATTTAAAAACTTGTACAACTTCTCATTCTCTTTTGTTGGCTCTTCAATACCTTTAGCTAATGTTTTTAATGATATCTTTATAGAATCTAACAGTTGAATGTCGTTTTTAGCTTTTATCAATTCCTTCTCATCTAAGATTTCACCCGTAACCAAATACTTATAAAAATTTTTGATTTTTGATTTTTCCGTATAATTCTCTGTTAATAATGAATCTGATGAAGTCATCCTAGACTCATTAAAAAATAAGCATTTGACATATTCACGCAAAGAAAAAGTAGATGTTTCCATTTTTTCCTTATTCTTAACAACTTTTATTGGATTATAATTGATAATTCTATTTAATATATCATTATAAGTGCCTGGAATAATTTTATCATCACAATAAACAACGTCATTTTTAGTATTTTTGGGAATTTTACGCACAAACAAATATTCTTTTTCTTCATTAGAAAGTTTCATGTTAATTTCATAAAGCCCAGGGTATACTTTTTGAGCCTCTTTGGCGTCTATTTTTGTTCCATCTGACCCCAAAGCATATTCAATCAACTTAAACAGTAAAGTTTTACCAGCCCCACTTTCATCATATATTATCGTAACATTTCTATTAAGTTCAAAATTGTAATTATTATTACCTTTTAATACTATAGCATTTATTTTCATTCTTCTCCTCCCAGCTTATTAATTATAAATTTACTTACCATTTCTTCATATATTTTAACTAAACTATCTTTACAATTATAATTTGAAGAAATATATTCTATTTTCTCTATTAAAAATTTATTTTTTTCGAACGCAAATACATTCTCAGAAAAAATATTTCCGGAAGCCGTTAACTCAAAACTTTCACCACAATAACTAATTAATTTTGTAGCAAATAATATAGCTATGGATTTATTTAAAATATTAGTATAATACGTTAAAGAATTGATATTTTTTATATTTTTACTCTTCATTGAATTATCATAATAAAAATCTGATAGTGATATTAAATACAATAATTCTTCTTTGTTAAGCCTATGATTTTTATATAAAAATAAACAGATTTTTACACACAACGAGTATTCTTCAATTTTCTTCATCATCAGTCACCCAACTAATCCTTTCCTCATTTACTAAATAATGACAAAATCCTTTTCTATCAGAATTATTAACAATCCCTAAACTGTTATCCCCCAGAGCACTATCCGATATTGACAACTGTGTAGCTTGTTTGAGACATTCAACGTATCTATCATTAGAATCTGTTTTGTTATAAAACAACATATTAACACCTTGATAAACTTCTTCTTTGGCAGAATTAAACTCACAATTATCACCAAACAAATATTTATCGGTTTCTTTCAAGCATAAACAACTATAATAGTCATTTTTTGCATCACTTAATACTTTAGTTTGTATTTTCCCTTGAGGATATATTGATTTAATTTGCGCAACAAATTTATCCTCGCTGTAACTTTCTCTTTTAATTGTTTTTCTAAACTTAAAAGGTTGTTCCTTGATAAATCTTACTGGTCCAATATCGCTTTTATAATACTCTAAAGCGATAACATCGGCATCTATGGTGTCAACCATAGAAAAATCCTGTGATTCGATAAAACTTTTAACCATCTTTAATTCCTCGTCAACATAATCAATTTTAATTCTGTTTAATGAATCGACTAAATTTGTAATTATTTTTACTTTAAGCTCAGCCTTGTTGTTAAAAGTCTTTAACAATTTACTTTGAATTCCTTTGCTTGAAACAATATAAATTTTTGATGGCTCAGGAATCTCCTCTTTGCTAGCATACCATAAAATTTTCACACAAATATCAACCACATCATTAATATTTAATTGTCTATTATACTGTTTTGCTTGATAATACACAACTTCATCTTTATTTTTATAAAAAATATCAATACCTTTATCACCTGTACCACCTATTTTATAAACATCCGAACTTTCGTTGATTTTATTTTTACAAAATTTAAGCCACTCAAATATAAACCTTTCAAATTCTTCACCAGAATATGTTAAGATTAGTTCATGCATTCTGCTTGCATGAATTTTTTTTAATTTCCTACTTTTTTGAATTGTAATAGAGTTAAATTCAACTTTCATCTTGTCTATCGTCATAGATAGCCTCCTTCTTCCATCTTTAGTTACATATTAGCGTTATACATCTCTAAAGAATACTGCAACAACCTTAAGTATCCGTTATTATAGCACCTTCCAGATTTTTCTATCGGCAAAATATATTTCACCATTTACAGTATGTCTTGCATTATTCATTAACACATAACCATAAAATTTACCATTTCCGTAAGGCGGTTTATAAATTTTTACCCATTTCAAGTCCGGATTTTCATGATTTGTGGCCATTAAACATTTTTCACCAGCCGGTTTTTCTCTCCATAGTTCATATAGATTTTTTAGTGACGTTTCTTGATTAACTTCTGTGTTAATAGGTTGTTGTGCAACGACTGATTCTCTTTCATTTTTTTCAACAATATTATTTTCTGGTTGTTCCAAAGCCTGAAAATTAGTTGCAATAACATTTTTAGGTTCTATTTTCACACTTTTATTTTGTGAATGTATAAACTCTTTTTTAGTTTTAGAACATGACGTAAAAACCTTAATAATGAAATAAGTGATGAGAAATATAGCACCTAAAGCAAATATAGCCGAGATAATTTTGCCGACAAAATCGAAAAATACTGCTATTGCACTTGAAAAACTGAGAATTAATACAACGAAAAGCAGGTATATACCTATTCTTGCTTTCCCACCTTCTTTTTTTCCTCTTATCAAACCAATCGAAAAACCAAAACCAACAATAATGGTTGCCAAGTTAAACGCTATAGATAAAAGACCTTTTATTAAGATTTTATCTATAAGTATTATTCCGGTAAAATCTAGTAATTTTGGTAATAGCATTCCAACAACTAATGTAACGATAATTGCCTGAAATGATTTTGGAACTTTTTTCAATTTGTCTCCCTTAAATAATTATATGATTTTACTATGCATTATTTCTGTACTTGGAATCATACGGTAGTTAATTTTACTTACTTTTGCCATTTCGGCTGCGGCATCTGCTTTGGCTTTAACAACAGCGTCTTCTATCATATTATCGCCTTTAACTTCGATAATTTCTATCGTACCATCTTCTAATGTGGTAATAAAGTCAGGATAATATGAACGAATAACGTTTGTTTCTGGGTCAATATATTGAATACCCAAACCGTTGTATTGGCTTGTAAACATACCCGTAAAATAAACTTCTTTAACTTTGTTGCTAAATATGTATTGCAAGAAACATTGTTGTTCTGGCTTAGAGTCAAAGCAATAGTTGTCAGTATGGAAACTCTTGTCTGCAACACGATGACCAGATTGGAACTGCTCTTCACCCACATTGTTAACAAGTTCTGGCAGTGCATTAAAAGTGTAGAATTCCTTACCTTCTGGAAGTTTTAATAACGGAACTTCTTTATCGTAGGTGGTGATTTCACTCTTTACTTCGTTTAAGGTTTCAAAAACTTTAGGAATAACTACGTCGTAAAGCAATTCGTTGTATTCTGAAACAAACTTCGCAACTTTTTCTGCACCTTCTTCACTTTCGTCAAGAAAACGTTGAGCAAGCGAACATTTTATATTTAAATATCTTGAAAGTTCACCAACAATCATAAAAGGTGAATACTTAACGTTCTCTTTTATGCCAGTTGCCTCAGTTTTAGTTTCCATTCTATCGTCAACAAGGCTAGGTTTTTCACGGATATAGGTTTTATATCTTTCTAAATCAATATTTTCTAAGTCAAAAGATATAGGACTATTATATTCTTTTTCGATTAAAGTATATTTTCTTTCTATATACTTAATCTTAATAGTTTTCTCTTTCAAAAGATGCACTTTGTATTCTTGCTTTTTAGGTTCAGAAGACTTCATATCCTTAATAGTAACCCTAAAATTCTTTTGAAGTTCATCGTTCAAAATATTGTAGTTATCTTTAGAGAGATAAACCGTCGCCATTTGCTGAACATCAGTTATTTGACGTAAACAACGCATAGTGGCTTGCAAAACAAAAATCTTTGATTTAGGTGAACGGAATAAAGCTACGCCAAAAAGTGAACGGCAGTTCCACCCTTCACGACCTTTACCGCAGAGCAATATAAATTGTTTCTGTGAACCTTCCGTTCCAACCACATCTAAGTTATTGAAACACTTGATGTCAGTATCTTTCGTAATCGTTGTATCGCCAACGTTAACTAAAATTTTGCTTCTGTCTATACCGAGTTCAACCAAAACCTCTTCTACGACAGGTTTAATTTCGTCGGTAACTTCTTCAACAGTAGCACCAAAGATAGCAAGTTTCGGTGGCAAGTCTTCGTAAGTGTTTTGGCCATACTTCGCCCAGAAATCATTTATGACTGTCTTTAAGAATTCGTGAGATTTAACATTGTCAAACCCAAGAATATCTGCGTTTTTCAGGTATGCCTTGTGAATAGCGTCTTTTAGGCCGTAGTAATAGATAACTTCAGGTAAAACTGAGTTTTCTACGTAAGGTGTACCAGTAAAGTTATAGCACCCAACAATTTGAGTATTGTTTTGTTTTAAGGCCAGATTTAAGTCGTTTATAGTTTGACGAAGACTTGAAATAGACTTCTCTAAGTCCTTTCCAAACATATGGTGCGCCTCGTCAACGTAAACCCCGAGTTGCTCTAAACGAGTCAACTTTTCAAAGCGTTGGTTAGTTTTAAGTTCAGTTTCGTCAGCAATTTCCCCTAAATCACCATAAAGGTCAGCCCATAGACTATCTTTAGGTTGGTCATCTTCTGCAATTTTAGAAGACATGTCCATAAACTTCTCCATAGGAGTTTTTTCTTTATGAACGAACTTTCTAATAATCTTTTGAGTATTAGAAATGATAACGTTAAAGTCTGAACCGTCAAGCGTATTCAAAGAAGTTCCTGTTTCTTCTAAAAAATAGAACTTAATGTTAGCGTTAAGAACACCAAGGTATTCGTTTGGAACGACCTTTGATTTATCAAACGTTATAATTTCACGCAAGGACTCAAGAACAGTTTTATCAGGAGCAAACACAAGTGCGTTGTGACAATACCTGTTATCTTTAGGGTACTTGTTAGCAAGTAAGAACTCATAGAAAATACAGGTAGCCATAAGAATAGTTTTACCTAAACCCATGGTGAGTGCAAATATGTAGTTAGAATAGGTAGCCGCATTCTTTCTCATATAGTTGAAAACGTCTTTATAATCAGTTGCAGACGTGTCAAAGAGCGTCATTTGTTTGCCATCAAAAGAATACCAGCCTTCGTCGTTAAAATCGCCTTGTCGATTTGACCAATCGTTGAAAATATCGTAGATTTGACGGTTGTTTAAGAATTCTTTTACGAAAACATACATTTCCAACGCCTCAAATTGAGGACGGCGCAAGAAAGCACTTGGACGAACGTTTTGGTCGTTGTAGTCCAAGAATTTTTTTGTTAAATCTTTGTATCTGTTTCTTATCTTTCCCCTGTTATTCTCATAGAAGTAACGAAGGTACTGAAAGAAAGCAAAGTCATTTGAAGTTTTCTTTGCCATAGTTATTTTACCTCAACTTCTAATGATTCAGAGAGAAGGTCTGTAATTTTAACCTTTATTGTGCCTGCATCAGCAGGGATGGTGTATTCACCTTTAACTAAACCGTCTTTTTCAGGAATATCTATAACAGACGGCGACAATACTGCTCCGTCATAGTTGAAGTCTACCATTATAGATTCTACTAATTGTTTCCAGTTATCAACACTTTCTTTTTGTAGCGATAGTTTTTGCATCAAGTTAAGTGGATAGAAGTTTTCTATAACGAGTTTATTACCAACCTTCTTAACAACTGCTTCAGCCTCACGCTTAAACTGTAAATCTGCTTTATCACGGAGTATATCAACTATCTCTACGTCAATTTTGTAGGCAGAAACTTGTTGCTCAAACGATGCTTTTAAGTCGGCTTCGTGGCCCATACATACAATAGAAATTTTTTCTACAGGCTGAGTTGGATTCTCATCTTTCCTTCTTTCATAAGTTTTATATGGAAGGTTTGCAATGAGTTCAGCAAGGTCTGCCTTTGTTGCTATGCGGTTTACAGGCATAATCTTTACCATTCTACCATCTTTTTCACCGTCAAACACTGAAGATGACGGGAAAGCATTTATTTCTAACGCCTCTATTAAGAGTTCTCTTGCTTCTACTGGGTTACGGAAAAAGTCGTAGTTATTTACGTTGTAGACTTCAAACCCCGTGTATTTTGTTTCATCACATATTTGTGAATTTAAGTCGTTAGCCACGCCAATCAATCTCTTGGCTGTAGTTTGGATAGCACCTAGGTTGATGTCTGCACCGATAAATTTACGGCCTAACTTCATAGCAACTGCTTGTGTAGTTCCTGAACCCATGAAACAGTCGAAAACTATGTCACCTGGGTTTGAAGACGCTTCTATAATTCGTTCTAATAATTGTTCTGGTTTTTGTGTTGGATAATCAGTTCTCTCATCCGCAACAGGATTTAAAGGAATAATATCGTCCCACCAATCAGAAACGGGATTCCCCTTATTCTCATCTAAATAACTCTTTTTACAAGGTGTACCATTAGAGGTAAGTTCTATTAAATTGTTTTCAATCAAAATGTCAATTTTCTCTTGAACCGGCCAACATCTTCCAGGAGGTGGAGCAATCATTTTCCCAAAAAACTCTCTTTCTTTTCCTTGTCCTGGACCATGTAATGGAACCAACATGTATTTTCGTCCGTTTTCATCACGATTAAAGCGCTTTATATATTCTTCACTATGAGCGGTATATTGCGTATTAAATTTGGCATTAACACCCTTTCTATAAACTAAAATCGTATCATGTACTTTTCCAAAGTAAGTTGCATCTGAATGTGCTGCTCTTGTTCTTTTCCATACAATTTCATTTACAAAATTGTTCACACCAAACAATTCATCTAACATACATCTTAAGTATGGCATCTTGTGCCAATCACAATGAATATATATTGCGCCAGTATCAGAAAGTAATTGATGTAATATTATCAATCTTTCATACATAAATTGAAGATATTCATCATTCGTCCAAATGTCACCGTATTGCTTTTCCTCAAAAGTGGATTGATCATTTTCAACAATCCTGCCTTTTAATTTAATCTTCTTTTTATAATCTGCCTTGGAGTCAAATGGCGGATCTATATAAATTAAGTCTATTTGCCCACGATATTCTTTAAGGAGATGACTCATAACCTGGAGATTGTCGCCCCAGAAAATCTTATTTATCCAGTTTTCTTTACTCTCCCCATAAGTTTCCTTTAACTGCGCAGGAAAGTACTGTGTAGACTTATACGGTCTTTTCCCGGTCCACACAAGTTCTGGATACCCTTTAACAACCTTTCTCTTTTCAAACTCAAAAGTAATTTGTTCGTAATTCTCCGCCATTTTTCTTTATCTCCTTAATGAAATCGTTTTTATTTTAAATGTTTTCTATTATTTATTTACCAGTGCAATAATTGAAACGACAAGTGCACCTATTGAAATTAGTGTTGGAATAATAAACTCTATGCTCCAACGTATCTTTTTAGATTTGTTAGCCTCCAACCAAGCAATACCCATCGCTGTGATAGTATTTGATGCAAGTGCAATCTTCATAGTATTATCTGGTGGTGAAATAGTTTCTATCATTGTCGGTTGTGGAGTTTGTGAAACAAAAGATGCAATCGGCGATTGTATAGGTTTAGTAATCTTAGTTCTTACTGGTTCTTGGTCATCTAATTTAGGATAATCAATAAATCCCAACTTTTGCAAGCCTTTATAATCGCTATAATACTTATCCACTTCAGAGCTAGTAATTTTTCGTTTTGTTTTTCTTAAATCTTTTAGTATTTCTATCTGTTTTTTAGTTAGTTGAACATCCATCTTTATTAATCCCTTTTAATCTTTACCACAGTAAAACCTAAAGTCACATTCCTTGCAAATCTTTTCTTTATTAGTTCTACAAGAAAAATCTTTGCCCTGTATCTTCTTAACAACGCTTGTGCAACTATCTATTGCTGTTTGAACTTCAGCCTTGTTGTTATTGAAACTTACCCACGGGCTACTGTTCTCTGCACCAGTATAGTAAAGATGCATTCTGCTGACCTTAACCCCTAGTTTATGTTCAATGATATACGCATAAATTTCAAGTTGCCTATGATATCTATCAAGCCGTTCTCTATCTGAAACCATATCTGGTTTCTTTTCAGACTTAAAGTCAATAATCTCAACGGTATCGCCTTCGCCTTTAACAAGGTCAACCTTACCTTTAAGGATATAATCAGGTTCAACGTGGCTAACTTCAACTTCTGCGGCCTTGATATGATTCCAATCGCCACCATTATTATCTACGTAGTTCTTGATATGCCTTAAAGCAGCCATCTTAACGTTCTCAGCCAAATACTCATGTTCTTTCAAACAAATAGATTCGTAGTTAACGTTAAACCACTTCTCCACGTTGTCGTGCGTAATAGTTTCGCTTTCACCCCTAAGTGCTGCCTTGTGGATATCTTCAATAGTTTGGTGAACGAGTGTACCAAACACCGTTTGACCTTTTCTAACTGCAGAAAACCCAAGTTCGTTAAAGAACTTATACTGCATAGCACAGGTTTCATAAACAGATATGTGCGAAGTAAACGCATAACTTTGCTTGATATTCACTTCTTTAACAAGTTCAAAATCAAACTTACTAAAATCTATATCAGGCTCCCAGTAACACGGAACTTCATCAAACAGAGCTTTGAAATACTTCGACGGGTCTGCACCCCTACCTTCGTTATCCTTGGCCGTTAAAACAAGTAAATTCTGCGCTCTTGAAAACGCTGTATAATATAGACGCCAGAAATCAAACAATTTTATTCTGTCGTGTGGTTCAAACGGTTTTCTGTGATAGAAATCACGTTCTAACATAGCTATAATTTCGTCGTTATTATTTCTCGGAACGCCGTAGAGCGAACCAACCACAACAACAGGAAACTCCAACCCTTTAGACTGGTGAATCGTCATAAATGAAACACAGCCTTGTGGTGCGTAATCCGATTCGTCTTCGTACTCCGAAATTCCACCGTCAATCAAGAACCTAAGATATATACTAAAGAATCTTTCAACAGCGAAATCAATGTTATTTACTGTGAAAACGCTTATTCTGTGAATAAACTCATACTTGGTAACAATATTACTAAACTTTGACAAATTTCTTACCGGCCTTGTATCGTTTACGCCTGAAGATATATCTATCCCAATAATACTTCTAAACGGTTCAAACTGGAACAGTTGATACATAAGTCCTGAAAAAGCATAGTCTAGGTTCTTTGTTAAACTCATGTGTTCAACTGCTCTATGTTTACACCAGTTGGCCAAGTCTTTGCAGTTATTTACTTTTATGTACTGATTAAAACCAAGCAAACAATCTCTATAATATCTCTCCAAGTCTGGCTTGATAAACACCTTGCCGTCCTGCATCTTCTTGACATAGTTCGGGAACATAAACATCAATGCTCCGATAAGAAGTTTTATCTCTTCTCTTTCAAAGAACATGTCCGAACGTGGTGAATAAACGTGTATTCCGTTCTCTTCTAAATAGTTCCCAAGTTCAATAACGTTGTGATGCTTTACTGACTTAAACAAGAAGGCTATTTGGTTATAGTCAGTAATCTTGCCAGAATTTCTTAGCTTTCCAATAAAGTCAACAACATTCTGCATCCAACTTTCAGAATCTTCGTTCCCTGGAACTCTTAAAACCGTTGGTTGGCCTTCGATAAACTTTCCTTTTGATGGAATAATGTTCTTATCGAACCTATAATTATCCCACCTAAATTCAAAGCCGTCCCCTTCCGTCGTCTGCATCCAGTCATTATAAAACCGAATAATATCTTTCTCCGAGCGATAATTTTCGTTAAGAATAAACTTCGCGCAATTCTCAAACTTATCAGGAAACTCTAATATATTACGAATAGTTGCGCCTCTAAACCTATACAAACCTTGGTCGTCATCCCCAACAACACAAATATTATTTCTCTTTGCGCCGAGCAACATTACTAACTGCTCTTGCACATAGTTAGTATCTTGATACTCGTCAATCATTATATACTTAATCTTTTCTTGCAAGGCCGCACAAATACTAGGATTATCTCTTAACATCCTATAAGCTTCGCTCTGTATAGACGAAAAGTCAAGCGCATTTTCACGTCTTAGAAGTTTCCTATACTCTGCAACAATATCAGCAACTGCCTTTATCTCGCCATTACCACTTGCCCCAAGTTCATCCTCGTCAACAAGTTCTTCTGCGATAGCATTTGCATAATAACAAACTGTTTCAGCCAAATTCCAACTACTCGTATTTGCCCCGAACACTAAATCGCTATTCGGTATCGCTCTAAATGTTTTATTATTTTGGTAAACCAAATACTTCTGTTCAAAGTCATCAACCAAGCGATAATCTTTTCTTAAATGTGTGTACTCAAGATTTTCCTTAATAAACCTTAAACATATAGAGTGTATCGTGCCGATATATAAATCGTTCACATTAACAGTAACGTTCTGTGCCAACAACTCATTAGAAAGTCTCGTCAAAAGTTCTTTTGCGGCTTTCTCCGTAAAGGTGGCAATCATTATATCTTCAGGGGCAACCTTTTTCTCTACAATGAGATATATCGCCCTTTTAACAAGTGTAAAAGTTTTACCTGTGCCAGGACCTGCTATGATAAGAACTGGCCCTTCAGTTGTAGTTATCGCTTTTTTCTGTTCGGCATTGGCTCTACCAAAGTCAAACTCTTTCTTTTCTTCTAGCAAATCCTTGCACCTCCTTTTTTCTTAATACTTAATTCTTACTGGGTCAACTTCTAATCTTCCATCAAGCCAAGCTTGATAGGGATTTTTTACTCTTTGAATTTTTGTTTTCCCCGGTGTTCTGACATTTGTGACAGTATATACAAAATGCTTGTCACCTTTACCCTCTTCATTAAGTTTTTTAGCGAATTCCCACTGCAATCCAGACACTTTGAAGTACTCACGACCTTCGCCTTTAGTTGACTTAACTTCTATATAGGCAATTACATTATCCTTACTCGAAACTAGAATATCGTAACCTTTTTGAATTTTTCCATTTTTATTAAGCCTAACCACATCAACATATTTGTCTTCTTTGACTGCGGTGAAACTATCTTTTTCATCGTTTAATATAGAACATCCTTTTTTCTCGTAATATTTCTTTAGTGATGATATTACAAACCTCTCACCAAGTTCGCCATCTATCTCCGCCTCATTGCTTACTCTTCTTGCAACTACTTTTTCTATAACTTTATCTGGAATGTTTACATCCTTATATAGCTGATCCATAAGAGTTGTAATATCAGAAACCTCTTCTTCATTTGCGTCATCGTTTACCAATTCTTCAGAAGATAAAACAGCTCTCTTATTTTCTAAATCCATATCTTCAATTTCGACGGGATTCTCTTCTGGCTTTACATCTACAATCTTAGGGCTGGTTATTTCCTTAAATTTTTCCAACATCTCTTCTATAAACTCTAACGGCATATCCTTAGTTAACTCAAGTTTCCTTTGCTCTTCTTGCGGTAAAAGCTTTACCGCGTTAGGCTTAAATTCAAAATACTTCAAGCACACACCACCGCCGTAAAGAGAACGAACATCTTCCTCATAAATTTCACTTGGTGAAACTAACTCATTATCATAATTATATAGCCATTTTGAGTTTTGCAATTTTCTTACAAAGTTGGATTTATATGTTTCGCTATTATGCCTACTGTAATACCACCATTCAAAGACTCCAAGAAAATCACTGTCTTTAAGTTCGTTTAATGCTCTCCATAAAACCTTAGACCTCGTTCGCGATATATTCTTAAGAATTACTTCCAAACCCCATATATCAACACATAATTCTTCGCATTTTGAATAGTCAGCATTCTTTAACAAACCTTGTTTCTCTTCCCAAGTCAATCCCCTATTTGTTTTAAATGTCTTTAATGAATGATTAACACCAATTTTTTTAAGAAACTCATAAAAATTATTATCGTTTTGACATAACTTATCAACAACATCTAACAAGAAATATGCGTTGGCACTATCCTCGTAAAGTATTTTAGAATCTCCGTGTGCCATAAAAACATTTTTTGGAAGAGTATATTTTAGATTACCTTCAGCATCTTCATAAGCTATAAAGTATTGTGAACGCAACAAATCCCTTAATTCCTTCTGAACAGATGCTGATTGTTCATCATATTCCATACATAGAAGTCGTAAATATTCAAGATATGATTGCTTAGAATCACTCCTTAACAAATCTGGCAACCATTGAGTTCTAACACTTTCAACGGTATCCATCTCGGTTATACCAATATTTGTAAAAAATAATTTTACTTCTTTATCTTCAATAATTGATTCGTTTACAATTTGTGATTTATTTGTATTAATTTTTGAAGGGAAATAGATATTCTTGACTTTATTATTTACTCCATCCTTTCTAAAAGGCGTAACAAATTCTCCACTTTCACTCAAAATAAACTTCTTAAGCAAATATTTGTCGTTTATGGTCTTTATATTGTTGTTACCCCTAACATAAAAATTCTTTAACCAATCAGTTGTCTTCGTTCTTAAAAATTCTTCCGTTACACTAGACATTAAAACATCAAAATCTACTTCTTTTATCTTTAATATAGAAGTTAAAAACGATACTAGTTTTGGAGTTCTATCCCTTGTTATTTCTGTTGACAACCATTTTTTCTTTTCAAATAAAATTATATTATCGTTTTCATTAGTTAAATCAGTAACCGGGCCACGTGCTAATATGCAATCCTCGGCAGAAACAAACCCACCATCTTTCGAAGGTAAAAAATCGTTTTCTTTTATAAATTGAACTGTTGCGTTATGAAAAGAATCGTAAAATACATCACTTGAACAATAATATCCATAGTTTCTTTTTGTTATCGGCAACATATTCACGAAGTTAGGATTTACATATCCTAGCTCTTTTAAGCAAAGTAAACTCTTTTTATATAAGTTTATAGTTTCATTTAATAATTCAATATTTTCTGGTGAATCAGGAACATTTTCTCTAGTCGGTGTAGTCTGATATGGCCCATTGATCTTAAAACTTAAGAAAGTATCTCTTTCTGTTGGAAAAAAGACTACAAGTTTAGTACTGTCGGACTCTTCAATAATTGTATCGGCATCTTCATCAAATTTGTACGCAACTGAAACATATAGGCCAGTTCCTTCTTTTATTTCTTCTTGAAAGAAAATATATTTACTTTTTATCCCTTGCCCACCTTTAATCTGACAATCATAATATTTAAATTGACCACAAGTTTTTAATTCTTTTTTCCTAACATAAAAACCCGTTTTAGTATTGGTCATATAGTCAAGTTGCTGTATGTTACGCAAAAACAACACTGTATCCGGATCCATATTTACTAGTGTTTCTTCTATGTTTTCATAAACATTTTCAGCTAAATCTTCCTTAAAAGGTAAAACAATATACGTAAACCCTATTTTTTGATTAGGCAATTTTTCGATTTTTTCTGGAACATAAAAATTAACAATTCTAAAATTGTATGTATCAGAATAAATTTCTGGAGATTCACAAATCCCAAACACAGCCTTAAAACCAATACCAAATCTACCTATTTGTGTAATATCATCAGCTTTTGAGCTATAATCAACACCTGTAATTCCCTTTATATCTCTCAAATCGAAAGGCCTTCCATTATGCCTAAAAATTAATCTACTTTTCTCTAATGTAATTTGAATACTTGTTGCTTTTGCATCCTCGGCATTTTGTATAAGTTCAAAAATGAAATGTGTCGGGTTTTTATATAAACCTGATAAAATTCTTTCAATATTGATACCGCTATTTATATTAATTCTATATGCCTCTTTCTTTATATTCGCAACCTCTTCAAACGTAGATGCAGAACCTATATCAATCATGTGTAAAATCCCTTGTTTCTCAAATTAAAACCCTATTTCATCTCTTATCTGATTTAATTCCTTGCCGTTATACTTAAAATATTGAGGACCAGCACTTGGACTTTTTCCCCTTAACTCATCAGCAAGAGAACTTAAAGAATAAACTTTACCGTTGTATAATACATGCTTCAAATCTTCACAAACAGTTGCTGTTATGCTTTCATCGACTATATAGTTAATAACAGCGCCAACAGGAATATTTGCCTTTTTAAATGTAAACGGACAAGCCTTTTCGTGTTTTACTTCAATTTTGCTTGCATTTTCTTCATCTTGAACATCCTTGTCTGATTTAGCAACTAAAACAAGATTATCTTCCAATCCATTTATTGCAGCAATATTTTGAATTACCGAATAGGCTTTTTGAGGTGAAATCGCATAAAATTCTCTTGTTCTAATCGTTCCATCAATATCATCAACACTTCTAAGTGCAGGATTTAATATATCAATCAATGCATGTAAACACTTATCCTTTAATCGAGAATTAACCTTATAATAAGCATAAATTCTAAATCCAAACGGCGTACATTCTGTTCTGTTTAATTCTTTAACCCTTCTTTCTACATTATCCGCATAGCCTATTTTCACATAAGGTGGAAATGATGGATTAGTTAATATGTAAATATATCCTTCGTTTTTCATTTTTCTCCTTCGGTTAAAATCAAAATGATTTTAACACACATAATATGACAGTTTTAGTCATATTAAGTAAATTAATCTTCTTTTGTAGGAACAATTTCAACAATTTGATCCATTGTACAGTTTAAGGCAGTGCAAATCTTGACAAGCACGTCGCTTGACACAGTTGCACCGTCTTTTTTCATCTTTGCAAGAGTTGCTGGACTAATGCCTGCTTTTGCAGCAAGGTCCTTGCTCTTCATTTCCCTATCAATTAATAATTTGAAAAGTTTCTTATAGCTCGCAGCCATGTTCCACCTCATAAAAATACAATATTTTTATACGATTACCATTATAGCACTTTCGTTTAAAAATCACAATACCTTTTGTTAAATTAATTACAAGTTCGTTTAATTTCTTTAATAAACTCATATTAGTAAGCAAAAAAATAAGTCAGTAGCTAAAAACCACCGACTTAATAATCTAAAATAATATAATTTTAATCTTCCAAATCATCAAACAACTTATCGTCGAAAAAGTCTTTGAGCGTAATACCCAAAGTTGCAACGATTTGATATATCGTATCCAATTTAACAGTTTTATACTTTCCGTCTACCGTAACCGATATTGTAGAACGTGGAATACCACCATTTTTATATAACTGATATTGAGTCATGTTGCGTTCAGCAAGTAAATTTTCTACCCTTTTCCCCACCGCTTCCGATAACTTCATATTACCCTCCTTGCGTTTACCACAATAAACGTTCATTGCAATAATTATAGTTTGTGCAATTTAATTTTTAGTTTATCGTGCTGAACGCTTTTCAAAGTATAGTTTATTGTGATAAACTATTGATCGTAGGAGGCGTTTAATGGTAATTACATTTTGTGGGCATTCTAATTGCTTTTTTAGTGATGAAGAAAAGGAAAAATTAAAACAACTTCTTATTAAGGAAATAAGAAAAAATCCCACCTGTAAGTTTTACTTAGGTGGGTATGGTGATTTTGATAGTTTATGTTTGCGAACTTTACGAGAGTTAAAAACTGATTTCCCCGATATTGAGTTGCTATTTATAACGCCCTATCTTGATAATAATTATAGCAAGCTACAATTAGCAAAATATTATTATGACAACGTTATCTTTCCTCCTATTGAAATTGTTCCTCGTAAATTTGCCATATTAAAAAGAAACGAGTGGATGGTAGCTTCTGCCGACCTAGTTATCGCATATGTTAAATATTCCTGGGGAGGTGCCGCTAAAACATTAGAATATGCTAAACGCAAAAAGAAACGTATTATTAATATCGCAGAATAATAAAAACACTTAAAGCATTTTTTGCTAAAAGTGTTTTTTCTTTCATAATAAATAATGTATATACAGTATTTAATTTGCTCCTGCCATCGTATAAGGCCCCTAGTTTACCCACAACACTATTAAAGTAATTGATCTAAGGGTGATTGTAACCACAAGTTCAAGTCATACTGCCAAGAATATAATCAGAGGATCATCTAACCACGATTTCCTTTTACTAAAATACTACTCCTTAAAACAACTCAATCAATGCTTTGATTAGAGGAAAAAGTGTCGTCACGCTTGAGCATAAAACTTTAAGTGCTGTTAATATTCCCTTTTTAGGTTTTTTTCTGCTTTGAACTTCCAACTCTATTTGCTCAAGTAATTCCTCAATTTCTGTCCGTGTAGGAATATCTAACTCTATCATTGCTTCTTTAATCGCTAAAAGCAAGTCTTGAGCATCATTCTTCACAACTTCAGTGATTGCAACCTCATTAGTTACATTTCCAGCAACTGGGCTACCTACTAAAACTGTTGAGTTTGTTGCATTTATGCTTGTTCCGCCCAAATGATTACTCTTACCTTCTTTTTCTAACGCCTTTTCATAACATTTGCGGATATATTCACAAATGTAGTCTATCAATGGATCTATCAGATGTTCAATAAATTTTCTCATCTCATCGTTAACAGTAGATTTTGAAGCCGTGTAGTGATATGTTCCATATAGACGAGTAAAATCGCCATCAAAATTATTTACCGCATATTGCAACATCTGAATAGAAAATGATATTTCCTCTTCAAACACTGGGCTAATTTCAAATGGGTCTAACCAATGGCGTTGTTTAATAATAGTAGCTACGTCATAGGTTTGTATATTATGCGTGTCGATAAACGATTTTATAAGGTCATTACTATCTACATATGACATAAATCGCTTTAAATTTGCATCGCATTGAGAATAATCAGTTCTGCTTAATCGGCGAGCGATTGCTCTAAAATCTGATGATATTTCTTGTAATTGATTACTTGTATATTCTGTCATTTAACAATCCTCCCACAATATGCACAATATAATCCTGCTGTAATATCCCTTGAATTCAGCGCCATTTTTTTATTGCAGCATTTTACAATCACCTCATGCATGTCATAATCCTTATTTTTACATACAATATTTCTATCAGCACATCTAACAGGCGTGGTTTTAACCTTAACATGTTTTGATTTAAATCCTTTAAGCATATTTGCAATTGCTTCTTCCGCTTCCATAAGAGCAACCTTTTCTGCTTCTTCAACCACCTCCTCTGGCCAAAATTTATTTAATGAATTAGATATACCACACACTGGGCAAAAAATATCCCCTTCTAATTCCTCATTTAAGTATGTACACTCCATTTTAAATCTACTCTTACATCTATCGCATTGTAATGTAACAAGACCAAGCTCGTCACTTTGAAGTGTTGCCTTTCCAATTGTATTCATCTCGCTCTCCTAAATCAGTAATCATGTTTCCCGTTCCATATAGACATACTCACCTTATGATAACATTTCACGCTGCTTAAATCTATATCTTTTAGCATAATTACCTTTTCTATTTTAATTAATTATATTTTAACATATTTTTACAAAAATTGCAATGTGTTATGACATCGAACACATAACTTACTAAATCTTATTTGATACATATGTAAAACGCCGTTTCGATTTTAGAAAACGGCATTAAGTTTAGTTTTGATATCTTTTGGTAAACACAAACAGCATTGACCTTTTTTCATATAAGACTCATATTATGTAATAGATTAATATATAAAAAGAGGTTTTTATGAATAGAGAAAATTATTGTGATAATTGCTGTAATTCTTGCAATAATAGAAGTCCATTTGATTGTTGTAAGTCCCCTTGCGGAAATTGCCCATCTAGAATACAAGGTCCTCCAGGTCCACGTGGTCCGATTGGTCCTATGGGTCCTACTGGACCGCAAGGTGCTCAAGGTCAACCTGGCCCTATAGGTCCTGCTGGCCCGCAAGGTGTTCAGGGTGAAATCGGCCATGTTGGTCCAGAAGGTCCACAAGGTATTCAGGGCGAAGTTGGTCCTATTGGTCCCACTGGTCCTCAGGGTATTCAAGGTGAAACTGGTCCCGTTGGTCCTGTTGGTCCTCAGGGTATTCAAGGTGAAACTGGCCCTGTTGGTCCAGCTGGTCCACAAGGTATCCAAGGTGAAACTGGAAGTCGGAGGCCA
>JAZRRZ010000073.1:0-1329 GCA_045651185.1 Christensenellaceae bacterium | reverse complement strand
GTTTAGCTTCACAGGAATTCATACCTCCTTTTTAATTAAGTTAAGTTCATTTTAACACAAACTAAATAAATTGGTTATAATTTTTATTATTTTCTTATAATTCTTGCAAAACAAAAGAAAACCTTTTAAAATAAAGGCGTAGTTTAATTTTAGGAAAGAGGTAGATTCTATGAAGAACACCTATGTTTTGAGCAGTACCACTTCTAAAAAATTAAGCAGTACCCTTCTTGTTGCGCTTCTGTTTTTAAACACAGGCAGTATTTTTGCCAAGGAGTGCAACCCTTTTGAAGCTCCTAAAAATTCAAATTTTTACAACCAAAATGACATCACTTTAATTTCAAATGGGCAGATTTCCCCTAAAAAGAAAGAAGATTTGCTAATTGTGAAGCTTAATTACGCTCACGCCCATGAGCTTAAAAAATCTTTACAAAACATTTTTGGAAGTGATAAGCTGGCGGTGGATACAATCACCAATGCAATCTTGTTCAAAGGAAATTCAAGTGATGGCTTGCGCTTGCAAAAAGCAATTAGCGTTCTTGATGTGCCAACAAAGCAAGTTACCTTGGAAGCTAAAGTAATTGCCATCAGCAAAGAAGATAGTAAAAACTTAGGCATTAACTGGAACTGGGATAAGATTCCCCAAAATGAAAAGCACCAAAATAATAATAACTACGACAATAACAATAGTAGTAATAATTTTGGTGGTAACTTTAAATTTTGGCGAGGTTATTCCTTTAAGTTCAATGCAACACTTAACGCCCTTATCGCCAAAGGTAAAGCAAAGATACTTGCAACACCAAGCATCATCACCATTCCCGGTAAAGAAGCAAGCATTTTCATTGGCGACCACATCCCAGTCCAAACAGAAAAGCACAATAGCACAGGCAGTTACACTACAACAGAATACATTGATGCTGGTATTAAACTTACCTACACTCCCATAGTTAGTAAGGATGGCAAAATGGTAACTGCTTCTGTCCACACGGAAGTCAGCACTCCAACCCTCGTTAGCGAAATGAAAAACTATCGCATTACAAGTAGGACTGCTGATACCAATGTGCGTATGTTAAACGGCGAAACCCTTGTCATTGGCGGCTTGATAAACGAAGAAGAAATGAAAAGCATGCAAAAGGTTCCACTGCTCTCCAAAATTGCCATCTTTGGGGAACTCTTTAAGAACCGCAGCAATCGCAAAGCAAAAACAGAAGTAATTATGTTCTTAACTGCACATATTACGGAAGCAGGTAAGTCACCGGCGATATATTCACACAATCCATAAAAAAGATAAAGCTCCCAAAATTTCGGGAGCTTTTGTATTTTATCTTTATT
>JAZRRZ010000072.1:0-1038 GCA_045651185.1 Christensenellaceae bacterium | reverse complement strand
ACGGAAAATACCATACCAGTACAAAGAATGGTCATAAGCACGATGGGCAAACTATCCGCACCTAAAAGTGCCATTTGACGGAACACTTCTTTCATATTAGCATCCTTCAAACGCTTAATAGTTTCCATAAAAAGAATGCTCATACGACCGGTAGCAGCACAACCATTTATAACATTTTTACCTATTGTTTGGCATAGCTTTTGAAACATAACTACCTTTTCAACCTCTATTGTTTTTCATCCTAATTATACAATAAAAATATGGCTTTTTCTTGACACTTATGATTATTTATCCACGTGCAAAGTAATTTCTTTGTCGCCGTCAATAATAAAATCAAAAGCTTTCTTTTGTTTGTAAGGACTGCCTTGCAACATTCCTCCCAAACCAGCTTCGGGCATATTCTCTGCTTTCATGGCAGAAGGAACTCCGGAAGCCAAGTCTATGATAAGCTCATTATTTTTATCAGCTTCATTAAACTTCTTCACGAAATCATTTAAAGAAACTTTAGTCTCTTTTTCTTTAACAGGCATGCCTTCTTCCTGTTGTTTGCGTAATAATTTTTGCGCCCAAGCTAAACTGCTACCACCACGCACACTTAAAGGCATCTTGCCTCCGGGATGATTCTTCGGAACAGTAAAGTAAGCAGTTTTAGTAAACTCTTTGCCACGATACGGCTTTAAGGTAACTTCAAAAGGAACCTTATCCCCCGGTTTTACATCACGCTTAGGTGTGCTTACCTTAGTAATTTCTGCTACTTGAACTTCGTCAGTAATCTCTGCGTTCACAGTGATTCCGTAAATATCGATAGCATCAAATTTATTTTGGCTCAAAATATTAGCAGCTTCCACCATTTCAAAATTAATTACATTAGCCAAACCACTGGAAGCGTAATACATGTTTTCTCTATCAATAGTTACAAGTTTATTATCTTTATCCCTACCGCTAATTTCAAAATGCAGACGAGCAGTACCGCCACCTTTTCTATCCATAGTTTTAGTAACAGTGTTATAAACTGCTGCATCTAAAATTGCAGGCACA
>JAZRRZ010000071.1:0-1551 GCA_045651185.1 Christensenellaceae bacterium | reverse complement strand
TAATTTAGTTCCCATTGTACTCTTTGACATAAGCGTAATATATCATATAATATGCAAAGATAATATTTTTTCTATATTTTATGATATGTTGAATAAAAAATATTAGAATTGTGTAAAAATGTGGAATTGGGCGTTCCGGCTATCGCCGTCGGGCTTTCCGCTATATCTTTGCTCGCTCCGCTCGCAAAGGATGCCGCTTCAATCCCTAACGCAGTGGGGCGATTAAAACCAGAAAAATGCCTGAAATCCAGAAATCCGTCCTGTAACTCCTAACTAATAAGGCGTTGCCTTATCTTGTATCTGTCTCGCCCTTTCAGGGCTTGATCCAAAAAAACTACTTCATACAAAAGTCACATAGTGACGACAGTTCCCAGGCAGGTATGGAGAGCGTAGCTCGGAATGCCTGCAATAAAGACCGTATATTAATCAGAGTGCCGAAGGAATGAATATTTTTCATTAATGTTTAATGATCATCTCAATCATCTCTCTTAATCTTGATATAACAGCTTCTCCTACTAAATTTATCATTGCTTCAGTTGAGCCAGCTCTTGAATATTCATCAAAGGCATCATAATATTTTTTTCTGTCGGCAAACTTTATATTGATAGCAGGCAGACCTTCTTTTATAAGCTGAAGATTCATTATTAGTCTGCCGGTACGGCCGTTGCCGTCAATAAATGGATGTATGCTCTCAAATTGTAAATGGAAAATTGCGACACGCTCAACGATATGCATTGTTTAACCCCTGCAATACGACCTTGCTCGCACAATAGTCTTACTCGTCTTGCCGAGATTCCCCATTTAGTTGCCGCTTCCGAAACTTTAATATATTTCATATTATTCCTATTTTGTGATTTTAATGCAACAAATTCACATAATATTATTCCTATTTTTGACATTTTGGGAATAAAATGATACTGTATGGTGAAAAAATAGGGTTTTAATATCAAACGAGGCATATAAGAATGGTAAGATTATAAAAAAGACATTTGCCTTGACATCGTTTAGTATGTAAAAAATAGCCGTTGTGTTAACGGCTATAAGGTAGGAAATGTTCAGAACGTATGACGTAGAATATTTTACATTTGGTCCGCTGCACCAAACAACCTTTGCAAATATACAAACAAAATTATAAATGTTTAAAACCGATAAAAATATTATGGAAAATACACCAAAATGAGGTCTGAGGGATTTAAAGTCACCGAGTCACCGAGACTCTAAGTCTTTATAAATGAAACAAAATCCGTGAAAATACGTGAAGATCCGTGGAGCTTTATGAAACAAAAAAAAGAGCCTCAGAATTTCTGAAGCTCCTTCGTTGTACCCAGGGCCGGGATCGAACCGGCACGAGTGTTACCTCATCGGTTTTTGAGACCGACGCGTCTACCAATTCCGCCACCTAGGCATTATTTTCAATGATCGGTTTGCGAGTGCAAAAGTAGTAAAATTTTTGTTACGGCAAAGAAAATTTTTATTATTTTTGCAAAAATTTTAAAACACACTTAAAATTAACGTCATGCAAGAGCCTTTAGTATCAATTTTTTCAGGTAG
>JAZRRZ010000070.1:0-1031 GCA_045651185.1 Christensenellaceae bacterium | reverse complement strand
CATTGCTTGATAAATTACCATTATCTTTTCGCAGTACTGAGAACCCATCGCCCAAGTACCTTGCAAACCTGACCATTTATCAACAAAACCACGCTCCTTACGGATGGCATGTGCCAAATCGTAACGAGGGTCTACAATTTTAGTGGTGGGCTTCTTCAAAGCAGAATAAGCAAGTAAATGTTGGATATGTGCACGCACGCCAATTTCCGGAGTTTTGAACTTAGCACCTTTTACTTTTTTGCCAGTAGTACCTAAACCGCAGTAATTATTTTGTTTGGGTTTTACAGTACCACCAAAACTAAAGTAACCAGTTTCAACAAGTGCTTGTGCTAACGCAATATCGGGGCGCACACCCTCGCGTTCCGCTTCAAGCCAGTAAAGATTTACTATTTCTTCCACACTGCAGTCAAGCCTTACATTAGAGCCATTGGCCTTAATCAAATTAATAGCTTGTCCCTTTGTAGCAACGCCATTACCAAAAATGGAAATGGTTTTATAATTGGCGGGAAGCTCCATTCCGCGGAAGTACTCTTTTTTTACAGGAGCAACCTTCGGTTTCGGAATGTTCTTTTCTTTTTTAGAAACTTCCTTTTTATTTTTTACTGGAGTTTCTATTTTAGGAAGCTCTTTTTTATTTTCAACTTTTACTTGAGCTTTTACCTTCTCAACTTTAGTATTAACTTGTGTATCAGCAGGTTTTACTTTCTCAATTTCAGAATTAACCTTTTTCTCAATAGGCTTAGCTTCTACTTTAGTAACAACTTTGGCAGCGGCAGAAGGTTTCGCTTCAACAAGTTCTTGCTCCTCTTTCATAGTCGCTGTCGCTATGGAGTTTATAAAAAAGCAACTGGCAACTGCCACCGCCGCAGAAAACTTTAAAAATCTCATTCGTATCTCCTAAAATAAATAGTGGTACAGAATAAATTGTACCCTATTTTTATAAGAAGTGCAAAGTTTTAGAAGAAAATCTACGAAAATGCTCCAATATAATGTATAATAGATTTGTAAATAATTTTAAGGAGTGATTTTGA
>JAZRRZ010000069.1:0-1200 GCA_045651185.1 Christensenellaceae bacterium | reverse complement strand
ACCGAAAAAGATGAAGACACCTACGGCGTTGAAGCTTGTATGTGGACAGAATATGTGCCTGATATGAAGAAACTTGAATTTATGACCTTCCCAAGACTTGGAGCAATCGCTGAAAATGCCTGGTCACCAAAGAATTCATCGGATTTTATGGATAAGGCAAAAGATTATTGCAAACTGTTGGATGCTTACGAAGTGAGATACGCACCTTTGAATAAGGCGAATCCATCATTTATTTATAAACATTTTTCTTCCATTTGGTTCAAAAGGCGTGTTTTTCATTGGGAACGTATTCATATATATTTTGATAACAAGAAAGTAAAGAAACTCAGCAAAAATTACGATAAATAAGAGTTTAGCGTTTGCTTTTTACTCTACTAACGGGTGATTTTTCTCCAACTAAACCAATGGTATTGTTGTATGTTTCTGTAACTCCCGGACATAAAAATTCCTCCTATGGTAGTTTAATTCTACCATGGGAGGTCTCTTTTTCTATTGTCCGTTTTTACCGGACTTGTGCAAAAACACCATTCAGGTGGGGTGATTTTTTGCTTATAACTTGACTACCGATTTGCAACCTGCAACCTCAAATTGCAACCTACCCAAATTTTGTATTAAAGGTGGCGTAGTTATACATAAAAACAAAGATGCTCTATAATACGGGTGTAAGATATATAGAAACATACAACCGTGCAACTGATAACATAAGCCAAGACTCTGAACTGACTTTTATGGTCGTTCAGAGGCTCTAATTTTTTATTCTACTTTCGTGTTTAATTATTTTACCTTCCCGTAAAGGCATCTGGTCGGTTCTTTTTCAATAACCAATCCGCAATAATTGCACATAATACACTTTGCTTCAAGCTGTCCATTTATAATTCTCCTTACAAGGTTTGGCTCGCAGATAAATGGTCTGCACATTGAGATAAAATCAGCCTTTCCTTCGGACAAATATTTTTCCATATCGCTGACCTTATGTATTCCGCCCACCGCAATTACGGGAATCGAAACACTTTTTTTGATGGTCGATGCATTATCAATATTAAAATTTTCAAGCGGCTTCGGCTGTTTAATCAAAGGATTTATCAACTTTGCAACAGGCAGAGCAATCTTGTTAAGAAGTTTTGGGAAAGATGCACACGGCTCTCTGTATTTAAAAACAGCATCCATAGGCATGAGTTCGCTTCGCATTGTGTTCATTCC
>JAZRRZ010000068.1:0-53706 GCA_045651185.1 Christensenellaceae bacterium | reverse complement strand
TTATATGATAATTTTTTTTATTTGTCAAACAAATACTAATGTTTTATTTCAAAATTGCTTTAATTCTTCTAACGCCACTTGAAGAACTTTCTTCCTTTTTGATGATAAATTTGCCTAAATCGCCCGTGTTATTTACGTGTGGTCCACCACAAATTTGCTTATCAACGTCAGCAATGGTGTAAACCGTTACGATTTGGTCGTCGCTATCAGCATTAAACACACCGTAAGCGCCGTTCTCAACAGCATCAGAATATTTAACTTCGGTTTTAACCACGTCGATTTTCTTTTCAATGACTTCGTTTACAAAGTTTTCCAAAGTTTTAAGTTCTTCATCAGTCATTTTATGGTCTAAGTTAAAGTCAAAACGCAATCTTTCTTCGGTTATGTTCGAACCCTTTTGCATTGTTTGAGTACCGAACATTTTACGAAGTCCTGCAAGCATAATATGTGTTGCGGTGTGGTACTTAATTGTCATTTCATTCTGTTCGGTAAGTCCGCCCTTAGCAGCTTGCGCTTGCGCTTTTGAAAGTTCTTGGTGAGCACGGAAAGCCTCGTTAAATCCTACTTCGTCAACGGTAAGCCCACGCTCCGCAGCAAGTTCTATGGTTAGTTCTAACGGATAACCGAAAGTATCATAAAGTCTAAACGCCTGTTTACCCGATATTACCGTTTCCGCAACGTAAGAGGGGTCTTTTTCTTTCATAAACGCATTCTTTCTTTCCATACCAGTAATGCATTTATCGAATTCTTTAAGTCCTGCGGCAAGCGTTGCTTCAAACTTTTTAATTTCTTTGGTTATTTCGTCGATAATATAGTCTTCTTTTTCAACAAGTAAAGGATATGCTTCGTTATAAATTTGTTCAATAAAGATTTTAGCAACCGAACACATAGTGTTAGCGTCGATATTAAGATTTTTGCAGTATCTTATTGCACGGCGGAGAAGTCTTCTTAAAATATATCCAGCACCAGTATTAGACGGTGTTATGCCGTTCATATCGCCGATAAGCATAACAGCAGTTCTCGTATGGTCTGCAATAATACGCATTGCCTTAGTGTCCTGTTCATTTTCACCGTAAACTTTACCCGATACTTTTTCTAAAAGTTTAATGGTGTCAATAAATAGGTCGGTTTTATAACCGTCATCAAGTCCGTTTAAGAAAAGCAATAATCTATCAAGTCCAAAACCCGTGTCAACGTTTTTATTTTCGAGCTCCGTGTACTTACCGCCCTCTAATTTTTTATATTGCATATAAACGTCATTACCTATTTCAACGTATCTACCGCAATCACAGTTAACGTCGCAAGTAGGACAGCAAGGATTGTCGTGTCGTGGATAGAACCATTCGTTATCAGGTCCGCAAGGTGTTCCAACAGTTCCTTCTAACTCCCACCAGTTGTTTGATTTATCAAGATAGAAAATATTTTCTGGTCTTATTCCTAGCGCTTTTAAGTAGCCTGCCGTTTCTTCATCACGAGGAACAGAGTCGTTTCCTTCAAATACGGTAGAACAAATCTTATCCTTATCAAAACCGAAAACTTCGGTTAAAAGTTCAAAAGACCAACTTGTTTTTTCCTTTTTAAAATAGTCGCCCAAACTCCAGTTGCCCATCATTTCAAAAAAAGTAAAGTGTGTTGCATCACCAACAGAATCAATATCAACAGTTCTAACGCAACCTTGAACGTTGCAAAGTCTTGTTCCCATTGGGTGTTTTTTACCAAGAAGGTATGGCATAAGTGGTTGCATACCAGCAACGTTAAACATAACACCCGTTGTGCCATCGCCTATCAAAGAAACAGCGCCAATATTTACGTGACCTTTGCTTTCGTAAAATTTAATCCATTTTTCTCTTAACTCTTTAGATGTAATCATAATATTTTCCTTTAACCTTTACTTTTTTGAAAGTGAATAACCGTCTTTGCTATCTTTTACGATATAGCCTAAACCCAAAAGTTCATCTCTAAGTTTATCAGACATTGCCCAGTCCTTGTTTTGCCTTGCAACTGCTCTCTTTTCAGCAATAGCAATAACTTCAGCAGGCACTTCTTGACTTTGGTTTTTGCCTTCATAATAATCTATAAACGCCTTTGCTTCGCTTGTAAATAAACCTATTAGCGAATAGGTGCTTTTTATTTGGTTAATATCGCTAAGCGCACTGCTATCGCCAGCGTTGATTTTTGATTTAATGCTCTTGAACAAACCGAACAAATTGCTTATTGCAAGCGCTGTGTTAAAATCGTCATCCATTGCCTTATCAAACGATAGGTCAATATCCTTATTTTCACCAGCGATTGCACCCAATTTATCCTCTGCATTTTTAATAATTTTATAAAACTCGTAAAGGTGCGCTTCAGCATCTGGGAAAAGATTGTCTGTGACGTTTATATCCCCACGATAGTTTGTTTGTAAAAGTGCAAACTTAATTGTTTCTGCAGAGTATTTATCAAGCAAATCTTTGAGCAAAAGACTATTACCTAAAGACTTGCTCATTTTTTGACCATTTACTTTTATTAAGCCGTTGTGAATCCAATAAGATGCAAACTGCTTGCCTGTAAGTGCTTCGGTTTGAGCAATTTCGTTTTCGTGATGTGGGAAAATTAAATCTCTACCACCACCGTGAATATCTATTTGTTCACCAAACGCCTTTTTGTTCATAGTAGAACATTCTATGTGCCAGCCTGGTCTACCTTCTCCCCAAGGTGATGGCCAACTGATTTCGCCTGGCTTTGCAGATTTCCAAAGCGCGAAGTCAAGTGGGTTTAACTTCATTTCATCATTGTCAACTCTAACGCCGTTCATTGCGTCTTCTAGATTTCTATGAGAGAGTTTGCCGTATGAAGGAAAACTCTCAACCGAGAAATATACGTCGCCCTTTTCTGTTGGATAAGCGTGGCCTTTTTCAATAAGCGTTTGCACAAACTCTATAATCTCGTCAATGCTTTGAGTTGCTTTAAGCCAAAGGTTTGGCTCGTCAACTTTAAGCCTTTCCATTTGCTCGTCAATATTTTTAATCATTTGCTTAGCATACTCGTCAGCAGGAATACCCGTTTCGTTAGATTTAGCGATAATTTTATCGTCAACGTCTGTATAGTTTCTTGCATAAGTGACGTCATAACCCTTTTTTTCAAGATATTTTCTAATAATATCATAAATAAGTGCTTGATATGCGTGACCTATGTGCGCTTCGCCAGAAACGGTTATGCCACAAGCATACATTTTAACCTTACCAGGGGCTAGTGGGATAAAATCTTGTTTTTTGCCGGTCAACGTATTATAAATCTTCATTTTTGCTATTCCTTTTTTCTAAACTTTCTAATTTTTCCTCTAAAGTGAACAACTTTTCACGGAGATGACAAATTTCTTCGTGAAGTGGGTCTCTCTTTTCTTGCTCAAGGTCATCAACCTTTTCGCCGTTTATCCTTACAACAATACCTGGCACGCCAACCACAGTTGCGTATGGTGGAACTTCTTTTAAGACTACTGCACCTGCGCCTATTTTAGCATATTCGCCAACAGTAAATCCACCTAAAACTTTAGCGCCTGCACTAATCATTGCGCCTTTTTTAATTGTTGGGTGACGCTTGCCTTTATCTTTACCCGTACCACCTAATGTCACGCCTTGATAAATTACAACGCCTTCTTCAATTTCTGCCGTTTCGCCTATAACAACGCCAGCGCCGTGGTCAATAAACACTCCCCCTGCAATCTTTGCTGCTGGGTGAATTTCTATGCCTGTTAGCCACTTTGCAAACTGACTTGTCATACGAGCAAGTAGCCTTAATTTTATTCTATACAAAAAGTTAGCATATCTATGCCAAGATAATGCCTTAACACCAGAATATGTAAGCCAAATTTCAAACTTACTGCGTGCTGCTGGGTCATTCTTTTTAGCCGCATTTATATCGGCTCTTAATCTTTTAAAAAACATATATACCTACTGATAAATAATCATACCATTAAACTTGCAAATTTGCAAGCAAACAACTGATAAAATTTATTTGTTAATAAACTTTCACACCACTATCTTCAATGCTTTGTTTAAGTTCTTTTGAAAAATTGCTATCAACTACCATACAATTTATATCCTTAAGACTTGCAAATGTGTATGGAGTTTTTCTGTTTACCTTAGAACTGTCCAAAAGTAGTATAACGTTATCTGCTTTTTCAATAACCTTTCTTTTTACGTCTGCTTCTGCTTGATTGCCACAAGTAAAGCCACCAATATCTTTCAAAAATCCTGTTGCCGTCATAACAGCCGTTTGGATATTTACTTTGTCAATAAAGTCTAAACAACTTTGACCAACCGTTATAAAGTTGTTCTTTTTTAAGTCGCCACCAAGAAGTGATACGGTAGGTTTTTCCTTTACTAAAATTGTTTCAGCAATAACCATAGCATTAGTTAAAACGTAAAAATTATCATCAGGAAGTGCCCTTGCAAAATATGTTGTTGTAGAGCCACCGTCTATAAAAATACAACTTTTTCTTTCAACAAGGCGAACTGCTTTTTCTGCAATTTCAAGTTTTTCTGCCGTGTTGAAATTAATTCGCTTAGCAAAATCTGCCTCTTTTGTTTTTATAACGCTATCAACAGAAATTGCGCCACCGGGAATTTTAAGCACGGCGTTGGCCTCTTCAAGTCTTGACAAATCTCTTCTAAGCGTCATGCTTGACACGTTTGGAAATGCGCATTCTAACTCGTGCAAAGTCACCTTGCCGTTTTTGTCAATAAATTCTTTTAGGTGAAAAAGTCTATCTTTCATAATTCCTCCGTTATTACCTATATATTTTACAACAAAAGGAATTGTTTTGCAAGAAATAAAGATAAAAAATAACAATTTTTTTGTTAATTTAACACATTCTAAACTATTTTTTACTAAATTGTGTAAATGTTTAACAAAATCATTGATTTTGCTTGAAAATAAAGGTATAATATGTTATGTTAATAGAAAGTATTTTTTGGAGACACTATAATGTTAGATTTAAGAAGAATTCAAGAAAATAAAGAAAAGGTTGCTGAACTCTTATCAAGAAAGGGCTATGTTGCTGATTTTGACACAGTTCTTGCGCTTGACAAAGAGCGTAGGGCAATTATTGGCGAAGTTGAGCAGTATAAAGCGCAAAAGAACAAAGTTTCTGCGCAAATTCCTGCCCTTAAAAAACAAGGTCTTCCTGTAGATGAAATTTTTGCTGAAATGCGCAGTCTTGGCGAAAAGATTGCTGAGTGCGACGCTAAGGCAAAAGATCTAGAAGATAAAGTTTTTGATATGCTTTCTCGCATGCCAAATATTCCAGATGAAGATTTGCTCGCTGGCGAAAAAGAAAACAACCAAGTTGTAAGAGTTGTTGGCGAAAAACCTACTTTTGATTTCCCTATGCAAAACCACGTTGACCTTTGCACAAAACTTGGCATTATCGATTATACAAGGGGCACAAAACTTTCTGGTGGTGGATACTGGTTATATCGTGGCGAAGGTGCAAGACTTGAATGGGCACTTCTTAACTTCTTTATCAGCGAACACTTAAATGATGGCTATGAATTTATTTTGCCACCACACCAACTCGGTTATAACTGTGGCTTTGGTGCTGGGCAATTCCCTAAATTCGCTGATGAAGTTTATTGGCTTGACTGTGATGAAGATAGACAAAAAAATCGTTTTATGCTTCCTACTGCTGAAACAGCGCTAGTTAATATGTATGCTGGTGAAATTATTGACGAGGCAAAACTCCCTATGAAATTCTTTGCATACACACCTTGCTATCGTAAAGAAGCAGGTTCTTATCGTGCGGAAGAACGTGGCATGATTAGAGGTCACCAATTTAACAAAGTTGAAATGGTTCAATACGCTCACCCAGAGCATTCTATGAAAGCGTTTGATGAACTTGTTGAAAAGGCTGCAAGCCTTATCGAAAAATTAGGCCTTCACTTTAGAGTTTCTAAACTTGCTGCTGGTGACTGTTCTGCATCAATGGCAAGAACTTATGATATTGAAGTTTGGATTCCAAGTATGGGCATATATAAAGAAGTTTCTTCTGTTTCTAATGCAAACGATTATCAAGCAAGAAGAAACAACACAAAGTATCGTGATTCAAAAACAGGCAAGCCAGCATTCTTACACACACTTAACGGTTCTGGCCTTGCAACTAGCAGAGTTTTCCCTGCACTTATTGAACAATATCAGAATGCAGACGGCTCTATCACAATTCCAGAAGTTTTAAGACCATTTATGGGTGGACAAACAGTTATTAAATAATTAAAACAAAAAATAAAAAGGTTGTTTTTTAACAACCTTTTTTTATTTGCTTTTTACACAGTTATTGAATTTTTTATATAACTTAATGCATTTTTCTCTAGCCTACTCACTTGGGCTTGAGAAATGCCAACTTCTTTTGATATTTCAGTTTGAGTTTTACCTTCATAATATCTAAGGTATATGATTTTCTTTTCTCTTTCACCCAAAACGCTCATTGCACTATCTATTGCAACTTTTTCCGTCCAATTTTCGTCCGTGCACTTCTCATCACCTATTTGGTCAACTAAAAGTAGTTCATCACCATTTTTATTAAACACAGGGTCGTAAAGCGAAACAGTGTCTGAAATAGCATCTAAAGCATACACCACTTCACTTAAAGCAACGTTCATTGTGCTTGCTATGTTTTCTAGGCTAGAGTCTTTATCGCTTTTTTCAAGTTCGCTCCTTGTCTTTAGCACTTGATAAGCAGTATCACGAATAGAGCGAGAAATTCGCATAGAGTTTCCATCACGAAGCAGTCTTTTTATCTCGCCAATAATCATTGGCACGGCGTAGGTGGAAAACTTAACACCAACCGATAAATCAAAATTATCTATTGCCTTAATCAAGCCTATGCAACCTGCCTGAAAAACGTCGTCACTACTCTTGTTTTTGCTCCAAAAACGCTTTATTACAGATAAAACAAGGCGCATATTTGCCACGATAAATTCTTCTCTTGCTCTTTCATTGCCCGTCTTTGCTTTCTTTAGCAATTCTAAGGTTTCTTTTTCAGTAAGTTTTGGTAAATCTGACGTATTTACGCCACATATAAAAACTTTATTACTCATATTTTCCCCCTTATGTACTTTGAGTTTTAAGGGCTACTAGTTAATAACTTTGTTGCATTAATTATGAGCAATAAAAAAGTTTTTATACAAACAAAAAAAGGCAAGCACTTTTATTAAAAAATTTGCTTGCCTTTTATGTTTTGCTTTTTTAATTATTATTGTGTAATTTCTTGCTCTTTTTTATTTATCTCACTTCTTTAATTAATTCGCCGAGAACTGGTTCAAACTTTGCGCCGTACCAGTGGCCACTATCACCTTCGGTTATCTTTATGCACTTAACAACGTAGTCACCTGCAATCTTTGCTGAATCTATAGCCGTTTTACCATTAAGAAGCGCACCAACAAATGCTGATGAATAAATATCGCCCGTGCCGTGACAACTCTTTGAGCATTTTTCGTGTTCATAATAATTATAGTTTCCATTTTCATAAACAATAATGCCCGTTCTACCTTCTTTGAAAGAAACACCTGTTAAAACAACATTTTTAGCACCGAGACTTTTTAATGCTAAAACTAAGTTATCAATATATTCTCTATCGTAAACTTCTTTATATTCTATGCCTGTTAAAAAACAAGCCTCTGTAATATTTGGCAAAAGATAATCGCACGCCTCAACAAGTTTTTTATTTTCGTTTACGTATTCCATATCAAAACCATAATAAAGTTTGCCGTTATCAGCCATTGCTGGGTCCACGATAAATAAACCGTTTTCTTTTAGAGTTGTTTTGCAAATGTTGAGAACGTAATCAACTTGCTCTTTGCTACCCAAATATCCTGTATAAATAGCATCAAACTTTATACCTTCTTTAACCCAATGTTCATTAATTGCTGGCATATCGCCTGCCAAATCTCTAACGGTAAAGCCAGTGAATCCAGCAGTATGTGTTGATAGCACTGCAGATGGTAAAATTGCCGTTTCTATTCCACAAGCAGAAAGAATTGGTAGTGCAACAGTCATTGAGCATTGTCCTACACAAGATACATCTTGAATTGTTAAAATTCTTTTATAGTCCATTTTTCTCAGTCCTTTTTTTGTTTTTCTTGATTATAACACATTTTTGAATATATGTAAATAATCAATTTAAACATTTTTTATAAGGTCAGATATTTTTCTTCTTTGACGCCTTACCCTGTTAACGTGTCTTTCAAACTCCCCACTATTTAGCAAATTTTCTATAACGTATTGCTCAAAAACGGGCACTGTGCACGAATAAAAGGACAGGGTTTTATCAAACTTTTCCACCATATGTTTTGGCAAAACTAAATATCCCACCCTAAGTGATGGCGAAATTGTTTTTGAAAAGGTGTTAACATAAAACACGTTGTCGTTTTTGGTTAAAGAATACAAGGTTTCTTCGTGCTTTTTAGAAACTGTTAATTCCGAATCATAGTTATCTTCTATGATAAAGCCGTTTCTATTTTTTGCCAACTGCAAATATTCTTGCCTTTTACTTGCGCTTGCCGTAATTAAACTTGGAAAACTGTTGTAAGGCGTGGTGTGCAAAACACTTGCCGTTGAACGTGATAACTCGTTGGTTTTAATTCCATTTGCGCCCAATAAGAGTTTTTCAACTTGAACGTCGTTTGCCTTGTAAACCTTTTCTATCTTTTCATAAGAAGGGTTTTCTATGGCGTAAATTTTATCCTTTCCTATAAGTTGAATGATAAGTGAATAAAGGTATTCTGCACCTGCACCAATCACCACCTGCTCTGCCTTAGCGTCAATGCCCACACTTCTTTTTAAGTATTGGCAAATTGATTTTCTAAAACTTAAACAGCCTTTATAATGGCTTTTTTCAAGCAAGTTTTCACCATAGTCTAAAATAACCTTTCGCATTGTTTTGGTTAAAACTGAAAAAGGAAAAAGGTTATCGTTATTTAAAACAGGCGTGTCTAAACTGCTTGAAGAAAGGTCTTCTTCAAAAGTTTGTTGGGAAAGAAAATCGTCCTGCTTATAAATAACGTAATAGCCACTTTTTGCTTTTGACTCGATATACCCTTCTTGAACAAGCAATTGATATGCGTGTTCAATGGTTATAACGCTGACAGATAATTCTTCACTCAAAATTCGCTTTGATGGAAGTTTTGCGTTAAATGGATAAGCATTTGTTATTATGTCGGCTTTGATTTGCTTATAAATTTGCAAATATTTTGGTTTTTGGCTTTTTGCAATATCGTATTTCATAATTTTTTCTCTTTTTTAATTATACTCTTTAAGCCTGTTTAAGTCAATTTAAGAAATATAAGAAATTTTAATATCTACAGCCTTAAAAATAATTGATATTTTTTTTAATTTTTAATATAATATGTAATGCTCTAGATTAAGAGCAAAGGAGAACAAAAATGGAAAGATTTTTTGGAACAGTTTCACGTGGGGTAAGAGCACCTATTATTAAAAACGGTGATGATATTGTTGAAATTGTCACTCAGTCAGTTTTATCTGCATCAAAGGGCGAAAACGTTAGTTTCCGTGACCACGACGTTGTTGCCATGACAGAGGCAATCGTTGCAAGAGCACAAGGCAACTATGCTAATACCGACCAAATCGCTAAAGACGTTAGCGCAAAACTTGGTGGCGAGACTATTGGGGTTATTTTCCCTATCCTTTCAAGAAATCGTTTTTCTGTTTGCTTAAAAGGTATTGCTAAGGGCGCAAAAAAGGTTGTGCTTATGCTTTCATATCCATCTGACGAAGTGGGCAACCACCTTGTTAGTTTAGACGCTTTAGATGAAAAGGGTGTTAACCCTTATACAGACGTTTTAACCGAAAAACAATACCGCGATTTGTTCGGTTATGAAAAACACACATTTACAGGCGTTGATTACGTTGAATATTATAGAGACCTTATCACACAGCAAGGTGCTGAGTGCGAAATTATTTTTGCAAACAATGCAAAAGCAATTCTCCCTTATGCAACTAACGTTTTATGCTGTGATATACACACAAGAGCAAGAACAAAGCGTTTGTTAAAAAGCGCAGGCGCAAACGTTGTTGGTCTTGATGACATTTTATCTTCTTCAGTTGATGGAAGTGGCTATAACGAAAACTATGGCCTACTAGGTTCAAACAAATCAACAGAAGATAGCGTTAAACTTTTCCCAAGAGATTGCCAACCTATAGTTGATGCTATCCAAGAAAAACTTTTCAAGGCTACAGGCAAGAGAGTTGAAGTTATGGTTTATGGAGACGGTGCATTTAAGGACCCTGTTGGTAAAATTTGGGAACTTGCAGACCCTGTTGTTTCACCTGCATACACAAAAGGTTTAGACGGCACGCCAAACGAATTAAAGTTAAAATATCTTGCTGATAACGACTATAAAGATTTATCAGGCGAGGCATTAAAAAAGGCTATCAAAGATAGAATTGCTGAAAAAGACTCAAGCGTTGTTGGTCAAATGGGCACAACACCAAGAAGACTTACAGACCTTATCGGTTCACTTTGCGACTTAACTTCTGGTTCTGGTGACAAAGGAACACCTATCATTTGGATTCAAGGCTACTTTGACAACTACACAACAGAATATTAATATTTTAGTTTAAGTACAAATAAAAAAATTAAGAGTTAGCGAAATTTCGCTAACTCTTTTTATTTTGTTTTTATTTAATGCTTAATTACATATGCGCATATATTAGCAGTTATAATATTTTTCAAACTCTGCTGGGTTTGGAATCTTAGAAAGTTCACTGCACTCTTTACGCTTTGTTTCTATAAACTTTTTGATTAAATGTTCTGGGAATACGCCACCTGCCGTTAAGTAGTCGTGGTCAGATTCAAGAGCATCTAACGCTTGTTCAAGTGAAGTTGGAAGGCCTTGTAATTTTGCCTTTTCTTCTTCTGGTAAATTAAACAAGTTAAAGTCATAAGGTCCCCAACCATTTTCTTTAGGGTCAATCTTGTTCTTAATACCATCAAGACCAGCCATCAAAATTGCAGCAAAGCAGAAATATGGGTTGCAAGTTGCGTCTGGGTTTCTAAGTTCAAATCTGCGTTCTTCTGGCCTCTTAGCGTATGCAGGAATTCTAATTACAGCACTTCTGTTTGAAGTTGCATAGCCAACTGTCACAGGGGCTTCAAAGCCTGGAACTAAACGTTTAAATGAGTTTGTGCTTGGGTTAGTAATTGCACAAAGTGAACTGATGTGCTTTAATAGGCCACCGATAAAGTAATGTGCTTCTTTACTTAAGTGTGCATAGCCGTTATCATCAGAGAATACTGGCTTGCCGTCCTTAAATAATAACATATGCACATGCATACCATTACCAGCCTCACCAAACACAGGCTTTGGCATAAGTGTTGCACTCTTGCCATATTTAAGTGCTGTGTTTTGAATAATATATTTAATCATCATTGTGCCATCTGCCATTTTTGACATCTTGCCAAGTTTTGGTTCAATTTCGTATTGACCAGCAGCACCAACTTCTGGGTGATGATATTTTACAGGAATACCAGCCTTTTCAATGTGCATACACATTTCGCTACGGCATTCAAAAGAATTGTCAAATGGTTTTGCAATGTGATAGTTCTTTTGTTTTGGAACTACAACGCCTTTTCCTTCAACACCACTATTCCAATAAGATTGTGTTGCATCAAGGTTAACGCCGATATTATATGGCTTTACTTCCCAATTAACGTCATCAAATAGATAGAACTCAAACTCTGGAAGAATATACATTTCATCTGCAACGCCAGAGTCTTGCATATATTTTTCAGCAGCAAGAACAATGTTTCTTGGATATTGAGCAAGTGGTCTGTTTTCTGGATAATCAATAATCATTGCATTACCACTCATAGAAAGTGTTGGAATATCGCAGAAAGGGTCAATATAAGCAGTGTCTGGGTCTGGAATAAACACCATATCACTCTTTTCAACAACTGCATATCCATAGTTAGATGCGTCAAAACCAATACCATCACGCATAATGTCTGCAGAAAAACTATTTGCAGGAATTGTCACGTGGCGAAATTGTCCGTTTATGTCAACCATCTTAAAGTCAACCATTTGGATATTTTCTTCTTTAATAATATCCAAAACTTTTTGAATTTTTTTATCCATATTATCTCCTTATATAAGTAAAAACTTAAACGCTTAACTATTAACCTCTTGGTGAATAGTTAGGTGATTCTTTAGTAATTGAAATATCGTGTGGGTGTGATTCAACAAGTGAAGCACTTGTAATCTTAACAAACTGAGCATTTTTTCTGAGCGCATCAATTGTAGGTGTTCCACAATAACCCATACCTGCTCTAATACCACCACACATTTGGAAAACAATTTCAGAAAGAGCGCCACGATAAGGAACTCTACCTTCAACGCCTTCTGGAACAAGTTTTTTAGCATTTTCTTGGAAATATCTATCCTTACTGCCACAAGCCATAGCAGGAAGTGAACCCATGCCTCTATATACTTTGAAACTTCTGCCTTGATAAATTTCTATTTCACCAGGGCTTTCAAGTGTGCCTGCAAACATACTACCAATCATAACTGCAGCAGCACCACCACCGATAGCCTTAGTAATATCGCCACTATACTTAATACCGCCGTCAGCAATAACCTTTTTGCCGAATTTTTCTGCACGCTCAGCACAGTCCATAACAGCAGTTAGTTGTGGAACGCCAATACCTGCAACGATACGAGTTGTACAAATTGAACCAGGGCCGATACCAACTTTAACAACGTCTGCACCAGCATCAATAAGGGCTTCTGTTGCATCAGCAGTTGCCACGTTTCCTGCAATGATTGGAAGATTAGGATAAACTTCTTTAATCTTTGAAACCATCTTAAGAATATTTTGAGAGTGACCGTGTGCACTGTCAACAACAATGATATCAACTTTTGCTTTAACTAAAGCATCAACTCTTTCTAAAGTATTAACAGAAACGCCAACAGCCGCACCTGCTAAAAGTCTGCCGTTTACGTCTTTAGCAGAGTTTGGATATTGAATAGCCTTTTCAATGTCTTTAATAGTGATAAGACCTTTTAAATATCCCTTATCGTCAACGATAGGCAATTTTTCAATTCTATGTTTACCAAGAATTTGTTGAGCCTGTTCAAGTGAAGTTCCAACCGGTGCTGTCACCAAATTCTCTTTTGTCATTATATTTTGAATAGGTTGTTCGAAATTGCTTTCAAAACGCAAATCTCTATTAGTAAGAATTCCAACAAGTTTGCCACCCTTCGTAATAGGCACGCCACTTATGCGATATTTTTCCATAAGTTTAAGCGCATCTGTGACAGGGTTTTCAGGTTCTAAGAAGAAAGGGTCTGTAATAACGCCGTGTTCACTTCTTTTAACTCTATCTACGTGTTGTGCTTGTTCGTCAATAGACATATTCTTGTGAATAATACCGATACCACCTTCTCTTGCCATAGCGATAGCAAGGCGAGATTCTGTCACCGTGTCCATTGCTGCTGACATAAGTGGAATATTGAGTTTCAAGTTTGGTGTTAAATTAGTTGACAAATCAACGTGCGCAGGAACAATGTCACTTGCTTGTGGAACTAATAAAACGTCGTCAAATGTTAAGCCTTCCTTAATAATTTTACCCATATAATTCTCCTTTTAAGGTTTTATCCTAATTTAGTTTGTTTAATGCTTGTTGTAAATAATCACGCTAGGCGCTATAGGTTATAAAGCATTAATAAATTTTATCGCCTAGCCAGCACTCTCTGTTAAAGATAAAAGTTCATCATACCAATTTTGATAATATTGTTCAGTTTTTATATCATTAGGTGCAAGTTTGCTGTCTTCACTTTGGCAATAAGCCTTGTAGTCTTTGTGCGCCATTAACTTTTCAAGATAAGATATTAAATCGTTATTATCTTGGTATTTATAAGCGATGTCAATAAGAACTATCAATTCTTCAATATCTTTTGTCTTGTTGTACTGCATTTCATAAAAGTATTGCGACGCCTGATATTTTCCTAAGTCGTCAAACGTCTTAGCAATAACTTTTGGTTTGAATATGCAAATAGCACTCATTACCGCAATGCTTACTGACAACATTACTATAATCGTGATAAAAACTGTTTTGATAACAAGTTTTTTCATAACACTACCCTATCATAAAATATGTATTTTATCTATTTTAACAAAGTTTGCTTAAAAAATCAATACTTTAGATATAAAAATTTTTAATTCTTTAGAATTACTGTTTGTTTTTCAGCATAAAAATATCTTGAAAGGGGGCTTTATGAAACGTAAATTATCGATTTTAATTTTGTGCATTACTCTAATGCTTTTTAGTGGTTGCAAAACTCAACCAACTTTAGATAAATATGTAAGCGAACTGCGGTCAAACTGCTATGAAAGTGTTGATAGCACTTTGCCTATCACTGCTGGTTATGGCTTTATGGAAAGTTCAAAAAACCTAGACGGCAAAATTTCTCAAAAACAATATGGCCTTGTGTTTAGGTTAAAGGATAACCAAAACGAAAATATTACATATAGCGTATCTTTAAACCATAACGGAAAAGAATATAAAAGCACTTTTAAGTTAAACGCCGTTTCGCACACGCTTTCTGCCATGTTGCCGGTTGATAACTTTAATGTTAGCGAGTTTGAAGTGGTGCTTTCTTATTCTTCAACTAATCAGGTTATCAAAATGAAATCTACACTGCCAGAAGGCACTATTTCGCACTCTAAAGCGCTTGAATACTTGCAAAAACATCAAGGCGAACTTGTAAATTCTTATTATACTGACGGCGAGTTTTGCGCTGAAATTTGTTTAAGGGTTATAGTAAAAGATAACCACCCTTATTGGTATATAGGCATATCTAACGATAAAGGCACAAAAGCACTTTTAATTGACGGACTTTCTGGCGACGTGCTTGCCGTTAGAGATATTTTTTAGTTTCAAATCTATCAATTAATAAAATTACAAAAAGCGGCCGAGTTGGCCGCTTTTTTCATTGTTTTTATTCTTCTATCATATAAACTTTTTTCATTACAACAGGCTCTACAGGAACGTCATCATAATATCCCCAACTTGTTGTTTTAACGCTTGCGATATCAAGAACTGCTTGCATACTTTCTTCATCACACACCTTGCCAAACGCTGCATATTGAGCATCAAGATATGCTTGGTCATCAGCGCAAATAAAGAATTGTGATGATGCTGAATTTGGAACCATTGTTCTTGCCATAGAGATAACGCCTGGAGCGTGATGAAGGTCGTTTTTAACGCCGTTCATAGCAAACTCGCCTTTAATTGTTCTTGGTGCTTTTTTCTCTTTAAGGCCATTGTCATAAACAAAGCCACCACCTTGAATCATAAAGCCTTCTATAACTCTATGAAAGCAAAGTCCATCATAAAACCCACTCTTTACAAGGTCAATAAAGTTATCAACCGTGATAGGTGCGTGCTCTGGATATAATTCTAAATTGATTTTTTTGCCGTCAGCAAATTCTATACATACTTTTTTCATATTTTTTCACCATTATTTTTTAACATTAAAGTTGTCTTTAAGTGACACGATTTCGCTTAAAATTTCCTTGCCCTTTACATCAAGGCGCTTAAAGTAGCCTGTACGGATAAGTTGATAGCAAACGTCTTTGTCATTTTCATAAACATAAGGCTCAACCTTGCCGTTAAACATCTTAACGCTATCTTTATTCATACGCTCTGAAAAGTCTTGACCTGCGTATTCTTCATCTTTAAGTAAATGTCCGTATTGGCGAATTTCCGTGTCAACACAAGTATCTGCATTAACCCATTGAATAACGCCCTTACACTTAATGCCAGAAGTGTCGCTACCACTCTTGCTTTCTGGATAGTAAGTGCAAAGAATTTCCTTAACTTCTCCATTTTCATCAAGAATAACGTCATCACACTTAACGATATATGCACCCTTAAGTCTAACGTATCCATCTTTTTTCAAACGGAAGTATTTTGGTGGTGGATTAAGTGAAAAGTCTTCTGCATCTATATATAAGTGCTTAGAAAACTCAATTTCACGCGTTCTTTTAACTTCTTCATTAGGATTAATCTCAAACTCAGCCATTTCACTTTTATCTTCAGGATAGTTTGTGATTGTAAGTTTAATTGGTCTTAAAACAGCCATAGCACGCTCTGCATGAATATTTAGATATTCTCTAATGCAGGCTTCTAAATAACTTATTTGAACTTCAGAGTTAGCCTTGCTAACACCTATTCTAAAACAGAAATCTTTTAATGCTTCGGCAGGAATACCCCTATTTCTAAGACCTGTTAACGTTGGCATACGTGGGTCGTCCCAACCGTCAACCGAACCATCTTCAACAAGTTTTTTAAGATAACGCTTACTCATAACAAGGTTTGTGACGTTAAGACGAGCAAACTCAATTTGTCTTGGCTTTGGATTAAAGCCAAGTTCTATTCCCACCCAGTCGTAAAGTGGACGGTGGTCTTCAAACTCTAACGTACAAAGCGAGTGTGTAATGCCCTGCATATAGTCGCAGATAGGGTGAGCATAGTCGTACATAGGATAAATGCACCATTTATCACCTGTTCTATGGTGTGTTTGGCGCAGTATTCTATAAATAACAGGGTCACGCATGTTGATGTTTGGCGATGCCATGTCAATCTTTGCTCTTAAACACTTTTCGCCGTCAGCAAACTTGCCGTTTCTCATATCCTCAAAAAGTTTAAGGTTTTCTAAGGCGCTTCTGTTTCTATAAGGGCTTTCTTTTCCTGGTTCTGTAAGCGAACCACGATTTTTGCTTATTTCATCAGGCGTCATGTCGCAAACAAACGCTTTGCCCTTTTTTATAAGTTCAACGGCAAAGTTGTAAATTTGTTCAAAGTAGTCAGATGCATAATTTTCTTTATCCCAAGTAAAACCAAGCCATTTAATGTCGGCTTTAATAGCATCAACAAATTCGGTTTTTTCTTTAGATGGGTTTGTGTCATCAAAAAAGAGATTGCACTTGCCGTTATATTTTTGTTTCATGCCAAAGTTAATGCAAAGGCTCTTTGCGTGACCTATGTGTAAATATCCGTTTGGTTCTGGTGGAAAACGAGTGTAAACGCTGTTTACCTTGCCAGACTCTAATTCTTCATTAATAATTTGTTCAATAAAATTAGTTGCTTCAACCATAGTAATGCACCTTTTAACTAAATATATGAATAAGTATAACACAAATTATAAAAATAAAAAAGCAAAACGAGTAGTTTGCTTGACTAAATTTTTTATATAATGTAAAATAATTTATGAATTTTATTTATACAAGAGGTTTTTGGTATGGAAAACATTAAAAGTTGTGCCACAATGGAAAAAATCGTTAATCTTTGCAAGAACAGAGGCTTTATATTCCCTGGTAGTGAAATATACGGCGGTCTTGCTAACACTTGGGATTACGGTCCACTTGGCGTTGAACTAAAAAATAATATTAAGCGTGCTTGGTGGCAAAAGTTTGTCACAGAAAACAAACTTAACGTCGGCTTAGACGCTGCAATACTTATGAACCCACAAACTTGGGTTGCTTCTGGTCACCTTGCAGGCTTTTCAGACCCACTTATGGACTGTAGAGAATGCCACGAAAGATTTAGGGCTGACAAACTTATTGAAGACTGGGCATCAGAAAACAACTATACTTTAGAAAAGCCTATAGATGCTTTTTCTCATCAAGAAATGCGTGCGTTCGTTGACGAACACAACATCCCTTGCCCTACTTGTGGCAAACATAACTTTACTGATATCCGTCAGTTTAACCTTATGTTTAAAACTTTCCAAGGCGTGACTGAAGATGCTAAAAACACAGTTTATCTCCGCCCTGAAACAGCACAAGGTATTTTTACTAACTTTGTTAACGTTCAAAGAACAACAAGAAAGAAAATGCCTTTCGGTATCGCTCAAATTGGTAAATCTTTTAGAAACGAAATTACACCAGGCAACTTTATCTTTAGAGTTCGTGAATTTGAACAAATGGAATTAGAATTCTTCTGTAAACCTGGAACTGATTTAGAGTGGTTTAGTTATTGGAGAAGTTTCTGCCACAACTGGCTATTATCTTTAGGTATTAAAGATGAAAGATTAAGACTCCGTGACCACGCAAAAGAAGAACTTTGTTTCTATTCAAAAGCAACAACTGACTTTGAGTTCTTATTCCCATTTGGTTGGGGCGAACTTTGGGGCGTTGCTGATAGAACAGACTATGACCTAACACAACATCAAAATACTTCTAAAAAAGACCTTTCTTACTTTGACCAAGAAACAGGCGAAAGATATATTCCTTACGTTGTTGAACCAAGCCTTGGCGTTGAAAGAACTGTGCTTGCAATTCTTTGCAATGCTTATGATGAAGAAGTTGTGGACGCTGAAAAGAACGATATTAGAACAGTTCTTAGACTTCACCCAACCTTAGCACCATTTAAGGCTGCTATCTTGCCTCTTTCTAAAAAACTTTCTGAAAAGGCTGATGAAATCTATAGCGAACTTATCAAGTCTTTCCCTGTTGATTATGATGAATCTGGTTCAATCGGCAAGCGTTATCGCCGTCAAGACGAAATCGGAACTCCACTTTGCATCACTATTGACTTTGATACACTTGAAGATGGAGCCGTAACCGTTCGTGATAGAGATACAATGGAACAAGTTAGAATTCCTATTGACACTTTGAAAGAGTATATTTCAAACGCAATTAAGTTTTAATTTAAAAAAATAATTAAAAAGGCGCTCGGCTAAAAACTGCTGGGCGCTTTAATTTTTTTAAAAACTAATATTGACAAAATTTGGTTTATATAATAAAATAATTGTATAAACTATTAAAGAGGTAAATAATTATGAATTTAAAAGGAACAAAAACAGAAAAGAACTTGATGGAAGCATTTGCTGGCGAAAGTCAAGCAAGAAACAAATATACTTATTATGCTTCTAAGGCAAAAAAAGAAGGCTATGAACAAATTGCAGCATTTTTCTTAGAAACTGCTGATAACGAAAAAGAACACGCAAAAATTTGGTTCAAACTCTTGCACGATGGCATGCCTTCAACAATTGAAAACTTAAAAGATGCTGCTGCTGGTGAAAATGGTGAATGGACTGATATGTATGCTCGCATGGCAAAAGAAGCACAAGAAGAAGGCTTTGACGATATTGCAAGATTATTCTCTGGCGTTGCTGCTATTGAAAAAGAACACGAAGAAAGATATCTTGCGCTTTTAAAGAATATAGAAGACGGCACAGTGTTTAAGAAAAACCAAAAAGTAGTTTGGATTTGCAGAAACTGTGGTCATATCATTGACTCAGCAGAAGCACCAAATAAGTGCCCTATTTGTGACCACCCACAATCATATTTCCAATTAAGAGTTATTAATTATTAATAAAAAATTCAGCCTGTCAATAGCGACAGGCTGTTTTATTGTAGAAATAATGAAAAAGAAAACGCTACTTTTATAAGTAGCGTTTTTTGATTTTAAAAGTAAGGTTATGGTGCAAAAATTGCACCATAAATTTCGGCAGTTAAGTTTTTAGCCGATAAAATTAGTCTTGCTTTTGTTTTTTAGAAGTATCAACAACTTGCTTACCATTGTAATAACCGCATTTTGGGCAAACAATGTGTGAAGCCTTAAGTTCGTGACATTGTGGGCATTCTGAAAGGTTTGGTGTTTCCAACTTCCATTGTGCAAATCTTGTATTTGTTCTTTGTTTTGATGTTTTACTTTTTTGTACTGCCATTTTTCTATACCTACCTATCTATTTTTACATTTACATTGACTATTATTTAGATTTTCGCCACAACCGGTGCAAATTCCTTTGCAGTCTTCATCACAAAGAAAAGTGATTGGCGAATTTATCATAATTAGGTCATCTACTATTTTTGTTAAATCAATGGTATCGTTTTTAACCGAATAGCCATCTAAATTATTTTCTTGTACGCTTTCAGCAAATTGCAAAAGGTATTGTTTTTTTGTGCTTTCTAAGCATCTTGTGCAATCGCCTTCAACAATATACTCAACTTCACCTTCTACTATTGCGCTGTGCTCGCCCGTCAAACAAACTGTTCCGTTAATTTTAATCGGCATGACGATTTCAGCCGAAGGGAGTTCAATTAATTGTTCTTGTGGAGTGTAGCAAAAGAAGAAATCACTTTTATCTTTGCCACTCCTTTTAAGTTTTCTAAGGTCTAAAATCATAATTTTCCTAACTAAATAGCCATACAAGTATATACTATTTATCAATTATTGTCAACTTTTTTTAACAAAAATATTGTGCTTTTAATCTAATTAGTTGTTAGAAGTGAGATTTTTTGTTTCTCTAGCGATAGAAAGTTCTTCGTTTGTTGGTAAAACGATAATTTTAACTTTAGAATCGTCTGTATTTAAGTAGCCGATATCATTTGAATATTCTTGGTTTTTCTTTTCATCAAACTTGGCGCCACAGTATTCCATACCTTCCATAACTAGCGAACGAACAAGTTCAGAGTGTTCACCGATACCACCTGTGAATACGATTGCATCAACGCCGCCTAGAACTGCGATATAACTACCAACGTATTTCTTAACTCTATAAGCAAGAATTTCAAGAGCAAGTCTTGCTTTTTCGTTGCCTTGTTCAGCAGCAGCCGTTAAGTCACGAAGGTCACTTGAAAGTTCGCTTACGCCCAAGATACCACATTTTTTGTTGAGATAGTTAACAACTTCTTCTGGTGAAAGGTTAAGTTTTGCTCTTAAGAATTCAACAGCCGCTGGGTCGATGTCACCACTACGTGTGCCCATTACTAAGCCTTCAAGTGGTGTAAAGCCCATTGATGTATCTTGACATTTGCCATCTTTAACTGCTGAAATTGAAGAGCCGTTTCCAAGGTGACAAACAACGATTTTTGAATCTTTTTTGCCGAGCAACTTAATTGTTTCTTCACTTACGAATTTGTGTGATGTGCCGTGGAAACCATATTTTCTAATTTTGTATTGTTCATATACAGAATAAGGAATACCATACATATAAGCCTTTGCTGGCATTGTTGAGTGGAAAGTTGTATCAAATACAGCAACCATTGGAACGCCTGGCATAACTTCACGGCAACTCTTAATGCAAGCGATATTGCCTGGCATGTGTAGAGGGCCGAGTTCTGCGTTCTTTTCGCAGATTGCAATAACTTCTTCATCAATAACAACTGACGAGTGGAAGTCTTCACCAGAGTGGAGAACTCTGTGACCTACTGCACCGATTTCATCAATGCTGTTTAATGCTCCGTTTTCTTTATCAAGCATAGCCTTTAAAACAATTTCCATTGCTTCTTTATGAGTTGGCATATCTTGTTTGATAATGCATTGTCTGCCATCAAAAGTTTTTTGAGTTAACTGACCACCTGCAAAAGTAATTCTTTCGCAAACGCCCTTTAAGATAACGCTTTCGTCTGTCATATCAATAAGTTGATATTTGAGTGATGAACTTCCTGCATTTATAACTAAAATTTTCATAATAACACTTCCTTAAAATTATTTTGCTTGTAAAGCAGTTATAGCAACAACTGCAATGATATCTTCTACGCTACAACCACGAGATAAGTCGTTGATAGGTTTTGCAAAGCCTTGACAAATTGGGCCAAGAGCCATGTATCCACCAAATCTTTGTGCAATTTTATAACCGATATTGCCTGCATTGATATTTGGGAAAATAAATACGTTTGCATTACCTGCAACTGTTGAATCTGGTGCTTTTAATTTGCCAACTTCTGGTGCTACAGCAGCATCAAATTGGAATTCACCATCAAGTTTAAGGTCTGGAGCAGCAGCCTTAGCAAGTGCTGTTGCTTCTTGCATTTTTGGAACGCTCTTAAAGAATTTATCGTCGTTGCCAGAACCCTTTGTTGAGAAAGAAAGCATAGCAACTCTTGGTTCAATGCCAGCAATGTCTTTTGCTGTTTGAGCAGAAGAAATTGCAATGTCAGCGATTTGTTGAGCATCTGGTTCGATATTGATAGCACAGTCTGCAAATACTGCAACGCCATCTGGATTATATTTGTTTTCGCCTTCTGGAGCAACCATAACGAAACTGCTTGATACTGTGTTGATTCCAGGCGCAGTTTTGATTACTTGAAGACCTGGACGAAGTGTGTTTGCCGTTGAGTGACAAGCACCAGAAACTAAACCGTCAACGTCGCCTGCTTTAAGCATAAGCGCAGCGTACATTGTGTAATCTTTTAAGATTCCTCCTTTTGCTGCTTCAACGTCTGCATATTCAGGTTGACCTGTTTTTTTGTTGATTTTGCCTGCTCTTGCATCAAACAAGATTTTAGCATAATTAAGTGTTTTTTCGTTTGTCACAGGGTCAACGATTTGAACGCCTGCAAGGTCTACTGTTGGGTTAGCCTTTGCAATTTCTTCTTTGTTGCCTAAAACAACAACCTTTGCAAGACCTTCTTTAGCGATTTCACTTGCAGCGACAACAACTCTTGCGTCTTCGCCTTCTGGCAAGACTATACATTTATTCAATGCTTTTGCTTGACTTTTAATATTTTCTAAAATGTTGGACATAAAATTTTACTCCTTTTTATTTTTTCTTGTAATAGTTTTGCATTTTTATTTAATTTGTTGTAAAATATAAATATAAATAGCACGCTATTCTTATTTTACAACTTTTACAAAAAAAAGTAAATCAATATTAGGGGTATTTATATTTTTTATGAAAATTTGTGGCATTATTGCAGAATATAACCCATTTCATTTGGGACATTTAAAACAAATTGAATACGTTAAAAATGTTTTGGGTGCTGAAAAAATAATTGTTATTATGAGTGGCAATTTTACTCAGCGTGGCGAAGCCTCTGTTTTAGACAAGTTTACAAGGGCAAAACACGCCGTTATTGCCGGCGCTGACCTTGTTGTTGAACTGCCAACAATATTTGCCACAGCCAATGCTGAAATCTTTGCTAAAGGCGCTATAAATATTTTAAACTCGCTTGGTGTTGTTGATGCAATTTGCTTTGGTGTTGAAGGTGGGTGCGAAGACGATTATATTTCGCTTGCCAAGGCAATGAATAATGAAAGCAAAGAATTCAAAAAAATATTAAAAGACAAACTAGAAAGTGGCATCTCACTTGCAAAGGCTAAATTTGAAACGTTAAGAGAACTTGGCAATGAGTTTGACCAATCGCTTATTGCCACACCTAATAATATTTTGGGGTTAGAATACACTAAGGCAATTTTAAGCACAAAGAGTAAAATAAAAATATACCCTATGCTTCGCGAGGGCGACCATAACGATAAAACGCTTAAAAAAGGCATTACAAGCGCAAGTAGTATTAGAGAATTTTTAAAAATGGGCAAGGCTAAAAAATTAAAAGGCAACCTTCCAAATTTTGTTTTTAGCGATTTAACAGCCTATCCGTTTGCCTTTGAAAACATTTGTATGGCAAATCTTATCACTACAACGGCTGATAAACTTAAAAACGTTTTAGACTGCACTGAGGGGCTAGAAAACAGAATTAAGGCATTTGTTAAAGACAACCTTTCGTTAGATGGACTTATTGACAAAGTCTGCACAAAACGTTATACAAAGAGCAGAATTCAAAGAATAATTCTTGCAAGCCTTTTAAACATTGATAAATACTTGGTATTTGACTCGCTTGATAGCAATCTATATGCAAAAGTCCTTGCCGTTAGTAGCAAGACAAAAGATATTATTCCTACTGTTTGCGAAAGTGCTTCAGTGCCAATTCTAACAAGAAAAAGTGACGAAGGTCTTTTAAAGAAAATTGCAAAAGATTGTTTTGAAAAAGATATTTTAGCAAACGACTTATATTCACTTATAATCGGCAAAAAAATTAACGAGCATCAAATGATTATTGTGTAAATTAAAAAATTAAAACAACTTAAAAGGGAGAGCAATTTGCTCTCCCTTTTTTATTAATAAATATCTGTTAGACTATTTGTTTAAGTTTTCTTGCATAATTCTTACATTTTCTTTAACTATCGTTGCATCTGTATTTTCTTCAAGTCTATAGAATGTTGCACGCTTAAACACTGTAACTTCATAGCCACCACGAACCATATCTTCTTGTGCAGGAAGATAGAATTCAGAGCCGTTTGTATTACACGTGCAAAGTGTGTGTTCAAATGGACTGAACTTACGAAGTCTAAGTGATACAGAACCGAACATTTCAAATGGGAAAGGTACGAAAACTGTTGAGTTAAAGTTAAACATAACTTGATGATATTTCATGCTATCGATAAACTCTTCATTGTTTTCATACATTTTAACTGCATTTTGAAGAGATGCTTGTTCTCTTAAGCCAACGCTTTGTGGATTATCGCCAAGTTCAACAAGTCTTGCTTTAACTTCTTCAAGCGTTAAGTGTGGTTTATAAGGAAGACAAACTTCACCCTTTAAGAGATTAAAGTTAACTTCTCTATAATCTTTAATTTGCTTATATGCCCTTGTTGCGTCTAACGCTGCAAGGCATCCAACTTCTGTCATTTCTCTTAGTTCGCTTTCACCTGTTTCTAGGTTGCTTGGGCCTGTTGTTCCACCACTAGAAAGTCTTGGGCCAACGTCGCCTTCTGCACCGTTAAAGAATACAGTTGTTGCACCTGTGTGTTTTTCTAAACTATCAATCATAGGACCTGGCCAGTCACGAGTGATTTCCCAACAGCCACCTGCTGCTGTGCCGTGACAACCATAGTGAACGATATTTAAAATTGGCTTGCCTTCTAAATCTTTAAATGCCAAAACGGTCATAGTTTTATCTAAAATACCAAATGGGTTTTGACCTAAAGTGACACGACCTGGTTCAACGTACTCACGGCGATTGATACCAACTAAACTTTCTGTTGTTGAAACGCCCATTACAGCAGGAACCATGTTGTCAATAGCAGTTTTTGCAGCTTTTGCTGTTTGTGGAATTAAAATTCCATCTATATAAGCATCGTTTGCATCACCCCAACCACCAGAAGATTTGATTGCTGGACCTGAGTGAGTGTGAGTTGCTGAGAAAGAAATGTTTTCTTTAGCAACGCCTGTCAAATCGAAAATTGCTTGTCTAATTCTATCTGTGATTTCAAATGTAACACTACAAATATCAGCACTGATAATAACACCACGGAGTTCGCCTTGTTCGCACGCAATAGCATTAACGCACAAGTCATCGTGAACTCTTGATGCTGGTCTTTTTCTTGGGTAACCATAAAGTGGTGTGCCGAGCGCTGGTGAAATAACTTCTTTTGCTACACCGATTTTGAATTGATTTTTCATAATCTTTATTTCCTTTTTTTAATTTTAATTTTTATTTAATTATCAAGCACTTCGCTCATAATTCTTAAATTTTCTTTAACGATTGTCCAGTCGGTGTCATCTTTTAGTTTGTAAACGCCACCCCTGAACATATTAACTTCGTATCCACCACGAACCAAGTCTTCTTGTCCTGGGAGATAACTATACGAGCCGTTTGTAAGGCACATACAAAGCGTGTTTTCAAATGGACTGAATTTTCTAAGCCTTAATGCAATTGAGCTAAACATTTCAAATGGGAAAGGCACAAATATCGTTGAGTTAAACGCAAATAGTGCTTGTTGGTATTCTAACGCTTGTTCAACTTCAGCATTTTCTTGGTGAATTTTTAACACTTCCATAAGCGATGCATATTCTCTTAAACTTGCATCGTGAAGATTCTCTGGGTCACCGAGTTCCGTTAACTTCTCATTAACTTCTTCTATCGTTAAAAGTGGCTTATAAGGAAGACTTACCTTGCCCTTAATTATCTTAAAATCAACGTCACAATATTCTTTGATTTGCTTATATGCTCTCGTTGCATCTAACGCTGCGAGCGAACCGACTTCAATCATGTCCATCATCGTGCTTTCGCCCGTTTCTAAGTTGCTGTCGCCACCCGTTCTGCCGTTAGTCACTCTTGGGCCAACGTCACCTTGTGAGCCATTAAAATAAACCGTCGTTGCGCCAGTGTGCTTTTCAAGGCTATCTATCATAACGCCCGGCCAGTCACGAGTTACATACCACGCTGAACCTGCGCTAGTTGGGTGACAACCATAGTGCACTATGTTAAGAATAGGTTTACCTTCTAAATCTTTAAATGCCACAACGGTCATAGTTTTGTCACTAACGCCAAATGGGTTTTGACCTAAAGAAACGCCACCCTTAGCATTATATTCACGCCTGTTAACGCCAACTAAACTTTCTGTTGTTGAAACGCCCATAACAGCAGGAACCATGTTGTCAATAGCTCTTTTTGAAGCCTTTATCGTTTGTGGAATAAGCACGTTTTCAAGATATTCATTATTTGCCTCACCCCAACCAGCCATGCTTTCAAGAGAAGGACCTGAGTGAGTGTGTGTCACTGAAAAGGAAATGTTTAGTTTATCAACGCCTGTTTTATTTGAAATGAGCTTTTTAATTGAATCAACAGTTTCTGCTGGTATTTGAAGAACTTCGGCACTTAACATCAAACCACAAACATCGCCCTTAGAAAAAGCAATTGCATTTACATTGAGATTATCGTAAATTTTAGATGCCGGTCTTTTTCTTGGATAACCTTGAAGTAGCGTTCCGAGCGGTGGTGATATAATTTCTCTTGCCACACCAACTTTAAATTGATTACTCATAATATTTTCCATCATTTTATTTTTCATCTTGAGCACTTAATTTTTTTCTATATATCAATAGAGAAATCTTACCTACCCATTTAATAATAACACCCATAAATTTATTTGTCAATATATAATTATACTTTTTATAAAAGTATTTATTAAAAAAATTTCTTAATTTTTGTGACAAAATTTATAGATTAAATGGTTTAATAAATAAAGAAAAACGCAAGGATAATTCCTTGCGTTTTGTTTATAAATTATTTTTTCCATTTTAAGGTTTAGATACGAGTTTGGCAAGGCTCGCTAAGTGCTTTGGGTGAGATAGACCTTGCTGGTCATCGAAGTCAAAGTGCTTAGCAGAAACGAAGTATTGCGATGTATATAAGCCTTAAAATTACACATTTCCTTGAGCCTTCATAGCCTCTGCCACTTTTATAAAGCCTGCAATGTTTGCACCTGCCATATAGTTGCCTGGCATGCCGTATTCTTTAGATGCTTCGTCACAAGCCCTAAAGATGCTCTTCATAATTGAGTGAAGTTTTTCATCAACTTCGTTAAACGTCCAAGAAAGTCTCATGCTGTTTTGTGTCATTTCTAAGCCAGAAGTTGCAACGCCACCTGCGTTTGCTGCTTTTGCTGGACCATAGAGAAGACCATTTGCAAGATATGTATCGATTGCATCAGGTGTTGATGGCATGTTTGCACCTTCAGAAACAACCTTACAGCCGTTTTTAACAAGAGCCATTGCACTTTCACCATCAATTTCGTTTTGTGTTGCGCAAGGAAGAGCAATATCACATGGGATTGTCCAAATACCTTTGCAACCTTCGTGATATTCAGCGTTTGGACGATAATTTAAGTATTCTTTAATTCTCTTTCTTTCAACTTCTTTAATTTGTTTAATAGCGTCAAGGTCAATACCATCTTTATCATAAATATAACCATTGCTATCACTCATAGCCACAACTTTTGCGCCATAAGACGTTGCCTTTTCGCAAGCGTAAATTGCAACGTTGCCAGAGCCAGATACAAGAACTGTTTTACCTTCAAAACTCATGCCGTTAGCAAGGAGCATTTCGTTTGTGAAATAGCAAAGGCCATAACCTGTTGCTTGCTTTCTTGCAAGTGAGCCACCATATTGTAAACCCTTACCTGTAAGAACGCCAACCCATTCGTTTCTAATTCTCTTATATTGACCAAACATATAACCAACTTCTCTTGCGCCAACGCCGATATCACCAGCTGGAACGTCAAGGTCAGCACCGATATGTCTATAAAGTTCTGTCATAAAGCTTTGGCAGAAATTCATAATTTCGTTATCAGACTTGCCCTTAGGGTCAAAGTCAGAACCACCTTTACCACCACCCATAGGAAGTGTTGTCAAACTGTTTTTAAATGTTTGTTCAAAACCTAAGAATTTGATGATGTTAAGGTTAACTGATGGGTGAAGTCTAATACCACCCTTGTATGGACCGATAGCAGAGTTAAATTGAACTCTAAAGCCTCTGTTTACGTGTGGCTTGCCATTGTCATCAACCCAAGGAACTCTGAAAATGATTTGTCTTTCAGGTTCAACTATTCTTTCAAGAACGCCTGCATCAACAAGGTCTTGTCTTTTTTCAATAACTGGTTCTAAAGTTGCAAAAACTTCTGTGACTGCTTGAATAAATTCAGGTTCGCCAGCATTTCTTTGCTCTGTTCTTTTAAGTAGGTCAAGTAAATATTGATTTTTAATTTCCATTTTTTCATCCTCCGAATAAAAAACATAATATTTTTCCAACAAATTATATCACATTTTTGCAAAAAACACATATTTTTTAACAATATTTTTTATACAAATTTTTTATATTTTGCATTACTTTAAATTATAAATACATTTTTCAGTCTTAAAAGCACTGTTGAAGGTCAACAAAAACAGCAAACATCAGCAATGCAAAAAGTCCTATTGTATGAATAAGCCCTTCTACCCTACGATTTAACGGTTTTCTTCTAATTCCTTCAATCGCCGTAAACACCACCCTTGAACCATCAAGCGCAGGGAAAGGCAATAAGTTAAACACAGCAAGGTTTACACCGATAAAGGACATCATGTTTAAAATCTGTCTAAGTCCACCGATTTTAATTGCATCGGCAGTGACAGCAATCGTCGTGACCGTGCCACCAAGCGAACTTATACCAAGCGCACCCGTTATAAGTTGACCAAGCACTGTGAAAACTGTGCCTGCAAGCATAAACGAATATTCAAAACTTCTGCCTATTGTTTGAAATAAGCCAAACTTTATGCTAGTTGCGTAAATTCCACCATCTTGAATTTGCCCGTTATCATCTAACTGATAGTAAATTCCTAGTGCCGAATATAATCCTTTCATGTCTTCTACATTTTCAAAATAAGTGGAAGTGCGAAGTTGAATTTTTATGTCAATATCTTTACCACCACGCCTAACAGTAAAATCAACCAAATCACCCTTTTCCTTATTTTTAACAACGTTCATAAGGTCGGTTAAAAGATAGATGTTTTTGCCATTAGAAGAAAGTATTATATCTTTTTCTTGAAAGCAATATTCGTTTGAAATTTCATTAGGTCTTTCTTGCATTTTATATGCAACCATTGTTGTTTGGCCATAACTAGAAAACATAATTATGATAACAATTAAAGCAAGCAAATAGTTCATAAAAGCACCAGAAATTAGCACAATTATTCTTTGCCACCACTTTTTATTGTTAAAAGCAGTAGGGTCATCACTATCATCATCTTCGCCACGAAAAGCACAAAAACCACCAATAGGAAATGCCCTAACTGAAAATAGTTCTCCGTTTTTCTTCTTTTTAGAAAAGATTTTAGGTCCAAATCCAATAGCAAACTCATCAATGCCAAAATTAAAAATTTTGCCTGCTATATAATGCCCAAACTCGTGCACGGAAATCATAACAAGCAGTATTAATATTGCAAGGGCTATATACCCTATATAGGACATAACTTGCCCAAAAGAAGTTAGTATTAAATAGTTCATTATTCTCCAAATAAAAATTTCACATAATTTCTTGCAAACTGGTCAGCCTCTTTTAAATCTTCAAGGTGAACGTGATGCGAACCATCAAATGACTGCATTGCTCCATATATAGCCTTGAAAATATCGTTATAACCAATTTTCCCTTCAAGGAAAAATTTAACTGCCTGTTCGTTAGAACCATTTGCAACGGCTGGATAAAGTCCACCTGCTTTTGCCGATTCTAAAATTAAGTTAAAGCAAGGAAATCTCATATTATCAACACTTTCAAAAGTTAAATTTTTAAGTGCACTAAAATCTAAACTTTTAATGTTTGTTTTAAGCCTTTCTGGATAAGAGATTGCTAGTTGAATTGCCAAACTCATATCAGGATAACTCATTTGAGCAATCACACTGCTGTCTATTAGTTCTACCATAGAGTGTATGATGCTTTGCCTATGAATTATAACATCAATTTTATCAAAAGACGTGTTATAAAGCCATTTTGCTTCAATAACTTCAAACGCCTTATTAACTAAGGTTGCGCAATCTATTGTAATTTTTGCACCCATTTGCCAATTTGGGTGCAAAAGTGCATCTTTTGCCGTTAAACTTGCCATTTCTTTTAAAGTTTTATCTCTAAACGCACCACCACTTGCCGTTAAAATAATCTTGTTAAACGGTGCATCAAAATCAAAGTTAAGCGCCTGCCAAACAGCAGAGTGCTCGCTATCAATTGGCGAAATTTTAACACCCTTTTCTTTGGCTTTTTGCATTACAAGACTGCCACCAACAACCAAACTTTCCTTGTTGGCAAGTGCAATATCTTTGCCCTTTTCAATGGCATCTAAAACGGCTATAATGCCCTTAAATCCCACTAATGCAACAACCACCACGTCAACTTCTGGCGTTATAGCATTAACAAAAGCGTCTTCTCCAAAGAAAAATTCCGTTTTGTCTGGCAGATTATCTTTTACCTCATTGCAAAGAGTTGCCACCTTTGGCTTAAACTCATTTACTTGAGATAAAAATTCGCTCACGTTGTTTCCACCAGCGAGCGAAATTATTTGAAATTTATCAGGGTAGCGTCTTACTACTTCAAGCGTTTGCTTTCCTATAGAACCCGTGCTACCTAAGAGTGCAATTTTTTTCATAAAAATCCTTTATACAATTAAAACATTATGTAAAGTAAAACGATTACAAACATTGTGCCATCTATTCTGTCAAGCACGCCACCATGTCCCGGCATTATTCTGCCCATGTCTTTAATTTCCATTTTGCGTTTAATAAAACTTTCCGCAAGGTCACCAAAAATGTTAATTATACTTGCAAAAAGCCCTACGATTAAATAGAAAACTGCAGGAGAAAACACGTTTATGTCTGGGCATACCAACATGCCGACTGCAAACGCAAAAATCATACCACCAACAGTGCCACCGATAGCGCCAGACCAAGTCTTTTTAGGGCTGAGTCTTGGGCACAATTTCTTGCCCCCAACCTTGCTTCCAACAAGGTAAGCAAAAGTGTCTGAAATAGGCGAAATTACAAATGCAAGAAGTAATACGATAAAAGCATTTTTGCCCATATCATTTGCCATTAGCATAGTGATAAGAAGCATTGCTGGATAAACGTAATTTAATATAGTCCACAAAGTTTTTTTAGCATCAGCATTAAAAATTATTGCCAAAAATAGATTAATAAAAATCATTAAAGCCACTAAATACGTTGCGAATAAAAAGCCGTAACTTCCAGAAATAAAATGCTCAAAAACAAAGTATGTAGGCACAAAGAGCAACGCAAAAATCATAGATAAAACTCTTGTCCCTTTTATTGTCACTTTTCTTGTTGCCCTTGCAAGTTCAAAAGTGCCCATTACTATAAAAAAGTATGTTAGTAGATGGAAAATCCAAGGGTGAACTAACTGCCTTAAAAGAAAGAAAGCAGTAAGTATAGCCACATAAACTGCACCACTTATAACTCTTGTTTTCATATTATACCTTCCCAAAACGGCGCTTTCTGTTTGAAAAACTTTCTATCGCCTTATCAAGTTCTATCTCATCAAAATCAGGCCACAAAACGTCAGTAAAATACAGTTCGCTATATGCGCCTTGAAAGAGCAAGAAATTAGAAAGTCTAAGTTCTCCACCCGTGCGAATTATAAGGTCAACCTCACCACTTTCAGCAGTGTCAAGCCCACTTAAAATAGTTTGGTCGGTAATTTCCTTGCCGTCTTTAATAAGATTATTAACAACCCTTGCAATCTCTTGCCTTCCACCATAGTTTAGGGCAATATTAAGGTTGTTTTTCGTATTATTTTTGCTCTTTTCTTCAACCTCTGTAATGATTTCAATTAGGTCGCTTGATAGTTCACTTCTGCCACCTATAACACGAAGGCGAACGTCACTTTTAACCACTTTTTTAATAAACTTATTAAAATATTCTTTTAAAAGTTTCATAAGTTCATCAACTTCTTGTTTAGGGCGAGCCCAATTTTCAGCCGAAAAAGCATAAAGAGTGAGCGATTTAACCCCACTCTTAAAAGCGTGCGCAACAATTTTATCAACGTTTTTCGCACCGAATTTATGCCCATAAGAACGGTTTTTTCCTTTTGCCTCTGCCCATCTTCCGTTGCCGTCCATTATTATCCCAACGTGTGAAGGCATTTTAATTACATCCATTATACAGAAAGAACGTCCTTTTCTTTGTCAGCACAAAGTTTTTCAATTTTTTCAATGCTTTCAGAAATGACTTTATCCAAATCTTTTTCGCAAATAGCGTGTTCATCTTCTGAAAGTTCTTTGTTGTTTTTCATTTTCTTTAATGTATCCATGCCGTCACGACGGATATTTCTTATAGCAACTTTGCTGTCTTCAGCCATCTTTTTGATTTGCTTAACAAGTTCTTTTCTTCTTTCTTCTGTAAGCGCTGGGAACACAAGTCTAATAACTTTACCATCGTTTACAGGTGTAATGCCAAGGTTTTCGGCAAGAAGTTGCTTCTCAATAATCTTAAGCATAGATGCATCCCATGGCGCAATAACTAGGCATCTACCTTCAACAACTGAAAGGTTGCCCACTTGATTTATTGGTGTTGGTGTTCCATAATAATCAACCAAAACCTTATCTAAAATATGTGGGTTTGCTCTGCCTGCTCTTATTGTTATATATTCACTATTAAGAACTGAAACAGTTTTATCAGTTCTTTCCATTGTTTCCATCATAATCATTTCAAATTGTTCGTTTTCTATAGCCATAGTAATTCTCCTTAAATGTATATTTTAAATGTAAATTTTAATTTTTGATAAGTGTGCCGATTTGTTCGCCACATACAGCACGCATAAGCGCATTTTCTTCAAATAGCCCAAACGCTAAAACTTTTATTCCGTTTTCTTTGCAGAGAGTAATTGCAGTTGTGTCCATTGCCTTTAATTCTTTTTCAATGTATTCTTTATAAGTGACTACGTCAAGTTTTTTAGCGTTAGGATTAACTCTAGGGTCGCTATCATAAATTCCATCAACGTTTTTAGCAAGAAGTAAAACTTCTGCGTTAATATCTGCCGCCCTAAGTGCTGCTGCCGTATCAGTTGTAAAGTGTGGGTTTCCTGTGCCACAAGCAAAAATAACAACTCTACCCTTTCCAAGATGTGATATCGCCTTTCTTAAAATATATGGCTCAGCCACTTTAATTATATCAAGCGCTGTTTGAACTCTTGTTGGAACGCCCTTTCTTTCTAAAGCGTCTTGTATGCCAAGTGCGTTAATAACTGTTGCAAGCATACCCATGTGGTCTGCTGTAGCACTGTCCATTTCTTTTCCTTGTCTGCCACGCCAGAAGTTTCCACCACCAACGACTATACCAATTTCAACACCAAGTTCTTTAACTGCTTTAATTTGCTGTGTTATTTCACCTAAAACTTTTTCATCAATACCGTTGCCGTTTTGACCAGCAAGCGCCTCTCCTGAGAGTTTTATTATAACTCTTTTGTAAACTGCCTTTTGCATAAATCTACTCTCCTTTTGATTTATAAAAGATTATCTTAAATATTATATACTATTTTTAATATTTTGTCTATAGTAAAATCAATTTACCACAAAAAAACATAAAATTTTTGACAAAAAATAAAATGCACCCATCACTTAAAAATGATAGGTGCATGTTTTGATTATTTATAATTTTTTAATTTTTGTTGCTTTAGCCAATAAGACATAACAAATGAATGTGGCAATATCTTGGCAAGAAACATTTGGAATCTTGCAATAAACCCAAACTTGCTAACGTCTTTTTTCTTTTTGGCATCTCTATATGCCCTTTTAACAATTTTTTTGGCATCGTACATTGCCACGTATTTTTTAACAACTGCGTTTTGACCATTTTTTACAGCCCTGTCAAAAAACTCTGTTTTTGTCCAAAATGGGCACACTGCTGTTGTGGTTATGCCTTTAGATTTAAACTCTCTATTAAGTGCGCGAGAAAAACCTAATACAAAGGCTTTTGTGGCTGCATAAACGTTTATATATGGCACGGGTTGCATTGATGCAACTGATGCAATGTTTATTATATTAGAGCCCTTTGACATAAACTTAAGCGAGAGTTGGCACATATAAACTATTGCCTTGCAATTTAGGTCAATCATGTTTAAATTGACTTGTTCACTAACCTCATCAGTTCTACAAAACTTGCCAAATCCACTGCAGTTTATAAGCAGTTTTATATCTGGCTTTTCCTTTTCTAATAACTCTTTATACTTTTGTATGGTTGCACTATCAGATAAGTCCCACGCAAGAACTTTTGTCTTTATGCCTATTTCTTTTGCAACTTCCGTTAACCTATCTTCCCTTCTTGCGATAAGCCAAACTTCATCAAACTTGCCAAAACTATTTAATGTTAAAGCAAACTCTTTACCCATGCCACTTGATGCGCCTGTAATAACTGCAACTGCCATAATTCCCCCCTTTTTTATTTACTTTATTGTAAAAATGCTGTTAGAATATTCTAACAGCATCTTTTTTGTAAATTTATAAGAAAACTTATTTCTTCATTTGTGCTTCAACTTCTGCAGCGAAGTCGTTGCTTCTTTTTTCTAAGCCTTCACCCATTTCAAAACGAACAAAACGTTTGATTGAAAGAGCTTTGCCCATCTTGTCACTATAATCTTTAACAAGTTTTTCGATTGTTAAACTTGGGTCTTTAACGAATGCTTGTTTGAGTAAGCAGTTTTCATCATAATACTTGTTGATTTTACCTTCAACCATCTTTGCAATAACCATTTCTGGCTTAGAAGCAAGTTTTGGGTCGTTTTTGATTTGAGCAAGTAAAATTTCTTTTTCGTGTTCAACAACTTCTGCTGGAACTTCTTCTGCAACCATGTATAATGGTTTAGCAGCAGCGATTTGAAGAGCAACGTCGTGTGCTAATTCTTTAGCGCCAGCACATGTGCAACCTTCCACTTCTACTAAAACGCCAACCTTACCACCCATGTGGATATAGCTTTCTACGATACCGTTTTCAGCTGTGAATTTAGCAAAACGACGGATAGCAATTTTTTCGCCGATTTTTGCTGTTGCTTCAACTGTTTCTTGGTTTTTATCAGCAACTAATTGGTCGATATCTTTAACGTCGTTTTTAAGAACGTATTCAGCAACGCCGTCAACGAAAGCGATATATTGGTCACCCTTAGCAACGAAGTCTGTTTCGCAGTTAACTTCTACGAGTGCGCCTGTGTTTGCTTCAACTTTAGCAAGAACGATACCTTCAGCAGCGATTCTTGATGCCTTTTTAGCAGCAGTTGCAATACCCTTTTCTCTCAAAAAGTCAACTGCTTTTTCCATGTCGCCATTTGTTTCAACTAATGCCTTTTTGCAATCTGCAACACCAGCACCTGTCTTTTTTCTAAGTTCCATTACGTCTTGATTTGTAAACATAATTTTTAATCTCCCTTATCTAAAATTATTCAGCGTCTTTAGCCACTTCTTCTACTGCTACTTCGCCTTCTTCAACTCTAAATTCTTCGCCTTGGTTAGCTTCGATAATAGCGTTTGCAACAACTGATGCAATAAGTTTAACTGCACGAATAGCATCGTCGTTACCAGGGATAACGTAGTCAATCAAATCTGGGTCACAGTTTGTGTCTGTGATTGCTACGATAGGAATATTTAAGTCTCTTGCTTCTTTAACAGCAATGTCTTCTTGTTCTGGGTCAACAACGAACATAAGACCTGGAAGACTTCTCATTTCTTTAATACCACCTAAGTTTGCTTCAAGTTTGTCTCTTTCAATCTTAAGGTTAGCAACTTCCTTTTTAGGAAGAAGTTCAAACTCACCCATTTTTTCCATGTTGTTGAGTTTGTTAAGTCTTTCTACTCTTGACCTAATTGTCTTAAAGTTTGTAAGCATACCACCAAGCCATCTTTGGTTAACGTAGAATTGACCACATCTTTCTGCTTCTTCTTTAATAGCGTCTTGAGCTTGTTTCTTTGTACCAACGAAAAGTACGCTCTTGCCTTGTTTAGCAATTTCAACTACGAAAGGATAAACTTCCTTTTCAATAAGTTCAACTGTCTTTTCAAGGTTAATGATATGAATACCATTTCTTTCGCCATAGATGTACTTTTTCATCTTTGGGTTCCATCTTCTTGTTTGGTGACCGAAGTGAACACCTGTTTCAAGAAGTTGCTTCATTGTAATAACTGCCATAATATTTACCTCCGTTATTCCTCCCCAATGCCGTTTATTTTGGGGTTACATTTCCACCGAGTAAAAGTTTTTTGTGGAAACACGAAAACCCCACTTGCAAATGGGTGTGAATTTTTGCTTGTATATTTTAGCATAAAGCACCTTTAAACGCAACTTTTTTTATAGCGTTTTTAAACTTTTTTTACCTTTTTTGCCTTTTTTATATTAATAATATAAAGATTTTCCCTTTAGAAAAAAAATTATCCCTAGACAATAACTTTGTTTAGGGACATTTTTTAGATTTTAATTAAACTCTAATAGGCTTTCCAACCTTTTCTTCGCAATATTTAATTAATTCTTCTACAGTTTTGCCAGCAACTGACATATCATAGAATTCACAAATTAAATCTGCCATCTTTCCGTTATATTCAGAGTATTTTTCAAGAGTTTTCTTTGCGCCATTTTCTTTTGCATATGCACATAGCTCTTGGCTTCTTTCATCGCCTTCTGGTGCAAAACGCATGCCGAGTGCAACACCTAAGCATAAGTATTCGCAATTAACGTTGTGTTTTTCAGCAAGGTTGATTGCACCGATAAGTCTATCGTTTGCGCCAAGTTTTCTAATTGTATCCTTACCAACTCTTGCAACTGTGTCGCCAAGAGCGACATTAGAGAAACGATAAAGTAGGTTTTGTGCGTGAGAGATAAGACCTTCAATTTCAACGCCGTTTTCTTTTGCAACTGCCATTGCTGATTGGCAAAGAGCGTTAAATGCAACGCACTTAATATCATAATCGCCGATTGCTTGATAGATATATTCATAATTTCTTTGATAGCCTAAATATGCGCATAAAGCGTGGCTCATATTGTGCATAAAGAGTTTTCTTTGGATAAATAAGTTAAATGGAGCAAAAGGATATAAATTCTTAACTTCTGGAATTTCACCCTTAAACGCATCTTTATCTACAGGTAAAATGTTGTATGGTTCAACGCAAACTCTAAGTGGATTGCCTTGTTTCTTTTCTTCTGTCATAACAGGAACCATTCTGCCGATACTTGCTTCAACAAAGCCAACTTCAGCGTCAATTCTATCTGCATATTCTGGAATTTGTTCTTTGATTAAACCCTTAAGGAAGTGGTCAGCACCGATTAAGTTTTCACAAATAATAATGTTGAAAAAACCAGCATTTCTTTCAAAACGTTTCTTTAAGCCTAAAGCAATAGGTTTTGCAATGAACTTTAATACGTTAACGCCGATTGCTGTTGCCATGATGTCGCTTGTAGCGATTTCTTCAGAAACAAGGTCAATGTCCGTTCCATCAATGCCAAAAACGTTTTTTACAACGTCTTCAACAACGCCTTCAGTCGTAACGATTTCAACAGGATATTCTTTGTCTTGATTAAGTCTTGCAATAACTTCTTTATTGATGTCAATAAAGCCAACTGAATAACCACTTTGTGAGAACAATTGACCGATAAAGCCTCTGCCGATATTGCCCGCACCATACATAATAAATTTTTTCATATCTACCCTCGCTAAATATAAATATCTAATGTAAATAATGGCATAGCGCCACTAAAATTAATTATAGCACAATCTTTTTTGTTTGGCAAACAAAAATTTATCCTTAGCTCCACTTTTTATAATTTATCCTTACCTACAAATAAAACTAAAAATAAACCATTACAAAAAAGGTGGCAACGAGTTTTCGTACCACCTTTAATTTTGTAATATTAATAGAGTTTTGTGAACTCATAATCTGGGTCAATGCCCAATTTCTTTAAAGCTTCTTCCTTTCTCTTTTTGATGTCGCCATCTAAAGCATCAAAGTAGTTGTTGCCTTCTGTATCGATATCAACGATAAATGGTCCTAAGTCTTTAACTTTAAAGAACCAAGATGCTTCAATGCTACCGAGTTCGTCAAATAGATGCACGTCTTGAACTTCAATAGAGTCAATCCAAAGGTTTGGACTTACTGAACGTGGTGAGCAGTGAACGCACTTCATTTTCTTCATCATTTCAGCAGTGCTCTTGCCCATTGTTGTTTTACCGATAATCATCTTTAATTTCCAGTTTTCAACACTCTTTGCACCCCATTTTTCAAATCTAATGCTTGATGTTGGCATGAAAGATTTAAGTGACCATTCGCCGTTTTCTTTAACAATGATTGGTCCGTTATGGATTAAAACGTTTCTATCATCTGTTGAGAATGGCAATTCGTGACCTTCATCAAAAATGTATTTATGTAGTCTTGAACGACATGTGAAAACTTCACCACTAATATATATAGTATCGCCTAACTTAAGTTGTTCTATATCTTCATTCTTAAGAGGAGCTGTTAAATGATATTCTGCCATATTTATTACCTTCCTTCAAACCAATTTGGACTTGACATTGCTGTCACTTTTCCATCTGCATCAATTCTTGATGATGCTCTACGAGCAACCATACAGTTTGTACTTGTTGCAACTGCAATACCAGCAATGTGTGTATATGCATATTCAACGTTAACGCCAAGAACAGAAGTTGAACCACCTGCACCTAAAAGACCGATACCTAAGCTGTTGATAGCTTCGTATAAATCTTCTTCGATTTTTCTAAACATTGGGTCTGGGTGTTTAGAACCAACCGTTCTAAGACAAGCAGCTTCTTTAGCAAGGTTTGCAGCAACGTTTGCTGTACCACCGATACCGATACCCAAAACTGTTGGTGGGCATACAGCACCTGCACGTGTTGATGCTACAACACAGTCTAAGATAAACTTTTCAATACCTTTAACGCCGTCAGCAAATGCTACGATACGGTGTCTTGTACCACCGAAACATTCTGAACCGCCACCCTTAGCAACGTAAGACATTTCAATTGCATCGCCATCAACGAATTGATATGTAAAGTCAGGAATATTCATACCGATATTGTTGCCTGGGTCATAACCTGTAAGAGGGTGTTTCATTGTAGCACGGAGATAACCGAGTTTTGTTGCTCTTGCAACAGCACGTCTTGTTGCTTCTTCCATAGCCATAAAGCCACCTTCAACTTCAAACTTATTACCAACTTTGAAATAGAAAATTGGCCAGCCTGTGTCAGGGCAAAGTGGGTTTTGGCGAACTTTAGATAAAGCCATGCTATCATAAGTTGCTTGTAAACCTTTTCTTGCTTCTGGGCTTTGTTCTCTTGCAATTGCTTGTTCAAACGCTAACTTAACGTCTGGAGAGATTTCAGTTGCGCCACGTTTGATTGTCTGAAATATTGTTTCTTCAAATAAATCAATTTTAATCATATTAGTCACCTATTAAAATTTTTGCTAGTGGCATATGTTGTTGACAACCGTAAATATCGTTGTCAGCTAAACTACCACTAATATTTTTTCTTGGGAATGTTATTTTCAATGAGTTTACAACGTCATAGAAAATAAAGTCGATAAGTTTAATGTCCATATCGTAAGCCTTTGCTACCATTTCTTTTGTTAAAAGAGCCTTAACTTGTTCATAAGATTCTTTTGTATCGAAAATCAAGTCAAAAGTAATGTAAAGTGGACCTGCGTTTTTACTTCTTAAAATTTTTGTGTAATTGATAAGTGGTTGTTTCATAATTACACCTCCATAATTTCGATTTTAGCCGTTTCTGAAAGGTCATCAACTTGAACTAAATGGAAAACAGAGAATTCATAAACTTCACCGATATGGATATCTGATGGTGAGAATGGGAACGCAAGGTTTCCAGCAGAAGATTTTCTGCCCACGTAGTCACAGTGGAGCATACGGCTTCTTGCAAGTGCGCAAACTGTATCTGCGATTGCTTGAGTTTTTGCAACGATATCAATAATAACTGAAAGTGAAGATTCTTTGCCACCACTAAGTTTAAATGACAAGTTGTAATCTTCTGGCTTAATGATATCCTTTGTATTTTCTTTAACGAAGTCAGAAACTGTCTTTGTGATTAAATCGATGTGGGCGATAGTGTTATCGTCGTTAATCGTTGCAGGGCTGATTGTTCTAAAGCCTGAGCATTTAACACCTTCAAGTTTAAGTGTTGGAATTTCTGCCATTGTAAATTCAGAGCCAGAAACTCTAACTGTTCTTTCATCAATTTGTTCAAACTTGCTGTTCTTAAGGTCTGCAACGCCGTCTGGTTCAAAAATAAGATATGGGTTTGTTTGCTCATAAAGAGTATGCGCAGCAACTCTATCAACTGTACAACGTTTTTGTGGGTTTGCTGGACGAAGTTCAAAGTGGTCTTTATACATATAACCTTGCATAACGTCTGCAGCAGAAACAGGTTCAGCACACATACCACCACATTCCATAATTTTTGCCATGTGGAAAGCAAGACCGTGGTCATAACCTTCAAATAGACATGGTGCAGCATAGATTGCCGTGTCGCACGCTCTACCACACAAAATTACGTCTACTTTTTGTTCTAACATTTTGATAATAGGTGCAACACCTATTTGGCTAACGATTGTTTCACTCTTTTCAATTTCTTCTCTATTTGCAGGGAAACATTCGCTCATGTTAAGCACCTTACCATTATCAAATTTTTCTAAAACGTATTCTTTAGAAACGTCACTGTAGATAACAGCAAGCTTAAATGATAATTTCTTTTCTTTGCAAATTTCAAACAAAATTTCTTTAAGCCATTCAACGTGACGCTTGCTACCTGCGCCACCAGCAGAACCAATAATAAATGGTGCTTTGTGTTCTAATGCTTTTGGAAGTGCCAAAGCCAAGTCACGCTTTACTGCATTTCTGTCAGTAAAAGACTTGCCACTGCCTAAATAATATGGACCAGGGTCTGTAGAACCTGCGTCAACGCCTAAATAATCAACTTTTTCAGAAAATGCATGTTCTAATGATTCTTCACTATAACCATAGCCAAGCATTCCGGTTAATGCAACTATTTTCATTGTTCTTTCCTTCTTGTTTTTTCTTTAATTATATCACTAAAACTTTACTTTGTAAAGCCTTTTTTTTGATTTTTTAAGCATATGAGTTTGCATTTTTATTAAAAAATCTTGCATTTTTATTAATATGTGTTATACTACATAGTATAGAGAGTCAATTATATAATGCTAAAATTTTGAATAATTGTAAAAAGGTTAAATTATGGATATTGAAAGATTTATTTTGTCATACTATAGCAACGCAACCGAAGGCGTGCATATACAAAAGGTTAAAAACAGCGCAAACGCACAAAAACCACATATTCACGAATATTTTCAGGTGTTTTACGTTATAGAAGGGCATCTTACTCACTACGTAGGCGAAACGTCTTCTACACTTTATCGTGGGGACATGACAATTATTCCACCTAACAAACAACACCATATTGGCCCAACTGATAGCACAACCACCTTTTATTCTTTTTCATTTATGCCAAGCATTTTTGAAGACAGAAATCAAAGCGATACTATTGCAATAAAATTTTTACAGCAACTAAACACGATTAGCGAAAGTGCAATTCACCCAAAAATAACTTTGCCAAACGAAGATTTGCTTTTTATAGACACTATTATGGAAAGAATTTACAAAGAGTTTAGCAACAACAATATAGGCTCGGCAGAAATGATAAAGGCAAACACCGTTATACTTTTGACAATTTTTGCTCGCACCTATTTTGAATCTATAAAAGGCAGTATTCCCGAAAGTTTTGACAACCTTAATCAATACGTTTTACACTGTGTAAAATATATTGACGCCAACTTGCATGAAGACCTATCTTTATCTGAAATGGCAAAGCGCTCTGCAATGTCAAGAAGTAGTTTTTGCAATGCCTTTTTAGAAATTACAGGCAAACCTTTTAAGAAATATCTAAACATAAAAAGAATTGAACACGCAGTTTCACTTATCAAAAAAGGCTATCAATTAACTTATGTTTACACGCTTTGTGGATACAACGATTACAGCACTTTTATAAGAAATTTTAAGAAAGTTATGGGCGTTATACCATCACAATATACCCACCAAGAATAAACCAATTTCATTGCCATATTTTTTTAGAAAAATGCAAGAAATTATACACAAAAAATCTTGTCAAATATAAATATTTGTGCTAAAATGATTTTAACAATATAAAATTACAATATGTATTTATGGAGAATTATTATGAGTAAACAATTTAAGATTGGAAGTAGTAAAAAAATTATTACACCACCACTTGGAACACCACTTTATGGATATACAACAAAAAGACCAGCATCAAGCGTTAACGACGACCTTACAGTGACGGCTATCGCTTGCGAACAAGACGGTCTTCGTGGCGTTATTATCAGTGCTGATATTTGTAGTGTGACTGAACAAATCGTTGATACTATGAGAGAGCAAATCCAAAAGGAAACAGGCGTTCTAAAAGAAAACATTTCTTTCTCAGCAACACACACCCACTCTGGTCCAGCAATTAAGTCTTCTGGTGGCTGGGGAGTTGCTAATACAGAATACATAAATGGAATGTTAATTCCACAAACTGTTGCTGCCGCTAAAGATGCAGTAAACAGCATGGTTCCAGCAGTTATGGGCGTTGGCACAACACAAAGTTATGTTGGTATCAACAGACGTGAAATTGATGAGGACGGCAAGGTTCTTTTAGGTCAAAACCCATTTGGCGTTTGCGACACTACTATGACCGTTCTTGCATTTAAAGATTTAGATGGCAAAAACATTTTGAATATGGTTCATTATAGTTGTCACGGCACTTCTGCTGGCAGATGTACAAAAATCACACGTGACTGGCCAGGTATCATGGTTGATGCTTTAGAACTTCAATCAGGTGCAACAAGCGTGTTCTTTAATGGTTCAGAAGGCGACATGGGTCCTAGAATTTCTAACGGTAGCACTACTGGTGAAACGGGTGACGTTGACTACGTTAACGAAATCGGTAATCTCGCTGCAATTGACGCTGTTAGAGCTTTCAGAAGTATTAAAGATTTTAATGAAGTTGACTTTGGCATTATTAAGGGCGAAATCAAACTTCCTTATAAACCTATCCCAACATTAGAAGAAGCAAAGGCTAAACTTGCTAAACTAGATGCTCAAGAACAACTTATAGAAGTTGACTTCCGTGAACACGCAGTTTTGCAAGAAACAATTAAGATGCATGAAGAAAATGCTAAGTTTGATGACCACATGCACATCGACCAAGTAATGTTTAAGTTCAACTCAACAGTGTTCGTACCTTTCCCATTTGAACTTTTCTCTGAAATTGCATTAAGACTTAGAACATATAGCCCTTTCCAAAACACACTTTGCACATGTAATACAAACGGCTCTCACTTCTATCTCCCAACACAAACAGAAATGGCAAGGGGCGGATACGAAATTGAAATTTTCTTGTATGCAACTCTTTATAAACTTCAAAACAATACTGATGACATAATCATTAAAGAAAACTTAAGGATTATGAGAGAATACTTAGCAAATAAGTAATAATGTAAATATTAAAAGCCGAACACGAAAAGTGTTAGGCTTTTTGTTTTGTCTTTTTCAACAAGTTAATCTACTTGTTTAAATTCTTTATTTTTTTCTTAAAAATTTTTGAACGCAAAAGAATAATATTCATTACGACAAAAAATCCTGTCAATATAACTAGCGTTAATATCGGTCCTTTTGGTGCAAACGCAGCCAAAAACATAATAGGAAATCCAAAAGCCATAGCCGGAAAATTTTGATAAATTAGATTTTCAGATGCAGGCGAAATGAAATCCCCATCAACTTCACGCAAAAGGATAATGCCCGTGCTTGCCGTTCCCGTTAGCATACCATACATTGCTAAAAACTGTTCTTCTGCGTAGCCTTTAAATAACGTACGCGCTACATAGAGATTATAAAAATACGTAATAAACGCACCGACAACGCCAAGGATAAGAATAACTATCCAATAGGAAGAAAGCACTTCTAAACTTATGGCAGCAATTCCCGTAACGACCATTATATCAAAACAAACGTTGCTGAGCCTATCCATTAAAAAGCTATTCGTATATTTTCTCTTGATAACGGCTTTTTTATTTAAGGCGTTCAAAATAGCCTTAACAAGAGTTGCCATTAAAACGCCGATAAGGAAGTTGAAACCATAAATAACCGACTTAAAGCCAGGCAAAATTATGCCTATTCCGAGCAAAAGTAAATGCGTCAAGAAGTAAACAAGCACAACAAGTGCAATCTGAACGGTCATTTTGTCCATACTGCCGTTCATCGGTATTTCATTATCGTCTTGTATGCTATGCTCGGTTAATCTGGCTGTTTCTTTATTTAATACAGAGAGTTTATTTTTCCTCTTTAATATATTTAAGTGGATAACTCCGCCTGTGCTTGCGCTTAAAAACCCGAGTGCTGCTATGGTAAGTCCAAAACTTTTGCCACCATCAAACCCGTATTCGCTTTCATATATGCTACCATAATTTAAGGCTTGCCCTGTGCCTTGCCCATAACCGAACGGCAACAGCACACCTGCCGCAGCAAAAAAATCGGCCATAACATAAGAGGCTATAATGGTGATTGCCAAACCTACAACACCTTGCAGTAAGTATGTAGAAACTGTTGTTACGCCTGTATTAAAAATTTCCACCGAGCGCTGTTTTGTTATCTTTTGATTTTTTGTCTTGAAAGTGGCGGCAATAAACCCAAGTGCAAGGGTATGATAGGTAATAATTTCAAGCACTGAATTTCCGTTTGAACCAAAAAAAGCAGTATTCCAAACAGATATGCCTGTAATCCATTTGTATATAACGTTGAAAACAAACAATATCATTCCACCGAGAACGGATGTTGGAATTAAAGAATTTTTTAAAAAACATACACGCCTTTTCAAGATATTGGCAATAAGTAAACTGATTAATAGGACGGCTATTAAATTAAGCGTGCCCCAAACACTAAAGTCCCAAAAATTTTCCATTTGTATCTCCTGCCTGTATGTTTTTATAATGGTAATATAATTGAACGTATTTCAATGCATTAAAGCGTTTTGTCCCTTTTATCTGATATACTTTTTTATTGTTATCAAAATAAATATTAAGTTTGTTCCTACCAAGAACAGTGACTGTGGAAACGTCTTCAAAGGATAAGGAGTTTTGATACTTATCTTTGACAAACTCAAAACGGTCGTTATATGCAAACATTTTTATTCCTTTTTTCAAAAGTCGTTTCTTTTTATACAAAATCACGTTAAAAAGCGAAACTTCTTCATCGTTATAAATAGGCGCAGCATTATACGAAGAAATGTCTAACTTACTCACGAAATCACTTTGATAATCGTACCACTGACCTACATATTTGAAAGGAAATTCAAAATCTATGCCTTTAAGTTCTTTATTTTGTAGATACTGTATCTTTCTATGGCATTTTTTACATTCAATCACGTCGTTTTTACTTTCAAAAACAGATATTCCACAATATGGACAAACATAAACGGCACGTTCTAAATACTCTGCCGTTTTGGTGTGTAAAAACTCTCTATCGGAAACGTTCTCGTTTACATCTAATTGGCTTTTAATTATGTTATAAAGTTCATCAACTGAATATTTTTCAAATTCTTCCGGCTGTATTACTTTAGAAACGTATGCACGCATTGTCCCTTCACGAACAACGTCGCTCCAACGTGGCTGAACGCCATAACCGCCTTCAATTCTCATAAATGCAATAGGGCATTTTAACATGCGCGCAAGTTTTGCAATAGAAGGACTGATATGTTCAGTTTTTCCACTATACGTCCTGTTCCCTTCTGGAAATATTGCAATAGACCCACCCTCTTTTGCCACACTCAAACAGTTCATAACAGCGCCTGTATCGTGCGTTGATTTTTTTATAGGAATAGGTGCTATAAAATAACGCAATAGTTTTGATAAAAAACCCATTGAAAAAATATCTTCCGAAGCTACGCTATAAATAGGACCTTTAAACACCATCTCCACAAAAAAATGGTCGTAGCCCGTTTGGTGATTCATAAGGATAAGATAGGGTCTATTTTCTTGAGCCTCAAACCTTTCTATTGTCAATCCATATTTTTTCTTAACGTGTCTCACTAAGAAAGGAGCGGCTATTTTCTTAATTATTTTATGACGTGGTTTAATCCACCTTTTTCGTTTGTTTTTCATTGTTAAAGCCTTTATGTTGCATAATTTTATGCTTTTGTATTATATCACAACGATACAAAAGTGTCAAGAAAAAGTGTAAACGGTATTTAAGGCATACTATTTCAAGATATCACCTATAAAATGCAAATTTTACCTAAACCACACTGCAACAAATAAAAGCACCCATTAAAATGGATGCTTTCTTTTGGCTGTCTTTAAAAACAAGTCTTTATTGAATAATTTTTTCTTTTTTAATACAGTCTATATTAAAACTGGAAATAAACAAAAGGATTTTCTCCTACAAAAGCCAAACATAAGATTAGTCCACAAGCAAGGAATAGAACAGTTAATCCTGACACAGTGTTTAATTTAATCAAAGGATAAAACCCGTTAATTTCATGCTCTCCGCGCTTTTTAGCACGAATTATCGCGATTAAGGTTCCCAAAACGACAACGGCTATTGCAATGAATGTCCAGAAGAAAGGTTGCACTATTCCACCTTGCAATGTAAATATTCCTTTTATGATCAACCATGCGGTTGAGAAAGTGTCTGCACGGAAAAATATCCACGCAAAGGAAACGAACAAAAACGTCCCAGTCACACTTAAACATCTAAACATTTTTTTCCGCTTATTCTTTTTAGGTAAAAGTTTGTCTATACACAAAGCCACACCATGTAGTGCACCCCAAAATACAAAAGTCCAACTAGCGCCATGCCATAGCCCACCAAGCAACATCGTTATAAAGAGATTTATATACTGTCTAGTTTTTCCTTTTCTATTACCACCAAGCGGAATATAAAGATATTCTTTCAACCATGTAGATAGGCTAATATGCCATCTTCTCCAAAAAACCGTGACATTTTCAGATATATAAGGCATGTTGAAGTTAGGGCAAAAATCGTATCCAAAGCACTTTGCACAACCTATCGCAATATCAGAATATCCCGAAAAATCAAAGTATATTTGTATAGAATATGATACCACAGCAAGAATAATCGAAACCCAACTATAAGCTGCAGGAGTGTTAAATACATCATCAACAAAAACAGATAAATGGTCGGCAATTACTATTTTTTTGAAAAGTCCCACAACCATTAGTTGTATACCTATTTCAACATTTTTTATGTTAATTCGCCTTTCTTCATTTAATTGAGGCAAAAATTCTGAAGCTTTAACTATAGGCCCAGCAACTAGTTGTGGAAAAAAACTAATGTAAAGTGCAAGCTTTACAAAGTTTTTTTCTACAGAGATTTTTCCACGTTTAACGTCAATCACATAACTCAATGCTTGGAATGTATAAAACGATATTCCCACGGGAAGTATTATCGCAAGCACGTCTAGATCTTTATTTATAAGCGATGAAAAACTATCAAGAAAAAAGTTAAAATATTTAAAAAAGCCTAGTATCACGAGTGGCACAATAACACCGATTGCTAAAGCAAACTTTCTATGCGTAAATAGTGCACTTATGTAAGCGGCTACAGTAATAAACAATAGCAGAAAACAAAATCTCCAGTCCCAATATCCGTAGAAAAAGTAACTTACAACAAGTAAAAATATTTGTTTATAAAGTGCGTTCTTAAAGTTCTGAAGGAACAACACGACTATAAAAACAATCAAAAAGAAAATTAAAAATTCTAATGACGCAAATGACATTATTCGAACTCCTTCATTATCTCATATATTGATTCTGCAATCATTGCATGACCATTTTCATTCAAATGGCCTTTACCTATTGAAGTGTTTATAAAACCATGAGGAAGTACTGACTCTTTTTTATATCCCTCTAAGAAACGGTTTGACATATCTAAAAATATTATTCCATTTTTTTCACAACACAATGCGAAAAAATCAGAAAGTTCTTTATCAGCCGTTGACGATGCTGTTGCATCTTCATTCAATACTAAAGAAGGATGATAAACTATGATAAGCTGCGAGCCGTTATCTCTTACTGTCTTACTAAGTTTAGCTAAAAGAGCATTATAATTTACTTCACTGCCGATTGTTTTTTCCGCGTTAATTGGTGGCACGTCCTTATCTGCGTTTTTATCTAAAAAATTTTTAAATTGTGTATATAAAAGCCTCAAAAATGGATTTTTTTGAAGCGTTTCGACAAGTCCTCTGGTGGAAGATTGAAGATCTGCAATGTTTTCATGAATTGCATCTTCAAGTTGTATGTCACTAAAATCAAGTTTACTCGTTTCCATAATAACGAATTGCTTTGGCTTGTATTTGTTTACAGCAGCGAAAAGATTATCTGCACAAACTAAAAAATCGTGCCCTGAAACACCTATATTATAAATAGTCTTGTCAGGCATTAATGCTCTAAGAACTCCTGCAGTAGACTTGTTTTGCGCAATTTGATACGCCTCCATATGTGATGAACCCATAATAAGAGTATCAATTGATATAGACTTAGAATAGTCAAAAGGGTTAAGGTACCCTTCATTGTTGGTTTTTCCACATGCAAAACCTTCCGTTCCTCTAGAATAGAACTTGTTTGCTTCCCACGAATAATCTGTTGATCCATCAGCAACACTATAATGAACAGGCACGTTATAATATAGCATACAAACACCTGTTAGTATCGTAAACGCAATAATACCACTGAGACAAGCCTTACATATCCATAATAATATACGTTTAGACATTTTTTCTCCTTTATCTTTTAAGTTGATCTCACTTTTAGTAATGATTATATTATATTCTTAGCACACTAAGGCGTCAAGCGATTTTTATAAAATCTTTATTTATCTAAATAATATTTTATTGTTTATAGAGTTTACTCTAATAAACGTTAAAATATAAACGGCACAAGAACTGACGACACTATCGGAGAAAAGCAACAACCATTCAGCCGTTAGGCTATGTCGCAACTTGTTTTTAACTTATAAAATAGTAGAAAAGTCCAAGCATCGCAAATTATTTGAGCTAAAATTTGACATAGCCCACCTATCCATGTTATAATCAAAAAAAATAAAGGAGCTTGTTATGAAAAAATTCATATCATTATTTATTACTTTATTAATGTGCATTATGTGCACATCACTTTATGCTTGTGCAACTACTCCCCCTCCTGGTGACGACGGCGGAGCAGAACTTTCCCAAGCAGAACTTGCCGTTATTTACGAATCTGCTGCGGACAGTGCCTATGGCAAAACAGGAATATCAAAACCATCTCCTTCTTTGTTTTCTTGTTCGGTTCCTGACGAAACACATCCTGCTACTACGCCAGCAGAAATACAACAAGTTAAGTTAAACGTTGGTGGTATGCCTGCTGTATTACAACTATTCAGCGACCTTTACTCCAACAGTAGTTTCGTGATGAGTGACAGCGTATATAACTTTTCAGCACAAGTAGAAGTTCCTTCCGGTCCTAACCAAACGGATATGATAGACCAAGCATATTCTTTCTATACTACCGTAGACGTTGAAGAAGGTAAAATCTATTTAGAAGCATCAGTTGTTGTTAATGGCATGATGCAATATAATTACTGCGAAATCGATTATAATTTCACTAATAATGAAATTAAATCTTTCCGCTATCTTGCACATATGGGTTTTCTTGGTGTATACGGCGACGTAATTTACAAAGAAAACGGCGATATGTATATCAATGACTTTGAAAATCCTTCTAGCGATTTTATCGCTGCTTTGGACGCGATGAAGAACGAATTTGTTGCAAAAACTAGTGTTGGTGTCAACTTGGGCGACGACTACAATAATGAAGTTCAAACTTATCTTAATACAATAAACACAATTCAACAAGGGCTTACTGCAACTGCATAGTGCCTACCCCAAATGGATTTTTATAAAAATCATATAATTACACTTTCAAGTGTTAAAAAAGAAAAGCACCCATCTAAAGATGGATGCTTTCTTTTGTATGTGTGGGACTAAATCTCGTTTTTTGGTATAGTGTGTGGGACAAAAAGTAGTTTTTGATATTCAAATATAAAAAAATTAAAAACATAAAAATGGTGCACTAAATATATTGTTTTTTGCATGGTTTTGTGTTATAATAATGCGGGAGCAAGAAAATGAAAGCTAATTACAACAAATTATGGAAGAAATTAATTGATAAAAAAATGACCAAAACCGAATTAAGAAATATTACTAAAATTAGCACTAGCACTTTAGCCAAACTTGGAAAGGATGAAGTTGTTAGTCCTGAAGTTTTGGGGAAAATTTGTGACGCTTTACAATGTTCTATTTCCGACATAATGGATATGGTTAAAGATGAAAACGAAGTTTTCGAAAGCAAATCAAAAGCTGGAACTTTTAAGGTTATCTCTTTGTTTTCAGGTGCTGGCGGTATGGATTTGGGTTTTATACAAGCAGGTTTCGATATTGTTTGGGCAAATGATATAATTCCAGAAGCTATTGAAACATATAGAAACAATATTGGAAAGCACATTGTTTTTGGCGATATTAGAATGATAAATAGCAACGATATACCCGATAACCCAGATGTTATTATTGGGGGATTCCCTTGCCAAGGTTTTTCTGTCGCTAATACTAAACGTAGCATGGAAGACCAACGCAATTTTTTATATAAAGAAATGTTGCGTATTATAAAAGATAAAAAACCGAAACTTTTTGTGGCTGAAAATGTAAAGGGTATTTTGTCCATTGAAAAAGGACAAGTTATTCAAATGATTAAAAAAGATTTTGAAAGTTTGGGTTACCATGTTGAAGCACGTCTATTAAACGCTGCCGAATATGGCGTTCCTCAACAGCGTGAAAGAGTTATAATAATTGGTAATAGATTAAGAAAATACGCACCTTATCCACAAAAAACACATTATATAAATGAAGTTGACAAAACCGAAGAATTGCTCCCCGCTGTAACGTGCGAAGAAGCTATTGGATGGCTTTCTGACATAAGATGTCAAGACATGCCAATAAAACTTAATAGTGGAAAAATTATTTATCAACATAAAGCTCTTGAAAATGTTGCAGATACATTTTGGGGAAGACAATACAAGGTTGATCAACATGAAATTTGCGATTATCTTGTATATTGGAGAAATAAAGCTGGGTTATCAACAAAAAAAGTTGATGAACATTTTGGCTATAAATATACCGCAGGACACTGGTTCAGAAAAGACAATAACAGCGGTAGTATCCCAAAGCCAAGCGATTGGTGGGAGTTAAAAAAATTATTAGGGTTTGATGATAAATATGACAAAGAAGTCACGACCCTAATAGAAAAACCAATGATGTTCGAACAAGCATTGAGAATTACTAACTGGGATAGACCAAGCGACACTATAACTGCAACAAGTCCAGAAATACATATCAATAAAATGCGTCGTTTAAGCGTAAGAGAGTGTGCTATAATTCAAACATTTCCAGAAAATTATATTTTTTCAGGTAATAATCTAGGAATTATGCACAAGCAAATAGGAAATGCCGTTCCAGTATTATTAGCAAAAAAAATAGCAGAAGGCATTATGTCGGAATTAAAAAATGAACGTGGGGAATAATCCCCACGTCTTTTATTTATCTAAACTCAAATAAAATGATAATTTATTTTTCACCCAATCATTCATATTCGGGTTTTTATAAACTATCTTTATCCTAGATGGTTTATCTTCAAGCAACTCAAACTTATTTACCTTTTTAAAATTAAATCTTGTTTTACCAGGATTTTTTCCTGCTTTAAGCGGCCTTTCCTTATAATACGGCTCAAGTTTTCCGTTTGGCACACACATAATAGAGATCATCTCTGTTTCAAAAGTGGCAGCATTGCTTAAAATTGTTATAAAATATGTAATACAAATCTTTTTCTGCCCGTCCGTTTTAGAATACACTGTTGGCAAATTAGGAATATATTCTCTTCTTTCTTCATTAGCTCTTCCTTCGTGTACTATCTGTATACCCTTATATGAGTTTTGATTTTCCCCTATAAAAATATCTGACTTAAAGTCTCCAATATTATCTTTCAAAGGCTCATTAGTTACTGGATTGATAATATTTTGGCCACCATTTGTAGTAACTGATTTTAAATCAATATGCACATAAGCATCTTCTGTTTCAAAGAATAAATCCGACGACACTGGGCAAGAATTAGGTTGTCCTGCAATTTTACCATTTAGTAAAGCATAAATAATTCTTTCAGAACCAACGGCAAAATTTGATATACCTGCTTCACCGTTGCCATATTTTCCAATCCAATCACTTTTTATATCATTTTTTGTGTTAAAACCAAAAATAATTTCATCTTCGACAAATTTCAAAAAATGCCAATATTTTTCTAAATACTTGTGTTCTAGTTCTTCGATTTGTTTCATTGATAATTGATTGTCATCTCTAAACATGGAAAATTCTCCTCATTAGTTTATAATATTTTAACATATCTATAAATATTTTTCAATTATTTTCTATATATTACACCATTTTTATATTCAAATCCTACTAGGGCGTAATTTTACTATACATTGACATAAAGTGTGTGGGACAAAATCTGTCGTGGCGTTTTTTGAAAAATCGCATTAAAAAAGACCTATAAAAGCGTTAAAATGCTCTTATAGGTCTTAATTTTTGCTATAAAACTATGATTTCAGCGTGAAAATATAAAAATATGGGTCTATAAGCAAAATACTTATAGACCCATACTAGTGGCTGCCCCTGACAGACTCGTGCGCCTTTGTTTTGCTTGCCTTGATGGACTTAGCACTCGGTAGTGAGTAATACGAACGGACGAGCGTCGACGACCATAACTTGCTTTGTCAAGTTGTTCGGCAGTTCTTAGCGCTGTTGGGGGGGCAACTCCCTGACAGACGCATCTCCACTGCGTTACGATGGACTAAGCTCATTAAAAATGTCCATCAAAGGCGTCCGAACTACGTTCTTCGTCTGTCTAGGGTTGTAAACAAAAAGAAAGAACACCGATTTTGGTGTTCTTTCTTTTTGGCTGCCCCTGACAGACTCGAACTGACGACACTGCGGTTAACAGCCGCATGCTCTACCTACTGAGCTAAGGGGCAATGTTTGGCTTTATTAAAAGCCAAAGTTTAATATTGGATGCAGCAACAACCTATTTTCCCGTGCCGTCTCCAGCAAAGTATTTTCGGCGCTAGTGAGCTTAACTTCTGTGTTCGGTATGAGAACAGGTGGATCCTCACCGCCATTATCACCGCAATGGTATATATTCGCGCTTTTCGCGTATATATTCTGTTTTGTTAATTCCGTAGAATCACAACTACATAGAAAATATCAAACTTATCTTTCTTTGTCAAGCAAATCTTCCTTCTTTTTTCTTCTTTAGCCTTGGCCAAATCTTCTTGAATCCATATCAATTGTTCTCTTTTATCTCTTTCGAGATCAAGCCCTCGACCTATTAGTATCGGTCAGCTCAATACATTACTGCACTTACACCT
>JAZRRZ010000067.1:0-1047 GCA_045651185.1 Christensenellaceae bacterium | reverse complement strand
CGAATTCATATAAAAAGGGCACATACCTGCTTCTTTCTTATTCCAAACAATATAAACAATGTCATTTTTACATGAAATCAGCAGGAACCATTTTTTGTTATTGCTATAATATTCGCAAATATCTTTGGATGCTCCAAAGGCGTAAATTTTATCCTTATCAATTATTTGAGATTTAACTTTATGAACCCTTCCGTTTTTGATAAAAAATAAAAGTATAGCGACACCTTTGTCTTTTTTAACTAATTTAACTTCTAATAAATCATTGTTTTGAAAATTAATAGCACCAATAGTAATTGTTGGATGCTTACACAATAAACCACTTTGTTTCATATCTACAGAATCAGCTTCTGCTGGATACGCTATTATATTTCCTATTTCACATGAATTTCTGCAGCTAGACAGAATAAAAAACATCGATATGAAAAAGTCAATTAGAACTCTTGTTTTAATAATTTTAATAATTTTGTTCATTACTATCTCGTAGGGGGGGGGAAAATACTAAGCTGTCGCCCTCCTTTTGACACGAACAAGCCATTTCTTCTTGTTTTTTTGCCCGGATGAGCGCAAATGTTTCATAGCATATGACGGAGTGTACAATCAAGCTTTTTTTTGCGAGAGCTGCAAGATTGGGAGTCTTTGATTTCAGCCATGAGTGACTCAGGTCGAAACATCTGTATTTCATTATCTACCGACCTAATCGCCAAAACAAAAAGCCAAATTTTGTCTTTCATTTGCAACCTTATTTTTATAAAACGTTATTCGCAAGCGTTTCACAACTCAAGAAAACTTTCGACTCCCATCGCCCACCCTTAAAGAACAAGCCCATTGGGAGGAGTGGGCATGCCTTACTCGCCCCGGCGCTTGGTAGGAAGCCCGAAGAATGTGTTGCCTCCGATTTGGTAGCCAGTGGCTTTCCTGCTGATGTGGGTGAGGGTGGGGTAAACCTCGCCATTCCACTTGTATCCGCTATCGAGTACGTCTACCTAGGGAGGCAGTACACCAGAATGGAACACGTTTATCCTTAAATCACGTCATAAATGGCATCAA
>JAZRRZ010000066.1:0-1171 GCA_045651185.1 Christensenellaceae bacterium | reverse complement strand
GAAGTTCATTAAAAAGTTTAAGCCTTCTAAGATTAAATAAGAAGCTTATAAAAATAAAGAAGTGATTTATAGAAGTGAGTTGATTTTAAAAACTCACTTCTAATTTTTTATGAAATTCTATCAATATTTAATGAAGGTTTCTAATTTAAGAAGTAACTTCCAATTTTAGAAAGAAGCCTTAAATTTGACGCATGGATTTATATTAGGAAGCATTTTAAAAACGCTTATAAACGATTTATTTTAGACATAATATATATTATCGGACATAAAATAATTATTTAGAACGCAATTGCCTAAAATAGAAAACAATCGTTTGACACTTTCGTTCTAATTTGATAAAATTTATTTAACGAACTGTGCGAACAAATGATTGGAGGGTTATATAATGGGTAGACGCAAAGCATTGCCGGCTGATTTTGACGGTAACTATACAGAAGAAATGTTGTCCGAAAGACAAAGAGCGATTTTAAATTTTGTGCGTGAATTTATTAGTAAAAAAGGTTATCCGCCTGCAGTTAGAGAGATTGGTCTTGCAGTAGGTCTTTCTTCTAGCGCAAGCGTTCATAATCACTTGAAGAACCTGGAACAATTTGGCTTCCTGCAAAGAGATGCTGCTAAACCTCGTGCTTTGGAACTTATGTCTCAAAATGATGCATGGCGTAATAAACAAGTAGTTCCTGTTCCTTTTGTTGGTAAGGTTACTGCTGGTGTTCCTATTCTTGCTGTTGAAAACATCGAAGAAACCTACCCCATTCCCAAAGACTTGATTGGTTGCGAAGAAGATGTTTTCATGCTTTCTGTTACCGGTGACAGTATGATTAACGCTGGTATTCTTGATGGTGACTACATTATCGCTCGTAAACAAAACTTTGCGAACAATGGTGATATTGTTATTGCTCTTATTGATGGCGAAGAAACTACTTGCAAGCGTTACTTCCGTGAATTAAGACGCATCCGCTTACAACCGGAAAATGATAAATATGAACCTATCCTTGGTACCGATAACATTCAAGTAATTGGTAAGGTTATCTCCATTTTTAGAATGTTATAATAAAATTTTAAGGGAAGCTTTTGTGAAAGCTTCCCTATTATTTTGCAATTTTCTTCAAATTATAATAGTAATATTAATTCAAAATGACATCATATTGACGAATTTCGCTTAAAAATAAAA
>JAZRRZ010000065.1:0-1247 GCA_045651185.1 Christensenellaceae bacterium | reverse complement strand
ATAATACTTCACTCCTTAAACACATTAGTAAGATTAGTAAATTATATTATAGCATACTTTTACTACTTCGGAAAATAAAAGAAAAGCGTAGCCACACAGGCTACGCCTACTTTATCTGATTCCGGCAACTCCTAAAATTAAACCTAGCACTCCGGAAAAACAGAATAATTTTATAACGCTCATTTTATTACGAATGCAGCACAAAGAAATTGGTAAAACAATACAACCAATTAAATCGACTTTTGTATAATCTTTAGGTAATGTTTCAGTATTCCATAGTGCGAGCAAAATAAAACCAACACCTGCAGAACAAATCAATGCTACAACCGCAGGACGCAAGCCATTTAAAATTCCACGAATAGGACCAATATCTCCGTATTTGAAAAATAGTTTAGCCAAAATCAATACAATGATAATGGAAGGAAAAACAAATCCCGCAGTAGCAGCAATTGCTCCAGGACTACCTGCAACTTTAGTACCAACAAATGTTGCAGCATTAATACCAATAGACCCCGGTGTCATTTGAGAAATAGTAAAAATATCTATAAATTGTTGTAAAGTAAGCCACCCATGACGTTCAATTACTTGTTCTTGAATCAAAGGCATAGAAGCATAACCGCCGCCAACGCAAAAAGTGCCAACTTGTACAAAACTCCAAAAAAGTTCCCAGTAAATCATTACGCCCTCCTCAAGAATATTTTTCATCACGCAACAGCATAAAACCAAGCATAGCGTCCACCAAAATTGCGTACATCAAATTTACATCAAAGAAATAATTTGCTACAAAAGTTCCCACAATAATAAATAATGGTATCACAAGTTTTTTCTTGAGTTCTTTTTTCAATAAATCAATAGCTACATTGATAATTATGGCAGTAGCACCACATTGCATACCCTTCAAAAGTAATTGCACATACTCATTGCTGGCAAAAATATCATAAGAATAAGCAACAACACTCAATGTAAACAAAGGCGGTAAAACCGTAGCCAAGATTGCCGTTAAAGAACCTGCTAATCCAGCCAACTTATAACCTATTATGATAGCAGCATTTACAGCCATAATGCCCGGTGCTGATTGAGCAATGGCTACTAAATTTAAAGCTTCCTTATCATCCAACCATTTGTATTCATCAACAAATTTGGCTTTCAATAAAGAAATAATTACGAAGCCACCGCCAATAGTGAAAGCACTAATAATAAAAGTTGACTTAAAAAGTTTCCAATATAAATTTTTATCTACAACTTTT
>JAZRRZ010000064.1:0-131573 GCA_045651185.1 Christensenellaceae bacterium | reverse complement strand
AATATTTATATGGATGCAGGTGCAACAAAGGGAATTATTTGTGATGAAGAGGGTATTCCTTGTCTTCTGAAACCACTGGGCGAAACCATCGGCGGTAAACTTTTTCATCAGAACGGTGTCCGTATTCACGATTTTTATTTGTTTCCGGGTAGCACTACCCATTGGAAAACAAAATGGTCATTTGAACTTTTGACTGAAGTTTTCGGTTTTGATAAAGATAAGATTTGTTCAACTGTATTTGAAGGTAATGAATCTGCACCAAGAGATGAAGAAACTGCAAGTTATCTTAAAGCGTTGGGTATTAAGCCAGAAAATATTTTCTACCTTGACAAATCTAACAACTGGTGGGAATTAGAAGGAACAGTAGGCACACCTTGTGGGCCAGATAACGAGTGGTTCTATCCACGCCACGACAATGCTTGCTGTGACACTTGTGACGTAAACTGCAGTTGTGGAAGATACGTTGAAATTGGCAACGACGTTTATATGCAATATAAAAAGTTAGAAAACGGCTATTCTGAACTCGAAAACAAAAACGTTGACACAGGTTTTGGCTTAGATAGACTTTTACTTTTCTTAAACGGTTTAGACGACGGCTATAAAACAGACCTTTTTGCAGATACGATTAAGCATTTAGAAAATGTTAGTGGCAAAAAGTATGGCGAAAATGAACAAGACACTAAGGCTATGCGTATTATCGCAGACCACACTCGTACGTCAGTTATGCTCATTGGCGATATAAAGGGAATTTTGCCATCAAACACAGGTGCTGGATATATTTTAAGAAGACTTTTACGCCGTGCTATTAGATACTGCAAAAATCTTGGCATTGATGCAACGGAAATGTTATCAGTTGCAAAAATCTTTATAGAAAAGATTTATGATGAGGCATATCCACTTTTAGTAGAAAAAGAAGACTATATCTTAGATGAAATAACAAAAGAAATTAAAAAGTTTGAAGCAGCGCTTCTTGCAGGTATGAAAGAGTTTGATAAATGCGTTAATGGTATGCAAAGAAAGAACGCGTTTATGCGTGAAAAAGACCCTAACTACGTGGAAGAAACTCAAATCACAGGCAAACAAGCATTTAGACTTTATGATACTTTCGGTTTTCCACTAGAACTCACTATCGAACTTGCAAACGAAAAGGGACTAACAGTTGATGAAACTGGCTTTAACCAAGCATTTAAAGAACACCAAGAACTTTCTAAGGCTCAAGCAAGTTCAGCAAAGGGTGGTTTAACAGAAAGAACTGAAACAACAACAAATTACCATACAGCAACACACATTATGCTTGCAGGCTTAAGAAAAATGTTCGGCAATGGAACAGAACAAAAAGGCTCAAATATAACTGAAGAAAGATTAAGATTTGACTTTAACTTAGATCACAAAATGACTGATGCTGAAATCAAAGAACTTCAAGACTTTGTAAACGACGTTATAGCTAAGAAAATTGACGTTGTAAGAAGCGAACTTCCTTATAATAAGGCTGTTGCAGAAGGCGCTTATGGTGTATTTACTGCTGAAAGTGATGACCAAATGGTTTCAATCTACACTATTGAAGGTGTTGATAAACAAATTTGTGGTGGTCCACACGCTAAAAACACAGGTGACCTAGGTCAATTTATCATTAAAAAAGAAGAAAGTTCTGCAAGTGGAATAAGAAGAATTAAAGCAATCTTAAAATAATTTGTAAAAAAGTTTGACATTTATTAAGATTTAGTATACAATGTAAAGGCTGTCAAAGAAAAGATGGCCTTTACAACAAATGCATCGTTAGCTCAGCTGGAAACTGTGGGCTACCGTCAAGGATGTCCGTCAGCGTATTTCCTACGCTATTGCTTCGGGCACAGAGCGTCTGCTCCGCTCTACCCAACTGAGCAGAAAAAATTAATAAAAAGCAATTGCATCGTTAGCTCAGCTGGATAGAGCGTCGGTCTACGGAACCGAAGGTCAGGGGTTCGAATCCCTTACGTTGCGCCAACGAAAAAGAACAGGTTTTTACCTGTTCTTTTTTTAATATATTAAAGCTTATTTCTTTGAATTTTTCCACTTATTGTTTTTGGAAGTTCATCACGGAAGACAACAACCCTTGGGTATTTATATGGTGCAGTGTGGTCTTTAACGTATTTTTGGATTTCCTTTTTCAATTCTTCAGTGCCTACAGTTCCTTTTGTTAAAACGATACTTGCTTTAACGACTTGACCTCTTACTTCATCTGGAACGGCAGAAACGCCACATTCCAAAACATAAGGAAGTTCCATAATAACGCTTTCAATTTCAAATGGCCCGATACGATAGCCAGAAGACTTAATAACGTCATCAACTCTACCAACGTACCAAAAATATCCGTCTTCATCACGCCAAGCGGTGTCGCCTGTGTGATAAAGTCCATCGTGCCAAGCGTCGTTTGTCTTTTCTTCATCACGATAGTATTCTCTAAACAAACCACAAGGAACTTGATTATCGGTATGAATTACAATTTCACCAACTTCACCAGCAGCAACGCTATGGCCGTCGCTATCAACAACGTCAACGTTGTATTGTGGGTTAGCCTTGCCCATTGCGCCGATTTTAGGGGTTGTTCCATAAAGATTTGCAATAACAAGGGTGGTTTCTGTTTGACCGAAGCCTTCCATTATTTCAAGGCCAGTTGCTTCTTTAAATTTATTGAATACTTCAGGGTTAAGTGCTTCGCCAGCAGTAGTCATATGATGGATTGAAGACAAATCATATTTTGATAGGTCGCCACGAATAAGCATACGAAGCATTGTAGGTGGAGCACAGAAAGTAGTGATGTTATACTTAGCGAACATAGGCAATAAATCGTTTTCATCAAACTTGTCAAAGTCATAAACAAAAACTGCGCCTTCACAAAGCCATTGACCATAAAGTTTGCCCCAAAGCGATTTTCCCCAGCCTGTATCTGAGATTGTAAGGTGCAAGCCGTCTCTTTCGCAACAGTGCCAATACTTTGCAGTCACATAGTGTCCTAATGCATAGGTATGTTTGTGAGAAGCCATTTTAGGATTGCCTGTTGTTCCAGAAGTAAAGAACATAAGTGCAGATTCATCGCCACAAGAACAGTCTATAGGTCTATCGTATTTTCCTGAGAAAAGTTGATATTCTTTATCAAAGTCAAGCCAGCCGTCTTTTGAGCCACCAACCATAATTAGTTTTTCTACGCTAGGGCATTTTTGAGCAGCGCTTTGAGCAAATTGATAAGTATCGCCGTCAGCCGTACAAACAATTGCTTTTACGCCAGCTGAATTAAATCTATATTCAAAGTCATGTTCTTTAAGTTGGTTGGTTGCAGGGATTGCAACTGCACCGAGTTTATGAAGGGCAACCATACAGAACCAGAATTGATAATGACGCTTTAATACAAGCATTACCTTATCACCACGCTTAATACCAAGTGAAGTAAAGTAATTTGCAACTTGGTTAGATGCTCTTTTAATATCTTTAAAGGAAAAACGTCTTTCAACCTTGTTTTTATCTAAGTGAAGCATTGCAAGTTTTTCAGGGTATTTTTCAGCAATGCCGTCAACTATATCAAAACCAAAGTTAAAGGTTTCAGTATTTTTAAATTTAATTGATTGAAGTCTGCCATTTTCATCTTCAACAGTTTCAACAAACTTTTCACAAACAAGATTTTCGCTTGTTTTTGCGTTCATAACGCTTTTTCTAACAACAGTTTCAGCCGAGTTGTCGCCTGACATAACAACAGCAACAAATGTGCAACTCTTACCATCAACGGCAATCATGCCGTGTGGCATAGAAGAATTATAATAGATGCTATCGCCTTCGCCTAGAACTTCAACGTGGTCGCCTACTTGAACTTTAAGTTTACCACTGAGTACTAGGTCAAATTCTTGACCACTGTGTGTTGTCAAATGGATAGGCTTATTTTGTTGAGATGCCGAATATTCGTAGGTGACATAATAAGGCTCTGCAAGTTTATCTTTAAATTTAGGTGCAAGATTTGCAATATCAATGCCATCTTCTTTGGCAGTTTCTTGGCCTTGTCCCTTTCTTGTGACTGTGTATGTAGAAAGTTTTGCAGAACTTCCTTCTAAAAGGTCTGTCATATCAACGCTAAACGCTAAAGCACACTTATGAATAAATGAAAAAGGGATATCTTCTTTTCCGCTTTCATATTTAAGATATTGTTTTTCTGAGACGTTTGTTTTTTCGGCCATCTCATTAACGGAAAATCCAATAATTTCACGCAACTCCTTAATTCTTGTTGCTACTTCTGATAACTGATTTAAAGTGTTGTTTGTGTTCATGGTTGCTGTTAACCTCCTTGAAAATCTATATAAATTAAATCTTTTTACTTTGAAAAAAACAAAAAACCGCCTCAAGCCTTTTGCTTTGAGACGGGTATAATCTACTCGCGGTACCACTCAAATTGTAGAAAATTTTCTACCACTTTCAGAGTCTAATAACTCCTATGCACTGACGTAGCAAACACGGAAAGCACCTACTTGAGATTTTCTCTTTTGGACTTTCAGCTCAGAAGTGATAAGATTTCTATTAGTTTTTATCGGGATTGCACCGGCCCCGACTCTCTAAAAAAAACGTTTGATAGAACCCGTCTTCGTCATAGCTTTTATATTTAATTCGAGCAAAGTTTAACATTTTACAAACTCTTTGTCAAGCATTTTTGATATAATATTCAAATTTTTGCTAAAGTTGTTGACTTTTTTTTATTAAAGTGTTAAAATACTTAAAAATAAATGCGAAGAGCAAAAACTAGTAGGTTGGAAATAACTTATAGAGAGTTGTCGGTTGGTGAAAGGCAATGGGGACGTCCTTCTGAATTCATTTTGTTAGCAGTGCACTGAATAAGAAATTTCTTTAGTAGGAGGCAACGGGAGTTCCCGTGATAGAACAAAGGTATGTTAGTACCTGACAAGGTCAATATTGTGAGATATTGATAAACTGAGGTGGTACCACGAGAATAAGATAATCTCGTCCTCTGTATTCATTTAGAATGCAGAGGATTTTTTTATTTAATTTTTGTTAATTATAAGTTCAAACTTAGTTAAAAAATATATATGGAGATTCAATATGGCACAAAACTATTATCAAAAAGACATTGAAACAATGCCAAGAGAAGAACTTAAAAAACTTCAATCTGAAAAACTTGTAAAGCAAGTTAAACACGTTTATGAAAACGTTGAGTATTATCGCAACCTTATGGATGAAAAAGGGGTAAAACCTGAAGACATTAAAGGAATTGAAGATTTACATAAATTACCATTTCTTACTAAGGCAGATTTAAGAGATGCTTATCCTTATGGACTTTTGGCAAAACCACTTGATGAGTGTGTGCGAATTCACTCTACGTCAGGAACAACAGGTCGCCGTGTAGTTGCTTTTTACACTCAACACGACGTTGACCTTTGGGAAGATTGTTGTGCGCGTGCAATTGTTGCTGCTGGTGGCACTAAAAAAGACGTATGCCAAGTTGCATACGGATACGGATTATTTACAGGTGGTGCAGGACTTCACGGTGGCTCTCATAAAGTTGGAAGTTTAACTTTGCCTATGTCATCTGGAAATACCGACCGTCAAATTCAATTTATGATGGACTTAAATTCAACAATTCTTTGTTGCACTCCTTCTTACGCAGCGTATCTTGGAGAGTCATTAAAAGAAAAAGGGTATAGACCTGAAGATATTCCACTAAAAGCAGGTATTTTTGGTGCTGAGCCTTGGACAGAAGAAATGCGCAAAAATATTGAAGAAACACTTGGCATTAAAGCCTATGATATTTATGGCCTTACAGAGACTTCTGGTCCGGGCGTTGCGTTTGAGTGTAGTGAACAATCTGGCATGCACATAAACGAAGACCACTTCTATGCAGAAATTATTGACCCAGACACGGGCGAAGTTTTACCAGACGGCTCAAAAGGGGAACTTGTGTTTACATCTCTTGATAAAGAAGCATTTCCATTACTTCGTTATCGCACACGTGATATTTGCGTGCTTTCTCGTGAAAAGTGTGCTTGTGGCAGAACGCTTGTTAAAATGGCTAAACCTATGGGCAGAACAGACGATATGCTTATTATTCGTGGTGTTAACGTATTCCCAAGCCAAATTGAAACAGTTCTTCTTAATGAAGGTTATCAACCTAACTATCAAATAGTTGTAGATAGAGTTAATAATACAGACACGTTTGACGTAAACGTAGAGTTAACTCCTGAACAATTTACTGATAAGGTTGGCGAAGTTCTTGCAATGGAAAAAGCACTTTCAAACGCAATGAAAACTATGCTTGGCATTAATCCATCAGTGCATTTAGTTGCACCTAAAACAATAGCAAGAAGCGAAGGTAAAGCCGTTCGCGTGCTTGATAAACGTAAATTAATATAGTGATAGGAGATGAGAAAATGACGATAAAACAATTAACAGTTTTTGTTCAAAACAGTAAAGGAACTATCGTTTCGGTGACTGACATACTAGCCAAAAACGGCGTTAACATTAGGGCGCTTTCAATAGCCGAAACCAAAGACTTTGGTATTTTGCGTCTTATTGTAAACGACAACGAACTTGCAATAAAACTTCTTGAAGAAAAAGGTTATCTTATAAAAGCGATAGACGTTATTGGTGTAAAAATTGGTGATGAACCAGGCGAACTTACTTCTGCTCTTTCAGTGCTAGATAAGGCAAATATCAACGTAGAATATTTATACGCTTTTATGGCAAGAACGGAAAAACACGCCTACGTTGTTTTAAGAGTTGAAGATAATGCTTTAGCGCAAACAGCACTTGTTAATGCAGGATTTAAACTTGTAAGCGAACAAGATATTGGCAAACTTTAATTTAAGTTGATAAATAAACATTAATCACACTACGCCTAACAAAACGTTAATTGTAGTGTGATTTTTTGTTTATAAAATATTAAATATAAAAATAAATACTAATAAATGCGCATATTTAATATTTATTATAATAGTATTAGTAAAAAATAAAGGCTAAAACATTTGATTTTTTTATATAATATATTGTATAATTTAAAAATAGAAGAAGAGAGTTATGAATATGGTTTATAAAAATGTCTTAGATGCAATAGGTCATACACCTATGGTTAAATTAAATAAAATAACGGATAGTGATAGTGCTGATATTTTGGTTAAAATAGAAGGGCTTAATATCGGTGGTTCTATAAAAACTCGCACGGCATACAACATGATTTGCGATGCTGAAAGCAAAGGGCTTATTAATAAAGACACCATTATCGTTGAGCCAACTAGTGGAAATCAAGGCATTGGTTTATCACTTGTCGGTGCTGTTAAGGGATATAAAACGGTTATTATTATGCCTGACTCGGTTAGTGAAGAAAGAAGAAAACTTGTTAGTCACTATGGTGCAGAAGTTATTTTAATTCATGATGACGGCAATATTGGTGACTGCATTGATAGGTGTTTAAAAAAAGCACTTGAAATGGCAAAGCAAGATAAAAACGTTTTTGTTCCACAACAATTTGAAAACCCAGCAAACCCTATGGTGCATCGCCACCACACAGGCTTAGAAATTTTAGAGCAAGTGGCAGGCCCTATACACGGCTTTTGTTCTGGTATAGGAACGGGAGGAACGATAACCGGTATTGGAGAAGTTCTTAAAGCGCAAAACCCAGACATCAAAATTTGGGCAGTAGAGCCTGAAAATGCAGCTATACTTGCAGGGGGAACAATTGGTTCACACATACAAATGGGCATAGGTGACGGGTTAATTCCACCAGTGCTTAACTGTAATATATATGAAGACATATGCATAATTTCTGACCAAGAAGCATTAGAGACGTCAAGGGACCTAGCAAGATTAGAAGGCATTATGTGTGGAATTTCTTCTGGAACAAACGTGGCGGCGGCAAAACGCCTTGCAAAACTTTTAGGCAAAGGAAAAACGGTTGTCACGGTGCTACCAGACACGGCAGAAAGGTATTTTTCCACACCACTTTTTGACGGGGAATAAGTTTCATTACTTTTATTTTGACTAATTTATTTGACTATAAAGCCAAAAAAATGATATAATAAACAAAAATATTCGATGAACCTTTTAGGATAAGCAGACTGAAAGGGGAGAAATTCCGGAGAATCTCTAATATTTGAGTGCCGAAGGTGCAAAGGGCTTAGCCCCGAATCTCTCAGGCAAAAGGACGGAGCATTATATAATAAAAATTAATTTTTCGGAGTTGCTTACAAGTGCAACTCTTTTTTATTGGGGTAAAAAATGCAACAATTTTTAGATGGACTTTTACAAGTAGTAAAAACAATAAACGCTTACCTAAGCGACTATATTTTAGTCGTCCTTTTAATTGGCGTCGGTATATTTTTTACAATAAAAACAAGATTCGTGCAAATTCGCTATTTTAAGCAAGGAATCAAACAAGTTTTTGGAAACCTTAAACTTAATGGCAAAAAAGAGAAGGGTGGGATGAGTTCTTTCCAAGCCTTGACGACGGCTATTGCAGCACAAGTTGGCACGGGCAACATAATAGGTGCAAGTGGTGCAATACTTACAGGTGGTCCAGGCGCGATATTCTGGATGTGGGTGATTGCATTTTTTGGTATGGCAACAAATTATTCAGAAGCCGTGCTTGCTCAAAGGACAAGACTTGTTAACAAAGACGGAAGCATAAGTGGTGGTCCTGTTTATTACATAAAACAAGCGTTTAAAGGGAATTTTGGCAAATTTTTAGCAGGATTCTTTGCTGTAGCAGCAGTTATTGCGCTTGGTTTTGTTGGTGCAACCGTGCAATCAAACTCGATTGCCAGCACAGTAAATGAAGTGTCTGGAATTGAAAAGTGGGTTATAGGAATTATACTTGCAATTTTAGCAGCCGTTATTTTTATAGGTGGGGTAAGCAGGCTAGCATCAGTCACCGAAAAAATTGTTCCTATCATGGCAGGACTTTATCTTTTAGGTGGGTTAATAGTTATAATTTGTAATATTACGGTTATCCCAGAAGCATTTTTTATGATTTTTAAGTTTGCCTTTGTTCCACAAGCAATAATCGGTGGTGGAATAGGAGCAGCGCTTAAAATTGCAATAAGTCAAGGCGCAAAGCGTGGTCTTTTCTCTAACGAGGCAGGTATGGGTTCAACCCCACACGCCCACGCTCAAGCAAACGTTGACAATGCGCATAAGCAAGGCGTTAGTGCAATGGTAGGCGTTTTCTTAGATACTTTTGTAGTTTTAACTATGACATCATTAATCATTATTACTACGCTTTATGCAGGAAATGGAATGCTTTCATCTCCTGAAAAACTTGCAATTGCCTTAAATTCGGGTATAGACAAAACTAACTTAGTTCAAAATGCCATTGCTACCGTGTTTAACGCTTCTAATATAGGGCTTACAATCGGTGGAATTTTCGTTGCAGTGTGCTTGTTCTTCTTTGCGTTTTCAACCATACTTAGTTGGAATTTGTTTGGTAAGATTAATTTTACATATTTATTTGGTAAAAATTCTTCGCTAATTTATACTATAATAGCAGTTTTGTTCGTATTTTTGGGCGCAGTATTTAAAAACGATTTAGTTTGGGAGTTAACCGACTTTTTCAATTATTTAATGGTATTGCCTAACGTTTTAGCCCTTTTTGTGCTTTCTAAAATGGTTGTAGAGGAACTTAAGCAAAATGGCAAAAAAGTGCAAAATAAGGCACTTAACGAAAACATAAAGTAATAAAGGGGGAAATATAATGGTAAAAGTGGCAGTTTTATTTGCAGACGGAACTGAAGAAATGGAAGGCATTACACCCGTTGACGTGTTAAGGCGTGCTGGTGCAGAGTGTGACATAGTTTCGGTTGGTGGAGAGTATATTCAAGGCTCTCACGGAATAACTATAAAGGCTGATAAACTAATAAACAAAATAGATATGTTCTCATATGATGCAGTTGTTATCCCAGGTGGCATGCCAGGTGCTACAAACATTGCACAAAATGAAAAGGCGATAGAGTTAATAAAGCACATTATAAGTAAAGGAAAGTTGGTTGCTGCAATCTGTGCATCTCCAGCAGTAGTATTGGCAAAAAACGACTTGCTTTTAGCAACAAGCGCAACTTGTTTTCACGCAGATTGTTTTACAAGTGAACTAGGACAAAATTATACGGGAAAAGACGTTGAAATTAGTGGTAATTTTATAACGGCAGATGGCCCAAAAAGTGCAGTTAAATTTTCGCTTGCCATAGCAAAATATTTAGAACTTGACTTTAACTTTTAAAATTTTAAGCGTTATAAAAGGATAAACGACACAATTTCTAAAAAATCTGCTTTTAATAAGTTGATTTTTTTCAATCAAAATGATATAATAAAAAAGCGTTAAGGGAGTAGTCGCCCATCTATGATGGGGAATGGTCAACATCTTGAGAGAAATCTCTGGCCTTTCTTAAATGACCAGACTTGCATTGATTAAAAGCAGGCTCGGTCTAAAAAAATATAAAAATACCCGAGTCAATTAAAAAATTGCACTTGGGTTTTGTTTTTATTAAACGCAAAAAAGTTTGTAATATTAACTAAATTATTGATTTATTTATGCCTAAATTTTAGAATAAATAATTTCAATTTTAGAAATAAAATGTAAAAAAATTTCAAGGAGACAAAAAATTGAAAGCACACGTAGACAGTATTGACAATGTACTATCACATTTTTCTTCAGACCAAACTGTTGGTTTAACAACAAGCCAAGTTGAAGAAAAAAGAGCACAGTTTGGCGAAAACAAATTGAAAGAAAAGAAAAAGAAATCTATTTTTGCTAAACTTATGGAACAATTCAAAGATGCAATGATTATTATTTTGTTGCTTGCAGCAGTTGTTTCGTTTGTTCTTGCTTGCGTAGAACAAGCAAGTGGAAAGCATGGAGAATTCTTTGAACCTGTACTCATTTTGGTTATCGTTTTACTTAACGCCATTATGGGTGTGGTGCAAGAGAGTAAAGCCGAAAAGGCGTTAGACGCACTTAAAAACATGTCAGCCCCACACGCAAGGGTAATTAGAAATGGCAAAGAAGAAGTTATTGATGCTTCTAAACTTGTTCCAGGCGACATTATTTTACTTGAAGCAGGCGACTTTGTTCCAGCAGATGCAAGACTTATTAAGAGCGTTAGCCTTAAGAGTGAAGAATCAGCCTTAACAGGTGAATCTGTTCCATCAGAAAAAGATGCAAGAGCAGAAGTTAAGGAAAATGCACCAATCGGTGATAGAACAAACATGGTATTTTCTGGCTGTTCTATAACGTATGGCACAGCAACAGCAATAGTTGTTGCAACAGGTATGGATACTGAAATGGGTAAGATTGCAAACCTTCTTTCAAACGAAGAAGAAAGTCAAACCCCACTTCAACAAAAACTTGCAACGCTTGGTAAATACCTTGGATTTATGGCACTTGCAGTATGTGCAGTAATTTTCGTTGTTGGTCTTATTGACAAAATGCCATTTATGGAAATCTTAATGGTTTCAGTTTCACTTGCAGTTTCTGCTATTCCAGAAGGCTTGCCAGCAATAGTCACAATCGTATTATCAATCGGCGTTCAACGTATGGTTAAAAAGAACGCTATTATTAGAAGACTTCCTGCTGTTGAAACGCTTGGTAGTGCATCTATCATTTGTTCAGATAAAACAGGTACGCTTACAATGAACAGAATGACGCTTGTTAAAGCCTACGTTGAAGGTCAAGAAGACCTTGAAGATATCAGTGGTAGCAACTCTGACGTTGTTAAAAAACTTTTAACATACGGCACGCTTTGTTCAGACGGCTCTGTTGTTATTAACGATGGAAAAGAAACACATATCGGCGACCCAACGGAAACAAGTATTGTTTTTGCAGCATATAAAAACGGCTTGACAAAAGACGCTTTGAACGAAAAGTATCCAAGACTTGCTGAAATTCCTTTTGACTCAGATAGAAAACTTATGTCAACAGTAAACGTTATTGATGGCAAAAAAGTTGTAATCGTTAAGGGCGCTGTTGACGTAATGGAAAGCCGTTGCTCAGCAGGTGACTTTGAAAAAGCAAAAGAAATGAACGAAAAGATGACTTCTAATGCTTTAAGAGTTTTAGCAGTAGGTTATAAATTCATTGATGAAGTTCCTAGTGAACCAACCCCAGAACTTTTAGAAAACGACTTAACTTTTATGGGCTTAGTAGGTATGATTGACCCACCAAGACCAGAAGCAAAAGAAGCAGTTGCTGTTTGTAAAAAGGCTGGTATTAAGGCTGTTATGATTACAGGTGACCACGTTTCAACAGCATCAGCAATCGCAAGAGAACTTGGCATCTTAAACGAAGGTGACTTAGCAATAACAGGTGCTGACCTTGACAAGATGAGTGATGAAGAACTTGACCAAAAAGTTTCTCTCATTTCAGTTTACGCACGTGTTTCACCAGAAAACAAGATTAGAATTGTTAAAGCTTGGCAAAAGAAAGGTCAAGTTGTTTCAATGACTGGTGACGGCGTTAACGATGCTCCTGCACTAAAAGCAGCAGATATCGGTTGTGCTATGGGTATCACCGGCACAGACGTTGCTAAGGGCGCTGCAGATATGACACTTACTGATGATAACTTTGCAACAATAGTTGATGCAGTTCAAGAAGGTCGTGGCATTTATGCAAACATTAAAAAGGTTGTAGGCTTCTTGCTTGGCACAAATATTGGCGAAGTTTTAACAGTATTTATTGCAATGTTAGTATGGCAAGTATCTCCACTTATTTCAATGCAATTACTTTGGATTAACCTTGTCACAGACAGTTTGCCAGCAATTGCACTGGGTATGGAACCTGTTGAAAAAGACGTTATGAACAAACCACCAAAGCCAAAGGACGAAGGTATGTTTGCACATGGATATGGCGTTAGAACAGTTCTTCAAGGCTTTATGATTGGTGGCTTAACACTCGCAGCATTTGCAATCGGTTATATTCATAGCCTAGAACAAGGTAGAACACTTGCATTTATGGTTCTTGCTTGCTCACAATTAGTTCAATCATACAACATGCGTTCAGAACACTCACTCTTTAAACATGGTTTCTTTACGAATAAGAACTTGAACTTAGCAGTATTAGCATCGGCAGCACTTATGGCATTTGTATTATTCGTTCCAGGCGTACAAGGTGCTTTCGGTTTAGTTCCATTGTCATTAGAAATGTATTTAATTGGTTTAGGCTTAGCGCTTGCTCCACTTCTAATTATGGAACTTGCAAAACTTTTTGGTTTCATTAAGCATGAACATCATAAACACTAAGATAATAGTGGATAAAAACTAAATAAAATTTTAGCCGTTATCAACTTTGATAACGGTTATTTTTTTGCTTCGCTTAGTCATGTAGATATTAAATTGTGCTAAAATTATTTACAAACAATTACGGCTATGTTATAATGATATATGTATATTTATGCTTATTTAATGGCAAAATATTAGCAGGGTGAAATATGCTTGATTATAGAACGTTATCCTTGCTTGATGTTATAAATTCACACTGCGATAGTGGTGGGTATAAAGTGTTTTTACTTGAAGATTTAATCTCGGTTATGCCGAGTGCGTTTGAAGTTGATAATGAAGCAATTCTTGAGTGCCTTGAAACGCTTAAAAATCATCAATATATAAGTGTTAAATATCAAGATGATATTGAAATTTGTTTGATGCCACTTATAAAAGGTAGGCTAGAAAGTGAAAATAGGATAGACCAAGAAATAGAAAAAAGTCAGTGTAAAAAGCAATATTTTTGGGCTGGTTTTTTGGGGGCTACTGCTGGTGGCTTGATAATTTCTTTATTTATTGTAATTCTTATCTTTGTGGGTGGACTATAATGCTTTCAAGGATAGAAAACAAGGTGTTAATTAGCCTGTTAAATGTGTGCAAGCAAAAAGGTGCAATATTAATCAGTCCAATAGACCTTTTAAAAATTGTAGGAACTGAACATTTAACCCTTTCAGAACTAGAAAAAATTTTAGAGGATTTAAGCACTGACGGATATTTTGACCTAGTATATTCTGATAGGCGTGGCGAAAAGGTTTTTTGTATTACATTTCTTGAAAAAGGAAAAGGATATATTAGGAGTGAAAGTTTAGAAAAACGAAACCTTATAAAAAGGTTTGGTTTGACTATCGGCTTTGCTATTTTAAGTTTTTTAGTGGGAATAATATTAAAAAAGATATTTTAAGTTATGGAAAAGCGAGATTTTATTTTGCAATCTAAATATCAGCCAACGGGTGACCAACCACAAGCAATAAAGTTGCTTACTGAGGGCTTAAATGATGGCTTGCGCACGCAAGTCCTTTTGGGCGTGACCGGAAGTGGTAAAACTTTTACTATGGCAAACGTTATTAAAAACGTAAACCGCCCAGCCCTTGTAATTGCACACAATAAAACGCTTGCAGCACAACTTTGTAATGAGTTTAGAGAATTCTTTCCACAAAACAGAGTGGAGTTTTTTGTGTCTTACTACGACTATTATCAACCAGAAGCATATATACCATCAACTGACACCTACATAGAAAAAGATTTGGCAATAAATGATGAGATTGATAAACTTCGCCACTCGGCAACTTGTTCGCTTGCAGAAAGAAGTGACACTATCGTCGTTGCATCAGTTTCGTGCATTTACGGTTTAGGTGCACCAGAAGAATATTATAGGCTTGCACTTTCAATTCGCCCTGACGACCAAATTAGCAGAGATGAACTTATGAGAAAGTTGGTGGCTATTCAATACACTAGAAGAGACGTAGATTTTTCTCGTTCTTCGTTTAGAGTTAGGGGAGATATCATAGATATATTTCCATCTGCAAACACCGAAATTGTAGTTAGGGTTGAATTTTTTGGTGATACTGTTGATAGGGTTTTAGAAATTGAGTTTGTTTCTGGAAAGATTATATCAGAATTAAAACACGCCGTTATTTTTCCTGCAAGCCACTATGCTGCATCACAAGAAAAGTTAAACTTAGCAGTAGTTGCAATAGAGCGTGATAGAGATGATGAAGTTGCTTTTTTCAACGAGCAAGGAAAACTAATTGAGGCACAGCGCTTAAAACAACGCACAGACTATGATATAGAAATGATAAAAGAAATAGGCTTTTGCAAGGGCATAGAAAACTATAGCAGATATTTTGATGGCAGACAAATCGGCGAGCCACCGTTTACGCTTTTAGACTATTTCCCAAAAGATTTTGTTGTGTTTATTGACGAGTCGCATATGACAATTCCACAAATAAACGCAATGTATAATGGTGATAAGGCAAGAAAGACTTCTTTAGTAGATTATGGTTTTAGACTAAAGTCTGCGTTTGATAACAGACCACTTACTTTTAACGAGTTTGATGAAAAAGTTGGGCAAATGATATGCGTTTCGGCAACCCCTGCAAAGTATGAACTAAGTCAGGCTGGACAAGTAGTTGAACAACTTATTCGCCCTACAGGATTAATAGACCCAGAAATCTTTGTTAGACCAACCAAAAACCAAATTGACGACCTTTTGATAGAAATAAACAAGATAACTGCTAAAAAAGGCAGGATTTTAATTACCACGCTAACCAAAAAAATGGCAGAGAGTTTAACTGAATATCTAAAAGAAAACGGCGTAAGGGTTAGGTATATGCACAGCGACATAGACACTATGGAAAGAATTGAAATAGTGTCGGCACTTCGTGGTGGCGAATTTGACGTGCTTTGTGGCATTAACCTGTTAAGAGAAGGGCTTGACCTGCCAGAAGTTCAACTTGTTGCAATACTTGATGCCGATAAAGAAGGATTTTTAAGAAGTGAAACTTCGCTTATTCAAACTATTGGCCGTGCAGCAAGAAATGTTGATGGCAAGGTAATTATGTATGCTGACACTATAACCGGAAGTATGCAAAGGGCGATTGACGAAACTAATAGAAGAAGGCAAATTCAAAGCCAGTATAATAAAGAAAATAATATCACGCCAAAAACTATTGTTAAGGCAATAACCAACACTTTAGAGATAACTAAAAAAGTGGATAGGACAAAAGACGTTAAAAAGCAGGATATTCCTGAAGAAATTGAAAAGTTAAAGGCACTTATGAAAATTGCTTCGGCAAATCTAGATTTTGAAAAGTGTATAGAAATTAGGGATACTATTGCTAAACTTAAAATGAAAATGAGAAAGTGATTATGAATTATATAAACATAAAAGGCGCAAAAGAGAATAACTTAAAAAACATAGATTTGCAAATTCCAAGAGATAAACTTGTGGTATTTACAGGTCTTTCTGGCAGTGGCAAAAGTACGCTTGCTTTTGACACTATTTATGCTGAAGGACAAAGAAGATATGTTGAAAGTTTGTCTAGTTATGCACGTATGTTCTTAGGGCAAATGGAAAAGCCAGACGTTGAACTTATTGAAGGTTTATCGCCAGCAATTTCAATTGACCAAAAAACTACTTCGCACAACCCACGCTCAACGGTTGGAACGGTGACCGAAATTTACGATTATTTTAGACTACTTTTTGCAAGAGTGGGCGTTCCACATTGTCCAGAGTGTGGAAAAGAAATTTCTCGCCAAACTATAGACCAAATTGTAGATAAGGTTATGGCGCTTCCACAAAACACCAAAATTTTGGTTAATGCCCCTGTTGTTCGTGGCAAAAAGGGTGAATATAGCAAAAATTTTGAAAGTTATAAAAAGAGTGGCTATGCTAGGGTTATGGTTGACGGTATTGTGTATGATCTAAGCGAAGAAATTAAACTTGATAAAAACATAAAACACACTATAAGTGTGGTAATTGATAGACTTATTGTTAAAGAAGGCATTGAAAAAAGATTATTTGACAGTATAGAAACGGCAATAAAACTTGCTGATGGGCTTGTTTCGGTGCAAATTGTTGATGGAGAAAGTTTGCTCTTTTCAACCAAATATGCTTGCCCGGACTGTGGGGTTAGCATTGAAGAAATTGAGCCAAGACTATTTTCTTTTAATAACCCTTATGGCGCTTGCCCAGAGTGTTCGGGTTTGGGTTTTAAAAACGAGATAGACCCTGACTTAGTGGTAAAAGACAAAACAAAGTCGCTTAGAGAAGGTGCAATGACCATTTCGGGCTGGAATTTAGATAACGGCAAGATGGCAAACCTTTATTTTGATGCGCTTGCAAAAAAATATAACTTTAGCCTTGACACGCCTGTAAAAGACTTGCCACAAGAAGTGTATGATATTATGCTTTACGGCAATAATGGCGAAATTATCAAGATTGAATATAACACAAAAACTATGAGTGGCTCTTATCAATCATCTTGGGAAGGCATTATTCCAAATCTTGCAAGAAGATATAGAGAAACTTCAAGTGACTATACAAAAATGGAAATTGAAAGGTATATGCGAGTTAGCCCTTGCAATACCTGTCACGGAGATAGACTAAAAAAAGAAGCGCTTGCCGTTAAAATAAATGGCAAAAATATTGCTGAACTTACTAAAATGTCGGTTGTCAATTTGTATGATTTTATTGATAACCTTACTTTTGACGCTACAAAAACTTTGATTTCTGCACCGATTATAAAGGAAATTAAAACAAGGCTTAAATTTTTAATTGACGTGGGGCTTAATTATTTAACGCTTGCAAGGGGAGCATCAACGCTTTCTGGTGGCGAAGCACAGCGCATAAGGCTTGCAACGCAAATAGGCAGTGGACTTACGGGCGTGCTTTATATTCTAGACGAGCCTAGTATAGGACTTCACCAAAGGGATAACGAAAAACTTATTGCAACCCTTAAAAGGCTTAGAGATTTAGGTAATACTTTAATTGTTGTTGAGCATGATGAAGACACCATGCGCTCGGCTGATTTTATTGTGGATATAGGCCCAAAAGCAGGCGTGCACGGTGGTGAAGTTGTTGCCACAGGCACGGTTAGTGATATTATAAACCAGCCACGCTCAATTACGGGCGACTATTTATCTGGCAGAAGAAAGATTGAAATTCCAAAGACAAGAACTAAGCCAGACGGAAGGTGCTTAAAAGTTATTGGCGCAAACCAAAACAACCTAAAAAATATTGACGTATGCTTCCCTGTGGGCTTGCTAACTGCAGTCACAGGCGTTTCTGGAAGTGGCAAAAGTTCACTAATTAACGAAATAGTTTATCCAGAACTTGCAGGCAAGTTAAATAAAGCCAAGGTAAGACTTGGAAACTGCCAAAGAATTGAAGGAATAGAATATTTTGACAAGGTAATTGCAATAGACCAGTCCCCTATAGGCAGAACGCCAAGAAGCAACCCTGCAACTTATACAGGTGTATTTTCTAACATAAGAGAACTTTTTGCATCTACGCCAGATGCTAAAGAAAGGGGGTATAAAGCAGGAAGATTTTCTTTTAACGTTGCTGGTGGCAGGTGCGAAAATTGTGAAGGTGACGGCGTTATTAAAATTGAAATGCACTTTTTGCCTGATATGTACGTGCCTTGCGAAGTTTGTGGTGGAAATAGGTATAATAGAGAAACTTTGCAAGTTAAATATAAAGGTAAAAACATAAGCGAAGTTTTAGACATGACCGTTGATGAAGCGTGCGAGTTTTTTGAGCCTATCGCATCAATATATAACAAGATAAAAACGTTAAAAGAAGTTGGTTTAGGATATATTAAATTGGGGCAAAGTTCAACAACCCTTTCTGGTGGAGAGGCACAAAGGGTTAAACTTGCAACAGAATTATCAAAAAGGGCAACAGGCAAAACGCTTTACATTTTAGATGAGCCTACAACCGGACTTCATAATTATGACGTTGATAAACTTTGCAAAGTATTAGAAAAACTTAAACAAAGTGGCAACACTATAATTGTAATTGAACATAATTTAGACGTAATTAAACTTGCCGACCATATCATAGACTTAGGCCCAGAGGGTGGCGATAACGGTGGCACTATAATAGCAATGGGCACGCCAGAAGAAGTGGCTAAAAATCAAAACAGTTATACGGGTAAATTCTTAAAAAATGTCTTACAGTAGAGAAAACAATTTGATAAATCAACAGCAAGGAGGAAAAGCCTTTTCTTTAATGATAGCAATATACGTGTTGCTATCATTTGTCGTGCAAGGAATTTTACTTAGTTTTACATCGCAAAACAGTTTTGTTTATATTGCAGTTTGCTCTTGCCTTTCTTCTACTGCAATTTTATTTGCTATTGCTAGCCAACTTAAGTTCCAAAAATGCACATATAAAGCATTAAATATCAAAAAGTTTAAAATTAAAGCAGTTTTGCCAGCAGTTTTGCTTGCAATAGGTATGTTTTTAGGGTTAGGCTTTGTTAATATTGCACTTATACAAGGCCTAAATAGTTTAGGTATAAATATCAGTTCACCAAACGTAGTTTTAGATAATTTTTGGCAATTTTTATTCTTTACTATAACACTAGCGTTGCTTCCTGCAATCTTTGAAGAATTGTTCTTTCGTGGCTTATTTTTAACTTCACTAAACGGACAAAGCATTATATCAAAAACACTTATGGTAGGATTGTTTTTTGCACTCTACCACATGAATTTAGGGCAGTTTATTTATCAGTTTATATACGGCTCGGCACTATGTTTGCTCACCATTTATGCTGGAAGTGTTTTTCCATCTATAATAACCCACTTTTTGAATAATTTTGCCGTGCTTGTATTTACATACTTAAAAATTCAAATAGATTTATTCAGCCCACTCTTAATTGTTTTTGGGCTTGTTTGTCTCTCTTTGTTTTTAATTTTTGTTATCTTTGGATTAAAAAAAGATAAGGACACAAAGAAAGACCAAAGTGGAAAACTAGGCGTAAAAGCAGTTGTTTTCCCTTATGGAATTTTGGGCGTTTTGGTATGCGCAATTACCTTAATTAGCGCTATACTAGTGTAGGTGAATATGGTTAAAATAAACGTAGTTGCTGTGGGCAAGGTTAAAGAAAAGTATTTTACTGAAGGCATAAACGAATATGCAAAGCGAATTTCAAAGTTTGCACAGTTTAACATTATTGAAGTGCAAGAAGAAAACTTTTCTAAGGTTGACGATGCAGTAATAGAAATTATAAAGGAAAGAGAAAGCCAAAGAATTTTGCCACACTTAAAAGGCAGTATTTTAGCACTTGCCATAGAAGGTAAAAAATATGATAGCAATTCGTTTGCAAAGGCTATGCAAAAATTCATTGACCAAAGTGGTGGCACAATAACTTTTGTTATAGGTGGTTCTTATGGCTTAAGTGATAAAATTAAAAAACAGGCAAAAGAACTTATTTCTTTTTCAGACATGACCTTTCCACACACAATGTTTAGGCTAATGCTTTCAGAACAAATATATAGGGCGTTTTCAATTACATCAGGAAGTGGCTATCATAAATAAAATTTCATACTATAAAGTATGGATATTTTAAGTTTGAATAAAAAATTTTTTAAGTCTTTTAAGGGCCAAAAGATTGTTATAGGAAAAAGTTATTTTGGCCATCCAATATTATGTTATGGCGTGCAAAAAAGCCCTTATCCAAAAGCGATTATTCAAGCGTCTATACACGCAAGGGAATATATAACAGGGTATTTAACCTTAAAACTTATTAAAGACTTTTATAAAAAAGGCAAGTTTGGCAGTGTTTATTTTATTCCTATATTAAACCCAGATGGCGTTAAAATTGCCCTTTATAACGATAAACTTTATAAGGCAAACGGAAGGGGCGTGGATTTAAATGTGAATTTTGACGCTGGTTGGTCAACAGGCAGTCAAAACGTAAAACATGTGGCAAGTGAAAATTATATAGGCGAAATGCCTTTTTCTGAGCCGGAAACATGTGCGATTAGAGATTTTACCCTTAAAATTAAGCCGGATTACACAATTAGTTATCACTCTAAAGGAGAGGAGATTTACTACGAGTTTTTTCAAAAAGACATTAGCCTTGACTTAGAGTTTGCAAATGCCATATCAAATTTGACGGGCTATCAAATTAAAAAGACGCCCAATTCTGCTGGTGGCTATAAAGATTGGTGCATACAGAAGTTAGGAATTTTAGCCCTTACTATAGAAGTGGGAGAAGATAGGTTGTCGCACCCAATAAAGAAAGGGCATTTAAGAAAAATATATAAGAAAAACAAAGGGATTATAGAGGTGTCAAACACCTTTTTTATGGAGAGAAAATGCAAAACAAATTTATGAAACTTGCAATTAGGCAAGCGCAAAAAGCAGCCATATTAGATGAAGTGCCTGTCGGTGCAGTTATTGTTAAAGATGGTAAGGTGATTGCAAGGGCGCATAACCAAATGGAAAAAACTCAACTTGCAACAGCCCACGCAGAAATTTTGGCAATAAACAAGGCGTGCAAAAAACTTAAGAGTTGGCGCTTAGACGGCTTAGAAATGTACGTGACGATAGAGCCTTGTGCAATGTGTGCTGGGGCAATTGTAAATTCAAGAATAAAAAAGGTATATTTTGGTGCGCATGAAACAAAAAGTGGGTGTGCTGAGAGTAAATATTCAGTTTTAACAGACAGTGGGCTTAACCATAAAACAGAGTTTGTTGGTGGCGTTGAACAAGAAACTTGCGCAAATATAATAAAAAATTATTTTAAAGGCAAGAGAAAATAGAAAAAGCCTTGACTAAATTGAAAATTTGTAATAGAATTAAGATAGGTACTATATGTACACAAAGTTACATTAGGAGAAAAATTTATGATTACACACGGCAACAAAATTGAAGTTTTGGCTGGCAACTCAAACAGGCCTTTAGCAGAAGCAGTTGCAGCAGAACTTGGACTACCACTAAGCAGTGCAGAAGTTGGCAAGTTTTCTGATGGCGAAATCAGTATAACACTTCCACAAACAGTCAGAGGCAGAGACGTTTTTATTATTCAATCAACATCAATGCCAGTAAATGACAATCTTATGGAACTACTTATTATGATTGATGCTTGTAAAAGAGCATCTGCAGGCAGAATAACAGCAGTTATACCATATTTTGGCTATGCAAGACAAGACAGAAAGGCTCGTCCAAGAGACCCAATCACAGCAAAACTAGTGGCTGATATCTTGACAAGTGCTGGTGCTGATAGAGTTTTGACAATGGACTTACACGCGGCACAAATTCAAGGATTTTTTGATATTCCTGTTGACCATCTTTATGGCGCACCAATTCTTGCAAAATATTTCAAAAAGAAAATGGACGAAAATTGGGTAGTTGTTTCACCAGACGTTGGTTCTGTTGGTAGAGCAAGAAACTTTGCATCTAGAGTTGATGCAGCACTTGCAATTGTTGATAAACGTCGCCCTAAGGCTAACGCAATTGAAGTTATGAACGTTATCGGTGATGTAAAAGGTAAATGTTGCGTAATGTTAGACGATATGATTGACACAGCAGGCACAATTTGTCAAGGTGCACAAGCACTTGTAAACAACGGTGCAAAAGAAGTTTACGCTTGTTGTACACACGGTGTATTAAGTGGCCCTGCAATGGAAAGATTGACAGCATCACCTATCAAAGAAGTTGTTGTTTTAGATACTATTGACCTTCCAGAAAGTGTTAAGAGCAATCCAAAGGTTAAAGTTTTGTCAGTTGCAAAACTTATTGCTAAGGCAATCACATCCATCTATTCGGATTCTTCGCTTTCAGCAATTTACGAATAATTATTTACTAAAAGAAGAAGCCGTTTGATTAAACGGCTTTTTTATTGGAGAAGTATATGAAACTTATTGTCGGATTGGGCAATCCAGATGACAAATATAAAAACACCTTTCACAACTTAGGATTTATGTGTGTTGATAAACTTGCTGAAAAACTTGGCGTTTCGTTTAACAAAACGCAGTGCAAAGCGCTTGTTGCCGAAACGAGATGTGGCATGCAAAAGGTTATAATTGCAAAACCACAAACATACATGAACTTAAGTGGTGACAGTGTTAGCGAACTTGTTAATTTTTACAAGATAGACAGTAAAGACTTAATAGTGGTGTATGATGATTATGACATTACTGTGGGCAGTGTAAGAATAAGGCAAGATGGTTCGGCTGGCACGCATAATGGTATGCGCGATATAATAAAAAAATTGGGGAATAATAATTTTCCACGCATAAGAATAGGTTTTAAACCTATACAGCAAACACAAATTCCACTGATAAACTACGTTCTTTCTGGAATTTCGGCTGAAGATAAACCTATATTTGACCAAACGCTAACTCACTCAGCAAATGCGCTTTATGAGTTTGCATATTCAAAAGATTTACAGCAAATAATGCAAAGTTATAACAAAAAGGCGTAAGCCTTTTTTGGCTTAGGTAAATTATGCTTAATAAACTTTTAGCACTTAAAAACAGAGAAAATTCGTTGAAAGAATTTTGCTCGTCGGTCCGCCAAGGCATACCTTTGGCGGTTTTTGGCGTGTCTGAATCGTTTAAGCATTATTTAACTTCACTATTAGATGACAAAATTTTATATATTGCAAAAGACATGTTGTCAGCACAGTCTGCGCTTAAAGCCATAAAAGAAATTGCTGGTAAAACAGCAGTAATTATCCCACCAAAAGATGAAATATTGCTTATGAACAAGGCTTTTTCAAGGGATAATACTTATGCAAGAATAAGTGCGTTAGACAACATAGATAAAGTTGACGTGGTTATTGCGCTTCCACAGTCGCTTATGCAAACAGTGCCTAAAAAACTTTATAGTATGTCATTAGAAAAAGACGGTGAATTTGAGCAAGCTAGGGCTATCAAAGAACTAACAAAGTTAGGCTATCAAAGGGTGGAAACTGTTGTATCGGTTGGAACTTTTGCTGTTAGGGGTGATATTTTAGACGTTTTTGCAATAAACAGTCAAAACCCTTATCGCATAGACTTTTTTGGGGATACCGTTGAAACAATTAAAGAATACGACGTTGAGACAAGACAAAACTTAGGTTATTTAGAAAGTGTAAAAGTCTTGCAAACAACCGAGTTTATTTTTGCTGATGACGACTTAAGTTCTTTCAAAAAAATACTTAAAGATGAACTTGAAAATTCTAATAAAAATCAAAGACAAAGAAGGCGTGAACTTTTAGATGATATAGAACTTTTGCTTGAAACAAACGCTTATGATAGACTTGAAGTTCTTGGCGTTTTATCTAAAGATTGCACCACGATTTTTGATTTGTTAAAAAATGATACAGTTGTTGTTTTTGACGAGGCAAAATTAATAAACGAAGTGGCAAACTTAAATTACACCGAGTTTAATGAAAGGTATAAGTCTTTAGTTGATGCTGGCGAAGTCTTTTCTTTTGCAAGCAAAAATATGTTAGATACAGAAGGACTTAAAAAATTGTGCAACAAGTTTAGGCTTGTGGCAATGCAAACATTATCAACAGCAATTCCATTTTTTAATCCACTTAAAATAATTAACCCACAAAACTCAGGCGTTGCCGATTATCAGTTAGATTTTAAAGAAGTTTTTGTGGATATTGATAACTGGTTAAAGTCAGGCTATTCAATAACTCTTTGCACGGGTGATATAAAAAGGGCAGACAAGTTTAACTTTGACCTTTCATTAAAAGGCATTGCTTCATCTATTGAAAATGACGGACATTTAAGGGGTGTTGATATAAGGCTACAAAAACTTGAAAAAGGCTTTATATTTCACGAAGAAAAGGCTGTTGTCATAGGTAGTGGCAACCTTTTTGCAAGAGCATCAAGTTCAAGAATCAAAAAAAGAAAGCAAGCATTTTTCTCTGCGCCTGAAGTTGGTGATTATTGCGTTCATGAGACGCACGGTATAGGTAGGGTGCTTGGAAACAAGAAAATAAGTTCAACCGAAGGTACAAAAGATTACGTTGCCGTAGAATACCATGGTGGTGACATTTTGTATATACCTGTTGAGCAAATGGACATACTTTCAAGGTATTTAGGAAGTGACAAAAAACCACGCCTATCTAAAATCGGTGGCAAAGACTTTGAAAACATAAAAAAGCGAGTTAAAGAGAGCATTAAAAAGATGTCCTTTGACTTAAAAAGGCTTTATCAAGAAAGAGAAGAAACAAAAGGCTATAGTTTCAATAATGATGATGAACTGCAAAGTATTTTTGAAAGCAAGTTTCCTTTTGAAGATACGCCAGACCAAATTATTGCAAACCAAGATATCAAAAACGATATGATAAGCAGTAAAGTTATGGATAGGCTTGTTTGTGGTGACGTTGGGTTTGGTAAAACCGAAGTTGCGTTTAGGGCAGTGTTTAGGGCAATTGCTGACGGCAAGCAGGTGGCTATGCTTGCACCAACAACAATCTTAACCGAACAACACTACAACACGGCAATACAAAGGTTTAGTGATTTTGGCATAAAAATAGCCGTTTTAAATAGATTTAAAAGTGCAAAAGAGCAAGATAAAATTATAAGCGATTTAAAAAATGGCGATATAGATTTTGTAATAGGCACACATAGACTGTTAAGCAAAGACGTTGGGTTTAAAGATTTAGGGCTTTTAGTGCTTGATGAAGAACAAAGATTTGGCGTTGAGCATAAAGAAAAAATTAAACTCTTAAAAAACAATATAGACGCCATTACGCTTACGGCAACACCTATTCCAAGAACTTTGCATATGTCACTTTCTGGCATAAGGTCTATAAGCACCATCAACACACCACCTAAAAAACGTTTGCCTGTTCAAACATATGTATGTGAGCAAACGGACGTTCTTATTAAAGATGCTTTGACAAGAGAAATAAATAGGGGTGGACAAGCGTTTATACTTTATAATAGGGTGGATAGCATTTTCAGTTTTGCAAGCAACGTGCAAGCGCTTTTGCCTAACGCCAAGATAACTGTTGTGCACGGGCAAATGGAAGAAAAGGTTATGGAACAAAGCATAATGAAGTTTTACAATGGCCAAAGTGACGTGCTTATTTCCACAACTATAATAGAAAATGGCATAGACCTTCCAAAAGCCAACACGCTTATTGTAATTGATGCCGATAGACTAGGGCTTTCAACACTTTATCAATTAAAAGGTAGAGTGGGTAGAAGTGATAGGTTAGCATACGCATATTTTACATTTAAAAGGGAAAAAATATTATCGCAAAATGCTTTTGAAAGGTTAAATGCAATAGTAGAATTTACCGAAATGGGAAGTGGAATAAAGATTGCAATGCGAGATTTAGAAATAAGGGGCGCTGGCAATATTTTAGGGGCAGAGCAACACGGTCACATGGATAAAATCGGCTATGAACTTTATTCAAAACTACTAAGAGAAGAGATTGCCGGCAAAGAAGAAATAGTGCCTGAACTTGACGTTAGACTTTCGGCATTTATTCCAGACGCTTACATTGAAAGCAACGTTGCCAAGATGGATGCTTATAAAGAAATTGCTGAGATTTCTTCATTAGAAAGCGAGAGTGAATTTAGAAGTTCAATTGTAGATGCTTATGGAAGTTTGCCAGAAGAAACCGACAATTTAATTAACATTGCAGTTATAAAAATGCTAGGTGCAAAACTCGGCGTTAAAAAGATTGTTATTAGTAAAGACCAAACGGCAATAGTTATGAGTGATTTTTCTGTTTTTTCATCAGAAAAATTGCAAAGTGCAATAGATAAGTTTAGTGACGTTGTAAAAATTTCTATGTCGGTAGAGCCAACTGTTGAATTTTTAAGAAGTGGTGGCACAAATTCAGATATGCTAGTATTAGTGCGTGCTTTCTTGATAAGCGCTGTTGAAAATCAATAAAAATTTAGTATAAACCTAAAAAAATAATATAAATACTTGCAAAAAATTTGCATATAGTATATAATTTATTAGATATATTTTAGATACAATTAAACAAGACTTCTTTTGGGAGACTATATATGAGAAAGTTTTTCATTACTATAATGTCAATAATGTTAGTTGGGGTGTTATGCCTATCATCACTTTTCGGTTGCAAACTTATTACGACTAATGACGATAGAAATATGAATCAAGTTGTTGCAACTGTTAAAATTGATGATGCACCAATGAAAACTATTTATAAAAAAGATGTAATTGACCACGTAAGCGTTAATTACGGCACTTTGACTAATGAACTTTTTGAACAAGGGTTAGACGACCTAATTCAAAAAGGCGTTTTAGTTCAATATGCAATGCAACATTTTGCAGATGAACAAGGCGTTTCTGGTGCAAATAAGTGGGAATTAGAAAATTATCTTGATGCAGATGAAATTGTAGATTGTAAATATCAGGCTTATTCAAGATTTGATGAACTTATTGATTATTATCTAAAAGAAAAGCCAGCAGACAAACTTGGCGACACTTATAGTGGCACAGTTAGAGTTGTTCCAGCAAGTAAAAAAACAGATTCTGAACTAGAAGCAGAAGTAGATGCAGGTGCTGAAATATCTAATGAAAAAAAGAAACAATATATTGATAATAGTAATTTCTTTGAGAAAATAGAAAATAATACAGATAAATATAATGCTTATATTAAGACAATTAATGTGCTAAAAGCAAATGGCCTTTTAGGTGACTACGTATATGGACAAATTGAAACAATTGAATACGTTAAGCAATATATAGTTGTTTATGAAGAAAATTTGCTTTTAGAAAAATTCCAAGATGATATTGAAAAAGATGCACGTAGCATTGTTAAGTATGAAAATGTACAAGCAGAATACGAAAGGTTGTATAAAATTCAAAGTGAAGCATCTGCTAGTTCTTTTGAAAGCACACTTGCAAACGCAAGCGCACAAAATCCTATCTTAAGTGGGCAAAAAGGCTACGGTTTGGTTTATCATATCTTGTTAAAAGCCGACGAAGAGATGACCAAAAAGTTAGAAGATAAAAAAGAAGAATATCAAAAGAATAACGGCACGCCAGCATATCAAAATAGTATTTATAGAGAAGATAGAGCCGAAATCTTTAATAATATAAAAGCTCAAGACCAAAGAAAAAGTTGGATAGAATCTAAGTATGATTTTGGTAAAGTAATAACAAATCCTCTAAACGGATATGATATGGCGTTTGAAGGCGATTATACTTTCTTTAGTGATGAAAACAGTTTGCCTTTCTTTGGAAAAGTCACACATTTAAATCCTTTAGATAAAGATAATGAAGATTATAAAGCAAGATATAGAGTTGATGATGTTAAGAAATTTAGTTTAACCGAAATACTTGAACTTATTAACGAATATCTATATGATGGCTCGGCTAAATTTGTGGAAGAAGATGGCTCATTAAGTGCTGAACTAAAAGTTCAAGACCGTGCTGAATATACTGCAACAAAATTAAACGAAGATTACGATAAGAGAGTTAAAGAATTGATGTTCGCTTTCTCACAAGATGATAGCGATACAGCACTTAACACTTATAAGGGTTATGCAATCAAACCACAAGTTGATGGCACAAAGCAAGAAGAGTGGCAGTTAGAATTTGCTGAAGTGGGCAGACAACTTATTACACATGATGAAAATACGTTTATGCTTGTTGCAACAGACTATGGTTATCACATTATGTTCTTCTCTGAAAAATATGATGGATATTCATATCCAAATTTAGAAAGTTATTTGAATAAAGAATATAATAAAAACGAAGGGAAGACACAAGAAGAGAGTGAAACCTATTGGAAACAAGAGTTTAATTATATGGTAACAAACTATAAAGATTATAAAGATACCGATAATTATATGTATGTTTTATATAGCAATCTTATATCAACTTATGTTGATGATGCTTTTAACAATGAAAAACAAGAAATCTTTGGTCAATATGTAAACAATTCACAAGTTGTTGTTAAATATCAAGATGCATATAAAGAATATATTCAAGAATAAAAATTTAATAGGGCAAGACGGTTTTCGTTTTGCCCTTTATAATAGCCTATAGTAATTATGATAATTTTTTTTGATACCGAAACCACAGGATTATATCCAGGACAAATTTGTCAACTTTCATACATAATGCAAACTAAAGAAAAAACTTGTGCTAAAAACTTTTTCTTTAAGGTTGATTATGTTGAGTCAAGTGCACAAGCCGTGCACGGTTTTTCGGTGCAAAAATTAAAAGAATTATCTTTAGATAGAGATTTTTCTTGCTTTTTTAATGAGATAAGTGCTGACTTTGAAAAAGCAGACCTAATATGCGCACATAATACTAATTTTGATTTTTCTTTTATGCGAAAGGAATATGAAAGATTAGGGCAAACCTTTTACGTTAAAAACGAATTTTGTTCTATGAAAAAATCTACCCCGATTTGCAAACTTTTAAGAAAAAGTGGGGCAGGCTATAAATATCCAAAACTTAGCGAGCTTTGCGAGTTTGTGGGAATTTCAAACTTAGAAATTAGCCAAAAATCCAGCGCTTTGTTTGGGGATACGTCATCTTTTCACGATGCAAGGTTTGATACTTCGGCACTATACTTAGCAGTTAATAAATGCATAGAATTAGAACATTTTAAGGACTTAAGAGAATTTATATGATTAAAATTGAAACACACGTGCACACAGGTGGCAGTTGGTGTGCATTATGCGAACTAGAAGAACTTTTTCGCCACTATAAAAATTATGGTTATGGTGGAATAGTGGTCACAAATCACTATTCGTATTCAGAATACAAAAGTCACGGTTTTGATAGTTTTAGGGACTATGCAAAATACTTTTTATCTTTATTAGAAAGCGCTATTAAAATGGGCAAAAAGTATGACATGAAAGTATTTTATGGTGCTGAAGTAAGGCTTAATAGCGATAGCACAGAATATATGCTTTATGGCTTTAGCAAAGACTTTTTGCTTGATAACGCTAACCTTTGGGAGTTTAATCAAGAACAACTTTTCAAGATTGCAAATGCAAACGGATTGTTTATGTACCAGTCGCACCCTTTCAGACAAGGAGTAAAGGCTGGCATCCCAGAGTTTATGCACGGTGCAGAAAGTTTTAACGGACATTTCCATCACGTAAACAATAACGTGCCTGCAAGAGAGTTTTGCAAAGCAAATAGTTTAATTGAAATGAGTGGCACAGACTTTCACGACCCAGGTCAGCCGGTGACAGCAGGGATTTATATTCCTGAAAGCATTAATGATAATTTTGAACTTGTTAAGTATATAATGTCGGGCAAAGCAAAACTTGTAGAAGAAAGACAAGAATATATAGATTGGCTTATTAAATACAAGGCGAGTGAAGGCATTATTCTTGATAAAAAATTATTAAAGGAATAATCAATAATAAAATAAAAAAATCGGTTTTTTCAAACCGATTTTTTGTTATAAAAATTAGCCTTCCATAATGTGCATATTTCTTATTTCTGCGTTTTGAATTTTATCAGTGATAGAATAAGCGTGTGTTTCTAAATTTAAGCAAGTGGCGTCTGTTAAATTTTGCTTTTTAAGTTGGTTTATAAGCATTAAAGATAAATCTTCAATAATCTCGCATTTAAGTTTACTTTCTTTTTTATCGTTTCCATACTCTAAAAGCCCTTCAAGGGAAGTTTCGCACTCTGATAAAATAGGCAAATCTCTAAGCCCCTTAAACGCCCATTTATAAAATGGTTGATACGTGTTGTTTAATAGATAAATGGCTGACATAAAATGCTTAACAAACTCGCAAATAGCAAGGCTGGCGCTTCCTCTTTCACCGTGAGATATACACCTAGAATAGTTGTATTGACCAGACTGCCCAGCAAGAATTAGAGATTTAGCAAGTTTTTTTAGTTTAACGTCTTTAGGGTAGCCTTTAAGAAGGGCATTTCTAACTTTAATAAAATATCCATCAGTTCCATCAAAAATTTTGCCGTTTGTGGCTGTTGAAAGTGAATACTCTGGCACGTAAAACCACCAGTTTATATCGTTTGGGATAGTGCTTGTGCCTAAAAATTTTTTATAAAATTCTTCTACTATTATAACGCCACGCCTACCTCCACCAACCGGACTTAAAATCTTTCGCTTAAATCTGTTATATTCTCGTGGCAAGTTTGCGTAAGCACGCTCTAACTTAAAGCCAAATTCTTCGTAGTCTTTTTGGGTTATAAACAAGCAAAAACCCATATCAAAATCGTGGTCTTGTGATGTTAAATCATCATACCCATAGCACTCAGAACCTTCTCCAACAAGCCCAACAGTTATTTTGTCGGCGTGTTTTCTAAACTCGTTTTCAATCATAGGCTTGCCATATTCGTTATAATAATTAAAGGCAACTTCAAGTCCTTTCATAAATTTCCCCACTTAATTTTTCAAAATCGCTTGCAATTTTTTCATATCCAAATTGTCTAAAAGATGGTGCGCATTTTTCAAGCACGTATGCATAATATCCATTTTGAGTGATATTTTCATCAGTTAAAAGTCCATATGCACTAAAAAGGCAATCAGTCACCTTAGTTTTATCTTGCATTTTGTCGTATAAGTGAGCTAAATTTACATACGTAATCGCACCATCAGTTAGTTCATTTTGGGTGTTTTTTAAATAGTTAAGTGCATTTTCATAGCACTTTTCAGCGCCTTCATAGTCTAAAAGGTCAACAAGGGTAAGCGCCTTATTGTTATAAAAACCTGCTAAGTATGGCAAACTTTTATCGCCATTTTTTGAGTAAATTTCAAAAGCCTTGTCGTAAATAGATAGTGCTTTTTCTGGCATGTTAAATGCTTTAAGTGTTGTTGCCATGTTAAGATAAATAGTTGCTGATGAAAAATTATCTTCAGCCTTAAGAATAGAGATAAGTTCATCTGCTCTATTAACTGCTTCAAGCCCTTTTTCTTTGTCGTTAACCTTTCTTAAATGTCCTAAAAGTTCGTTCACGATAGAAAGTTCGCCTTGCACGTCTAATAGGCTTTGTGCTTCTTTTTGCCAATAAAAAAGCAGTCTGCCTGCTTCGTTATAATCATTTTTATTATAGCAAGCATCTAGTTTTTGAATAATCCTACTTACTGGAATATGACCTTTTGCAAAGTCTTTGTCTGGGTAGTAAAAAGATTTACCATCACAAAGTTTGCATTGTGGTTCTTTGTAATCAAAAGAATCAAGCATAATTGCTCCTTAAAAAAATATATTATTATTTTAACATACAAATAAAACATAATCAATAAAAAACAAGAAAAAACACTTGATAAAAAATAAATGATTTGATACAATATGGTAAATGAACATAGGGGTATCGCCAAGCGGTAAGGCAACGGACTCTGACTCCGTCACTTCGTTGGTTCGAATCCATCTACCCCTGCCAAATAAATCAAAGCCATAGCCGTTTCAGGCTATGGCTTTGATTTTTTGATAAGTAAATGATGGATTTGAATTAGGAGAAAATTTGCATTTGCAAATTACCCGCAGGGTAAACAGTAGACACCTACTGTTTATCGGGAGGCTCGAGAGAAGCGAAGCGGACGAGTATCCATCTAATAATTATACTATGTAATTCAACAAAATTAATATTAAGTTAATATTTGTTTGATAAAGTTATCCTATAAAATAGTAAATAATAAGTTAAGGATACGTTATGGCAAATAAAAAATTAATTAAAAGAGGAAAGTGGTGGTTTAGAGGGCTTAAAACCTTAATGCAATGCAGATATAAAGCACCAGAGTTTATATATCTTGAAGGAAGGCCTTTTGAAGACGGCTCTTTAATTTTAAGCAATCACGAAGGCACTGATGCTCCAATGTCATTAGAAATGTATTTAGATAAGCCAGTTAGAATGTGGGGTGCACACGAAATGAATTCTGGTTTAATAAAAATGTATAAATATCAAACCAGAGTATATTATCATGAGAAAAAGCATTGGAATTTGCATTTAGCAAGGCTTTTTTGTTTGATTGCTAGTCCACTTACAAACCTATTTTATAAAGGCTTAAATTTAATTTCTACATATAAAGACGTTAGATTTTTTGGAACGATTAAAGAAAGTTTTTCTGCTATTCAAAATAAAGAAAACATTGTTGTTTATCCAGAAGATTCATCTAAGGGATATTTAGCAACGCTTGAAGGTTTTTATGCAGGATTTATGGTTTTTGCCGAGTCTTGTTATAAAAAGAAAGTTGATATTCCTATTGTAGTTTCATATTTTAGAAAAGAACAAAAGGTGTTTGTTTTTGACAAGCCTATAAAGTATTCAGAATTACTTAGTAAGTATGAAACAAAAGAAAAGGCAATTGAATATTTACTTAACAGATGTAATGAACTTGGCGCTATGGATTTAAGCGAATATAGTAAGCAACAAACAGAAAACGACCAAAAAGAATCAGCATAGTGCATATGTTGATATAAACATGTATTAAAAAAGAGCAAAAATTTGCTCTTTTTTTAGTTTAAATAAAAAACTTAAAAACTATTGACAAACTTATTATATAAATATATAATAAACAAAAAATTATTTTTGTTTCAAAGGGGAACTTATGGATATAATAGCAAAATTATTTAGTGAAGTTTTTAGTGGTGATTTAGCCGTTATTGAATATCTTATAAGGCTTATTCTTGCTATAGTTTTAGGCTTTTCTATAGGCTTAGAAAGAAAGATGCGCCTTAAAGAAGCAGGGCCAAGAACTCACACCATAATGTGCTTAGGTGCCTCTTTATTTACACTTTTATCAATAGGTGCTTTTGCAGGTTCTGACCCAGCAAGAATTGCTGCACAAATTGTTCCAGGCATAGGCTTTATCGGTGCAGGCATGATATTTTATCGTAAAAATGCAATTCACGGCTTAACAACAGCAGCAGGGGTTTGGACTACGGCTGCAATAGGCATGGCTGTAGGTGCTGGCTGGTATATAGTTTCACTAATTGCAACAGCCTTAATTATTTTTATTCAATACGTAATGCACACAAATTTTAAAGTTTTTAAATCTAGCAAGTTTATAAAGATAAACGTTGTGTACGTTGATAACGACGGCGTGGCTAGTGATAAAGTAAGACAGATGTTTGGGGTAGAGCGTTTTAGTAAAATTAGCGTTAAAAAAGAGGGTGATAACGCCATATTTAATGCAGTTGTAAGCACAGATAAACAAATAAGTGCTAGTGATATTTATAACATGATAAAATCAAACGACAACATACTATCAATTTCTCGTCAAGATGATGAAGAATAATAAAAAAACCTGATAAAAGGTGGCAACATTTTGGTTGCCACTTTTTTTATAAAACCTTGACTTAAAAATAGTATAGTGATAGAATATATCTAAAGATATAAAGGTAGGCGAAAAATGGTTAATATTTTAATTGTAGATGACGATAAGAATATTAGAAAACTTATGCAAGTTGTGCTTGAAAGGCAGGGTTTTAACGTGCTGCTTGCAAGCGATGGATTAGAGGCGTTAAAGTTAATAGACCAAGTTAAAATTGACCTAGTGGTAGTTGACGTAATGATGCCAAATCTTGATGGGTATGAGTTTACCAAAACGCTTAGAGACGGCAATGATGATTTGTCTGTATTAATGGTTTCGGCAAAAGACCTTGTTGAAGATAGAAAAAAAGGTTTTATGGTTGGAATTGACGACTATATGACAAAGCCTATAGACATTGAAGAATTTCTTTTGCACGTAAAAGCACTACTTCGCCGTGCCAAAATAAATGATGAAAGAAAAATTGTTATAGGCGACGTTATAATTGATAGCGAGAGTATGACCGTGACAAAAAATGGTGAAACACAAGAACTTCCACAAAAAGAATTTTTATTGCTTTTTAAATTACTTTCTTATCCAGATAAAATTTTTACAAGAATTCAACTTATGGATGAAATTTGGGGTATGGATTGCGATACGGGTTGGGAAACTGTCACCGTGCATATCGCAAGATTAAGAAAGCGTTTTGAAGGCTGGAAGGAATTTGAAATTCAGTCTATAAGAGGCTTAGGATACAAGGCGGTTAGACAAAAATGAAACTAAACTATTTAAAAGACAGTTCAAAAGATATAACTGATAAAAAAAGGAAAAGAAAAATTCGCTCAATGTTCATGTGGTCGGTGTTTTTTATACTGATAGCCACATATCTACTTATGATTTCAACCCTTTTTATTTTGGTTAAGTTAGATGTTTTGCATGTTCAAATGTTATCACTTTCTACTTGGCTATTAATGCTTATATTCTTGGTGGCAAGTTTTATTGTTGGCTCTATTTTAACTATAATATTAAGCAAATTTGTGCTAGGGGCAGTAAATACGGTTGCAGAGGGTATGAGCGCACTAGCAAAAGGTAATTTTGACGTTAGAATAGACCTTGGCAAAAACGAAGAATCAAAACAACTTGCAGATGGCTTTAACAAACTTGCACAAGAGTTAAAGGGCATACAAATGCTTAGGGCAAATTTTGTAAACGAATATGCGCATGAGTTTAAAACGCCAATAGTATCTATAAAAGGCTTTGCAGAACTCTTAAAGCAAAAAGACATTACCGAAGAGCAACGTGATGAATATTTAGGCGTTATAATAGAAGAGGCAAATAGACTTGCTGCACTATCTACAAATTCATTAAATCTATCAAAGATAGAAGACCAAAGAATTTTAAGTGATAAAACAAAGTTTAATTTATCCGAACAAATAAGAAATAGCATATTACTTTTAGAAAAAAATTGGCAACAAAAAAATATTGAACTATTGATTTCTATTGATGAATATGAGATAAAAGCAAATGAAGAAATGCTAAAGCAAGTTTGGATAAATCTTGTTGATAACGCAATTAAGTTTTCAAATGATGGTGGTGAAATAGAGATAAATTTATATAAAGAAGAAGAGCAAATAGTGTTCACTATAACAAACGGTGGAAAAACAATTGATGAAAGTGATTATCAAAAGGTTTTTGAAAAGTTTTATAGAATAGATAGAGGTGGAAGTGGGCACGGCGTAGGGCTTGCAATTGTTAAAAAAATTGTAGAACTTCATAGTGGAAGCGTGTTTGTTGAAAGCCAAAATTACAAGACTACGTTTACTGTAAAATTGCCTTTAAATTAACCTAAAAATTTGTTAAATTTTTTATTTAATATTAATTAAATAATTGCTATATAAAAATAATTGTGCTAAAATCATAAATAGTTATATTATTATGTCATGGAGAGAAGAAAAATGTCAAATTTAAAAGTAGGTTTTGGTAGGGCGAATATAACCCCACCAATGGGCGTTGATATAAACGGATATTTTAAAATTCGTAAGGCAGAAGGCGTTTTAGATGAACTTGAAGTAAACGCTGTTGCCATGTCTGACGGCAAGAAAACGGCAGTTCTTATTGCAGTTGATATAATTGGCATTGCAGGTGTTTATTACCCAGACTTTATTAAAGCAATAAGTGAAAAAACAGGTTTATTAGAAGAAAGCATATTTTTGCATTGCACGCACACTCACACAGGTCCATCAACAGGTGTGGTAAACGGTGGCGAACAAGCACAAAAACTTATTGATGATTATAGGGCGTTTTTAATGCAAAGATGCGTTGATGTGGCAGGTTTTGCTTTAAGCGACCTAAAACCAGCAAAAATGGGTTATGGCGTTTCAAAAGCACCAAACGTTGCGTTTATTAGAAGATATCGCATGAAAGATGGCAGTGTTAAAACAAACCCAGGTGTTAATAACCCAGATATTTTGCACTCAATCGGCGAAGTTGATGATAGCGTTAACGTTGTTCGTTTTGATAGAGAAAATGCTGAAACGGTTGTTTTAGTTAACTTTGCAAATCACCCAGACACAGTTGGTGGAAATTTTATTTCAGGCGACTGGCCAACACTTACAAGGCATTTTGTTGAAAAGGCTATTGATAACACAAAATGTATTTTATTTAACGGCGCACAAGGCGATGTAAACCATGTTAATGTTCATCCAACTAAAGGCGACTTTAACGATATGTTTAACGACTTTGACGGCTGTTCTCGTGGATATGGCCACGCAAGACACGTGGCAAGAGTGGTTGCTGGCGCAGTTATGCAAATTTACGATAAAGTAAACTATACCGAAGATACAGAGGTAAGATGCTTAAAAAGGATATATGATATTCCAGCAAACCTTGCAGACCCAAAAGACATTCCACTTGCGCATAAGTATAACGACTTACATAAAGCAGGTAGAGATGATGAAATTCCATATAAAGCAATGATGCTTACAACAGTTCTTGCCGAAGCTGCAAGAATGGTAAGGCTTGAAAACGGCCCAGAAAACTTTGAACTTCCATTTACTGCATTTGCTATCGGCAAGGTTGGGCTATTTGGTATTCCAGGTGAACCATTTAACGGAGTAGGTAAAGGCGTAAAACAAACTAAAGGATATGATTTAATAATTCCTTGCTGTATCGTAAACGGCTATCGTGGGTATTTCCCAATGCAAGATGCTTACGATGAAGGTGGCTATGAAGCAAGAAGTTCAAACTTTAAAGCAGGCGTTGCTGAAAAGATTATTGCTTATGGCAAAGAAATGCTAACAGAAATTAAGATGTAGGGAGAAAACAAATGGAAAAGACAACTTTAAAGGTAGGCTTTGGCAGAGTTAATATCACTCCACCGATGGGCATATTTGTTGCAGGATATGCAGTAAAAAGATATGCTGACGGCGTTTTAGATGAATTAGAAATAAATGCTATTGCCCTTGATGATGGAAACAAAAAGGTGGTTATGCTTTCTGTGGACAATATAGGCATAGCTAAAGTTTATTATGAAGAATTCAAGCAAACTATTTGCGAACAGGTTGGCTTAAAGAGAGAAGAACTATTTATTCACAGCACACACACTCACACAGGTCCAGCATTAAGACCTGTTAGTGGTGAAGAAGAATTGAAAATGGTTGAAGATTATAAAGATTTTGTTATCAAAAGATGCGTTGACGCTAGTAATTTTGCTATTGCAGATTTAAAACCAGCAAAAATGGGTTATGGAATAGCAAAAGCACCAAACATTGCCTTTATTAGAAGATATCGCATGAAAGATGGCAGTGTTAAAACAAACCCAGGTGTTCTCAATCCAGATATACTTCATCCTATTGGAGAAACAGATGATAGCGTTAGCGTTATCCGTTTTGATAGAGAAAATGCTGAAACAATCGTATTAGCAAACTTTGGTTGCCACCCAGATACTGTTGGTGGATGCAAAATTTCTGCAGATTGGCCGGGCTTTACAAGGCGTTTTGTTGAAAAAGCAATTGATAACACAAAGTGTATATTCTTTAACGGCTCAGAAGGTGACGTAAACCACGTTAACGTTCGTCCCAACAGTGGTGACTTTAACGATATGTTTAACGACTTTGACGGTTGCTCTCGTGGATATGGTCACGCAAGACATATGGGAAGGGTTATTGCTGGTGCAGTTATGCAAGTTTATGACAAAGTAAACTACACAAATGACACTGAAATTAAATGTTTGCAAAGAATATATGATATTCCAGCAAACGTTCCAGACCCAAAAGATATGCCACTTGCAAAAAAATATCACGAATTGCATTTAGCAGGCAAAGATGATGAAATTCCATATAAAGCAATGATGCTTACAACTGTTGTATGTGAAGCCGCAAGAATGGTAAGATTAGAGCATGGCCCTGAAAGTTTCCCATTCTTACTCAGTGCAATTTCAATCGGTAAAGTTGCAATACTTGGTATTCCGGGCGAACCATTTAATGGAATAGGCAGTGCGTTAAAACAAACAGAAGGCTATGATATGGTTGTACCATGTTGTTTAGTAAATAGTCACGAAGGATATTTCCCTATGCAAGACTCTTATGATGAAGGTGGCTATGAAGCAAGAGTTTCTAACTTCAAAGCCGGCGTTGCTGAAAAGATTATTGCTTATGGCAAGGAAATGTTAACTGATTTAAAAAAATAATAATATAATAAAGAAAAATGAAAATTTATCAAAAGGCAAGGGCGAACCCCTTGTTTTTTGATGGAAAGAAGGTATTAGTTATGGAAATTCTTTTAAGTTTAGCAATAGCCTTGTTTGCAGGACTAATGCTATCAAGAGTTGCAAAATTATTAGGTTTACCTGCTGTCACAGCATATTTAGTTGCTGGTATTTTAATCGGACCTTTCTGTTTAGGAAGACTAGGCGTAGGTGGTTTAGGTTTTGATTTTGAAATGATTGAAACTATGGAACTTATTCCAAAAGTTGCGCTCGGCTTTATCGCCTTTGCAATAGGTAATGAGTTTAGGCTTTCTCAATTAAAATCTATAGGAAGGCAAGCCACGATAATCGGTATATTTCAAGCAATCTTTACAACGCTTGTTGTAGATGCCGTGCTTATCGGTTTACACTTTATTATTCCTGATAAGTTTCCACTAGAAGCGGCAATTATTATGGGTGCAATCGCATCGGCAACAGCCCCAGCAGCAACGCTTATGGTAGTTCGTCAATATAAGGCAAAAGGCCCTGTCACAGACGTGCTTTTACCTGTAGTTGCCCTTGATGACGCTGTGGGCTTGGTGCTATTTTCAGTTTCGTTTGGTGTTGCAAAAGCACTTATCGCTGGTCAAGTGAGCATTGTTGCAATTATAGTAGAACCTATTATAGAAGTAGTTTTATCTATCGGTTTAGGTGCATTGATGGGATATTTATTCACCTTTTTTGAAAGATTCTTTCACTCTCGCTCTAAAAGACTTGCAATGAGCGTTGCTTTTGTCTTTTTAACAGTTTCGATTTCTATGTTAGAGTTTAAAATAGGCTCTATACACTTTAAATTCTCATCACTTCTAACTTGTATGATGCTTGGCACAATTTTCTGTAATATTTGTGATTTTTCAGAGCAACTTATGGATAGGCTTGATAGATGGACTGCGCCTATATTTATATTGTTCTTTGTTTTAAGTGGTGCAGAACTTGACTTGTTAGTTGTGACTAACGGCACGATAGTTTTAATCGGTATAGTATATATAGTATTCCGTTGCTTAGGTAAATATTTTGGTGCGTCATTAAGTGCACAGTTTGCTAAAAGCGAAAAAAATATTGTTAAATATTTAGGAATAACACTTTTCCCACAAGCAGGCGTAGCTTTAGGTATGGCGATTATGGCTGGTCAGCTCGGTGGCACGATAGGTATGTTAGTTCAAAACCTAACGCTATTCTCAGTGCTTATTTATGAAATAGTTGGACCATTTTTAACAAAAGTTGCATTAACTCATGCAGGCGAAATCAATCCAGAAGGTAAAATTAGTCAAAGAAATATTGATAGTCAACTTGCAGATAACAGTGCTAAAATTAATTAAAAGATAAAACTGTTTTGTGCGTTATATAATAAACCTATAAAATAAAATTTGCCCTTACCAATTTGGTAGGGGCATTTATTATAAACTTAATAATTTTTAAAAAAACTATTTATTTTTGTTTATAAGTATGGTATAATCATAGTAATTAATTTATAAGGAAAGTATGGCTAAAATGACAAAGAGAAGATGCGTTCTTTCATTGTTTTTGATAATAGTTATAACACTTGTGTCAATATCAAGTGTTTTTGCTTTGCCAAAAAATGCCTTTGCAAGTTCAAATATTTTCGTGGATATAAAAAACTCAAGTTTTGAAAGCACGTCAACCCAACAATTTGCCAAGCCTTTTGCAACCGATTGGATTGTAAATGACGGAAATTTTGTGGCTGAGAATATAAACGTAATTTCAACTAACGCCTATGATAAAAATAATTATTGGCAATTTAAAAACGGAACATATTTTGTTGAAAGTCAAGACTTTATTCAAATAGACGACGCAGCAGAATATTTGTTTGGTGTAAAATTTATTTTTTCAAACATAAATGATAGTTGTAAACTTTCAGTTAAAAGTTATAATGCCCAAAATGAATTTGTTAGCGAGTATCAAGGTCAAACAATAATTAGCAAGCAAGAGTATGTTGGAAAGTGGCAAGAAACGGTTTTAAAACTGGCTTTAGATAGTCAGGCGATAAAAGTAAAAATATTAATTGAAATTAATGCTCAGCAAGGCAGTGTTGGCATAGATAACGTTAATGCATATAAAAACTTTATAAAACTTGATAATGGCGCATCAATTTGTTTAGAGAAAAACCTTTTAGAAATTCGTTTTACTGCAAAATTGGACATTGAAGCATATCAAATGCTTTCGCATAATTACCACCAAGTAAGTGTAGGAATGGTGCTTTCTCCTAAGCAACAGGTTAATTCAGCAAGTGAATTTACTGTAAAAGGTATTTCTCTAAACGGTGCTATGGAAACGATAGACGTTGACCATTGGAATAATCCAAAAACCTACCAGCAAGATGGATATTATACTTATTACTGCGCTTTCGGGCAGGTAGGATATGATTTGATGGAGGACTTCTTAGATGGTGAAATTGTTGCTAGAGCGTATATAAAATATACTGAAAGCAACAAAGAAAAATATATTTATTCAACTTGGGATATGGTAAATAATTGCCGTTCTATACGCCAAGTTGCACAAAAAGCAAAACAAGATGAAAGAGTTTATAATAGTTATACGTTAACTCAAAAAGAAATTATTTCTGCCTATATTGAAGGCAGAGTTCCAAACTTTGATGGATTAGGCTGATAAAAATATTATAAATTAAGAATTTAAGCATAAATTAAATGCAGTTGAAATTCAACTGCATTTTTTTGTTTTTATTGTTGTTCTTTAAACCACCTTTTAACGAATTCAGCAAGTGCCTCGGCAAGTTGCTCAATATCCCAGTCGGTTGTGTTTATTATCAAATGATAAGAATTTCTATTTCCCCATTCGCCATCTGCAATTAGATAACGTGTGCGAGCACGGTTTTTATCAATCCTTTTAATCATTTTCTTAAATTGCTTATACGTAAAGTTTTTTTCTTCGCCTGTTGCGCGTTCTTGACAACGCTTTATCTTAGCATCCATATCAGCACATATAAAAAGATTAAGTGGGTTTTTATCGTATAAAAGCACGTCTGCATTTCTGCCCACTATAATACAATTTTTCTTTTGCTCAGCAATTTCTTCAATAACAAGTCTTTGTTCTCTTAAAAGGTTAATATCTGGTGCGTTTATGTATATTGGCGACATAAACGAATGGTGAAAAGATAGCGTATATGTTTGCCAAACATGATTATTAAGTGTATGTTCAACGTAATCTTCATCAACGTTATGTCTTTTTGCAATTTCAGTAATTATTTCTCTATCGTAATAGTCGTAATTAAGTATTTCAGCAAGTCTTTTGCCAAGTTCTCTACCGCCACTACCAAACTCTCTGCTAATAGTAATTATATTCATTTTAGTCCCCTTATATATGTATTAAGTAAATGCCGTTTGGATATTTACTATATTAATTATACTATAAGTTTACAAAAATATCAATACCCTTTTAAGAATTTGTTTTTGCTTAGAATAAAAGCACGCCCCGAAGAATAATAAAAAAGGCACGGAAATCTCCGTGCCTTTTAATATTTAAATTGTATTATAAATTATTTTCTTGCTTTTCTTTGCGTTTTGCAATTATATACTTAACAAGCACTATTGCATAATGAACAGCAAGTCCTACGGCTATTGCTTTAACTAGGTCGAATATAACGGTTAGAGCAAATGTTAGAACAAGAACTAAAATATTGTTCCACTCTTTGCTTTTGCAAATGCCAACAAATTGTCTCCACTCGCTCATATTATAGGCAACCATTATTAATATTGCTGCAATAATTGGCATAGGGATATAAGATGCAAGTGGCATTAAAACAACAAGCACAAGCAATAGCACTAAGGCATGCACCATGCCAGAAAGTGGTGATTTGCCACCATTTTTAACGTTTGCAGCCGTTCTTGCAATTGCGCCCGTTGCAGGTATTCCACCCAAAAAGCCAACAAGCATATTACTTGTTCCAAGTGCGATAAGTTCTGTGTTTGAATTGTGTTTATCATCAATCATTTTATCTGAAACAACGCAAGATAAAAGCGATTCAATTCCAGCAAGTAGTGCTATTGTAAATGCACTAGGCAAAAGTGCAAGTATCCTTTCTCCAGTAATTGTAGGAACACTAAATTTTGGTAGTGCTGAAGATATTGTATAAAGAGAGCCTATTGTGTTAGCGTTAACAAAAGAGAAAAGGCAAACAAGAGCACCAACGATTACTGCAATTAACGATGCAGGGATTTTCTTAAAGAACTTTGGCCAAACAATAAGAATTGCAAGTCCAAGAAGTCCAACGCCAAACGCCCAAAAATTAAATGTAGAAAAATGCTCTATAATTAAAGAAAGTTTTTCGGTCGTTTCAATGGCAACAGTGCCAGCAGGATAGGTAAGCCCAAAAAAGTCTTTAAGTTGACCTATAGCAAGCGTGACTGCAATTCCAGAAGTGAAACCAACAGTTATAGAGTGTGGAATAAACTTTATTAAAGAGCCAACTCTTAGTAGCCCCATAAGAATAAGCAAAATACCTGCCATAATTGTGGCAAGGAAAAGTCCGTCTAAACCTTCGCTTATTATAATTCCAGCAACAATTGTGGCAAACGCTGCAGTTGGGCCTGTGATATTAACTTTGCTACCACCCAAAAGTGCAGCAAAAAAACCAGCAATAATAGCAGTAAAAAGCCCCCTTTCTGGCGTTGCACCAGAGGCTATTGCAAGCGCAATAGATAGTGGAAGAGCAATAATTGCAACTATTATACCAGCAATAATATCCGAAAGATAATCTTTTGATTTATAGCCCTTAAAAGCCGATAAAACCTTAGGTTCAAATAATTTCATAAAAAAATCTCCTATGTGCTAAAACATTATATAATAAACAAAAACAAAAGGCAATAAAACTAAAACAAAAAATAACAAAAAAATAAAAATCCCCGCACGCTTTGTTGTTTGTTATAAGTTTTTGTATTTAAATAAAAAGTAATCCCCTTGGCTTGCAAAACAAAGGGGATAATACAAAAAAATATTTATATTTAAATAAAATAGTTAAACAAATTTCATTTCACAAGTCTTTTCGCATAACATAGTCGGTTTGGTGATCCGTGCCTATAATAAAAGGATGTGCGCCAATTTTATAAAATTTATAATCTTTATAAAAACGCAGCGCCTTTTGGTTGTTTTCCCAAACTCCAAGCCAAAGGTATTTCTTGCCCTTTTCAATAGCAAGATTTATGGCATATTCCATTAATCTTTTGCCAAGACCAAAGCCTTGAAAATCTTTTAATACGTAAAGTCGTTCTATTTCTAATGATTCAACGTCGTTAAGGTCGGTTTGTGCATGGGGCTCGTTTATCTTTAGATAACCAGCCAACATTTCGTCAAAATAAATAAAGAAAAATAAGGAACTAGGATTACAAAGTTCTTTTTTTAGCTTATTCTCGTTATATGCAGATTCAAGATACGTTGCCATATCCTGTGCAGTATTTGATTTTGAAAATGTTTGATAAAAGGTTTCTTTTGATAACTGCATTAAATCACTTAAATCATCTATGCAACATTTTTTAATTGAAATATTCATTTTTTACCCAAAAATTTTAATTTATCGGTAGAATAATTATATCAAAAAAAGAATAAGAATTCAAGAAATTTGTGTGCAAAAATAACAACTAAACGCTCTTCAAACAACTTATCTAAACCAAATAAAAAATAGCACCCGATTGGGTGCTATTCCTGTTTTGGCGGGCAAGTGGTGTTTGCGTTCTAAATTTTCTTCAAGCCACTACCTGTACCTGTCATTTTTGAAATAGTTTCTTGGTCTAATAATTCAAATTTTCTATCAAGTTCCCACCAATCATATTCAGTATCATTAGCAGTATTTAGAGATTCTGATGCGTCTTCGATTTCTGTTTCTTCACAACATTGAGCAACCCAATAATATAGATAAAGGAATTGTTTCCAATTTTTTGGGTATCCATTAAATCCTTGAATGTTTTTTTCTTTATTATTAACGAACACAACGTCTATTTTCCAAGTTTCGCCATCCAAAACAGGCTCATGATATTCTTTTTCCCAAGTATGAATATTGAGATTATTTAATTTTTTTTCTAACTTTTGAATCTTATCCCCAATTAGTTGGCATTCTAATTTTTTGCCATTTTTTTCATAAGATACGGAATAACTACAATCTTCATTTTTACAAATGCAAATTGTTGCACCTTGATTCATACATTGCCAAACGTGATTTTCATATCGTAATTTTTTTATTTCCATAAAAACCTCCTTATTTACAATCCTATTATAACATAGAAATATGACAACAGGTGTCATGTTTGAAATATTTTTTAATAAAAAGCAAACATTTCCAAAAGTTAGGATATTTTTGCTCTTAGCTTTAGCGCAATAATGTTAATTTGCTTGATTTTTGTATCTAATAAATTTTATAATCATATTTGAGGTGCAAGTATGAAATTGATTACAGATAAAAATGTTGAATATATTAACTCACATATAAACAATATAAGTTTTCCCAAAACAATTGAAGAATTAGAATGGTTTATCTATGAACACGGTTGTTATAATGTCGAAGATGTCATAATTGAATGCGAACAAGGATATACAATTTGGACTGTTCCACGAAACAGCGTAATTGGAGATATTGTTTTATTTTTTCACGCTAAAACAGCTATTCAATGGATAAGAAAATTAGAAACTGCAGCACAAAATTTAGACGAATCGAAACACAATAAAAAAATTCTAACCGAATGGTTGAAAAAAGCTAGAGAGTTATATTCGTTATACGGTGGTAAAATTTTCGCTGTTGGGCGAATTGCAAGTCGTCCCGAATTTGAAGATGAGCAAGAAGCTTTTTTGCATTGGTCTGGAAGAATTTATGCAAAGGTTAACGATTTAGTTTTATTGGAGAAGCCTATTGATATAGCCGAATTTAATTCATTTATTATGATATCAAGGCAAAGCGCAATTACGCCATTGCCATCAAATGAATATCAAAAACTGAAAGATATAATTCTCGCAAACAATACAAATTTGCCTGAATATTATCTAAAAAGTAAAATCGGAGATTATAATTTATCAAAAATCAATGCAGAAAACTTTTTGGAAATCACCAAACAATATCGTACTCGATTTTTATTGGAAATAAACTTTCGTTCGTATTATGTTGATTATTTTTTACAAGCAATTACAGAAAAACAATATTATAGAGAATGTCAATGTTATACACAAAAAAATCCTCTTGCACGTGTTGACAATGTTTTTGAATATAACGGAAAAAATTTTTTACTAGAAGTTAAATTAAATATTTTACTTGAAAAAGATATTAAAAAACAATTAAATAAATATATCAATGCTGAATACATATATTTAACAAATAAATCAAACAGTCGAATCAATAATTTTGAAAGGGATTTTATGTTTGTCATTGATATGTTTTCTCTTTATAAATACATGCCCAGAACGAATGAACTCGTTTCTGTTTTTAATTTAGATGAAATTAATACTATCAAAGATATTAAAATAAAATTTGCAACATCAATACATAATTAAAGGCGCTTAAATAAAATTAAAATATTTTTTACCATAATAGGCATTTGTTTTTAAAAAGGAGTACTTAATTTACCTATCCACAACTATCCCAGCAACACTTTTATAACAAAAATAAAAAAAGATTGTATCCGTTTAGAATACAATCTCTCTTGGCGGAGAGGAGAGGGGATTCCCCTGTTAGGGTAAATGTCGCAAAGCGACAAAAGGGTTGCCGTCCCACGCTAGTGGATTTAACCGTAAGTTAGAATCTAAATCTCATAAACATAAAAAGCACTACCACAAGGATAGTGCTTTTATATGGCGGAGAAGAGAAGATTCGCTTCTCTCGAGCCTCCCGATAAACAGTAGGTGGCTACTGTTTACCCTTCGGGAAATTTGCAAGCAAATTTTCTCCTAATTCAAATACTCTCCATGTTTTCACAAACAAAACAAAAACCCCACACAAAAAAGTGCAGGGTTTTCATTTTGTTGGCGGAGAGGAGAGGATTTGAACCTCCGATGCCTTTCGGCATACACGCTTTCCAAGCGTGCACATTAGACCACTCTGACACCTCTCCAAAAAGTCCAAAATTTATTCTAATATATATCAATCATAAAATCAAGTGTATTTGCAAAACTTTATTTAAAATTATTTTTTTGTTTCACATTGACATACAATATAATATATACTATAATATGTATAGGAATAAAATTTAGGAGGCCTTAAATTATGGCAAAAAGTAAAGACTATTTTGGTTTAAGTTGGATTGTTAGTTTGATTTTAGCAATTATACCTATCACATCTTGTGTATTAGGCATATTAACACGTTTTCAAGAAGGTAAAATTGTTGCAGCAATCTTGCGTTTAGTTTTAGGTTGGAACATCATTTGGATTTTAGATATTATTTGTGTATTTACAAACCAAAGAATTTTAAGAGTTTTAAATGTGTAAAAAAACTAGTATTTAACTTAAAAAGTCACTCGTTAGTAGCGAGTGGCTTTTTTATTGCAAACACAATATATAGTGTTTTTACAAAAAAATTTTACAAAATATGGGCATATTTGTTTGACAGGTTAGAAACAAATGTGGTATAGTTAAAAAGCTCACAAAAAGACAAAGATTAAAGGAGAAAATAGATATGTTTCAGGTAAAGAAAAGAGACGGTAAAATTGTAGAATTTGATATGTCAAAAATTACAACGGCATTATCAAAAGCGTTTAATGCAAAGCAGATAGATTATACTGCTGACATTTTAAACACACTTGCACTTAAGGTGACTGCTGATTTTTCAAAGAAAATTAAAGATGGCGTTATCAACGTAGAAGATATTCAAGACAGTGCCGAAGTTGTTTTAATTCAGTCAGGTTATGTAGATATTGCAAAGAGTTATATTCTTTATCGTAAACAAAGAGAAAAAGTTCGTAATATAGGCGAAACAATTGTTGACTACAAAAAGGTTGTAGACGACTATTTAAAGGTTGCAGACTGGCGTGTTAAAGAAAACTCAACAGTCACATACTCTGTTGGTGGTTTAATTCTTTCTAACAGTGGTGCAGTCACAGCAAACTATTGGCTTTCAGAAGTTTATGATGACGAAATTGGTGATGCACATAGAAATGCTGACATCCATATTCACGACCTTTCTATGCTTACAGGCTACTGCGCTGGTTGGTCACTTCGTCAACTTATTAAAGAAGGTTTGGGTGGTGTTCCAGGCAAAATCACTTCTTCACCAGCAAGCCACTTGTCAACACTTTGCAACCAAATGGTAAACTTTTTAGGTATCATGCAAAACGAATGGGCAGGTGCACAAGCATTTTCTTCTTTTGACACATATCTTGCACCATTTGTTAAAGTAGACGGCTTAACATATAAAGAAGTTAAACAATGTATTCAATCTTTCATATATGGTGTAAACACACCAAGCAGATGGGGTACACAATCTCCATTTACAAACATTACTCTTGACTGGGTAGTTCCAAACGACCTTGCTGAAATGAACGCAATTGTTGGTGGCAAGGAAATGGACTTCAAATATAAAGATTGCGTAGAAGAAATGGGTATGGTAAACAAGGCGTTTATCGAAATTATGATTGAAGGTGATGCTAATGGCAGAGGCTTCCAATATCCTATCCCAACATATTCAATCACACGTGACTTTGACTGGTCTGAAACAGAAAACAACAAACTCTTGTTTGAAATGACAGCAAAATACGGCACACCTTATTTCTCTAACTATATCAACAGTGATATGGAACCAAGTGACGTTCGTTCAATGTGCTGTAGATTAAGACTTGACCTTAGAGAACTCCGTAAAAAGTCAGGTGGTTTCTTTGGTAGTGGTGAAAGCACAGGTTCTATCGGTGTTGTCACAATCAACATGCCAAGAATTGCATACCTTTCTAAGACTGAAGAAGAATTCTATGATAGATTAAAGAAAATGATGGATATTTCTGCAAGGTCATTAAAGGTTAAGAGAGACACAGTCACAAAACTCTTAGAAGCCGGCTTATATCCATATACAAAGAGATACTTAGGCACATTTAGCAACCACTTCTCAACAATCGGTCTTGTTGGTATGAACGAAGCCTGCTTAAATGCTAAGTGGATTGGCGAAAACTTAACAAACGCTAAAGCACAAAACTTCACAAAAGACGTTTTGAACTTTATGAGAAATAAACTTTCTGACTATCAAGAAATGTATGGTGACCTTTACAACTTAGAAGCAACACCAGCAGAATCTACGTCATTTAGACTTGCTAAACACGATAGAAAGAGATATCCAGACATTATCACAGCATCAGACAACGACAATGCACCTTACTATACAAACAGTTCGCACCTTCCTGTTGGTTATACTGCTGATATCTTTACAGCGCTTGATATTCAAGACGAATTGCAAACACTTTACACATCAGGTACAGTATTCCACGCCTTCTTAGGCCAAAAACTTCCTGACTGGAAGAGTGCTGCAAACCTTGTTAGAAAGATTGCTCAAAACTACAAACTTCCTTACTACACAATGAGCCCAACGTATTCAGTATGTGCTGACCACGGCTACATTGCAGGCGAAGTTTATGAATGCCCAACTTGTGGTAAAAAGACTGAAGTTTATTCTAGAATTACAGGTTATTATCGTCCTGTTCAAAACTGGAACGATGGTAAGAGAAAAGAGTTTGAAGATAGAAAGGTTTATGATATTGAAAACTCTAATTTTGTTGCAAAAGAACAATGCTCTTGCGAAAATAAAGAAGTAGTTGCAGAAGTTGAAATAAACGGACCAATTCTCTTTACAAGAAACGGTTGCCCAAACTGCAAAACAAGCAAGATGATGCTTGACAAAGCAGGCGTTAAATACACAGTTATCAATGCTGAAGAAGATAAGGACACAACGTTAAAGTTCGGCATCAAAAAAGCCCCAACATTGTTAGTTCCAAACGGCAACGGCTATGAAACATATGACAACGCAAGCGAAATTAGAAAATTTATAGAGAGCAATATTTAATTATGTATGATTTAGTTGTAATAGGCGCAGGCGCAGCAGGTATGACCTCTGCGCTATACGCTTTAAGAAATGGTAAAAAAGTTTTAGTTTTAGAAAGTGAAAGTTTGGGTGGGCAAATTGCAAACTCACCAAGGCTTGAAAATTATCCTTCTATAAAAGAAATTAGTGGTGAAAAGTTTGCTGACAATTTGTTTGAACAAATTACTTTTCACGGCGCAGACGTTGAAATAGAAAAAGCCGTTGATATAGTTAAAACAGAAGATAAAGTTTTCCACATAAAAACAGAGTTTAACGAATACGAGGCAAAGAGCGTTATTATAGCATCAGGTGTAAAACACAAACATCTTCGCACTAAGTCTGATAGAGACGATTTAGTTGGCAAAGGCGTTTATTACTGCGCTATTTGTGACGGTGCTTTTTATAAGGGCAGAGAAGTTGCTGTTATCGGCGATGCTAACACAGCGCTTCAATATTCACTCTTGCTTTCAAGTTATTGTAAAAAGGTGTACGTTTACACTTTATTTGATAAATTCTTTGGTGATGCAATGCTTATTAAAGCGCTTCGTGCAAAAGAAAACATAGAAGTTAGACCAAACACAAGCGTAATAGACTTTATCGGCGAAGATGAACTTAAAGCAATTGAATATAAGGATAAAGACGGAAATATATTAACGCACGAAATACCAGCAGTATTCGTGGCTATTGGTCAAATTCCAGATAACAAGGCGTTTACAAACGTGGTTGACCTTGACCAAAACGGATACATTGTTGCTGATGAAAGTTGCAGAACAAAAACTGAAGGCTTATTCGTTGCAGGCGACTGCAGAACTAAAGCCGTTAGACAAGTTGCAACAGCCGTTGCAGACGGTGCTATCGCAGCGACAAACGCATCTATGTATTTAGAAAGTTTAAATTCTTAAGTAAAATCAAAACTTATTACATATCAAATAATTGTTGACTTAAATAAAAACCTATGATATAATAAGTAAGAAATCAATGTTGGAGGATGAAAAATATGAAACATATTAAAGTTGTTGCATCACGCAACCTTTGTGAAAGTGCTAAAAAAGGTGGCTGTGGGGAATGCCAAACATCTTGCCAGTCTGCTTGCAAAACAAGTTGTGGTATTGCAAATCAAAAATGCGAAAACAGTAAAGAAAGCAAGTAAGTTTTTTTATAAACCTTGCAAAATTTACTAACCCTTTTTAAGGGATAAACAAAACATAAAAATATGTTAGTTAGAAATGCAGTATGGCAAAACGTCGTATTGCATTTGTTTTTAATAGAGGCTTTGTCCCAGCAATTGGTTAATTTTTTAACGGAATAATACTGCAAAATACTTCGTTTTTTGTTCAGTTAAATACTTTCCAAGTATTCGCCTTCACAATAAAACTTGTCTTTTTTGTATTTTTCTCGTTAAATCTACAAAACAAGTTTTGTATAAATTAACCACTTTTGCGACAAATCCTTAAGCAAAAGGAAAAAATCAATGGTACATCAATATCAATTACTCGGTCAAAATATAGTTTTAGATACTTGCTCAGGTGGTGTTTATTCGGTTGATAAAATGGCGTATGACACTATCAAAATTTTTAACAAGTTTGATAAAGAAATAGTTGTAGACAAAATCTATGAGCAATATAAAAATGAAGGCATAGAAAGAGAAGAAGTTATAGAGTGTTATAATCAGATTGAAGACTTAAAAAATCAAGGCGTTTTGTTTTCAAACGACACGTTTGAAAGCAAGGCAAAAGACTTAAAAGCCAAAACTTCTGGTGTGGTAAAAGCACTATGTCTTCACGTTGCGCATACTTGCAATCTTAACTGTGAATATTGTTTTGCAAGTCAAGGCAAATATCACGGTGAAAGGGCTTTAATGTCGTATGAAGTAGGAAAGCGCGCTTTAGATTTTTTAGTTGAAAATTCTGGAACTAGAACTAATCTTGAAGTTGACTTTTTCGGTGGCGAGCCACTTATGAATTTTGAGGTGGTAAAAGACCTTGTAAAGTATGCTCGTAGTATAGAAAAAGAAAAAAACAAAAATTTTAGGTTTACCTTAACAACAAACGGCGTGCTTATTGATGATGACGTTATTGAGTTTGCAAATAAAGAAATGTCAAACGTTGTTCTATCTTTAGACGGAAGAAAAGAAGTGCACGACAGATATAGGGTTGACTATAATGGAGTTGGCAGTTGGGAAAAGATACTTCCAAAATTCCAAAAATTAGTAAAGGCACGTGACAATAAAAACTATTATATGCGTGGAACATTTACTCACTTTAACCCTGATTTTACCCAAGACATTATAGAAATGCTAAAGCACGGCTTTACAGAACTTAGCATGGAGCCTGTTGTTTGCGCAAAGGGTGATAAAAACGAATTAACGGAAGATGATATAAAAATCGTTTTATCAGAGTATGAAAAACTTGCTAAACTTATGCTTGAAAAGAAAAAAGAGGGAAAACCTTTCACTTTCTATCATTACATGATAGACTTAAAGGGTGGACCATGTATTTATAAGCGTATTTCAGGCTGTGGCTCTGGAACTGAATACATGGCAGTCACCCCAACGGGAGACCTTTATCCTTGCCACCAATTCGTTGGCGAAGAAAAGTTCAAACTTGGAAATATTTATGACGGTGTGACAAATAAGCAAATAACTTCAGAGTTTATGAATTGCAACGTATATGCAAGAGAAGACTGCAAAGATTGTTGGGCAAAACTATACTGCTCGGGTGGTTGTTCTGCAAATGCATATCACGCAACAGGCAGTGTTCGTGGCGTTTATAAGGCAGGTTGCGAATTATTTAAAAAGCGTATGGAATGTGCTATTGCACTTGCTGTAATAGATGGATTAGAAGAATAAATGAACACTCCAATTATAGATTTTATTAAAAAATATAACAAGTCAAATGCTGTTAGACTGCATATGCCGGGGCATAAGGGAAAGATTAAAGGAGCAGGATTTGATATAACCGAAATAGATGGTGCAGATAGCCTATTTGATGCAAGCACCATAATTGATGAAAGCGAAAAAAATCTTTCATTAATATTTAATAGTAATTTTTCGGTATATTCAACACAAGGCTCGTCACTTTCTATCATGACAATGCTCTCTTTGATAAGAGATTATGCAATATTAAATGATAAAAAGCCACTAATTCTTAGCACAAGAAATGCACATAGCAGTTTTTTAAACGGAGTTGGTTTATTAGATATTGACGTGGAGTGGATTTATGACACAGGCGATTGCTTTTTGTCAAGTTCGCTCACTAAAATAAAGTTAGAAAAGCATTTAAGCCAAATGGAATATTTGCCAACGGCATTATATGTGACTTCGCCAGACTATTTAGGCAATATTTTGCCTATAAAAGAAATAGCAAAAGTTTGTAAAAAGCACGGCGTTTTGCTTGTGGTTGATAACGCACACGGCAGTTATCTAAACTTTCTAGAAGAAAATATTCACCCTATAAATTTAGGTGCAGATATGTGCGCTGATTCGGCACATAAAACGTTGCCTGTTTTAACCGGTGGAGCATATTTACACATATCAAAAGATTTTAACTTTTTTACAAAAGAACAGGTAAAGGGCAAAATGAAAATGTTTGCATCTACCAGCCCTTCTTATTTAACTTTATGTTCACTTGACGGGGCAAATAAATATTTACTAGAAAAAAGTTTTGCTTTTCAAGATTGCAAGAAAAAGGTTGATGACTTAAAAGAATTTTTGCTTAATCTAGGGCATAAACTTGTGGGTGACGAGCCACTAAAAATTTCTATAGACTGCAATCATTTTGGATATTTAGGCAGTCAAATTGCAAATATCTTAAAAAAAGAAAATATTATAGTTGAATATTTTGATAATGCGTTTGTAGTTTTAATGTTTTCGCCATTTAATAAAAAGAGTGACTATAAAAGTCTTAAAAAAACATTTAGAAAAATAAAAAGTGCACAAGAAATTGTTAGACCAACTTTTAAAAAGTTAGAGTCTGTAAGAAAAATGAGTATTAGAGAGGCACTTTTTAAAAAGAGTGAAAGGATAAAAGTAGAAGATGCTGAAGGCAGAATTTTATCACTAACAAATATAAGTTGCCCACCGGCAGTTCCAATTATGTTTAGTGGTGAAGTTATAGATAAAAATGCCATCAAAGTTATGAAATATAATAATATTGACTATTGCAAAGTAGTTGTAGAATAATAAAAGCCACGGAGTTTCCGTGGCTTATTTTTTAATTACACAATTAAAAGTCATAACCTCTTGTGCTTACATAAGGTATATATTTTTTTAACAGTTCAAGGTATTCTTTGGTGGTATGGTTATCAACGGGCTCAAGGCCATCTGCATTTAAGCAGTTATCCCCAGCCTTAAATTTTTGAAGAAAATATTTTTTTGCGCCCTTTATCCACTCTGCAATGCCATGAATATTATCCATAGAGTGAAACTGCTTTATAAGGGTAGTTCTAAATTCGTAATCAGCATTAGAAGTTAAAAAATATTCAACAGTTTTTTCAATTTTTTTAGTGTCAAATGTGTAAAAACCTATAATCTTTGCGTAGTTGTTTTTGTCATTTTTTATATCCATAGCAAAATAATCGCAAAGTCCATTTTCGTTGACTAATTTTACAAGGTCTGGGTTGGTGCCGTTTGTATCAAGTTTAACTTTATAACCAAGATTTTTAACCTTTTCCATAAACAAAGGTAGGTCGCTATAAAGCGTTGGCTCGCCCCCCGTGATACACACGCCGTCAATAATGCCTTTTCTTTTTTCAAGATAATCAAAAATCTCTTTTTGGTTTATAGTAGGCAAACTTTCATAGCCACTAACTAGCAAAGCGTTATGACAAAATGGGCATTTGAAATTACAACCACCCGTAAAAACAGTGGTAGCAACAAACCCGTCATAATCAACTAGTGACATTTTTTCCATACCTAAAAACTTCATACTAAACCTCTAACAATATTATAAGCCTTTTATATTATGCTTGTCAAACAAAATGATTTGTGTTATTATATAAAGGCAAAGGAGTGGGGTATGAAAGCAGTAATTCAGCGCGTTTTAGATGCCAACTTAAAGGTTGATGGAAAATTAATAAGCGAGATAGGTAGTGGCTACGTTATCTTTTTAGGTGTTATGAAAGGTGATACTAAAGAAGAAGCCGATTATTTTATAAAAAAGATTCCTTCACTTAGAATTTGTGAAGATGAAAATGGCAAAATAAATAAGTCTATTATAGATACTAATGGCGAAATATTGATAGTTTCTCAGTTTACTTTAATGGCAAACACTTCGCACGGAAATAGGCCAGATTTTTTAGATGCTGAAATTCCAGAAAAAGCAAATGCGCTTTATGAATACGTGGCAGAAGGTTTATCAAAAACAGGTATCCCTGTTAAAAAGGGTGTGTTTGGTGCAGATATGAAGATATGCCAAACAAATGACGGGCCATTTACAGTAATATTAGAAAAAAGAAAATAAAAAATGGAAAACGGATTTAGCAATTTTGCTAAATCCGTTAATTTTTATAATAAAGTTTATTTTTTGTCTGTGTCAGGGTTTAATTTCTTAAATTTATATCTTTCAAGGGCAGTTGCAAGTTGGTCACCACAAGAAGTGTTGCTTCTGCATTTAATGCCTTTAAGAAGTGAAATAACTTCGTCAATATCCTTTCCATCAACAAGCCTTGCAATTGCTTGAAGATTTCCACTACAACCACCTATAAATTTTACGTCTTTAAGTTTGCCATCTTCTGTCACGTCAAATAAAATTTGCCTGCTACAAGTGCCTTTAGTCATATAAGTTTGCATAAAAATCTCCTAATTAGTCAACTAAATTTTCATAGATGTTGCGATAAACATCAACGGCTTTTTCGCCCCATTTTTTATAAATATCTTTTGCAATTTGTCTGTTAGGAACAACTAGTTTAAGTTCCAAAACGGGTTGGGCAGGTTCTATAATTTTCAAATAGACTGTATAAGTTCCGTCTTTATTCATAAAATAGTCTGCCATACACTCTTGTTTTCTGCGATACTTTAGCCTATTGTTCTTAACAAATAGTGAAATTTCTTCTCTTGTAGAAGCAGGGATGTTGATAAAGAAATTGGCAAGACAAATTCTACCATCAGGCGTAATGGTGTAAAGCGCTTCGCCACTATTACCGATATCACAAATCCAGCCACATTCAAGAAGTCCGTTAAGAATTGGTTGGCAGTCCATATAAGCCAGCCAATTATTTGATGAACAGCACATATCTAAAACGGTGTTTTCAGACAGCGCAGTTTCCATCTTGTCAAAGACGAATAACAATATTAATTTGTTTAAAGATGAATCACCTTTGACTTGCATAACACAAATTTCTCCTATTATTGCCTTTAATTATATCATAAAAACCAAATTTGTAAAGAACTTTATGTAAAAATTTGCAAAATAACGGCAAAAAAAAGTTTATAATACATTAAAAATGTGTTATAATGTATGTGTTAAATTATGTCATTTTTGAAATTTATACATTAGGTATAAGCAAAATTTGCAAAATTGGTCATGGAGGATAAAGCTTTGACAAAAAAAGAAGAATTAGATTTATTTTTAGAGCGTGCACAAGAATTTATTGATTCTAAATATATTCTTGCAGACATTAAGATTGTTGGTTTATTAAAAGCCATTGCAAACTCACAAACCTTGATTGCAATCTTTAAAAACTGCTTAACTGATTTTGATAGGGAAGCCGCTGAAAAAAAATATTTGGTTAAAAGCCCTTATCTTTCAACAGATAAAGGTGAATTTGTTCTTCCTTCAAGTTCAAAAGAACTTCTTGCGTTTACCTTTAGCATTTTGGTGGATATTGATGCTAAGCGCGTGGAAATGAGCAGTTTTTTGAATAAATATTTTTATGTTGATGGCAGTTTTGCTTCTGGCTATGATGCATTTATAAACGCTATGATTAGGCCTTTTGTAAAGGCAGTTAAAACGCTTATGGACAGCGTTATAGATGGCAAACTTCAAGACCCTGTAGAGGCTATTTGTGAACTTGAAAACCAAAAGGCAAAACAAATTGCAGAAGAAGAGCAAAGGCTTGAAAAAGAAAAGAAACTTGCCCAAAAAGTTTATGGCGAAAACATAAAAAATATTAAAGAAATACTTCTTAAAGACAAACAAAAACTAAAAGCAAAAAAGATGGAAGAAGAAAAGTGTGAAGAAATGCTTTTAGTTATTGATATGCTTGCAAATGCAATTACTAGCGAAGATAGAGATGCTATAATTTATGCGTTTGTTGCTTATAAATTTATGACTAAGGCACACAAGATATTATTTTTTGGTAGAGCAAAAAAAGTGTTTAACTTATTAAAGGGTGTGCTTAATGGAATTTAAGGAAAAAACTGTAAAAAAGAGTTATGTTTATAATGGCAAGATTTTATCTGTTAGAAAAGATGAAATACTTTTGCCAGATGGTAGCCCTGCTATTCGCGAAATGATTGAGCATAGTGGTGGAAGTGCCATATATTGCGAAAAAGATGGCAAAATATTGCTTGTAAAACAGTTTAGATATCCATATAATACCGAACTTTACGAAATACCAGCAGGCAAACTTAATGATGGCGAAACGCCAGAGCAGACTGCTATTCGTGAACTTGAAGAAGAGGGAGGTATAAAGGCAAAAAAGGTTGAAAAATTGTTTGATATTTATCCTACGCCTGCATATACCAACGAAATTATAAGGATATATAAGGCCACAGAGTTTGTTGAAACAAAAATTTGCCTTGACCAAGACGAGTTTTTATCTTCTGAGTGGATTGACAAGTGGCAAGTTAAAAAGATGATAGAAGATGGGCTTATCAAAGATGGAAAAACCATAGTTGCAGTTTTGTCGCAAGTAAAGTAAAAAAGGGAAAGTGAAATTTAATAAAGGACAGTAAGAATTTGAAAAGAACAGATGTAAGAAACGTTGCAATTATTGCGCACGTTGACCACGGTAAAACAACTTTAGTAAACGAAATGCTAAAGCAAGGTGGTATATTTAGAGATAATCAAGACGTTATGGATAGGGTTATGGACTCTGGAGACTTAGAGCGTGAAAGGGGCATAACAATTTTAGCAAAAAACACTTCTGCATTTTATAAAGGTGTTAAAATTAACATTATAGACACACCAGGCCACGCAGACTTTGGTGGAGAGGTAGAGCGTGTTTTAAAAATGGTAAACGGTGTTTTGGTGCTTGTGGATGCTTGTGAAGGACCTATGCCACAAACAAGATTTGTTATGCAAAAGGCATTAGAACTTAACCATAAGTTAATTATCGTTGTAAACAAAGTTGATAGACCAGATGCAAGATTATCTGAAGTTCAAGATGAAATTTTAGAACTTCTTTTTGACCTAAACGCAAACGATTCACAAATAGAGAGTCCTATAATTTTTTGTTCGGGTAGAGCAGGCACTGCAAGTACAGATTGCAAAACTCAAGGCAGTGACTTAACGCCACTTTTTGATGCTATTATTAACCATTTTGAACCTCAAGAAGTAGATGAAGAAGGTCCATTTCAAATGTTAGTTTCTTCAATCGACTATAACGAGTATGTGGGAAGAATTGGTATAGGCAGAATTGAAAGGGGAAAAGCGCAAGTAAATCAAGACGTTCAAACTTGCAACTATAACATTTCTGGAAAAGAAGTTAAAGGCAAGTTAGTTAGTATTTATCAAATTGAAGGTTTAAATAGAGTTGCCGTTGAAGGAGCAAAAGCAGGTGACATAGTTTGCGTAAGTGGTATAGAAAATATTTCTATTGGTGATACCATTTGTTCGCCATTAAAAGTAGAGCCTGTTCCTTTTGTAAAGATAAGCGAGCCTACTGTAGAAATGCTATTTAGCGTAAACGACAGCCCTTTTGCCGGCAAGGAAGGTAAGTTTGTCACCACACGACACTTAAGAGATAGACTGTTTAAGGAAATGCTTAAAGACGTGTCTTTAAGGGTAGAAGAAACGGATAGCGCAGACTCGTATAGGGTATGTGGTAGGGGCGAAATGCACTTATCAATTTTAATAGAAACAATGCGTAGGGCAGGCTATGAATTCCAAGTAGGCGCACCTAAGGTTATGTATAAAGAAATTAACGGCGTGTTAAAAGAGCCTATGGAAAGGCTTGTTGTTGACGTGCCTGAAGATAAAACGGGTTCGGTATTTTCAAGCATGGGCGTTAGAAAGGGCGAACTTCTACAAATGGAAAATATCGGAAGTAGAATAAGATTAGAATTTAAAGTTCCTGCAAGAGGACTATTTGGATATAAGAGCCAATTCTTAACGGAAACTCGTGGTGAAGGCGTGTTTAACACTCTCTTCTATGGCTATGAAGACTTTAAAGGCGATATAGAAAGGCGTTCAACAGGCTCTCTCGTTGCTTTTGAAACGGGCGAAGCAGTGACCTACGGCTTATATAACGCACAAGGCAGAGGACAATTGTTTATAGGCGCAGGTGTTGACGTGTATGAAGGCATGGTTGTTGGTGTTTGCCCAAAGAACGAAGATATTACCGTTAACGTGTGCAAGAAAAAGCACCTTACTAATACTCGTGCATCTGGCTCTGACGATGCGCTTAGATTAGAAACTCCAAAACTTATGAGTTTAGAAGAGGCAATGGAATTTATCAATGATGATGAAATGCTAGAAATTACGCCAAAGAACATAAGGATAAGAAAAAAGACGCTAAACACAGAGACAAGGCTTAAGAGAAAGGCTAAAGGATTAGAGTAAGTTTTTTATAAACAAGAAAAACAAAATTAAAAATAAAAGGAAGAAAATATTATGGCATACGATTTTGAAAAAATTATTTCTAAATTTGACATTAAGGGCACACTTATTTCTTGTGAAAGATATGGCGAAGGTCACATCAACGAAACCTATCTTGCAGTAGTTGATAACGGTGGCGTAAAAGTTGACTATATTTTACAAAAAATAAACAGCAAATTGTTCACAAATGTTGAAGGACTTATGAACAATATCAAACTTGTCACAGAATTTAATAGACAAAAAATAATTAATAGAGGTGGCAACCCAGATAGAGAAAGTTTGTCACTTGTATATACTCTTGAAGGCAAAGCATACCACCACTGCAAGTGCTGTGATGCATACTTTAGAGTTTATAAATTCATAACTGATGCCATTGCTTATCAAGTTGTAGAAAAACCAGAACATTTTTATCAAAGCGCAGTTGCTTTTGGAAACTTTGCAAACCTACTTGCAGAGTTTGATGCAACTAAACTTTATGAAGTTTTGCCAAACTTCCACAACACAGTTATAAGATTTGAAAACTTTAAAAAGGCATTAGAACTTAACAAGTCTGGCAGAGCAAAAGAAATTGAAAAAGAAATTAAGTTTGTTCTTGATAGAAAAGATTACTGCAATAGAATTGTTGACCTATTAGCAAGTGGCGAAATGCCAACAAAGGTCACACATAACGATACAAAACTAAACAACGTTATGCTTGATAACAAAACGGGCGAGCCTGTTGCTGTTATTGACCTTGATACAATTATGCCAGGTAGTATTTGTTATGATTTTGGCGACAGTATTAGGTTTGGTTGCAACCCTGCTGCTGAAGACGAAAAAGATTTATCTAAGGTAAACTTTGATATAGAACTATTTGAACAATACGTTAAAGGTTATTGTTCTGCACTTGGTGACAGCATTACAAAGATTGAAAAAGAAAATCTTGCTTTCGGTGCAATTTTGATGACATATGAATGTGGTATGAGATTTTTAACAGACCATCTTGACGGTGACGTTTACTTCCATATCAAGAGAGAAAATCATAACTTAGATAGGGCAAGAACACAGTTTAAACTCATAGAGGATATGGAAAAATTGTACGATAAAATGATTGAAATCGTAAATAAATATTAATATTTTCAAAATTATTTAAAAGTTTGTCAAAACGCTTGACAAAGGGCGTTTAGAACTATATAATATCAAGGTGTAAAGCGATTTTGTTTTACACCTTTGGTTTTTTTATGGAAAAAGATTTAAGATACACAGAACTTTTTGAACTTTATCAAGGACTACTTACCGAAAGGCAAAGAGAAATTTTTTCTTGCCACTACTGCTTAGACTTATCGCTTGCAGAAATAGCAGAGCCAGATGGCAACACTCGTCAAAGTGTATATGCAGTTGTAAAAAACGTTAAGGCTAAACTTGATGAGTATGAAAAAGTTTTAAGGCTTTATGAAAAAAATCAAAAGTTAATTGTGCTATCTGACAAGATAAAGGTAAAAAATAGCGACATATCACAACAAATTTTAGAAATTGTAGGTAAATAATGGCATTGTTTTCGGGGCTTAGCGAAAAACTTAATCATATTTTTAGCAAACTTACAAAGCATGGCAGATTAACTGAATTAGAAATTAAAACTGCAATGCGTGAAGTTAGAATTGCTTTGCTAGAAGCCGACGTTAATATTTCGGTTGTTAAGGCTTTTGTTGCTAAGGTTAGCGAGCGTGCTGTTGGGCAAGAGATACTTAAAAGTTTAAGCCCAACCCAACAGGTAATAAAAATTGTTAATGAAGAACTGATTGAACTTATGGGCAGTGCAAACAGCAAACTTGCCGTAAGTAGCAATCCACCAACAGTAATTATGATGGCAGGACTTCAAGGTGCTGGTAAGACAACGCTTGTTGGAAAACTTGGTTTAATGCTAAAAAAACAAGGCAAAAAACCACTTTTAGTTGCTTGTGACGTATATCGTCCAGCAGCTATAAACCAACTAAAGGTTGTGGGTGAAAAGGCTGGTTGTACTGTTTTTGAAAAAGGTCAAGGAAACCCTGTTAAAATAGCAATAGAGGGCGTTAAATACGCTAAATCGTTTGGTTTTGACACTGTTATTATAGACACGGCAGGTCGTTTACAAATAGACGAGCAACTAATGAAAGAACTTGAAGAAATCAAAGAAAAAGTAAACCCAAGTGAAATTTTATTAGTTGTTGATTCTATGACAGGTCAAGTTGCTGTTGAAGTGGCAGATACATTTAATAAAAGACTTGAAGTGACCGGTTTAGTGTTAACAAAACTTGATGGTGATACGAGAGGTGGCGCAACCCTTTCAATGAAAGCAGTGACCGGAAAGCCAATCAAATTCTGCTCTGTGGGTGAAAAACTTGGCGATTTAGAGCCGTTTTATCCAGACAGAATGGCAAACCGAATACTTGGCATGGGCGACGTGCTTTCTCTAATTGAAAAGGCGCAAGAAGCCGTCACTGAAGAGCAAGCAAAAAAGTTAGAAGAAAAATTTAGAAAAAATTCTTTTACATTAGACGACTACTTAATGCAGTTTGAAACAATGAAAAAGATGGGTGGCATAAAAGACATTTTGTCAATGCTACCGGGTATGGGAAGTAAGTTCAAGATAAGCGAGAACGACATTGACGAAAAAAAGATTTCAATAACCAAGGCAATAATTCAGTCAATGACAATGTACGAGAGAGAAAACCCACAAATAATAAACTCATCACGAAAGAACCGCATAGCAAAAGGCAGTGGCACAAGCGTGCAAGAAGTAAACAAACTATTAAAACAGTTTGAACAGACAAAAGTGATGATGAAACAAATGAAAAATAATAAAATGTTTAAATTTTAATAAAAAACAAGGAGAAAAGAACAATGGCAGTAAAAATGAGATTGACAAGAATGGGAGACAAAAAATCACCTTTCTACCGTATCGTAATTACAGACAGCAGAAACGCACGTGATGGAGCATATATTGACAAAGTTGGTCACTATAACCCAATCGCACAACCAGCAGAAATCGTTATCGACGAAGTAAAGGCTAAAGATTGGCTCTCTAAAGGCGTTCAACCAACAGAAACAGTTAAAAATATACTCGTTAACAAGGGTATTATTCCAAAGTCAGAAAAACTTTCGCCAGCAAAGACGAAGGTTCGTAAGTCTAAGTAATAATATCTTTATAAGGTGTTATTATGATAGAACTTATAAAATATGTTGTTAATCGTTTTGCAGAAAAACCAGACCAAATAGACTATGATATAGTAAGCGATGGAAAAAATGTAAACGTTACGATTACACTTGATGCTAGCGATATGGGCAAAGTTATAGGTCGCCAAGGTAAAATTGCCAAGGCTCTCCGTACTTTAGTGCGTGTTGGCTCGCAAAAAGAAAACTTAAAATACAACATTGAAATCGTAGAACGCGGGGAAAAACAATAATTTCCCCGTTTTTCTATCAAAATTAAAAATGGAAGATACGTTAAAAATAGGCTTAGTATTAAAGCCACAAGGCATAAAAGGGCAACTAAAAGTTCAGCCCTTAACTGATGATATAAATCGCTATAAAAACTTAAAAGAGATTATCATTGACCAAAAAGTTTATCGCATTTTAAGCACTATTATTAGTGGCCCAACAGTGTTTATTGAACTTTCTGGCGTTAGCAATAGAGATGCTGCTGAAACTTTCCGTGGCAAGTTTTTGCATGTTAAAAGAGAAGAAGCAATTGCCTTAGAAGAAGGCAGGTATTTTATTACCGACATAATTGGCTGTGATGTAATTACAAAAGAAAAAGGCGTTATAGGTAAAATTATAGATATTTTTTCTTCTCGTACAGACGTTATTACCGTTAAGTGTAATGACGGCAGAATTTTAAGATTTCCTTTCCTTAACGACCTAGTTGTAAAAGTGGATATTTTTAGTAAACAGTTTATTGTAAACGACAAGCGTTTAAGTGAGGTTTCGTGTTATGAAAATTGACATTTTAACCCTTTTTCCAGAAATGTTTACTCCACTTAAAACTAGTATTATCGGCAGGGCTGTTGAAGGTGGAAAACTAGACATTAATATCGTTGATATTAGAGATTATACGCTTGACAAACACAACAAGTGCGACGACACACCTTTTGGTGGTGGCGCTGGTATGGTTATGATGGCACAGCCTATTGCAAGCGCAATAGAGGCTTTAGATGCCGAGCATAATGCAAGGCGTGTTTTTTTATCGCCAAGAGGCAGAACTTTTAACCAACAAGTAGTTTTAGAATATGCTAAAGATGAGCATTTGCTTTTTCTTTGTGGGCATTATGAAGGTGTTGACCAAAGGGTTATAGACCTTTATATTGATGAAGAATTATCAATTGGCGATTTTGTTTTAACGGGTGGCGAAATTCCAGCAATGGCTGTTGTTGATGCTGTTGCAAGATATGTTGACGGGGTTATTAGTAATGATTCGCTACACCAAGAAAGTTTTGCAAGTGGCATGCTTGAATATCCACAATATACTCGCCCACAAGAGTTTATGGGCATAAAAGTTCCAGAAGTTTTAACAAGTGGTCACCACGCAAAAATTGAGGAGTGGAGAAGGCAAAAGTCACTAGAAATAACCCTTAAAAATCGTCCAGATTTGATTAAGCAGGAGAAAAAATGAAGCATTTACAATGGTTTCCAGGTCATATGACGGCAGCAATGCGCATGATGGAAGAAAACTTAAAAGCAGTTGATGGGGTTATGATTGTTCTTGATGCAAGAGCGCCAAGGGCATCGCTTAATTCTAAACTTGACAAGCTTTTTGTTAATAAAAAAGTTTTATACGTGCTTAATAAATGTGACCTTGTTGAAACGAACGATATAAAGAAAACTATTGCTGAATTTAGCATGGAAAATAAAGAAGTTATAGCAGTAAGTGCAATGGATAAAAAGGCTGTTGACCTTCTTTATAACAAGATTTTTTCTTTGCTTAAAGACAAACTTGATAATAACAAAAGAAAGGGTGTTTTTAAGCCTATTAGAATTATGGTTGCAGGTATTCCTAACACGGGAAAATCAACTATAATAAACGCACTTTGTGGTGGCAAAAAAACCGTTACGGGCAACAAAGCAGGTGTGACAAAAGGCAAGCAATGGGTAAGGCTTAGAGAACTTGAACTTCTTGATACACCAGGCACAATGCCCCCTGCATTTGACAACCAAGTTCTTGCAAAACATCTTGCATATATCGGCAGTATGAACGACGCAAATATTGACTTTAACGACCTTGCATATGAACTTTTAATTGAACTAAAAGACAACTATCCAAACCTATTAAAAAGCAAGTATGGAATTGATGATTTAGAGGTTGAAACACTTGAACTTTTTAACGCGATTTGCGTCCGTCGTGGCTTTTTAAGAAAGGGTGGAGAATATGACTATGAACGCTGTGCAACGGCGATTATAGACGATTTTAGAAAGGGAAGAATAGGTAAAATTATTCTCGATTAATATGGATAAACTTATATACGAAAGAAAACATTTACAAACGGGCAAAAAATATATTGCAGGCGTAGACGAGGTGGGCAGAGGTCCACTTGCTGGGCCTGTTGTTTGCGCCTCTGTAATAATGCCTTTAGATGATATTATTGAAGGAATAAACGACAGTAAAAAGTTAACGGAAAAAAAGAGAGAAATGCTTTATCCGATAATAAAAGAAAAGGCTATTTGCTACTCTATTCAAGAAATATCTGAAAAAGAAATTGATGAAATAAATATTTTAAACGCAGTAAAAAAATGCATGACAAAAGCCGTTGAAACTTTAAGCGTTAATCCGGATATAACCTTAGTTGATGGCAATGATATAGGCTTAAAAATTAACGCTGAATATATAGTAAAAGGCGACTTAAACAGTTATACGATAGGTTGTGCATCTATTTTAGCAAAAGTTTATAGAGATAATTTGATGAAAGAATATGCCAAAGAATATCCTGAATATTCCTTTGAAGGACATAAGGGATATGGAACTAAAGCGCATATAGAAAAGATTAAGGAGATAGGCCCTTGCAAATTGCACAGAAGAACTTTTATAAAAAACTTTTGGGTAGAGCCGGAGAAAAATTAGCAGTAGATTTTTTGAAGAAAAAAGGTTTTAAGATATTAAAGACTAATTACAAAGTGCCTGTTGGAGAGATAGACATTATTGCGCAAGATGGCGATGCGATTGTGTTTATTGAAGTTAAGACAAGAACTAACGATAATTACGGCATGCCTTGCGAGGCAGTTGATAGAAAAAAACAAGAAAAATATTATAAAACAGCCACGTTTTACTTGCAAAAAGAGAAGAAAACAGACAGTAGTTGTAGGTTTGACGTGATAGAAATAGAAAATGGACAAATAAATCATATTTTTAATGCATTTGGGGTGTAAAACGCTTGCAATAAATGTAAAAATGTGATATTATATTAAACGCTTTGAGCGTTCCTCTTGCAAAAAAGTTGACAATGAACGCTAATAAATTGGAGGTAAAAGCAAATGAACGGCATTATTGATGCAATCAATCAAGAAAACTTAAAAAGCACAATTCCACAATTTAATGTTGGCGACACTGTTAAGGTAATGGTAAAGGTTATTGAAGGCGATAGAGAAAGATTACAAGCCTTTGAAGGTATCGTTATCGCAAGAAAACACGGTGGCATTAGTGAAACTTTCACTGTAAGAAGACTTTCTTTCGGTGTAGGTGTTGAAAAGACATTCCCTATCCACTCGCCAAAGGTAGCAGACATACAAGTTGTAAGACACGGTAAAGTACGTCGTGCAAAACTTTACTACTTGCGTGCTAGAACAGGAAAGGCTGCAAAAGTTAAAGAAATTAAAAGATAATTTAGTTAAAAGAAAAATGAACTTGTCTAATTTAAGGCAAGTTCTTTTTTTATTGTTTTTTAGCCCAACACAAAAGTGTAAAAAAGTAGCAAATTACTTATTAAAAATTGAATTTCCCTATATAATATGTTTACTTTTAAAATAAAATATTATATAATAATATAATAATGAGCAAGTTTTTGCTTTTTTAAGGGGACGAAGGGTATGATTGCAAAAGTAAATGGGTTTGCGCTTATCGGTTTAGAAGGCGTTGCCATTGAAGTTGAAGTGGATATCAACAATGGGCTTCCTGCCTTTGATATTGTTGGCCTTGCTGATACTGCTGTCAAGGAATCAAAAGAGCGTGTTCGTTCTGCTATAAAAAATAGTGGCAGGAATATGCCTATCAAACACATAACAGTTAACCTTGCTCCTGCGGGCGTTAAAAAAGAAGGTGCTTCTCTGGACCTTTCAATTGCCATAGGCGTTTTGGTATCAAGTGGCCAACTTGAAGCCGATACAAAAGGCACTGTCTTTTTGGGCGAACTTTCGCTTGATGGAAGTGTAAGAAGGGTAAACGGCGTGTTGCCAACATTGATTTGTGCACTTAGCCTAGGTTATACAAAATTTGTTATTCCAAAAGGCAATGAAAAAGAAGCGTCTTTTGTTGACGGAATTGAAGTTGTTGCCGTTGAAAGTTTAAAACAAACTATAGACCACCTTTCGGGGTTAAACACTTTAGCGCCTATAGATAAACAAGATTTTAAGGCACAAGAATTAAAAAACATTTACCATAGCGACCTTGCTTTAGTTAAAGGCCAAGCCGTTGCAAAAAGGGCGCTTGAAGTTGCCGTGTCTGGTGGGCACAACTTGCTTTTGGTCGGTGCGCCAGGAACGGGCAAAACAATGCTTGCTAAATGTATTCCTACTATTATGCCAGACATGAATTTTTCAGAAGCACTTGAAACGACAAAAATTCATTCTGTTGCAGGTACGCTAAAAGATAGTGACGGAATAGTTTTAACTCGGCCGTTTAGAAGTCCACACCACACAGCGACAACAGTTTCGCTTGCAGGTGGTGGCTCTCATATAAAACCGGGCGAAATTTCACTTGCACATAACGGCGTGCTGTTTCTTGATGAAATGCCAGAATACAGTCGCTCAAGTTTAGAAGTTTTGCGTCAGCCACTTGAAGACGGAAATATAACGGTATCAAGGGCTACAGGGTCAGTTAACTATCCAGCCAACTTTATGCTTTGTGGTAGCATGAACCCTTGTCCTTGTGGAAATTATGGTTCGGCAGAAAAAGTTTGCACTTGCACGCCATCTCAAATTACTAAATATAAATCCAAAATTTCTGGGCCATTACTTGATAGAATTGATATTCAAGTTGAAGTAGATGAAGTTAAATATTCAGAACTTACCGAGCAAAAAGAGGCAGAGAGTTCTAAAACGGTAAAAAATAGGGTAAATAGAACTAGAGAGATTCAAAAGAACAGGTTTGCAAGTGACGGCATTTTGACCAACAGCGACATGGGCGAAAAGCACATACAAAAATATTGCAAACTAACTAAAGAGTGTGAAGATATTTTGAAAAGGGCATACGAAACCTTGCACCTATCACCAAGGGCAAGAAGTAGAATAATAAAGGTTGCAAGAACTATTGCCGATATGGAACTTTATGAACAAATTATGCCAGCACACATATTAGAAGCGATTAGTTATAGACATACTTAATATGACAAAATATACCAAAGAAGAACTCAGTTTAATTTGGCTAGATAGTTTTATAGGGCTTGAATATAAACATAAAGTTCAAATTTATGAATTTCTAAATCAAAGTTTAAAAATCAGAGATGGGCTTATGCTGGCAAAGGATTATATTCTTTCAAGCGTTGGTGAAAATCAATTTAATACAATGCTTAGTTCTGCAAATCAACCTTATCTTGATTTTGTATTAAACCAACTTGATAGAAATCAAATAATTGCCACCACTTTTAAGTCGCAAAATTATCCAAACTCGCTTAAAGATATAGAACTTAAACCATTAGTGCTATATGCAAAGGGTAATTTAGAATTGTTAAAAACGCAAACTTTTGCAATTGTTGGAAGTAGAAAGAGTTTGCCTTTATCTATATCAATAACAAAAGATTATGCAAGCACGCTATCTAAACATTTTACCTTAGTGACGGGCATTGCAGAAGGTGTTGATAGCGAGGTTATAAAAAGTGCGCTTAGCACTACAAAAAACATAATATCAGTTATTGCAGGTGGGTTTGATAACGTTTACCCAAGCACAAACAAAGACCTTTTTGAAAGGGTTTGTGCAGATGGTTTAGTGCTTAGCGAACATCCACCTATGGTAGCGCCACGTCCATATCATTTTCCTATAAGGAATAGAATTATTGCAGGGCTATCAAAAGGCGTTTTGGTTATAAGTGCTAGTATGAAAAGTGGAACGCTTTATACGGCAGAGTATGCAGGCGAATATGCAAGAGATTTGTTTGCCGTGCCATACAGTGTGGGTGTAGCATCTGGTGAAGGAACAAACGATTTGATTAAGCGCGGGGCAATACTTACAGATAAAGTTCAAGACATTTTAGACTTTTACTCTTTAGAAAGCAGTGATAACATAGAAGAATTTACTGCCGAAGAAAAAGAGATAATAAAAGTGCTTTCTAGTGGGTCGACTCACATAGAAAAATTATGCAGTGTTCTTGAAAAAAGCACATTTGAAATGATAGCAAAGTTATCAATCTTAGAAATAAAAGGCGTGATTGTAAAAAGTGGAAATGTTTACGGCTTAGTACGTAACTATTCGGAGGATTAGATGCAGTTAATAATAGTAGAATCACCACATAAGGCAAAAACGATTGAGAAATTTTTGAAAGGCGATTATAAAGTTGATGCGTCAAAGGGGCATATTAGAGATTTACCTGTAAACTATATGGGTATTTCTATTGCTAACAATTTTGAACCATTTTATGTTGTATCTCAAGAAAAGAAACAAGACATAAAGAGATTAGAAACCTTGGCAAAAAAGGCCGATAAAGTTTTTCTCGCAACCGACCCTGATAGAGAAGGTGAAGCAATTTCTTGGCATTTGGCTGAAGTTTTAGGGCTTGATATAAATTCTGCCAACAGAATAGAATTTAACGAAATCTCTGAAAAGGCAGTTAAAAACGCTCTTTCAAACCCAAGAAAAATTGATATGAACTTAGTTGATGCACAGCAAGCCAGAAGAGTTTTGGATAGGCTAGTAGGTTATAGTATTTCGCCTGCGGCAAGTTCAAGACTTAACGATAACTTGTCAGCTGGCCGTGTTCAATCAGTTGCACTTAAAATGGTGGTTGACAGAGAAAGAGAGATTACGGCATTTAAGCCACAAGAATATTGGAACTTAAAAGCTACCGTAAGCAAAAAAGACGGTTCGGCATTTAAAGTATTACTCAAAGAAAAAAACGGCAAGGCATATAAGCCAGCAAATGCAGAAGAAGCAAGTTTTACAGAAAACCAACTTAAAAACAGCACTTTTACAGTAGGCACAGTAAAGCGTTCGGTTATGAAAACGCACGCGCCAGCGCCATATATAACAAGCACCTTGCAACAAGATGGCTCTATTAGATTAAACCTAACAGCCCCACAAGTTATGCAAGTTGCTCAAAGACTTTATGAAGGTGTAGAAACACCACGTGGAAACATAGCGTTAATAACTTATATGAGAACTGACTCTGTGCGTGTTTCAAGTGAAGCACAACAAAGTGCTTTAGAATATATAAAAGCAAACTATGGCAGTGAATACGTGCCAGCAAAACCAAATAGGTATGCAACAAAGAAAGATGCTCAAGATGCGCACGAAGCAATTAGACCTATTGATATAAACAAAACACCAGAAAGTGTTAAAGACTTATTAGATAAAAACCAATATCGCCTATACAAACTTATCTACGATAGGTTTATAGCATCACAAATGAACGAGGCTAAGTATGACAGTGTGTCAGTTGACGTGCTTGCAGGTGAATATGGCTTAAAGACAAGTGGTAAAACTTTGATATTCAAAGGCTATACCGTTGTATATGACGACACTAAAAAAGAAGAAGATGAAGAGAGTGGCAATGCACTTTTGCCAGCGCTTAATAATGGCGAAGTGTTAGACTTAAATGCAATAACAAAAGAACAAAAGTTTACAAAGCCACCTACAAGATATACCGAAGCGTCACTTATCAAACATATGGAAGATAAGGGCATTGGCAGACCATCAACTTATGCAACCATTATGGCAAAACTTTCTGACAAAAAGAGAGAGTATGTTAGAAAGGAAAAGAAATATTTAGTTCCAAACGATATAAGTTATTCTTTAATAGACTTTTTGGTTAAATATTTCCCAGACATTATGGACATATCATTTACAGCAAAGATGGAAGATGACCTTGACGATATCGGAACTAGTGGAAAAGATTGGCATAAATTAATTGCAAACTTTTATAACAGTTTTGAAGAACAATTAAGGGATTCTAAAATTACCGAAGTGATTTGTGAAAAGTGTGGGGCACCAATGATTATCAACAGTGGTAAATATGGCAACTACTATGCTTGTTCTAAGTATCCACAATGCCAAAACATAAAGCCGGTAAATGAAAAGGTTGTTATTCCAACCGATAAGATTTGTTCTAAATGTGGCTCTCCAATGGTGGAAAGAGAAGGTAAGTTTGGCAAGTTCCTTGCTTGTTCAAATTATCCAAAATGTAAAAATACAGTAAGCATGACAGAAAGCGTTGGCGTATGCCCAGATTGTGGCAAGCCAACTAAAAAAATGACTAGTCGTGGTGGAAAGGTGTTTTACGGTTGCTCAAACTTTCCAAATTGTAAGTTTATGAGTTGGGATATTCCAACGGGCGAAAAATGTCCTGATTGTGGGCAGTTTTTAATAAATGTAGAAGGCACTGTTAAATGCTCTTCTAAAAAGTGTAAATATATAAAAGATGCAAAAAGTTAAAGTAATAGGTGGGGGACTCGCAGGGGCTGAAGCAGCGTATTTTCTTGCTAAAAAAGGCGTAAGCGTTGAACTTTATGACATAAAGCCAAACAAAATGAGCCCAGCACATAAAAGTAAAGATTATGGCGAGCTTGTATGCTCTAACTCGCTAAAAAGTGGTGACGTTTATGGCAATGCAGCAGGGCTATTAAAACAAGAAATGCGTATTCTAGGTTCTCTTATAATAGAGAGTGCCGATATAAACAGCGTTCCAGCAGGCAATGCTTTGGCCGTTGATAGAAAAAAGTTCTCTCAGTATATAACAGCAAAATTATATTCACAGCCTAATATCACTCATATAAGCAAAGAGATTGAAGATATAGACTTTGATGAATATACCGTTATAGCAACAGGTCCACTAACAACTGATAAATTAAGTCAAAAGATAAAAGACAAAGTGGATGGGGCGTTAAGTTTTTTTGATGCCTCTGCACCAATCGTTGATTTTGAAAGTATAGATATGGAAAATGCTTTCTTTGGCGATAGGTATGATAAAGGAAATGGCGACCACATAAATTGCCCAATGACCAAAGAAGAATATACGGCGTTTATTGCAGACCTTTTAACAGCAGAAAGGGCAACCTTGCACGAATTTGAAGACACAAAAGTTTTTGAAGGTTGTATGCCTATAGAAATTATGGCAAATAGGGGTGTAGACACGCTAAGGTTTGGTCCACTTAAACCAGTTGGATTAACAAACCCTAAAACAGGAAGATGGGCTTATGCTTGTTTGCAATTAAGAAAAGAAGATAAAAATGGAAGCATGTATAACTTGGTTGGCTTTCAAACTAATTTAACTTTTGGGGCACAAAAAAGAGTATTTTCTAATATTCCAGCACTTAAAAATGCCGAATATCTTAGATATGGCGTTATGCACAGAAACACATTTATCAATTCGCCAAAAGCGCTTAAAGAAGATTTTTCACTTAGAGAAAGCCCAAAAACCTATTTTGCAGGGCAAATTACCGGCGTTGAAGGGTATGTTGAAAGTGCAGGAAGTGGACTTATGACGGCAATTTATTTGTATAATAAGTTGATGGGCAGAGAAGTAAAAACTATTTCGCATAGCACGGTGCTTGGAAGTTTGGCAAAATACATAACAACCGAAAACAAAGATTTTCAACCAATGAACGCAAACTTTGGCATATTGCCACCGCTAGATAGAATAGTTAGGGACAAGGCTGAAAGAAAACGTCTTATGGCAGAGAGAAGTTTAAGTGAAGTAGAAAGTTTCAAAAAGGAGAATGAGATATGATAGAATTTAAGGGGACTACAATTTGTGCCGTTAAAAAGGACGGAAAAACGGCAATTGCTGGTGATGGACAAGTGACAATGTCACAATCGGTTATATTTAAGAGCAATGCAGTTAAGGTAAGAAGAATATATAATGGCAATGTTATTTTAGGGTTTGCTGGTTCGGTTTCTGATGCTTTTACACTTTCTGAAAGGTTTGAAGAAATGCTAAACAAGTATTCTGGCAACTTGATGAGAAGTGCCGTTGAACTTGCAGAACTTTGGCGCAGTGACAAAGCAAGAAAGTTAGAGGCAATGATGATAACTGCAGATAAAGATACATTGCTTGTTGTTTCTGGTACGGGCGAAGTTATAGAGCCAGACGGTGGCGTATGCGCTATCGGAAGTGGTGGCAACTATGCGCTTGCAGCAGCAAGGGCACTAACTAAAGAAACTGATTATTCTGCTGAAGAAATAGCACAAAAATCACTAAAAATTGCAAGCGAAATTTGTGTTTTCACTAACGATAACATTACTTGTGAAGTTATTTAAGGGGGAGAAAAATGAATTTGAGTCCAGAGCAAATTGTTTGTCAATTAGATAAATATATTATAGGTCAAAGCAGTGCAAAAAAAGCAGTTGCTATTGCGCTTAGAAATAGATATAGAAGAAGCCAATTGTCTTTAGAAGAAATGGCTGAAATAACGCCGAAAAATATTATTATGAAAGGTCCAACAGGCGTTGGTAAAACCGAAATTGCAAGAAGACTTGCAAAACTTGTGGGTGCACCTTTTGTAAAAGTTGAAGCAACAAAATACACCGAAGTAGGATACGTTGGAAGAGACGTTGAGTCTATGATTAGAGACCTTGTTGAATGCGCCGTTAGACTTGTTAAAGAAGAAAGATTTAAAAAGGTTAACGAAAAGGCTGAAGGTGCAGTTGATTTAAGACTTTCTAAAATTGTTGCTGACGTTCGCCGTTTAGACAGGGGTGAAACACCACAAGATATTTTTGAAAAGAATATTTTAGAAGGCCTAAAAAAAGGTTATTATGACAATGAAATTATAGAAGTTGAATTTATTGATAACCCTAAGCCAATGGAACTTATTCCAGGTGCTGGCGAAATAAGTATAGGCAGTATTTTTGGCGATATGATGCCAAAAAAGAAGAAAAAGAGAAGACTTACAGTTAAAGAAGCAAGAAAAATATTAATCAGTGAAGAAGCTGAAAAACTTATTGATAAAGATTCTGTAAATGAAGAGGCAATTCGCCGTGCAGAAAACGAAGGCATTATCTTTATTGATGAAATTGATAAAATTGCGGCACGCACCAACAAAAGTGGTGGACAAGACGTTTCAAGAGAGGGCGTACAAAGAGATATTTTGCCTATTGTTGAAGGCTCAACAGTTATGACAAAGTATGGAGCTATTAAAACCGATTACATTTTATTTATTGCAGCAGGCGCCTTCCATATTTCAAAGGTAAGCGACTTGATACCTGAACTTCAAGGTCGTTTTCCAATATTAGTTGAACTTAACAGTTTGTCAAAGCAAGACTTTATTGATATTTTAACAATTCCTAAAAATGCAATAACAATTCAATATGCAACACTATTAAAAGTTGATGGAGTTGACTTAAAGTTTACAGACGATGCTATTAGTGAGATTGCAAGAATATCTGAAGAAATGAATATGACAAGCGAAGATATAGGTGCAAGAAGACTTCATACGGTTATGGAAAACTTGCTAGAAGACGTTTCATTTAAAGCAGACGGAAGTGAAAAAGAAGTTATTATTGACAAAGAGTTCGTTGCAAATAAGATGGGCGTTGAAGCAAAAACAAAAGATTTGAAAAAGTATATATTATAAAGGAAATAAAAGATGATAAATATACCAAAGGGCACAAAAGACGTTTTGCCTTATGATAGTTATAAATGGCAATTTGTTGAAAAGACAGCAAGAGAGGTTGCGAAGAGTTTTGGCGCAAAAGAAATAAGAACGCCTACTTTTGAACACACAGAAGTATTTTTGCGTGGCGTAGGTCAAACAACCGATATTGTAAACAAAGAAATGTATACCTTTTTAGATAAAGGTGGAAGAAGCATAACCTTAAAGCCAGAAGGCACGGCAGGTGTTGCAAGGTCTTTTGTTGAAAACGGCATGCAATCTGGGGTTTTGCCAGCAAAACTTTTCTATCAAACACAATGTTTTAGGTATGAACGTCCTCAAGCAGGAAGGCTTAGGGAATTTCACCAATTTGGTGTGGAATTTTTAGGTTCTACAAATCCTAACATTGATGCTGAAACAATACTTTTAGCAAAAACATTTTTAGATAAAGTTGGCATAAAAAATATAACTCTTTATTTAAATAGTATAGGTTGTAAAGAGTGTAGGGCTAAGTATAAACAAGTTCTTAGCGAATACTTAAAAAGCAACATAGACGATATGTGCGAACTTTGTAAAGATAGGCTTGAAAAGAACCCACTTAGAATTTTGGACTGCAAAAACGATAATTGTAAAAAAATTACCGAAAAGGCACCAAAAATTTTAGATTATATTTGTGACGATTGCAAAGAGCATTTTGAAAGCGTTCAAAAACTTTTAACACTTGCTGGTGTTGAATATAAAATCAATCCTTATATAGTTAGGGGACTTGATTATTATACTAAGACTGTTTTTGAATTTGTTTCAGAAAATATCGGCGCACAAGGCACGGTTTGTGGCGGTGGCAGATACGACGGACTTATTGCTGAACTTGGTGGTAATGACGTTGCAGGCATAGGCTTTGCCGTGGGCATTGAAAGAATTTTAATGCTACTTGAAAATATAGGGGTTGAAATTCCAAACGATAATCAAATAGAATATTACGTTGCACCAATGGGAGAAAAAGAAGGAGAAAAGGCGTTTGAAATTGTTAATTTGTTAAGACAAAAAGGCATTTCGGCTGACCTTGACCATATGAATAGAAGCATAAAAGCACAATTTAAGTATGCTGATAAGATAGGTGCAAAGAAAGTTATAGTAATCGGTTCTGAAGAACTTGAAAAGGGCGTTTTCAAAGTAAAAGAAATGGCAACTGGAAATGAAGAAAGTTTAACCCTTGAAGAACTTATAAAATAATTACAATTTGTGCATTGAATTTATTTGTATGGCTTATAATATTGTCATAATCAACTGATTATAAGGAGAAAGATTATGACAAGTATTGAAGAAATTTTAGGAAAAGAGGAGTTTGACCACGTATTGCGTGAAAATGGTTTAACGCTGGTGGATTTTTATGCAAGCTGGTGTGCTCCTTGCAAAATGCAAACGCCCATACTAATTGAGTTCGGTGAAGAAATGGATGACAAGGTTAGGATAATTAAAGTTGACGTTGACCAAAATCCAGAAATAGCAAACAAATATAGCGTGCAGTCTATCCCAACGATTATATTATTCCAAAACGGAGAGCAAAAAGAAAAAACTGTTGGACTTACTGCAAAAGCAACACTTTCAGAAATGCTGATAAAATATTTATAAAATTAAAAAAAAATAGGTGAAACACCAAGGAGAAATAAAAAAATGATAGATTTAACTTCAATTAAAGCAATTGACCCAGAAGTGTATGAAGGCTTAGAAAAAGAACTTCAAAGACAAAGAAACAATATTGAACTTATCGCAAGTGAAAACGTTGTTTCAGAAAACGTTTTACTCGCAGCAGGAAGCGTGCTTACAAACAAGTATGCAGAAGGCTATCCAGCACATAGATATTATGGTGGATGTGCGTGTGTTGATATAGTAGAAACACTTGCTATTGAACGTGCTAAGAAGTTGTTCGGTGCAGAACATGCAAACGTTCAACCACATAGTGGTGCAAATGCAAACTTTGCAGTATATTTTGCAGTGTTAAAACCAGGCGATACTATTATGGGTATGAGCCTTGCTCACGGTGGGCACTTAACACACGGAAGCCCTGTGACTGTTTCTGGTAAATATTTCAATTCAGTAGGATATGGCGTTAAAGAAGAAACAGGCGCTATTGACTATGATGATTTAGAAAGACAAGTTTTAGAAGTTAAGCCAAATATTTTCGTATGTGGCGCAAGTGCATATCCAAGAATTATTGACTTTAAGAGAATTAGAGAAATTTGTGATAAAGCCAGCTGTTATATGATGGTTGACATTGCTCACATTGCTGGCTTAGTTGCAACAGGACTTCACCCAAGCCCAGTTCCTTATGCTGATTTTGTGACAACAACAACACACAAAACATTAAGAGGTCCAAGAGGTGGTATGATTTTGTGTAAAGAAGAATATGCAAAAATCATTGACAAGGCTGTATTCCCAGGCACACAAGGTGGCCCACTTATGCACATAATTGCAGCAAAAGCAGTTGCTTTTGGTGAAGCATTAAAACCAGAATACAAAGCGTATATGGAACAAGTTAAGAAAAATGCAAAAGCAATGAGTGAAAGATTCTTGTCACTCGGTGTAAAACTCGTTTCAGGTGGCACAGACAATCACTTAATGCTTTTAGACCTTTCTGATAAAGACTGCACAGGTAAAGACTTAGAAATTATGCTTGATGAAGTTAATATCACTCTTAATAAAAACGCAATTCCATTTGACAAGCAAAAACCATTTGTGACAAGTGGTGTTCGTATCGGCACACCAGCAATCACAAGCCGTGGCTTTAAAGAAGAAGATTGCGAAAAGATTGCAGAGCTTATTACAATGATTATTGAAAAGAAAGAAGAAGCGTTTGAATACGTTCGCGCAGAAGTTAAAAAACTTATTGAAAAATATCCTTTATACCAAGGAGTTATAGACTAAATGCAATATAAATCAACGCTAAGTCTGTTAGAAACAGAGATAGCAATCAAGTTTATAAAAGATACCTTTGAAAAAGAACTTGCAAAGGCGCTTAAACTTACAAGAGTTTCTGCACCACTTTTCGTTCAGCCAGAATCAGGCTTAAACGATAACTTAAACGGCTTTGAAAGGGCTGTTAGGTTTGATATTTTGACGCTTAAAAAAGACGTTGAAATTGTTCAATCGCTTGCAAAGTGGAAGAGAAACGCTCTTGCTAAGTATGGTTTTAGCGAAGGAGCAGGACTTTATACTGATATGAATGCAATTCGCCGTGACGAAGACTTAGATGCTTTACACTCGGTGTATGTTGACCAATGGGATTGGGAAAAGATTATCAGTAAAAACCAAAGAACGCTTAGTTATCTTAAAAAGACTGTTAAGTCTATTTATAAGGCACTTAAAAAACTTGCTAAAGCAGTAAATGCAAAATACTCAATATCTCACTCTATACCAGAAGACATTACATTTATATCAACAAAAGAGTTAGAAAAAGAATTTCCAAACCTTACAAGAAAGCAAAGGGAAAATGCAGCGGCAAAAAAATACGGTGCAATTTTCCTTTACCAAATCGGTTGGGACTTGTCAGATGGTGCGCCACACGATGGCAGGGCGGCTGACTATGACGATTGGAAGTTAAATGGTGACATTATACTTTGGTATGACGTTTTAGACCTAGCACTTGAAATTTCTTCTATGGGAATTAGAGTTGACCAAACAAGCTTAGTTAAACAATTAAAAAAGAAAAAAGAATTACATAAACTTGAAAACCCTTATTGTAAAGACATTATGGCTCAAAAACTTCCACTTACCATAGGTGGTGGGATTGGTCAATCAAGGCTGTGTATGTTCTTTTTGAACAAAGCACATATCGGCGAAGTTCAAGCATCAATCTGGTCTGATGAAACCATTGAAGAAAATGCTAAAAAAGGGATATATTTACTTTAATGAATGCATTTAACAGGGTAGAAAACTTAATAGGCAAAGAGAGTTTAAAAATTTTGCAGTCTTCATCAGTTGCACTGTTTGGGGTTGGTGGAGTTGGTGGCTTTGTTGCAGAAGCACTTGTGCGTTCAGGAATAGGCGAAATTGCCGTTTTTGATAGCGACGTTGTTGATCAATCTAATATAAATCGTCAATTAATTGCAATGGTTGATACTATTGGTAAACATAAGGTAGAAGTTATTAAACAAAGACTTTTATCCATAAATCCTAACCTAAAGATTGAAACCTATAAAGTTTTTTACTTGCCAGAAAATGCAAGTCAGTTTGATTTGAGTAAATATGATTATATAATTGATGCCGTTGACACCGTAAGTGCTAAAATTGAAATAATTTCAAGGGCAAAGGCTCTTGGTAAAAAGGTTATTTCTTGTATGGGCACGGGTGGAAAACTTCAAATCGAAAGTTTAAAAGTAGCAGACATAAGTAAAACAGACGGTTGTCCACTTGCAAGAGTTATGAGAAGGGAACTTAAAAAACGAAACATTTGCAACGTAAAAGTGGTTTATTCACAAGAAGGCGTTAAAAATAACAGTCAAAGTGCTGAAAATGAAAAAAATGTTCCACCAAGCATGATTTTTGTGCCAGCAACGGCAGGACTTTATATAGCAAGAGAAGTGGTTTTAGACCTTATTAATACAAAAAGAGAGAAGAATTTATGAAAATTATAATAGCATCAGATTTGCATGGTTCGGCTTATTATGCACAAAAACTAATGGATATTTGCTACAAAGAAGATGCAGATAAACTTATATTGCTTGGCGATATTTATAATCACGGACCACGCAACGCTCTTCCAAAAGATTATGAGCCAATGAAGGTTGCTGAAATTTTGAACGGCGTTAAAGAAAATTTAATAGTTATAAAGGGAAATTGTGACAGTGAAGTTGACACAATGATTTCAGAGTTCGATTTTGTGCAAGATATGGTGATTTTAAGTGGCAACAAAACAATTTATTTATCACATGGTCACGTGTACAATAAAGACAAAATGCCAAAGTCAAACTATAACGCAATAATTTATGGTCATTTTCACACCGGCTTTATTGAAAGGCAAGGCGAAGTGGTTGTTGCCAACGCAGGCTCGCTTTCTATTCCAAAAAACGGCACTCCAAACAGTTATATAGTATTAGAAAACGATACTATTATTTTGAAAGACTTAGAAAGAAACGAAATTGCCAAAATGACAATTTAATTATAAAACAATATTATATAATTACACCAACATTAAGACTGTGAATAAAATTATTAAATATTCATTAAAATATGCATAAAACAAATATATATTCATAAAAATTGCAATAATTTAAAAAATTATTCATAAAATATAGTTAAAAACGTTGACAAATAAAATATAAAGTCATATAATAAAATTCGTTAAAAAACATAAGTAAAAAGGTGGTATTCATTATGAAAAAAGAAGATATTAAAAAGGTAGTATTAGCATATTCAGGTGGACTTGACACGTCTATTATTATTCCATGGCTAAAAGAAAATTACAACAACTGTGAAGTTATTGCAGTTGCTGGCAACGTTGGTCAATCTGATGAACTTGATGGATTAGAAGAAAAGGCATTAAAGACAGGCGCATCTAAACTTTACGTTTTAGACTTAACTGACGATTACGTTGATAATTACATAATTCCATGTGTAAAAGCAGGCGCTATTTATGAAGAATATTTGCTTGGAACGTCACACGCTCGTCCTTGTATTGCAAAGGGTTTAGCAGAAATTGCTATTAAAGAAGGTGCAGATGCAATTGCACACGGCTGTACAGGTAAAGGTAATGACCAAGTTCGTTTTGAACTTACGTTAAAGCATTTCTGTCCTGATATGGAAATCATTGCGCCATGGCGTATATGGGATATTAAATCTCGTGAAGAAGAAATTGATTATGCAGAAGCACATAATGTTCCACTTAAAATAAACAGAGAAACAAACTATTCAAAGGATAAGAACTTATGGCACTTATCACACGAAGGTTTGGACTTAGAAGATACAGGCAACGAACCATTGTATGAAAAAGAAGGCTTCCTTGAACTTGGCGTTTCACCAATCAAAGCGCCAGACAAGCCAACATATATTGAACTTGACTTTGTTAAGGGCGTACCAGTTGCGCTTGACGGCGAAAAGATGAGTGCAAAAGAAATTATCTTAAAACTCAACAAACTCGGTGGCGAAAATGGTATCGGACTTCTTGATATCGTAGAAAATCGTTTAGTTGGTATGAAATGTCGTGGCGTGTATGAAACACCAGGTGGTGCTATTTTATACAAAGCACACAGCGTGCTTGAAACATTGTGCCTTGACAAGATGACAATGCACGAAAAACAAAAACTTGCAATTACTTATGGCGAACTTGTGTATAACGGACAATGGTTTACACCACTTAGAGAAGCGCTTGCGGCGTTCGTTGACAAGACACAAGAAAAGGTTAACGGTAAAGTTCGCTTAAAGCTTTACAAAGGCAACATGATAAATGCAGGTGCTTGGAGTGAAGATTCACTTTATAGCGAAGAAATTGCAACCTTTGGCGAAAGTGATTACAACCAAAAAGATGCAGAAGGCTTTATCAATCTTTTTGGCTTGCCAATCAAAGTTGCAGCAATGGTAGAAAAGAATAAAAAATAAGGCAGATAGCCTTACGTCCTGTGCGAAAAATCTTTCGTGCAGGATAATTTCGTTAAAAAGGTGTAAAAAAACACCCAATGGAGGCAATATGGCAAAAATGTGGGCAGGCCGTACTGACGGCAAAACTGATAAAATTGCTGATGAGTTTAATAGTTCTATCAAAGTTGATAGCAGAATGTATAAACAAGACATTTTAGGCAGTATGGCACACGCAAGCATGCTTAGTGCAAAAAACATAATATCTAAAGAAGATGCTGATATCTTAATTGACGGTTTAGATGAAATTTTAGCCGACTTAGAAAGTGGCAAACTTGAAATAGATTATACTGCAGAAGATATACATATGTTTGTTGAACAAGTTTTAACAAATAGGGTTGGTGATGTTGGCAAAAAACTACATACAGCGCGTAGCAGAAACGACCAAGTTGCATTGGATACAAAAATGTATCTTCGTGATGCAAGCGAAAAAGTGGTTGAAAAAATTGAAAACTTGCTTTGGGCTATAATTGAGCAGGCTGATAAGCACAAGGCGTCTATAATGCCGGGCTACACCCATTTACAACGTGCACAGCCAATTACTTTTGGGCATCACTTAATGGCATATGCAATGATGCTACTTAGGGATATTCAAAGATTTATTGATAGTTATGAACGCTTAAATGTTTGTCCAATAGGGTGTTGTGCACTTGCTGGAACAACCTATGATACTGATAGGCATTTAGAAGCCAAGATTTTGGGCTTTGACAGTGTTAATATGAACAGTATTGACGGCGTTTCGGATAGAGATTTTTGTATAGAATTTTCTTCAAACTGTGCAATTTTAATGATGCATCTTTCAAGGCTATCTGAAGAAATTTTGCTTTGGACAAGTTGGGAGTTTAAGTTTGTTGAACTTTCTGATGCATTTACAACAGGTTCATCAATTATGCCACAAAAAAAGAATTCGGATATGGCAGAACTTGTGCGTGGAAAAACGGGCAGGGTTTACGGCAACTTGATGTCAATACTCACAATGCTTAAAGGCTTGCCACTTGCTTATAACAAGGATATGCAAGAAGATAAAGAAGGTGTGTTTGATAGTTATGACACAGTTTCAATGTGTTTAGACGTTCTTGCACCAATGATAAAGAGCATGAAAGTTTTAACCGAAAACATGCTTACTGCATCACAAAAGGGCTTTATCAATGCAACAGACCTTGCCGATTATATGGTTAAAAAGGGCATGCCATTTAGGTCTGCATATAAAATTGTTGGTCAAATTGTAAGCGATTGTATTAAAAATGGCAAAGTTTTAGAAGAACTTTCACTTGAAGAATATAAAAATTACGACCAAATTTTTGAGCAAGACTTGTTTAATGAAATAAACCTTAACACTTGCGTAGAAAAGCGTATTTCACTTGGTGGCACATCACCAAAATCAGTTGAAGAGCAAATAGCGTGGATAAAGGAACAATTAAAAAATGTATAATGTTTTTATTGACGGCAGTGCTGGTACAACAGGGCTAAAAATTGTTGAAAGACTGTCAAGCAGAGATGATATAAATTTAATAACACTTTCAGAAGAACTCCGTAAAGATGAAAAGGCAAGAAAAGAGGCAATAAATAGTTCAGACGTGGCGTTTTTATGTTTGCCTGACCAAGCAGCAATTTCAGCCGTTTCACTTGTGGAAAATCCAAACGTGAAAATTATAGACACGTCAACTGCGCACAGGGTAAACGAAATGTGGCAATACGGCTTTGCTGAAATAAATAATTTTGAGCAAAAAATTGCAATGTCTAAACGAATTGCAAACCCAGGTTGCCATGCAAGTGGTTTTATAGCGCTTGTTAACCCACTTATAAATACAGGCGTGCTTGACAAAGAAGTTGCACTTACTTGTTTTTCTATAACGGGCTATACAGGTGGTGGAAAAAAGATGATTACAGAGTATGAAGGTGAAGGCAAACCAATGCTATATGATGCACCTCGTCAATATGCACTTGGTCAAACACACAAGCACTTACCAGAAATGCAAAAGTACACAAGTCTTAACCTTGCGCCAATCTTTTGCCCAATAGTTGCAGACTATGACAGGGGCATGGAAGTTAGCGTTCCTATTTTTGCAAAAGACATTAAGTGCGATATTGATGGAATTAAAGAAATTTATAAAAAGACATACACAGGCGAAGTTGTTAAACTTGCTAGTGAAAATTTAGAACAAGGCTATTTATCAGCAAATAGTATGCGTGGTAAAGACAGTATGGAAATTTATGTAGAGGGCAACAAGGATAGAATACTCTTAGTTTCTCGCTTTGACAATCTCGGCAAGGGAGCATCAGGTGCGGCAATTCAAAACATGAACATACTACTTGGCGAGAATCAAACAAAAGGACTTATACTATAAAGGAGAAAAATTATGAAGATTATTAGTGGTGGCGTATGTGCCTCAAAAGGATATTTGGCAAATGGCGTGCATTGTGGTATTCGTCATAACAGAACAAAGCGTGATTTAGCGTTAATATTTAGTGAAGTTCCTGCTTCGGCTGCAGGTGTTTATACAACCAACTTGGTTAAGGGTGCACCACTTGTGGTGACAAAAAAACATATAGAAAACGGAATTGCAAGCGCCATTATATGTAATAGTGGCAATGCAAACACTTGTAATGCAAATGGCAAAGAAATTGCTGAACAAATGAGCAGTCTTGTTGCTGACAAGTTAGGTATAAATGCTGATGACGTTGTGGTTGCATCAACAGGTGTAATCGGTCAACCATTAAACATTGAGCCTATTAAAAAAGGTATGGACGACTTAACTAAAGGGCTTTCTAGTGATAACGGACTTTTGGCTGCAGAAGCAATTATGACAACAGACGTTGCAGTAAAAGAAATTGCCGTTGAATTTACTATCGGCGATAAAGTTTGTCATATCGGTGGCATTGCAAAAGGAAGTGGTATGATTCACCCTAATATGGCAACAATGCTAGTATTTATCACAAGTGACGTTAATATTAGTTCAGAAATGCTTTCTAAAGCATTAAAGAGCGATATTCAAGAAACTTTTAACATGATAAGTGTTGATGGTGACACCTCAACTAACGATATGGTTATAGTTCTTGCAAACGGCTTGGCAGAAAACAAGAAAATTGAAAAAGATGATGAAGACTTTAAAACGTTTATGAAGGCGCTTAATACAGTAAACGTAAGTCTTTGCAGAATGATTGCAGGTGATGGCGAAGGCGCAACAAAACTTTTAGAATGCTCGGTTGAAGGGGCAAAATCTTTGGATATTGCAAAAACAGTTGCAAAAAGCGTTATCTGTTCAAGTTTAACAAAGGCTGCAATGTTTGGCGCAGATGCAAACTGGGGAAGAGTGCTTTGTGCAATCGGATATAGTGGAGCAGACGTAAACGTAAATAAAATAGACGTAAGTTTTGTTTCAGCAAAAGGCGAAATTGCTGTTTGCAAAAATGGTAGTGGCGTAGATTTTTCTGAAGAAAAAGCAAAAGAAATTTTATTAGAAAAAGAAATTACTATTGCCGTAAACTTAAACGACGGCGAGTTTAGTTCAAAGGCGTGGGGTTGCGACTTAACGTATGATTACGTTAAAATTAATGGCGACTATCGTACTTAGAAGGAGAAAATTATGGATAAACATTTTTCAAACGCTCAGCGTGCAGAAGTTTTAACACAAGCACTTCCTTACATACAACAATACAATGGTAAAGTTGTCGTTGTCAAATATGGTGGCAACGCAATGGTAAATCAAACGTTAAAAGAGCAAGTTATGGAAGATATCGTGCTTTTACACTTAATCGGTGTAAAAATCGTTTTAGTGCACGGTGGTGGTCCAGAAATCAGCGAACTTATGGATAAACTTGGCAAGAAGGCAACATTTGTTGATGGACTTCGTGTCACAGATAAAGAAACTGTGGATATTGTTCAAATGGTTCTTGCTGGTAAGGTTAACAAATCACTTGTAAACTATTTAGAAGTAAATGGTGGCAAAGCGATGGGTGTTTCTGGTATAGACGCAAGGCTTATTGAAGCAGAGATGAAAGATGAAAAACTCGGTTATGTTGGCGAAATCAAAAATATAAATATAGGTTGTATAGAAGACCTTTTAAACAATGGTTATATTCCTGTAATATCAACAGTTGGCTGTGATAAACAAGGCAACGTTTATAACATAAACGGCGATACTGCAGCAGCAAGAATAGCAGGCGCATTAAAGGCCGAAAGACTTATTATGATGACAGACATTGCTGGTATATTAAAAGATAAAGACGACCCAACAACGCTTATCCCTAAGATTACAATTAGTGAAGCGAAACAACTTTTTGAAAGTGGCGTTATTAAAGGTGGCATGATTCCAAAAGTTAACTGCTGTATTGATGCGATAGGTCACGGCGTTAAAAACGTTATTATAATGGACGGCAGAATTCCACACTCAATACTTATGGAAATTTTAACCGACGAAGGTGCTGGCACTATGGTTGTGGAGGCATAACATGAGTGGAATAATTGAAATAGACAAACAGTATGTAGCAAATACATACGCTCGTTTTCCTATTGAAATAGTTAGTGGAAAAGGCTCTACGGTAGTTGATGCAAACGGCAAAAAATATATCGATATGGGCAGTGGCATTGGTGTGACGGCGTTTGGTATAAGCGATAAGAAATGGAAAAAAGCCGTTAAATCGCAACTAAATAAAGTGCAACATATGTCAAACCTTTATTACACTCAGCCCTGTGCAAACCTTGCCAAACTTTTATGTGAAAAGACTGGCATGAAAAAGGTGTTCTTTGCAAACTCTGGCGCTGAATCAAACGAGTGTGCAATAAAGATAGCAAGGCAATATGGAATTGAAAATAAAGGTCAAGACTATACTACCATAATCACCCTAAAAAACAGTTTTCACGGCAGAACTATAACAACACTTTCAGCAACGGGGCAAGACGTGTTTCACGCTAAATTTCAGCCTTTAACAACGGGCTTTGTGCATGCAACTGCAAACGATATTGAAAGTGTTATTAGCCTTGTTAAAGAAAACAAAGTTTGTGGCATTATAATAGAATGCGTGCAAGGTGAAGGCGGGGTTATTGCTCTTGATAAAGAGTTTGTTTGTGGCATAGAAAAAGTCTGCAAAGAAAACGATATAATCTTTATTATAGATGAAGTTCAAACAGGCAACGGAAGAACGGGCGAACTTTATGCATATATGAATTATGGAGTTAAGCCAGACGTTATAACAACGGCAAAAGGCTTAGGTGGTGGTCTTCCTATCGGTGCATGCTTAATGAACGAAAAAACGCAAAGCGTTTTAGGGTTTGGTGACCACGGCTCAACCTATGGTGGCAACCCTGTGTGTGCTGCAGGCGCAATAAACGTTATTGAAAGACTTGACCAAAAATTGCTTGATGAAGTAAAGCAAAAAAGCGAGTATATATTTAATAAACTTAGTGGTGTAAAGGGTATTGAAAGCGTAAGTGGTATGGGGCTTATGATAGGCATAAAAACCGAAAAACCAGCAAAAGAAGTTGTTTGTAAGTGTATAGAAAAGGGTGTTATTTGTCTAACTGCAAAAGACAAAGTTAGACTTTTGCCTGCGCTTAATATATCTATGAAAGACTTAGAGTTTGCAATAGATACTATAATTAGCGTTTGTGCTGAATAATAAGAGAAATACAAAAAAGGTGAAAAAAATGGATTTAAAAGGCAGAAGTTTTTTAAAACTTTTAGATTTTACTAGTGAAGAAATAGAATATTTAATTGACTATGCAAGTAGTTTAAAACAAATGAAAAAAACGGGCATACCACACAGGCTTTGTGAAGGCAAAAACATAGCGCTTGTTTTTGAAAAGACAAGCACAAGAACGCGTTGTAGTTTTGAAGTTGCGGCTTCTGACCTTGGCATGACGGCAGTTTATCTTGACCCACAAGGCTCTCAAATAGGTAAAAAAGAAAGCATTGCAGATACTGCAAGAGTTTTGGGCAGAATGTTTGATGGAATAGAGTATAGAGGATATGGTCAAGAAATAGTTGAAGAACTATCAAAGTATGCAGGCGTGCCTGTATGGAACGGACTTACAAACGAATTTCACCCAACGCAAATCTTAGCCGACTTTATGACAATTAAAGAGCATTTTGGCAGTCTTAAGGGCAAAAAGTTAGTGTATATGGGCGATGCTAGATACAATATGGGTAATTCGCTTATGATAGGCTGTGCAAAAATGGGAATGCATTTTGTTGCATGTGCTCCAAAGGCATATTTTCCAAACCAAGAACTTATAGAAAAAGCGCAAGAAATAGCAAAACAAACGGGCGCAGTTTTAGAGTTTATAACTGACCCTATGGTTGCAACTAAAGATGCAGACGTAATCTATACTGACGTTTGGGTTTCTATGGGTGAGCCTGAAAGCGTATGGAAAGAACGCATTGAGCAACTTTATCCTTATCAAGTAAATAAAAAGGTTATGGATAACGCAGGTGAAAAATGTAGATTTATGCACTGCTTACCAGCCTTCCACGATTTGAAAACGGTTATCGGCAGAGATATACACCAAAAGTTTGGCATAACCGAAATGGAAGTTAGTGACGAAGTGTTTGAAAGTGCTCAGTCAATAGTGTTTGACCAAGCAGAAAATAGAATGCACACAATTAAAGCAGTTATGGCAGCAACTTTATAAGAAAAGATAAAACTAAACCCCTTAAATAATGGTAGACCTTTATTTAAGGGGTATTTATTTTTGTTAAACATATTTATATAGATTTCTTTTTGTTTAGTAGAAGTAATATTGTGCAGATTATTATAGTAATTATAAAAGTTAAAGCGAATATTATAACATAAGAAATTTGCCAGCCACTATATTCAATTATTGCACCGATTATAGTAGGGGCAAAACCTGCCGAAAAAGCACCTGCTGCGTTCATAAGCCCAGAGTGTGCGCCAGCATTTATATAATCGCAAAGTTTATAAGAAATAACACTAAACACTATTGTGACAGCACCTTGAATTATAATCAGATATGCAATCAAAACGGTGAGTGAAAGCACGATATTTAGGTTAAAGATAAAAATGAATGCCAGCGAAAGTATTGATGCAATGATAAAATAAACAAATCCAACGGCTACAAAGTTTACGTGTTTTTCGCAATGCCTTATTGAAAGGATAGGTCCTACCATAGTCGCAAGTGGCGCTAAAACCGAAATTAAAACGGCAAGGTCTTCTCGCATACCAAAATTTTCTTGTAGTAAACTAGGAATCCAGTTTATCGTGCCATAAAATATAAAGTGAATTAAAAAACTAAGCGCAAAGGAAATAACAAAAAATAAAGATTTGGCGTTGTTTGATTTAAGGGTAAAAGGCAAAGAGATTGACTTTTTATAAAAGCCGGTATCAATTAGGTGTTTTTGAGAATTCAATTTTTCACACTTGCTTACTGCAATAAAAAATAAAATAGCAGATACAGAAAGTATAATTCCAAAAAAAGTAAAAGGAGAATTAAACCTTTTAAAAGAAATAAAAAGTGATGCCGAGCCATAAGATATTATTCCAGCAATAGCCGTTCCTATATTCATAAACATATTTGCTGTGGGTTTAAGATTTGCTGGCAAATATTTATTTAGAACAGCCGTGCACATGCCCCAAATACCTGCTTGCAAAATACCGTTTATAGCCAAAATCCACCATAAACTCCATACGCTCATTGCAAGTGCAACAAAAATCGTCACAATACCAGAAAGGGCAACGCTTATTAGCATATACCATTTTATATTGAGTTTATCAAGTATAAAGAAAAGAACAATTTGCATAATAGCATAAGTTATAAAATAAAATGTCATAGCAAGGCTAGCCTCTGGTTTAGAAACAGCAAAAAGGTTGCCGATTTCAATGTATTCGGCAGTATAAATGTTCTTGCTTCCCATCATAATTATCCATACTAAAACAGAGGCAAATATTAAAAAGTTATAACAGCGTTTGCTTTGCATAAATTACCCTTTCTTTAATAATATTTATATATTAGCAAGTGTAAGTATGACAAGTCAAGAAAAAAATATAAATTATAAAAAGTATGTAAAAAAAGTTGACAAAGATAATTTAGACTGATATACTAAAAAGGCTTTATCGAACAGCCAAAGGGCAAAGGAGGGTAGGTGGAGATGTCAACAGTAAGAGTAGGAGAAAACGAAAATATTGATAGCGCATTAAGACGCTTTAAGAGAAAATGTTCTCGTGACGGCATAATCGGTGATTTGCGTAAGAAAGAACATTATGAAAAACCTTCCGTAAAGAAGAAAAAGAAGTCTGAAGCTGCTAGAAAAAGAAGCATTAAAGGCTAAACAAAAGAAGTCTATCGAATATCGATAGACTTTATTTTTTTATTGCAGAAAAAATAAAATTATGTAGAATTTTGTAGAAAAACAGGAGATAATTATGGTAGAAGAAGGAAAAACATTAAAACAGTATTGTAAAGAAGCCAAAAAGAGATTAAAGGGTGGTTTTTGGCAAAGTTATCAAAAGAATTTAAGCGAAAATATTGAGAGAGCAGAAAAGGCAGGCATTTCAACTTCAAAAGTTAAACAATATTATGCCGAAAGGGTTATAGAAAATATTAAAAATCGTGATGAGGAAAAAGAAGAGTTTTATAAAAAGGTTAAAAAACTTCTTTTAGAAGAAGGCGAAGTTGCAAATGCAATCGGTAGGCTTACTGATACAGAGCATTTTAATTCACTCAGTTATGAAGAAAGGCAAAGATATACACTTTCGCTTTCGGAAAAGTATTTAGAAGCAGTTGAAAGGTTTAGAAAAGAGCAGGCTTTAGAAATTAAAAAATAGAATACTATTGCAAAATTTTTTATTTTAGTATATAATAATAAAAAAAGTTATATGGGTGAAATTATGTTTGAAAATTTTTCTTTATTAGTAAACAATAGACAGTCTTGCAGAGATTTTAACGATAAACCTTTGGACAAAGAAACGCTTGATAAAATCGTGTCACTTGGCTTACTTGCACCTTCTGCGTGCAATAGCCAACCTTGGAAACTTTACGTTGTCACTGAAGAAAATACGCGCAAAAAAGTGGCTCGCACCTTGCAAGATATGTTGATGAACAAATTTACAAATAAAGCGCAGGCTTTTATTGTTTTGGCAGAGTGCAATGCCACATTAAAACTTGGTGCAAGTTTAAAATTTGACAGAAATCACTTTGTAAAATATGATATAGGTCAAATTTGTGCTTATTTAACGCTTGCTGCTGAAAGTTTAGGGGTTAGTTCTTGTATTATCGGTTGGATTAATGAAAAGGCATTAAAACAAGCAGTTTCAATACCAGAAGACCAAAACTGTTCTCTTGTAATTGCTTTAGGATACTCTGATATAGATAAGAGAAAGAAATCTAGAAAAGATAAAGAAACACTTGTAGAATTGATTTAAGAGTATTGATAAAAACAAACGGCACAGCATTTGCTGTGCCGTTTTTGTGTTTATGATGGATAAGACTGTATGCTTTCGCTAAAGCCTAAACTGATAAGTAGGGCAGTGTTAACCTTTTGCATTTTAGATGGTGAAAGTTCGCCTATTTTTTCTTTTATGCGCCTTTTATCAAGTGTTCTAATTTGTTCTAATAAAATTACTGAATCTTTCATAAGTCCAAACTCATTTGCACTGAGTTCTATATGTGTTGGCAGTTTTGCTTTATTAAGTTGGCTTGTAATTGCAGCCGCAATAATGGTAGGGCTATATTTGTTGCCCGTGTCATTTTGCACTATTAAAATTGGTCTAACCCCACCTTGTTCACTTCCTACAACAGGGCTAAGGTCTGCATAATATAATTCTCCTCGCTTTATCATAATGTCTCCAAGCCTATAAAAGTAATTCCCATTTCATTATATGTATTTAATGCTGAAAGGGGTTAATCTTGCGTTTTTCTTATAAGATTGTACCCATCATAAATGCTTTTTATACATTATTAAAAACGAATAAAAACAAAAACGCCAACCTACTTAGGTTGGCGTTTAAGGTATGGATTAAAATTAGTTTTCTTTATTTTCAAAATTAAGTGTGCACATTTCAACAGGCATATAAAAAGAAATTGCGTGGGCAGGTGTGCCAACACCAGCTTTTTCTTTAACGCTTTCCATAATTTTTTTAGCAACTTCTTGTTTAGCGATTATCAAAATAATTTCTTTTTCAGGGTCAATGGTAATTCCAAAAATAGTTTGTGGGTTGATGGCAGAACCCCTTGCATTTAAAATAGTTGCACCCGTTGAGCCGTTTGCTCTTGCAATATCAACGATTTCTGTGGCAAAGCCAGCATTTACAATAATATATAAAACTTTTAAATCTTTCATAACTTTCTCCTTAAATTAAAATAACAGTTTTTGGATAGGCACGCTAAAAGCGATACCTGTGTTGGCTTTATTAAAGTTGTATTCCTCATATAACACGTTAATAACTTTTTCAGCGTTTTCAGTTGGTAAAAGACAAGAAATAATAACCTTTTTTTGGTCGGAATCAAGCCCAAAAGCCTGTGCTAAAATACTTTTTCCAACCGAGCCACGACCATAAATAGTATTTATAGAGTGTGCACCGTTTTCTTTAAGTAATGCTGAAAACTTTTCTCTGAGTTTAGTGTTGCCAATTATTACAAAATACTGCAAACCTATTATTTTTTCTTCCATAATCTTATCCTCGTTTTTTTTGCGCCAGACTTTTTCACGGCTTTATTAGCGCTGTCATTAACAAATCGCATAAGGTCATCAAACGATTCTTGTTCAATGCTTTTGCTTGCTTTCTTAGAGCGAATATCATATATTATGCCAAGTGCCTGAATAGCGATAAGTGGTGTGACAGAAATAAAAGATATTATCCCAAAGCCGTTTGTCAGTATGGACATAGTGCTATTAGAAAGGTTAGCCACAGACTGAGCAATGCTTAAAGTTAGTGGCGTTAAAAATGCAGAAGTCAACGCACCACCAGTCACCCCACCAGAGTCAAATGCAAGACCCACAAACAGTTTAGGGGTAAACTTCATCATCACAAGCGAGATGATATATAGTGGCACTAAAAAATATAATATATTAATTTGTGTTAAAATTTTAAGAATACAAAGTAAAGACGCAAAGCCAATGCCAATAGCAAGCGTGATTACAATTGTAAGTTTTTTAATGTGACCGTTAGTAAGGTCTTCAATTTGAGAGCCAAGCACGATAACTGCTGGTTCAGAAACGGTTATTGCGGCGCCCAAGATAAATCCCACAAAAAGTAATAGGTAAGGGAAAAAGTCAGGCTTAGAAGAATCAAAAAATACTTGGCCGATATATTGTCCAACAAACTGAAATCCATAGTCTATGCCTGATAAAAAGATTAAAAGCCCAAAATAGACAGGAAAAACGCCCAGTATTAAACGCCAAAACTCACGTTTAGGAAGTTTAATAACAAATAAAAGAATAGGCACTGAAATAAGCACTATAGGTAGAACTGCAAGCGCAACGTCTGAAAGGTTTGCAATTAAAATGTCACCAAGCGCAAAACCAGTGTTAATTACGTATTCATTTGCAGGAGGGATACCCCCGTTTATAGTTTTTACAATAATGCCATATAAAAGCACGGCGATTATAGGGCCGACAGATGCAATACCAATTATGCCAAACGAATCGTCGTTAGTTTTGCTCTTAGAAAAGGTTGTAGAAATGCCAATGCCAAGTGCCAAAATAAAAGGCACCGAAACGTCACCGGTGGTTGCCCCGCTTCCGTCAAAAGCAAGCGAAATAAATTCAGGAGGGGCAAAAATAACAAGTGCAAAAACTAATATGTAAAACACACCAAACACAAGTTTGATGTTTATATTTTTAATCATTCTAACAAGAGCAAGCGCAACGCCAAAGCCAATGCCTGTGCCTGTAATCCAAATAAATATAGTGTTGCTAACGATAGGAAGAATAACGGTCACTTGACGGGCAAGAACTGCAAGTGCAGGTTCTGCAACCGTTGAAAGAAGTCCAAATAAAAATCCAAACGATAATACGAAAATCAGTTTATTATACTTAGAGAAAGAAGAGCCAAGCATACTTCCAATAGGCAAAATACTTGAATCTAAACCTACCAAGAAAAGCGCTTGCCCAACCACAACCGAAAAATATCCAATTAAAATTTTGCCATATAAACTTGGGTCGCTAAAAGGGAATAGAATAAGGCAAATAACTACAATGATTGCGAGTGGCAAAGACGATATAGCAGTTTCTTTAATTGTTTTTAAAAGTTTCATAATTTCACTCGCTTTTTAAGGTATTGTGGGTGTGCTTAGTATAAAAAATTAACCGTTTATAATTAAAGCACATTATAACATTTATATGCAAAAAAGTAAAGGGCATTTCCAGAAAACTTTATTTTTATTAGTAATAATATAAATATTAAAAAAATATTATAGAAAATATTTGTTTTACTATTGACTTATTTTATTAGGTATGGCATAATGATTTTAAGTGGTTATTTTATGAAAAAATAAAAGTAAAAAAAGATAACCGAAGGAGAATATTATGCAAAGTAATATTACAGTGCCTGGTTTAACGCCGGTGGAAAGCAAAAGATTAGGCAATAACTATGAGGCATCAGTTTGGAATAGAAAATATACTATTTCTGATACTCCATTTTTTTCTTCAATAATATCAGGTGGTCAAGAAATTATTGCAGGCCCTATTCGTCTTGTTGGCACCTGCTTTGGTAAGCCAATTGAATGGGAGGCTTGTGAAAACTTTGAAATGGTAGATACAGACGGCAAGTCAAGAACTTTTGTTCAAACGACAAAGTTTAGAGAACTAGTTTTAAATACTTCAATGCAAATTTTTTATGATGGTTGCGTTAAGTGTAATGCAAAACTTATGCCAAAATCGTCTGCTATAAGCGAATGTCTAGTTCTAAATGAACTTTGGCTTGAAATTCCATTTAAGAAAGAATCTGCTAAAATGTATCAAATATATCCATTTGGAAATATTAAAATCAATGGCAGAGAAACGGTTGGAAGTCCATCTTTATATGGTCTAGATTACGTTCCAAGTGAAAGTTTGGTTGCTCCATTTAAGCAAAATATTTATCTCGGCAACGACGATATAGGTATGTCAGTATTCTTTGAAAGTGATGAAGGCTGGCGTTATTTCCTTCCAAATAGGGTTATAGAAGTATTAAACAAAGAAGACCACGTTCTTTTAAGAGTGCGCTTTTTAGACGAAGAACATCTTGACTGGGTAGATAAAGGTGGCGCAAATGGTGGCTACTTATTCCCAATCAACTTTGAGTTTGGTATGCAAGCAACACCTGTTAAACCTTATATTTCAAACAACTATTTTGAAAGAAGTTATCACGCAGGTTCTGTTGCTACAGCAGATAATGCAAGTGTTAGTTTAGATTTGCCTTATGAAGAAGGTAATGACGAACTATTTATTGATGCGCTTAAGAAAGAAGGCATAGAAATTTTATATGTTCACGAACTTTGGAACGATATGCAAAACAGTTTTATGCTAACTGATAAAACTTCAGAAAGGATTAAAAAACTCGTTGAAGTTGCTCACTCTCGTGGCATTAAGTTAATTCCATATTTTGGATACGAAATTTCAACTTTATCACCATTATTTAACAAAAAATTCTTGTATAAATATAAAAAGCGTTATTCAGACACGCACTATGAACTTTGGAAATGCTTGTATTCAAGAAAACCATATCAAAGAGACTATAGTGTTTGCTATGCTTCTGATTATAGCGAAGTGTTCCTTGAAGGTATTGCTCGCTTAATGGACGAATATCATTTTGACGGAATATACGTTGACGGAACGTTTGCAATAACAGGCTGTATGAACTTAGAACACGGCTGTGGTTATAAAGATAAATACGGAATAATTCACCAAACTTATGACGTATGGCGTAGAAGGGCATTTATTGAAAGACTTCATGAAGTCGTACATAGTCGTGGTGGTATTATCAATGCGCACACGGGTATGACTTTCCCAGCACCAACACTTGCGTTTGCGGATAGTTTGTATGATGGTGAAGTTATTCAACCATTCTTAGTAAAGGGAACACTGACAAAAGTTCCAGAAGGTCATTTCCGTTCATTATACACAGGTAAGACGGCAGGCGTTCCTATCTCATATATTGCATATACAAACCCAACGCTTTGGACTTTCCATCAATCGCTTTCAACAATCGTTGCATTTAACGTGTTGCCAAGGGCAAACAATAGCGTAGAAAACTTGAAAGAAGTTTCAAAGATTTGGCGTATATATGATGAACTTCCTGTTTCTAAAGCAGAATATAAGCCTTTCTTTAATAACGACGTTGTTTGTGATAACGAAAACGTAAAAGTAAGTTATTATGAACTTAACGGAAAGATACTTGCAGTTATTGCAAACTTCTGCAAACAACCAACAGGCAAGTCAACTATAACGTTTGCTAAAAAGTATAAAAACGCAACGAACAAAATGACGGGCGAAAGCGTAAATCTTGTTGACGGCGATAAGATTACCGTTGAGTTTGACAATTTTGATTACATGATTGTAGGGCTTGAATAAAATTTAATGATGAAACACAAAAAAGGGGACAGTAAAAATTGCTGTCCCCTTTGAATTTATTTTTTTAAGTTTATTTTCTATACATTTTAAGTTTATTTGACACGATTTGTGCACTAAACGGCATATTTTCATAAAGTTCGCCATCAACGTTAATGGTGCAAGGTTTATCGGTTATAATTTCAACGTTTTGGCACTCAAAATGTTCGGCTTGTTTAAGAGATAATATTTTGCCTTTTTTAAGTTTCAAAAATGCACCGATAAGTTTAATTTTAGAAATTGCTTTTACAGCCACAAAATTAAGTTTGTTGTCCGTAGGCTTTGCTATAGGGCAAACAGGAATTCCACCACCATACACGTTTCCGTTTGCAATGCAAGCGATAAAAGAGCGATATGGAATTTCTTTATCATCAATCTTTGCCGTGAAATTGGTATATTCAAAACTAAACAATGTTTTGATAAGACAAGTAGTGTAATTGAACTTATTTTTTCTTTTTAGTTTTTCATATCTTTTAAGCACGTCAACGTCAATACCCGTGCCAACAATATTAATGCCTCTTACTTTAGGAAGTTGTATAAAATCCACGTACTTAGGAGTTTGGTTTAATATAACGTCAAGCGCTTTTAGTGGGTCTAAAGAAATGCCTAGTGCAGAAGCAAAGTCATTGCCTGTGCCACAAGGCACTAAACCTAGGTTAACGTTAAAGTCGATAAAGCCGTTAACAACTTCATGTAAAGTGCCATCTCCACCTACAACGATAATGTCGGTTGCATTTTTAGAAATCAAAGTTTCTGTAATAGTTTTTGCGTGCCCTTTATGAGTGGTCAAATGCAAACGATATTCAACGCCTTTTTCTTTTAGGTGGTTTTCTATAATGTTAACAACTTTTCTTGTTTTTTTGCCGTGTTTTCCGCCAGCAATAGGATTTATAATAAATTCTAACATTTTTTGTCCTTTTTTTAAATTTCATAATAAATTTTACTATAAAATAATAAAAATTTCAAGTTTTTATGATATAATATTTATATTATGAAAAACATTTTACCAAAAAACTTCATAAGTTTGGCAAAAACAATGCCAAAACCACTTTACGTTGTTGGTGGGGCTGTTAGAAATTTTCTTATAGATGGCTCACTTTCAACTGACCTTGACCTTGCTGGTGCAATTCCGGTCACAAGTTTTATTAAGGCGCTTAATAATTTTGGAATAAAAGAAAGTGCTGTTTACCCAAGAACAGGCACTGTTATGTTTTCAGACGGGGTGTATCGCTATGAATACACTGCTTTTCGCCGTGATAAATATTTAGGGGGGGAGCATTTGCCAGACCAAACCGAGTTTACTGAAGACATTAATGAAGATGCTTTGCGCAGAGATTTTAAGTGCAACGCAATTTATTATGATGTTCAAAACGATGAAATAATAGACCTTTTGGGTGGGGTTGAGGACATAAAAAACAAAACGCTTTCAACCGTATGTGAACCAGACAAGGTATTCAGCGTTGATGGTTTAAGGCTTATGCGCCTTGCAAGGTTTGCAGGTGAATTAAATTTTCAGCCAACCTATGAAGTAATGCAATCGGCAAAGAAGTATGCTGATAATATTTTAGATATATCACCAGAACGCATTTTTAACGAACTTAAAATGATACTTGTGTCGGACGGTAAATATACTTTTTCTGACCCAATAGGGCATTATAATGCCCTTAAAATTCTTGACCATACAAGAGTTTTAGATAAGATTGTGCCAGAATTAACTGAAGGTCGTGGCATGGTTCAAAGGGCAGACTTTCATAAGTATGACGTTTTGGAGCATAGCATAAGAACTGTTTTATATTCGCATCCATCAATAAGACTTGGTGCATTATTCCACGATATAGGCAAGCCATTTTGCTTTTTAAGAGATGGATATTATTATCACCACTTTGATGAAGGTGAAAGGATTGCAGAAAGAGTTCTTAAAAGGCTAAAAGCGGACAAGGCAACTATATCGCAAGTTAAGTTTTTAGTTAGAGAACATATGGTTGATTTAGACTGTTCTATGAGTGAGGCTAAGGTTAGAAAGTTCTTGGTTAAAAACTACGATAGGCTTGACGAACTTCGTTGGGTTAAGCAAGCAGACTTTAGGGCAAGTTTAGAGATTGAAAGCACAGCGCCAACCATTGTCAAGTGGAAAAAAATTTATGACAAAATGATTGCTGACATCACGCCGTTTACACTTAAAGAACTTAATATTACGGCAGAAGATTTGGTTGCGCTTGGATATAAGGGTAAGCAAATAGGAAAAGAGCAAAAGGCATTGTTTGATTATGCAGTATTGCACCCAGGGAAAAACAAGCACGAAGTGTTAATTGCTCTTGCAAAAAAGCACCTTTTAAAAGTTAGGTAATTAAATATTTAAAACTAAGTAATGCAAAAATCGTTGACAAATGTATAAATATTTGTTATGATAATGTAGTTATTTTATATTTAATTTTTATAAATAGCTAGAAATTAAATAAAAAATCAAAAACCTTGCTTGCAAAAATGCAAGCCGAATAAGTCCGGGAGGTAAAAAAATATGACAAAATATGAGATGCTCTATATCCTAGATGCTTCACTTACAGACGAAGCAAAAGAAGGGATAATCAAAAAGCTCGAAGATTTGGTTAACAACAATGGTGGTAAAATTGAAAAAACTGACCGTTGGGGCAACAAGAAATTGCAATACCCAATTAACTACAAATCTGAAGGTTATTATGTTTTGACCACATTTGAAGCACAACCAACGCTCGTTGTGGAAATCAAACGTATTGTAGGCATTACAGATGGTATCATAAGAAGATTGATTACAAAAATCTAATTAGGAGAAAGATTATGAACAAAGTTATCTTAGTAGGAAATTTAACAAGAGACCCAGAATTATCTGAAACACCAAGTGGAGTTTCTGTATGTAGATTTAGCATAGCAGTATCAAGAGATTATGCAAATGCTGAAGGAACACGCGACGTTGATTTTTTCAATATAACAGTATGGCGTGGAAGGGCAGAAAATTGTGGTAAATATTTGAAAAAAGGTAACAAAGTCGCAGTTGTTGGCAGTTTACAAACACGCTCTTATGAAGACAAAGACGGCATTAAGAGAAATGTGACTGACATCGTTGCTAACGAAGTGGAATTCTTAACACCAAAGGGCAGTCAAGGTGATGAAGATGCACCTATTGTCTCAGCAAAGAGAGAACGCCCTGAGTTAGAGGCTATTGACGATAATCAATTGCCATTTTAAGAAGTTTCACAAGCATATTTAAGGAGTTTAAAAATGGAAGAAAATACCAATATGACCAATGCTGTTGCTGAAGCACAGCCAAAAGAAGGTAAAAAATTTGTAAAGAGAATTCCACGTAAGAAAGTTTGTGCTTTCTGTCAAAATAAAGTTGAAGCTATTGATTACAAAGACATCAACACTTTGAAAAAGTACATTACAGAAGGTGGTAAAATTCTCCCAAGACGTATGACAGGCGTATGTGCTAAACACCAAAGAGTTTTAGCAAAGGCTATCAAACGTGCTAGATTGGTTGACTTATTACCTTTCAAGGGTGAATAATTAGGCCACTACAAAAAATAAAAACAAACGGAAGGCAACTTTGCCTTCCGTTTTAATTTTAAATTTAATTAGTGTGTTAAAAAATAATAGTCAAGCCATAGTAATCTTTTATTACACAAAAAAACTACCGGAAAAAATTTTTTTTCGGCAGAGTCTTGTCAATAGTGGTTTGGCTAAATATTATTCAATTGATTTTGCTTTTTCTTCTTCAAACGCTGTTAAAATTGTTTTAATCAATAGCTCTCTTGTTTCGGTATTGATTGGGTGAGCAATATCTTTGTATTCGCCGTCAGCAGTTTTTCTTGATGGCATTGCGATAAAATAACCCTCATTACCTTCAATTACTTTGATATCGTGGATAACAAAGCAATCATCAAAAGTGATTGAAGCCACACCTTTTAGTTTGCTGTCGTCTTTTTTGACAATACGCACTCTAACATCTGAAATATTCATACATTACCTTCCTACCTTATATTGTCTACATTTTATCACATTTTTATCTATTTTTCAATAGTTTTTTTAAAAAAAGTTGTGTTTTTTAGTAAAAAAGTAATAAAAAATGGCCATTTTTCATAAATAATTGTATGAAAACATGCACATTATCAAAAAAAATTAAAAAAGTTCATTTTATCGGTATTGGTGGGGTTAATATGAGTGGTTTGGCAAAGCATCTTGCCACGCAGGGTTTTGTGGTTAGTGGCAGTGATATTTACACAAAAAACTTGGCTGAACTAAAATCGCTTGGTATTACAGTTTATGATAACCATAACCAAAAAAATTTGCAAAATGTAGATATGGTTATATATACATCTGCTATAAGTGAAGACAATCCTGAACTGAATTATGCTAAAAATAATAATATTCCACTATTAAAAAGAAGCGAATTACTTGGTCAAATTTTGGACGGGTATAAAACCTCTATTGCTATAAGTGGAAGTCACGGAAAAACAACAACTACGGATATGATTGCAAATATGCTTATAAATGCTAATTTAAGTCCAACGGTTTTTTTAGGGGGAGAAGATAAAAATTTTGGTAATTATATTAGTGGTACGGGCGACATAATTATTGCCGAAGCTTGCGAATATCAAAGAAACTTTCTTGATTTGCACCCAAATATTGCCATAGTCTTAAATATAGACAACGACCATTTGGACACTTATAAAGACATAGAGCAAACAGTAAAAGCCTTTTATGAATTTAGCAAAAACAGCATATCTATAATAAACGCTGATGATAAAATGGCAAAACGCATTTGTAATATTTCAACAATTTCATTTGCAAAAAACGGCATTTCTAATTACACGACAAAAAACCTGTCGTATAACGGCAAAGGATATTCGTTTACTGTTTATTCAAGTGGCAGGCGTTTGGGGCGAATAAGGTTAAACGTGGCAGGCGAGCATAACGTTTATAACGCACTATCGGTGGTGGCTGTTGGGGAACTGTTAAAAGTGCCGTTTTCCATAATAAAAACTTCGCTTGAGAACTTTTTGGGGGTAAAGCGAAGAAACGAGTTTATAGGAAAGGTTTTTGGCATGGAAGTGTTTTGTGATTACGCACATCATCCAAAAGAAATTTCGGCAATGCTTTTATCGTATGAAAAAGAAAGTAAAGAATTTATAACCATATTTCAGCCACACACATATTCAAGAACAAGGCTGTTAATAAATGAGTTTATAAATTGCTTTAATAGTTGCTCGCCACTCATTATTTATAAAGCATATCCTGCAAGGGAAAAGTTTGATGAACTTGGCAGTGCAAAAAAATTGTATGAACAGTTAAATAAACAGCAAAATAATAAAGATAAAAAAGTTTATTATGCTGATGATGAAAAAGAGTTAGAAGCCCTTTTACGATCGTTTAGCGATGGCAATAAGAAAGCAGTATTTTTAGGGGCTGGGGATATTTATGACGTAGCAAAGCAAATTGTAAGTAAAAAAGGTAATTTGCTAGATATGTATTGACAATAAATTTGCCAATTGCTATAATAAGACAAACATTATTTTGCGAGGTTAAGTTATGGTTAAACATATGATAATTTGGAAACTTAATGAAGAAATAGAAGATAAAAAACAAGTCGCTTTAAACATAAAAAATGCACTAGAAGGCCTTGAAGGAAAAATCGATGGTTTAATTAAGATGAACATACTAACACAAAAATTGCAAAGTTCATCTGGTGATATTATGATGGATTCGCTATTTAGAGATGAAAAAGCATTAAAAGAATATCAAAGCCACCCATTGCACCAAGAAATTGCAAATGGCTTAGTAAGACCTAATGTCAAATTAAGATTGTCGTTTGATTTTGAAATTTTAGGCAATAATTAAAGACAAAATTTAAAAAATAGGTAATAAACATTTGCCAATTTTGAATTTAAATTGTATTATATATATTGATAAAAATTAAATTGGAGAAAAATTACAATGATTCAAAAAAAGAGAAAAATTTCAATCCTTGGCGCAGGTAATGTAGGTGCAACAATCGCTTATGCTTTAACACTTCAAGGAATTGCATCAGAAATAGTTCTTGTTGATATCAATAAGGAAAAAGCAGAAGGTGAAGCACTTGATATCGCACAATGTGCAGCATGCGTACCTTCTTGCAAAATTTGGAGTGGTGAATATAGCGACGTTGCAGGTTCAGACATCGTTGTTATCACTTTTGGTGTTGGCAGAAAGCCTGGTCAAACAAGACTTGACCTTGCAGCAATCAACGTTGGCATTTTAAAGAGTGTTATCAAAGACATTGCTAAAATTGCACCAGATTCACTTTATATCGTAGTAAGCAATCCTGTTGACGTATTAACATATGTAGTTATGCACGACACAGGTTTAAGCAAAAATCAAGTTATCGGCACAGGCACACTTCTTGACTCTAATCGTTTACAACAAGCAGTTGCATCTTACTGTAATGTAGATGCTTCTAACGTCACAGCATACGTTCTTGGTGAACACGGTGATGCTTGTATGGCTCCTTGGAGTCTTTGCACTGTTTGTGGTATGCCAATTAGAGAATACTGCACAAAGATTATGGGCGTTGATAAAGACAACCTTGAAACAGAACTTGAAAATATCTATAAAGGTATGGTTGCTGCTGGTTCTAAGGTTATTAAAGCAAAGGGTGCAACATTCTATGCAATCGCTGCATCAACAGTTCAGTTAATCAAGGCATTAGTTGCTGATACACAAACAATACTTCCACTAGCAACATATCTTGATGGCGAATATGGTGCTAAAAACCTTTGTACAGGCGTTCTTTGCAAGGTTGGTGGAAACGGCTTTAAAGAAATTGTTGAAGTTCCACTTCCAGAAGATGAAATGAAACTTTTCTCAGAAAAACTTGCTTCTCTTGACAAAACTTTTGAAGCACTTAACGTTAGATAAATAACTATAAATCATTGTAAATTAAAATAGTTGTAAACAAACTTAATTATAACAACAAAAGATATGCAGTGCTAACAAAAAGGCATTGCATATTATTTTAGTAAAATTGTTGACAATGCAACAATTTTACTTGCCAAACATAACAAAATATGGTAAAATATAGGTATGAAAAAGAAAGAAAATAAAAGCAATCAAAAAAGATTTAATATTAATAAAAAGCCAATAAAACCAAAGTGGTATTTAAAAATTGTTGAATTTGTGGCAGCACCATTTTATTTATGGCTAAATAAAGGCAAAGTAAAAATTGAAAAAGCAGTTAAAAAGATAAAAGGCCCATACCTAATACTCGCAACACACGCGTCGTTTATGGATTTTCCACAAATAGTAAAAGGAATTATGCCAAGAACAACGGGCTGGGTTATGTCTGTTGAAGAGTTTAGACGTGGAGATTGGCTTATGGGTGGCATAGGTGGCATGCCAAAGCGTAAATTTACCCACGATATTGTCACTGCAAAGCATATGCTATATTACTTAAAAAAATTAAAGCATACTTGCACAATTTTTCCAGAAGCAAGGTTTGAACTTGCTGGCATAAACGAAAGGTTAGATGGTGCGCTTGGCAAATTTTGTAAACTTGCAGATGTGCCGGTTGTAATGTGCATGAGTTATGGCAACTTTATCAATTCACCACAGTGGAGCAAACACCCTTATAGAAAAATTCGCCAAGAGGCAAACATTTACATGCTCTTTACAAGAGAGCAACTTAAACAAATGACGGCCGATGAAATTCAACAAAAAATCGAACAAGCATTTGTTAAAGATGAATATAAGTGGCAAGTAGAAAACAATTTGCACACAAAATGCAAGCAAAGGGCAGATGGTCTTTATAGAATTTTATATAAATGTCCACATTGTGGCAAAGAGTTTATGATGAAAAGCGCAGGAATTAATCTTTGGTGCGAAAACTGTGGCTCTAAGTGGGAAATGGACACTTTAAGCAGGCTTAAAGGCTTAAACACAGACAAAGGCTTTTCTCATATTCCAGATTGGTATAATTGGGAAAGAGAAGAAGTTAGAAAAGAAGTGCAAAGTGGCGCATACCACTTTGAAGATGACGTTAGGGTTGAAGATTATTATTCATCAAAAACAGGTTGTATCCCTGTGGGAGAGGCGCATTTAACACATAATAAAGATGGTTTTACAATTTCAGGAACGGTTGATGGTGAGCCATTTAATGTCAACAAATCTGTTTCATCAATGTATTCGGTACATATAGAATACGACTTTTTAGGGCGTGGCGATGCAATAGATATTGCAACCGACAAAACAACGTATTTCATGTTCTTACAAAATGCAAAAAATCAATTAACAAAAATTCATTTTGCAACCGAAGAACTATACGATTTTTATGTAAGAAATAAGTAAAAAATTTTATTATAAAATATAAAAGCAAAAAGAAAAAATCCTTAAAATATTAAGGATTTTTTTGTTTTATTTCAAAATAAAGATTAATTAAATTTACCTTACTTCAACGCCAGAAGGTGAGAACATAAACACGTTTTTGCTCATTTCATAAACGCCACCACCAAGTGCATAGATAGCACCTGAAAGCATGTCTAAAACACGAACAGCCGTTTCTGTTTTTAGTTCGGTTAAATGAACAACGGTATTTTTACCCAACTTCATTGCATCAATAATGCTTTCAACATCACTATAAGCAGTAGGGCTAAAAACAGCCACAGGACCTGTTTTATCGTTAATTTCAGTGCTTAAATCACTCATTGAAGAGCGTTCGTTTTTAGTTTTTGGTTCTCTACCAAAAAAATCAAGTACACCCATTTGTTTCTTCCTTCTTATCTAAATAATTTCTTTTTCCAAAAATGCTTGAGCCTAATCTTATCATATTGCTACCATTTTTAATGGCGATAGTATAATCGTTTGACATACCCATTGACAAAAACTCAAACGGCAAACCATCATTTTTTAATTTGTCAAAAAGGTCACGCATTTTTAAGCACAAGTCTTTAAGTATATTTTCATTATCGGTGTGGGGTAGCATGGCCATAAGCCCTTTAATACAGATATTTTGATATTTTTTTGAAATATCAATAACGCTATCATACGCTTGCTCTACACTAAACCCACTTTTAGAAAGTTCTCCACCAATATTTACTTCTATTAAAATATTTTGTATAAGCTTTCTATTTTTTGCCACTCTATCAATTTCACTTGCAAGTTTATCACTGTCAACAGATTGAATAAGGCACACATTTCCAACCAAATATTTAACTTTATTAGTTTGCAAATGCCCTATAAAATGCTCTTCAGCACCCACAATGGCTTGGTGTTTTAAATTAAATTCTTGAACCTTATTTTCACCCACGGCCTTAAGCCCTAAACTTATAGCCATATTTATGGTGTTAACGTCTACCATTTTAGTAGCGCCAACAAGGGTTATAGGCTCGCCTAGGTTGTTGCCGCTAGAAATGTTAGCAAAAACGTCTTGTAAATTTTTTTTAAGCATTTTACTTTTGATTGATAACGTCAGACATGTTATATAGTCCAACAGGCATATTAACAATAAACTGAGCAGCCTTAACAGCGCCGTCAGCAAACACACTTCTATCAGTTGCTTGGTGGGTTAGTGTTATAGTTTCAAAGTTAGAAGCAAAAATAACTTGATGTTCGCCAACAATACCGCCACCACGAACGGCGTGTATGCCAATTTCGTTTTGGTCACGCTTTCCAACTATGCCGTTTCTACCATAAGTATAATATTTGTTATCATCAACGCTCTTTACAGCATCAGCAAGCATAAGTGCCGTGCCACTTGGCGCATCTACCTTTTGGTTATGATGTTTTTCAATAATTTCTATATCAAAGCCTTCAAGAGATGCCGTTGCTTTCTTTACAAGGTCTATAAGGGCATTTACACCGAGTGACATATTTCCTGAACGGAAAAGTGGCAAAGTCTTGCTATATTCAGCGACCTTTTGAATTTGTTCATTTGAATATCCTGTTGCGCAAAGCACGGCAGGGATATTTTTAGAAGAACAAAAATTTAAAATGTTATCAAGATTTGATGGTGCAGAAAAGTCAATAACAACGTCAACTTGTTCTATAACTTTATCAAAAGAATCGTAAATAGGAAAGTCTTTGTCAAAACAATTTTTAACGATATCAACACCACAAACTGCCTTAACGTTTTGGTTAAGTTTGCAAGATTCAAAAACTTTTCTTCCCATTCTGCCGTTAGCACCACTGATTAAAATATTTACCATATCTTACTCCTTAATAGAAAATCCAAAATCTACAAGAATCTTTTTCATCATTTCAGTATGTTCTGGTTCAAGTTCGGTAAGTGGGGCACGAACAATGCCTGTTCCAAGACCGATAAGTTCAGCCGCTTTCTTTACTGGGATAGGGTTAACTTCGCAGAACATAATGTCAATAAGTGGCAAAAGTCTTTCTTGAAGTTCAGTTGCTTCTTTGTTTTTGCCAGCGTAATATAATCTTGCAACATCGCCAACTTCTTTTGGGGCAATGTTAGATGCAACAGATATTAAACCCATAGAGCCGATACTCATCATAGCAAGGTTAAGATTATCGTCGCCAGAATAAAGGGCAGTCTTGCCACGGATAAGACGTGCTGTTTCGCAAATTTGTTCCATATTTCCACAGGCTTCTTTGATACCACCAATATTTTTGTGTTCAGCGATTTCTGCCATAGTAGTTGGCAAAATGTTAACGCCTGTTCTAGCAGGTACGTTATAACAAAGAACAGGAATATCAACGTTATCGCACACGTCGTTATAATATTTAATCAAACCTTTTTGTGTGCATTTATTATAGTATGGTGTGACAACTAGTAAGCCGTCAGCCCCAACCTTTTGTGCAAATTGGCTTTTTTCAATTGCTTTTTTAGTGCAATTACTGCCAGAGCCTAAAATAAATTTAACTCTACCAGCAATAGTGTCATAAGCAAATTTTGCTATTCTATCATATTCGCTGTCGGTAATAGTAGGGGTTTCGCCCGTTGTGCCGAGAATAGTCAAAGCGTCAATCTCATTTGCAATTTGATATTCTATTTGTTTTTCAAATGCCTTGTAGTCAATGCCATCAGCCGTGAAGGGCGTGATTGCAGCCGTACAAGTTCCCTTAAAAATAATCTTGTTCATTTTGAACTCCTAAAAGTTAGTTTAATTGGTCTTTTACTGCACCCATTTCAATTGCCTTTTCAGCAATTTGAATAGTATTAGTTGCAGCACCCTTTCTAATGTTGTCAGCAACGCACCAAAGGTTGATACCACTTTCAACTGTTTCGTCCTTTCTAATTCTACCAACAAAAACTTCATCCTTGTCTTCAGCCATAAGTGGCATAGGGTAAAGGTTGTTTGCACCATCGTCTTGTAAAACAACGCCTTCAGCCTCGCTTAAAACCTTTTTAACTTCTTCAACTGTGCAAGCCTTTTCAAATTCAAGGTTGATAGATTCGCTATGGCCAAAGTAAACAGGAACTCTAACACAAGTTGCTGTGACTTTGATTGATTGGTCGTTTAAGATTTTCTTTGTTTCAAAAATCATTTTATCTTCTTCTTTAGTATAACCGTTTTCCAAGAACACGTCTATGTGTGGTAAACAGTTTGCAAAGATAGGGTGTGGGAATTTTTTAGGTTCAACGCCGTTAATTCCATCTTTAAGGTCATTAAAGCCCTTAACACCAGCACCAGAAACTGCTTGATATGTAGAATAGATAACCCTCTTAATTTTGAAAGCCTTGTGAAGTGGTTTTAAAACAACCATTGCTTGAATTGTTGAGCAGTTAGGGTTGGCAATAATGTTTTTATGCCAAGCGATATCTTCTGCATTACATTCTGGAACAACAAGTGGAACGTCACTATCTCTACGCCAAGCATTAGAGTTATCAATAACCAAAATGCCGTGTTTAGCAAAAATTGGAGCGTATTCCTTGCTTATGTCACCACCTGCTGAGAAAAGAGCGATATCAATTTTTTTATCAACTATATTCTTTTCAGCGAGTTCAATTACAGTGTGTGGTTTGCCCATAAAGTCAATGGTAGAACCAGCAGACCTTGCTGAAGCGAATAGATAGTAATTTTCAACTGGTAAGTTTCTTTCCGATAAAACTTGTAAAAATTTTCTGCCGACCATGCCTGTTGCGCCGACAACTGCTACATTATACTTTTTCATAGTAAGTCTCCTATAAACATAATATATGCATAGTTTATCAAAACAAAGTAAAAAAGTAAAGTTTTTTTCACATAATACCTAATTTTATTTGTAAAATATTTAAATTTAGTGTATATTTTATAATAGGTGTTTAGTAAAAAACCACGCTAAAGTATTTAGAGTGTAAAATTTTTATAAAAATGCTTAATAAAAGAGTTTTAATCTCGTAAACGGAGTATATAATGGCAAAGAAAAAAAGAGGCTTAATTGACAGGCTTGTAATGGGTTCAGAAAAATCTGAAGGTTATGCAAGAGCATCACTTCCATCAAACAGATGGGAACTTTTTTGGGATATTTTTAAGAGTAGATTCGGCAAATTATTTATTATAAATTTACTAGTGATATTATTCTGCTTGCCATTTATTGCTTTGTTAGTATTTAGGCACATGTTAGTTTTAAGTTATGGCTTGTCATATCCTTTTTCACAAAGTGTTGGCGTAGGCTATGGTGCTTTGCCAAGCATGGTTGGTATGAGCGAACTTATTATTTCTATGGTCAACATGAGCACGTTTTTGTTTGCGCCACTTGTATTTTGTATTGCTGGTATAGGTATTGCTGGTGCAACTTACGTTATAAGAAACATGGTTTGGACTGAAGGAATTTTTGTTGCAAACGATTTTTGGGCAGGTATAAAAAGGAACTTTAAGCAAATCGCTGTTATAATGTTAGTTTATTCTATTGTATTTTATCTATCAACTTTGTCAATTTCAATGTGTGATAGAACGCTTGCAACTCAAACGGGTCCTTCATGGATGTACACAATTACTAAGGTGATAACTTATATAGTTTTGATATCTTTTTCAGTTATGACCTTGCACATGATTGTTATGTCAACGACATATACGCTAAAATATAGACAATTATTAAAGAATTCGTTCTTATTTGCTTTTGCATTATTGCCAAACAACGCTTTATTTATTGCGCTTGCACTAATTCCATTTTTTCTAATGATGATAGGTGATTTTTTCCTAATTGTCGGCATTATTATGGTTATTGTTTTTGGCTTTTCATTTTTCCTATTGATATGGGTTAACTATTGTCAATGGGCATACGATAAGTTTATCAATGATAGGGTTAAAGGCGCTAAGAAGAATAGGGGTATTTATCAAAAGATTAAAGAAAGTGACTCTGGTGCACTTAAGAAATATAGAGAACAACTCGCCATGGCTGAACAGACGGCGCTTAATAGTAGACCTGTTAAACCTATAACAGATGAAGAATTGACTATTGCTGAACTTCCAACTTCGTTTAGTAGAAGTGATATTCATAAACTTGAAGAAAGCAAACAAGCGCTTTACGATGACCATGCTAGGTATGTTGAAGAACATGCAATTAAAGACAAACATGCCTTTACAGAAAAAGATGAGCAAAACGAAAAATTGAGACTAGAAAGAGAAAAGAGAATTGAAAAGGCAAAGAGAGAACTTGCAAAGAGAAACAAAAAATAATATTGATTTTTATAAAGACGCTTATTGATAATAGGCGTCTTTGATAACTTAAACAAAAAATTAAACCGATTACTTTTTTAGAGGAAAACAACTTTGAATAAACTGCTTAAAACAATAGTATTTGACAATCAAATTACCTTATCTGTATTAGACACAACCGAAATGGTAAACGAGGCTATAAGAGTGCATTCATTATCGCCTGTATGCGCGGCTGCTTTAGGGCGCACGCTAACCGTTTGCACCTTTATGTCAAGCAACTTAAAAAACCAAAAAGACAAACTTTCTGTGACAATAAAAGGTGATGGCAAGGGTGGCAAAATAACTGTGTGTGGAAATGGCGATTTGCAGATGCGTGGTTTTATTGACAACCCACAAATAGACCTTCCATTAAGAAGCGATGGCAAACTTAACGTAGGCGAGTGTGTTGGCAAAAACGGAAGATTAACTGTTGTTAGAAGCATGGGGCTAAAAGAACCTTATACAGGAAGTAGCGAACTAGTTAGTGGTGAAATTGCTGAAGATTTTACTGCTTATTATGCTTTTAGTGAACAAATGCCAACAGCAATGGCTCTTGGCGTTAAAATCGGTACAGACGGAAAATGCGTTGGTGCTGGTGGCGTTATTGTACAAGCCCTTCCTGGCGCAAGTGATGAAGCACTTTTTTTAGCAGAACAAATTGTTAAAGACTGTGCTAATGTTTCATCTCTTATAGAAAACCATGGTGCAGAGTGGATTGTAAAAGAATTGTTTTTTACAGATAAATATAACGAATATCACCCTGAATATAAGTGTCTTTGCACAAGAGAGCATATTGAAAAGGTGCTTATTTCTCTTGGAAAAGAAGAACTAGTTGACATTATTGAGCAAGAAGGCAAAATTCAGGTTGCTTGCGAATTTTGTGATAAAGTTTATGAGTTTGACAGAGAAGATGTTGAGAAATTTTTTAAGTAATTATTGATATAACCGGCAACAATGATGAATAAGATTATACCATTTGAAAAAGATATAAATAGATATATTCGCCTTGCTAATTTGCGCACCGAAAAAAAAGATTATTTAGGCGCTTTAGCGCTATTGTTTGACGGCGAAAAAATATGTAAAAATTACGAGTTCTATGAGCAAATTGCAAAAGTATATTCGCTTATGGAACAGTATGAAATGTCTAATTTATATTGGTTTAGATATTTATATTATGCGCCAAAAGATAAGGTTTCAAAGTGCTATGAAGAACTTGCAATAAACTATTTTTACCTAGACAATTTATGGGCGTCTGGTTATTATTTTCATAAAAAAATATCAACAGATGGCTTTGTGTCTAAGCAAGATATAGACCCTGAAATTATAGACTTTTTCTCGGGTGAAGAGGCTAAGAAATATGCGTATAGAATAGTTTATCCTTATGACAAGGCAGACTATTCGTTAGAAAAAACTAATGCAAGAAGATTTATTAGGGCAGGCAATTTTAAAGAGAGCATAGTGGAACTTAAAAAAGTGCCTTTGGCTTGTCGTGACGAGCAAACTTTAGACGATTTAACCGTTTCTTATTTAATGCTAGATGACTATAAAAATGCTGAAAAATCGGCAAGGGAGCATTTGCAAAAGACTGGCGATAATTTAAATGCATATTGCAATTTATCCACAATTTTTGATATGCAAAAAGATTATGAAAACGCAGAGTTTTACTATCAAAAAGCCTTAACTTTATACGATAATAAAACAGATGATTGTTATAAAATCGTTAGCCCAGCGATTGAAAGAAAAGACCACGCTGTAGCAAATAAATGTTTTGAAAAAATTCTTTTAGACAGACCTTATGATTTTACAATGCGTTTTTTCTATGCGCTATCTCTAATAAATTTAGGCGACTATAAAAAAGGCTTGGAAGAATTGAAAAAATCATACCTACATAACACCAAAGATTTTTTAATTGAATATTACATAAACTTTACAAAAAGACTTATAGAAGGTGGTGGTGCAGAAGACAAAATGTTGCCACTAGCCTATTATAAAGAACTGCCTAAAAAATGCCAAAACAGTTATAAAAAGAAGATAGGTGAACTTGCTAAAAGTCCACAAAATATAAGCGTGCAAATCAAAAAAGACGAGACTAAAAAAATGCTAACTTGGGGGCTGATTTTCGGTAAGGATACGCTCATGAAAGAGTGTGCAATGATTTTATCATTTTGCGATAAAAAAGTGTTTAAGGAACTTGCTCTTAACGTTATGGTAAACCCTGACGTAAATGCAGATGCGAAAAGGCTTTTATCCTATGCGCTATGCCTAAGTGGAATTAAGGGAAAAATGGCAGTAGTTGCAGGCAGTTATTACTGCGAGTTTACGTTAAAAAAATTACTGTGCGAGAAAAAAGAAGGAAGCAGACTTTACCTTTCGGCGTATTCGCTTTGTTTATCAAGAATGCTGTTTTATGGCATTGATGATTTTACAAATATGGTAAACGCAACCGACAGGCTGTTTTTTGATATTGGAAGTCAAATAAACAGTGATGAAGTTAGCAACGAAGAACTTGCAGGATTAATTTTGGCTGAGAGTGGTTATGAAAACTTTTCTGAAAACAAGTTTATACTTTCAGTTTTTGATGTAGAAGAAGGTAAACTGCAAAAACTGATTGACATTGCAGAAAAGGCAAAAAAGGAGAGAGATAATGATAAAAATAATAGACATTGATGAACTTTTTGACAAATATATTTCAGATTTTGTTTATCAAAACATAGGCAAGGTTAAACCAGAAGAAATTGAAAACCAAATTCCAAAACTCTATGAAGAATTTGGAGATAAAGCATTAGATGAATTAGATGGCAAAACTCCAAACAATTATTATTTGCAATTTGAAATTACCGACTTAATAGAATGTTTAAAGTCGCACATAAATCAAGGCATAAGCGTATCTGACTTTTTGTGTGAGGCAATAACAAAGAATAAAGAAAACGAACTTGCTTTAGTAAATTCATTAGACGATAAAGATGAAGAATTTACCCTTTACGTTATGAATATGCTTGCTGACATGTCAAGCCAAAAGTGTTTAAACAAATTTTTAGAATTTATTTTGTGGGATTATTCTTCGCCAATAAAAGAACTTGCAACCGAGCATTTGAAAGGCTTTGCAAATATTGTTAAAGACCAAATTTTAATGCAATTTAACGACTTAGACGAAAGTGTTAGAGAATATTTGAGCGAAATACTTTCTATGTGCGAAAAAGAAGACAAAGTGTTTGATATTTTGATAAATCAATTTGTTAAAAATCCAAAGAAGATACCTATTTATGCAGGATATCTATCAAAGTATGGCGACCAAAGGGCGCTTCCATTTTTGATGACGCAAATTGAAAGAGAAGACATAACTTATGCAGACTTTGAAGAACTTAGATTTGCAATAGAAGTTTTGGGTGGCGAGTATAATAAAATAAGAGATTTTAATAAAGATAAAACCTATAAAAAAATCAAAACTCGCAATAAAGAAAATCATTAAAATGGTGGTATAAAAAATTTCTTAAAGCCGATAATAAGATAAAGGTGGTGAGAAATTTATGTCAAGAAAAAAGAAAACTAATAGAAAAGTAAAAGACAAAATTATTAGGCTAACAGACGAGCAGTATGGTGCATATATTATGGCGCTAAAAGATGAGCGACCACCACTACTTGTAAGGCAAACTCAAAAGGACGAGATGCCTTAAATAAGTTAGTAAAAAAGGTGAATAAAAAATAATTTAGCCCAACCGGACATGGTTGGGCCTTTTTGTTTTTTAATGATGGTGTTTTGGTGAAAAAGCGTTAAAAAGTTTATTTGTTTATGAAAAAAATGATGATTTTATTATTTAAATAATAATTTTTTGGTTTTATTTGGCAAGTTAGTATAAAATGTTTGCTAAAATTCTTGAAAAGCACGCCGAATAGTGCTATAATGTATAAGTATTATTTTAAATAAAAATATAAAGGGACAACTATGAAAAGAACACAACTAAAAAGTATTTTTACTGCAAGTGCAGATTTTGATGGAAAGATGGTCACAGTATGTGGCTGGGCAAGGACAATTAGAGACAGCAAAGCGTTTGGTTTTATTGAACTCAATGACGGCTCTTGTTTTAAAAGTTGTCAAATAGTTTTTGATAGAGAAAAATTAGAAAACTATGACGAAATTGCAAAGCAAAACGTTGGTGCGTGCTTAAAAGTTGTTGGCAAACTAATTTTAACGCCAGAAAACAAGCAACCTTTTGAAATCAATGCAGACAGCATTGAAGTGCTTGGCGCATCTTCACCAGATTATCCATTACAAAAAAAGCGCCATACGCTAGAGTTTTTGCGCACAATGCCACACCTTCGCCCAAGAACTAATATATTTAGGGCAGTGTTTAAGATTCGCAGTGAAGCAGCGTTTGCTATTCATAACTTCTTTAATCAAAGGGGCTTTGTATACGTGCATACACCAATAATCACAGGCAGTGACTGTGAAGGTGCAGGCGCAATGTTCCAAGTGACTACCTTAGACCTTGATAATGTTCCAACAGAAGATGGAAAGTGTGATTATTCACAAGATTTCTTTGGTAAAAAGGCAAGTATGACCGTTTCAGGTCAACTTGACGTTGAAAACTTTGCAATGGCATATTCAAATGTTTATACTTTTGGGCCAACGTTTAGGGCAGAACACTCTAACACAGTTCGCCACGCTGCAGAGTTTTGGATGATAGAGCCAGAACTTGCTTTTGCAGACCTTTCTGATGATATGGACTGCGCTGAAGACATGGTTAAATATATAATTGACTACGTTATGAAATCTTGTGCTGACGAAATTGAGTTTTTAAATAGTTTTGTTGACACAGGGTTAATTGAAAGACTTAACAACGTAAGAAATAACGAGTTCAAGCGTTTAACTTATACAGAAGCAATTGAAATTTTAGAAAAGGTAAAAGATAAATTTGATGCTCCTGTATATTGGGGTTGTGACCTTCAAAGTGAACACGAAAGATATATTACAGAACAAGTTTTCAAAAAACCAGTGTTCTTAACAAACTATCCAAAGGAAATCAAAGCCTTTTATATGCGCTTAAATGACGATGGAAAGACTGTTGCTGCAAGCGACCTTTTAGTTCCAGGAATCGGCGAACTTATCGGTGGCAGTCAAAGAGAAGAAAGAATGGACGTTTTGACAAAGCGTATGGAAGAATGTTCATTAAATACCCAAGACTATAAGTCTTATCTTGACCTTCGCAAATATGGTGGGGTAATTCACTCTGGTTTTGGCTTAGGCTTTGAAAGAATGGTTATGTATTTAACTGGTGTTTCTAATATTAGAGACGTGCTTCCTTTCCCAAGAACGGTAGGCACACTTGAAAATTAATAAAGGATAAAATTATGGATATTTTAATTGATGCATTTGGTGGGGATAACGCACCAGAAGAAGTTATTGCAGGCACTATTGATGCTTTACAAGAAAAAGATGGGTTTAGGGCAGTTTTTGTTGGTAAAGAAGAGGTAATTTCTAATCTTTTAACAAAATACTCTTTTGATAAAGAAAGGGTTTCTATTATTGATGCACCAGACGTTATTACTTGTGAAGAAGAACCAACCGTTGCTGTTAGAAGAAAGCCAAATAGTTCAATTTGCGTGGCTTTTAAGCATTTAAAAGAAGATGAAAATGCAGGGGCGTTCGTATCTGCAGGTTCAACGGGTGCAGTGCTTGTTGGTGCAACCTTAAAACTTGGCAGAATTAAAGGTGTAAATCGCCCGGCAACAAGCCCTATCTTGCCAACGCTTATTGATGGAAAGAACGTTATTTTACTAGACTCTGGCGCAAATGCTGATTGTAAAAGCATAAACTTAATTCAATTTGCAATTATGGGCGCTGCTTATGCAGAAGCGCTTGGTGTTAAAGAACCAAAAGTTGCGCTTTTATCTAACGGCACAGAAGATGAAAAGGGTAATATGCTTATTCACGAAACGCTTCCACTATTAAAGCAATTAAAAGGCATAAATTTTGTTGGCAACATTGAAGGTAGAGATATTTTAACTGGCGAATACGACGTTGTTGTAAGTGATGGTTTTAGTGGAAACATTGCATTAAAAGCAATAGAAGGCACTGTAAGTATGTTGTTAAAAATACTTAAAGATGGAATTAATAAGTCGCTAAAGCGCAAACTTGGTGGCTTGCTCCTTAAAGACATGTTTAAGGATTTAAAAAAGAAACTTGACTATAATAATCATGGTGGTGCGCTTTTCTTAGGTGTAAACAAGGCGGTTATAAAGGCACACGGCTCATCAAAGCGCAAAGCATTTAAGGCGGCAGTATTACAAGCAGCACACTATGCAACGTTTGATATTTCAAACAAAATTACAGAGAAATTAGAGTTAAATGAAGGATTAGGAATCAACTAATGCACATTTTTGACATTGATGAGTGTGAAAAAAGAATAGGTTATTCGTTTAACGACAAAATGCTACTTAGAAGGTGTTTTACCCACGCATCTTATGCTTATGAAAATGGTGGAGAAGACAACGAACTTTTAGAGTTTTTTGGCGATGCAATAATACAATTTGTGGTCACAGAACATCTATACAAAAATGCCTTTGGAGACGAAGGTAAATTGACAAAAAAACGTGCTGAAGTGGTGAGTAAAGAGCCACTTTTAAAAGCCGTTGAAAAACTTAATCTAATAGACTTTGTTCTTCTTGGAAAAGGCCAAGAAAAGGCAAGGCGAACAACAGATAAACTTTTTTCAAGCATATATGAAGCAGTAGTTGCAGGCATATATCTTGATGGCGGTTTAGCAAGCGCAAAAAAGTTTATAAAAAATACAATTATTGCTGATTTTGAAGTTTTAAGAGAGCGTAGAAAGCAAACCACTGAAAAGGTTAAAAGTGACGCTAAGAATAAGTTTCAAGAATACGTGCAAAAACATAAACTTGGCTCAATATCATACGAAGTTTTGTGGAAAAAAGGGCCAGAACATATGCCAGAGTTTAGGGTTGCTTGCACCTTAAACGGCACACGAATAGCAGAAGGAAGTGCAAGTTCAAAGAAAATGGCAGAAGCCATATCTGCAGACCTAGCGCTTAACAAACTAAAAAAACAAGGTGGTAAAAGAAAGTGAATTTCGAAAAGGTGGAAATTTACGGATTTAAGTCGTTTGCAGACAAAGCCGAAATTAAATTTGGTGGTGGAATAACAGGTATTGTTGGACCTAACGGATGTGGCAAGAGCAATGTTGCCGATGCTATCCGTTGGGTACTTGGCGAGCAGTCTGCTAAGAGTCTTCGTGGTTCAAGCATGTCTGACGTTATCTTTAGTGGAACGCAGGGCAGAAAATCGCTTTCTTATTGCGAAGTATCGTTATATTTTGACAACTCTAACAAGATGTTTAGCATTGATTATAATGAAGTTATAATCACACGTAAACTATTTAGAAGTGGAGAAAGTGAATATTACATAAACAAGCAACCAGCAAGACTAAAAGATATAGTTGAACTATTGCACGAGTGTGGTATAGGTAAAGAAGGCTATACCATAATCGGGCAAGGCAAGGTTGAAGAAATTATGTCGGCAAAGCCAGAAGACAGGCGTCTTATATTTGAAGAAGCAACGGGCATTGCTAAATTTAAAACACGTAAAAACGAATCTGAAAGAAAACTTGAAAGAACTCACGATAACATAGTTAGATACAACGATATTTTGTCCGAAATAGAAAATCAACTTGCGCCACTTGAAAGGCAAGCAGAAAAAGCAAAAGAGTTTAACGAACTTTCAAGCCAATTAAAATTCCACGAACTTAATACATATATTGCAAAAGTTGACGGCGTTGCACAAGCAAAAGATAAAATCAACGTTAGAATTAAGGGTATTGATGAAGAAACGGCTTTAAGAAACGCCGAACTTTTGTCTGCCCAAAAACAATACGACAAAATTTTCTTAGATATAAGCGACGCTGATGAAAATTTGAGAAAATTAAATGCTGAACTTTTAGAAAAGCGTGTTAGCATGGAGCATTCTTCAGGCGAAAGGCAAATGTTTGCCCAAAAAATTTCTTTCCTTCAAAGCCAAATTGAAAGGGCAAACGGTGAAATTTCAACAAATAGTCAAATGATTAAAGATTGTAAACAATCTTTTTCGGCTAATAGTGAAGCGTTAAATGAAGCAGAAGAAAAACTTAAAAAACTTACAGAAAAAGCCGACAGTTTAAGCAAGCGTTTGCTATCCGTTTCTGAAAAGATTGCACTTGGCGAGCAACTTGCCGATGCCAATAGAAAAAAGATGATTGAATCTATTGAAAACCTTTCGGATATTAAGCTCAACGCCGGCACAATGAACTTTGAAAAGAAAAATTTGGTTGATAAACTAGACGAATTAACTGAAAAACTTGATAACCTTTCGGTTAAAAGAGAGGCTCAGTTTAACGAAAAAGAACGTGCAGACAAGAATATTGATGACTTAGATAGAGCAGTTTTTGAACTTAAAAACCAAATTGAAGATAAAGAAAATGAAGTTAGAGCCTCAAACGAAGACGTGGCAAAGGCTGAAAATTCAATTTACACGTTAAATTCTATCGTCACAACGCTTACAGCAAAAGACAACTTCTATAAAGCCTTAAAAGATAATTACGATGGATATGCTCCAGCCGTTAAAACATTATTTAACAAGGCAAAAACTAACGGCGCACTTAAAGAAAAGATAAAGGGCGTTGTTGCAGAGATAATAAAGAGCGATAAAAAATACGATATTGCGCTTGAAACGGCACTTGCCTCTGCTGCGCAAAACGTTGTCACAAAAACTCCTGATGACGCTAAGTATTTGATTGAATATTTAAAACAAAACAAACTTGGAAGAATTACTTTCTTGCCAATTACAAGCGTAAAACCAAGGGAACAAAGTGTGCAAGTGACAAATGCGCTGGGTGAAAAGGGTGCTTTGGGCGTTGCAAACAAACTTGTTTCTTATGAGCCACAGTTTGAAAACGTAATTTCAAACTTGCTGGGCAACACACTTATTGTTGACACGCTTGAAAATGCAACTAGAATTGCTGACAAATATCGTTTTGCATTTAAGATGGTCACACTTGATGGTGACGTGTTTACAACTCAAGGTGCTATGTCGGGTGGTTCAAGAAGAAATGATACGGTAGGCTTACTTTCAAGCGATAGAAAGATAGAGGACAACGCAGTTGAACTTGAAAAGAAGCGTGCTGAAATGAACGCTATAAAAGAGAGTAAAAGTGAACAAGAAAAACGCAGGGACAAAGCGCTTGATGAACTTTCAATGCTCAACGATATCTATAACGAAAAACGCCAACAAATCTTGATTGAAAGAGAAAAACAGGCCATTTCAGAGCGTGCGCTTATTGACGTTGGTCAAGAAATAGAAAGCACAACTGACTTAATTGAAGAAGTTAAGTCAAGAATTGCAGAGATTGACCAAAAATATTTAAGTGTTGCAAGTGGTGGTAAAAAACTTGAGCAAGACAAGTTGTCTGCAAGTCAAACGGCAACAAAGCACGAACAAGAATATGATGAACTTAAAAAGCAAAGAGAAAACATATTGAATGAAAGCACGGCATCTCAAGTAGAAATAACAGAAATCAAGGCTAAAATTGAGGCGTTAAGGGCAGAAAATCAAAGACTTACGACTGTTATAGAAGACTGTGAAAAGGCCAACGTTGAACTTAAAAATAGCAACGAAGGTGCTGAAAAAATAATAGAACAATTAAGGCTTGACCAAGAAAAAGTTTCCTTAAGCAAGGCTGAACAAGACTATATCAATGGTATTCGTGAAAAGATAGAATCAATAGAAACGGATAAGAGCAGTTTAAGGGCAAAACTCAACAGTAATGATGAGAAAAAGCAAGAATTACAAAACAAAATTAACGAATTGCTAGAAAGAAAGCACGACCAAGAAATTGCGCTTACAAAAATAGATTCTGATTTAGAGTATATGCAACAAAGCATATGGGAAGACTATCAAGAAACGTATGAAACGGCAGTTAAGGTGCGTGAAGAAGGCTATGATGCAAGCGTTGGCGAAAGCGAGATAAATAGGCTACGCAAAAAGCGTTCTTCTCTTGGTGCAATCAATGCAACGGCAATTGAAGACAGCAGGATTTTGAAAGAAAGATATGCTGAAATGGTTGCTCAAAAAGAAGATTTAGAAAAGGCAGAGGCAGATTTAAAGCAAGCAATTGACAAGATTAAGGCAGAAATGCTAACTCAGTTTGACCAAGGCTTTAAGACAATAAATGAAAACTTCCAAAGAATATTTAAAGAACTCTTTGGTGGTGGAAGAGCAATGCTTCAAATGGACTACACGGACGTTGAAGACAGGCTTGAAGCAGGTGTTGAAATCGTTGCCGAGCCACCAGGAAAGAAACTACAAAAACTTTCACTTTTATCAGGTGGCGAAAAGGCACTTACAGCAATAGCAATATTGTTCTCAATTTTGAAATTACGCCCAATGCCATTTTGCGTTCTTGATGAAATTGAAGCAGCACTTGACGAAGCAAACGTTGATAGATTTGCAAGGTATTTAAAGAAATTTAGTGATGAAACACAGTTTATCGTTATCACTCACAGAAAGCCAACAATGGAACTTGCAGATGCACTCTTTGGCGTGACCATGCAAGAAAAGGGTGTTTCTAAAATGGTTTCAGTTAAACTTTCAGACGTTGCAGATATTACAGGTGACCAAACACTTTCATAAAAAGCAAAAGAGGGGTTAAGGTGATAATTAGCCCCTTTATAATATAAAAGGAAATAATTATGGGATTATTTAACAAGTTAAAATCAGTTTTGTCAAAAACTCGTGAAGGTATATCTAAAAAACTAACCGAACTATTTGCAAAAAATAAACTTGGTGAAGAGTTTTATACCGAACTTGAAGATATTTTAATTTCGGCAGACGTTTCAGTTAAAACCACAATGGAAATTGTTGATGAAATTAGAGATACTGCTATCAAAGAAAAATGCAAAGACAAAGATTACGTTATTGAACTATTAAAGAAAGAACTTTTTGATAGTTTAGATTATGCCGAAAAGATAGATTTTAAGTCGCCTGCAATAATTATGGTTGTGGGTGTAAACGGGGTTGGCAAAACAACCACTATCGGCAAACTTGCAAACAAGTTTGTAAAAGAAAATAAAAGCGTGACCATTGCTGCTGGCGATACCTTTAGGGCAGCCGCCGCCGACCAACTTTCTGTTTGGGCAGATAGGGCAAAGGTAAGAATTGTTAGGCATGATGAAGGGTCAGATGCATCTGCAGTTGTGTTTGACGCTATAAGTTCAGTAAAGGCAAAAAATACCGATATTTTGATTATTGACACGGCAGGAAGACTTCACGTTAAAACAAACCTTATGGAAGAACTCAAAAAAATGGATAGAGTTGTAAAAAGAGAATTTCCAGAGGCAAACTATTATAAACTTATTGCCCTTGATGCAACCACCGGTCAAAACGCATACAATCAAGTTGAAGTGTTTAATCAGGCAATCGGCATTGACGGAATAATTTTAACCAAACTTGACGGCACTGCAAAGGGTGGCTTTATAATTTCGCTCTCATATGAACTAGAAGTTCCCGTTTGCTTTGTAGGAACGGGCGAAAAGATAGACGATATAGAAGACTTTGACGCCAAAGAATTTGTAGAAGCAATATTCTAAAACAAAAAAAGAAAACGGCTTAAGGATAAAAAACCTTAAGTCGTTTTTTAATCAAAAAAAACCGTGCATCCAACCTCGACAAACTATGCCGAAGCGTTAACGCAGTAGGTGGCTCCTTTAAAGCAACCTTATATCACATATACCTAACTGCTTAGTGCTGCTATATTCCTATTCTGACACGGTTCACAGGGGTACATTGCATAAGACCTTAATATCAACGCTCCTTATTGCGCACAGCCTTCCACACAGCAAGCCTAAATTGGCATTCTGCTCCACTAAGCGAATTGTGGATAACAGGGCATCGCTAACTCCCCGCATAGCACGGCTATATTATTTTACATTAAATACAAAATTTTAGCAAGTAAATTTGTAAAAATTTTTGATGATTATAAGCGAAAAATGCCATTAAAACAAACAATCTTAAAAAGTGATAAAAAATATTTGGCTAAAAAAAGCATTGCTAAAATTTTTGGCTTAAAAATTCTTGCTTTAATTTTAATAACATTATATAATAGATTAGATAAAATTAACGAGGAAACTTATTTATGAAAACAAGACCAAATTGTATAATAATTATGGATGGTTATGGTATAAACCCACAAAGCATTGGCAATGCAATTAAATGTGCAAACAGCACAAACGTTGATTATTTAATGGACAATTATCCTTGCACGCTAATCGGTGCAAGTGGCATGGACGTTGGCCTTCCAGAAGGGCAAATGGGCAACAGCGAAGTTGGTCATTTGAACATGGGCGCAGGCAGAATTGTTTATCAAGAACTTACAAGAATTACAAAGTCCATTTCTGACGGCGATTTCTTCAGTAATGAAGAGTTTTTATATGCAATAGATAACGCAAAGAAAAACGGCAAAAAACTCCACCTTTATGGGCTTTTATCTGATGGTGGTGTTCACAGTCATATTTCGCACCTTTATGCACTTATTAAACTTGCAAAAATGCAAGGGCTTGACAATGTTTACGTACACTGCTTTTTAGATGGCAGAGACGTTTCTCCAACAAGTGGTGCAGACTTTATTAAAGATTTGCAAAATGAAATTGATAAAATTGGTTTTGGCACAATTGCATCAGTTGGTGGCAGATATTACGTTATGGATAGAGATAACCGTTGGGACAGAGTTCAAAAGGCTTACGATATGATGACTTTGGGCCAAGGCGAAAAGACAAAAAACGCTGAAAGTTATGTAAGAAGTTCTTATGAAAACGGCACTACAGACGAGTTTGTTATCCCAGCATGCGTAGTTAAAGACGGCAAGCCTGTTGGCTTAATTGAAAAAGGTGACAGCATAATTTTCTTCAACTTCCGTCCTGATAGAGCAAGACAAATCACAAGGGCAATGAGCCAAAGTGAATTTGATGGTTTTGAAAGAAAAACAGGCTTTTTAAACCCTGCATACGTATGCTTTACAAGATACGACGCAAGTTTTGAAAACGTTAAAATTGCATTTAAGCCACAAGTTTTAACAAACACGCTTGGCGAATACATTTCTTCACTTGGCTTAAGTCAACTTAGAATTGCAGAAACAGAAAAATATGCACACGTCACTTTCTTCTTTAATGGTGGCGTTGAAAAGGCAAACGACAAAGAAGATAGAGAACTTATTGCATCACCAAAAGTTGCAACATACGACTTGCAACCTGAAATGAGCGCAGTAGAAGTGACAGAGCGTGCTATTGAAAAACTTGACAGCGAGAAATATGACGTAATGATATTAAACTTTGCAAACTGCGACATGGTTGGTCACACAGGTGATTTTAATGCAGCAGTTAAGGCTGTTAAAGTTGTTGATGAGTGTGTTAAAAAGGTTGTTGATAAGATTTTGTCACTCGGTGGCCTTGCAATTATCACAGCCGACCACGGCAATGCTGATAAAATGCAAGAAGAAGATGGCTCTCCATTTACTGCACATACAACAAATAAAGTTCCATTTATAGTTGTTGGCAATAACGTTAAAGATATTAAACTTCGTGAAGGTGGAATTTTGGCAGACGTTGCACCAACACTATTAGATTTAATGGAAGTTAAAATCCCACAAGAAATGAGTGGTAAAAGTTTGATTATTAAATAAAAACATTAAAAAATAGTTGAAAAAAATGGTTTTGTGTGATATAATCAATAGCGAAATGTTTAAATCGCATTTTTTAAGGAGATAATTATGGAAATGTTAACAATGCTTATGGCATCATTTTGGTCTATATGGCACGATTATGTTAAATATATAGTTCTTGCAATCATGGCAATTTGTGCAATCTTTATCATACTCGTTGTATTATTTCAACCAGGCAACTCATCTGGTGTAAGCGCACTTGGTGGACAAACTGAAACGTTTTTAGGCAAAAATAGAAGTAAAACTTTTGAACATAAAATGAAAAAATTAACTGTTATTGCAAGCATTGTATTTGCAGTTTTATGTATCGGTTTTGCAATCGTATTCCATTTTGTTGGAATGTAAGTATTAAAAATGTTATTGTTGGTGGTTCGCTTTATTGAACCACCTTTTATTTTTTTAGATAGGTATTTATGGCAAGAGAAATTATTGAAGGTAAATTACAGGGAAATGAGCGTGGCTATGCCTTTTTAATTCCAACTGATGAAACTTTAGAAGATTTTTTTATCCCGCACTCAGACCTTAGGGGCGCAATGCATGGCGATACTGTTATTGCAGAGCGCACTCGTGGAGACGGGCCTAGAACCACGGCACGTGTTTTAAAAATTGTAAGCCGTGGCATAACCGAACTTGTGGGAACTTATTTTTCGCATAAGAGTGGTGGCTTTGTATGCCCTGATGAAAAAAAGTATTTCAGCGACATCTTCGTGCCTTTTTCTAAAGGGCTAAGGGCAAAGTCAGGGGATAAAGTTGTTGTTAAAATTTTATCTTATCCTAAAAAGCAAAACCCTGAAGGGATAATTACAAAAATTTTAGGTCGTCAGTTTGAAAAAAAGGCAGAATTAAAGTCAATTTTATTCAGTTATGAACTTCCTGAAAGTTTTAAAAAAGAAACTATCATAGAAGTTAATAATTACACGTCTTTTTCAGCAGATAATTTAGGTCAAAGAAAAGATTTTAGAAATCAAATAACAATGACTATTGACGGCGAAGATGCAAGAGATTTTGACGATGCAATCTCTATTAAAAGGCTAAAAAACGGCGACTTTCAGTTAGGGGTGCATATCGCTGATGTAAGTTATTACGTAAAAAAAGATGATGCTGTTGATAGAGAGGCATACGTTAGGGGCACAAGCGTTTATTTCCCAGAAAATGTTATTCCTATGCTCCCAGAAAGGCTATCTAACGACCTTTGTTCGTTAAAAGAAAATGTAGATAGGCCAACTCTTTCTTGCGTGATGACGGTGGGAAAAGACGGCAAAGTAAAAGACTATGAAATTTGCACTTCTGTTATAAACAGCAATGCTCGTATGACTTATACTAACGTGCAAAAAATCTTAGACGGCGATAAAAAATTAATAAAGAAATATGCCGATATCCACAAAGAAATATTGCTTATGGATAAACTTGCAGATATTTTAATTGAAAGGCGAGATATAAATGGAAGCGTGGATTTAGACGTAAAAGAAAGTGCAATTTTTGTTGATAAAAATGGCGAAATCGTAGTTGAAGCAACTAAGCGTGACAAGGCGCATAGAATTATAGAAGAATTTATGATACTTGCAAACTGCACGATTGCTGAATATATGTTCTATTTAGAAATGCCGTTTATTTATAGAGTTCACGGCGAACCGACAGAAGAAAGACTTGAAAACTTTTATGATTTTCTAAAAGGTATAGGCTTAAACGTTAAGCGCAAAAAAGAGGGTGTTTTTTCAAAAGATTTTCAAACCATCTTAAAAAATGCAGAAAACACGCCGGCTTTTACACTTATAAACAGGGTGATGCTAAGGTCTATGCAAAAGGCAAAATATTCGCCAAACGATATAGGGCATTTTGGTTTGTCGCTTAAACATTATTGTCATTTTACTTCGCCTATAAGAAGATATCCAGACCTTGTAATTCATAGGATAATAAAAGAGTTTTTAAGTGGCGAGCAAGACATTGAGCAAAAGTACAGTGAGTTTGTTTATTCAGCATCAGCACAGTCATCTGAGCGAGAAAAGATTGCAACCGAAGCCGAACGCGCAGTAGACGATTTTTATAAACTTTTATATATCAGTGGATACGTGGGTGAAGAGTTTGAGGGCGTTATCAGTGGCGTGACAAACTTTGGGGTGTTTGTGGAACTTGAAAACGGCATAGAAGGGCTTATAAAGATAGAAACCTTAAAGGGAAGAAAAAGACTTATATTAGATGCCAAAAACTACACGCTAAGCGATGGCAAAACCAGTTATAAACTAGGTCATAGGTTAAAAATTAAGGTGGCTGGAATAAACTTAGGGGATAGAAGGGCAGAATTTGTTTTAGCCTGAACAATTATTTTTTAATAATTGTTGCAAAAGTTAAGTAATTGTAGTAAAATATTAGATTAGAGGATACTTATGGAATCAAAAGTAATTTGCCTTAACAGGCAAGCCACACACGAATATTTCATATTAGATAGGTATGAAGCGGGAATTGTGCTTGAAGGAAGCGAAGTAAAGTCACTTAGACTTGGCAACGTTAACTTAAAAGACAGTTTTTGTATTATTCATAACGGCGAACTTATTGTTAAAAATATGCACATTGCAATTTATGATAAGTCTGGGGCATTTAACACAAAAGATTCTAAGCGTGATAGAAAACTTTTACTCCACGCAAGTGAAATTTTAAAGATAAACGCAAAGATAACTCAAAAGGGTTTAACCCTAGTGCCATTAAAGTTGTATTTCAAAGAGGCGCTTATCAAAATGGAACTTGGCGTTTGTCAAGGTAAACATACATACGATAAAAAGCGTTCGCTTATGGAAAAAGACATAAAACGCGAAAATGAACGCCAAATCAAAAATTATAGATAAATTTTAGGAGAAAATAAAATGGAAAACAAAAAGAGAATTGAAACCATCTGTGTTCAAGGTGGCTATTCGCCAAAAAATGGCGAGCCAAGGCAAATTCCTATTTACCAAAGCACAACGTTTAAGTATGACACAAGCGAAGATATGGGCAAACTTTTTGATTTAGAAGCAAGTGGATATTTTTATACAAGACTCCAAAACCCAACTAACGACTTGGTTGCAGCAAAGTTATGCGAACTTGAAGGTGGCGCGGCAGCAATGCTCACTTCTTCAGGTCAAGCCGCAAATTTCTATTCAATCTTTAATATTGCAAACTGTGGTGACCACGTAATTTCAAGTTCGGCAATCTATGGTGGAACTTTTAACCTTTTTGCAGTGACAATGAAAAAGATGGGCATTGATTTTACTTTCATTTCTCCAGACTCAACAGAAGAAGAAATTGAAAAGGCTTTCCGTCCTAACACAAAAGCAGTTTTTGGCGAAACAATCGCAAACCCAGCATGCTCGGTTTTAGATATTGAACTCTTTGCAAAGGTTGCGCATAAGCACGGCGTTCCTTTCATCATTGATAACACGTTTGCAACACCTATAAACTGCCGTCCTATAGAATGGGGTGCAGACATTGTCACACACTCAACAACAAAGTATATTGACGGACACGGCGTTTCAGTTGGTGGTGCTATTATTGATGCAGGTAAGTTTGACTGGATGGCTCATAAAGATAAATATCCAGGACTTTGCACACCAGACGATAGTTATCACGGTATTGTATATGCAGAAAAGTTTGGCAAAGAAGGTGCGTTTATAACAAAGGCAACAGCCCAACTTATGAGAGATTTTGGTTCAATACAATCTCCACAACACGCATTTTATATCAATCTTGGTTTAGAAAGTTTGCACGTTAGAATGAAGCGCCATTGCGAAAATGCACAAAAGGTTGCAGAATTCTTAGAGGCAAGTGACAAGGTTGAGTGGGTTAGATATTGTGGTCTTAAAAACGATAAATATTATGAACTTGGTCAAAAATACTTGCCAAACGGCTCTTGTGGCGTGTTAAGTTTTTCAATTAAGGGCGATAGAAAAACGGCAGAAACGTTTATGAAAAACCTAAAGGTTGCAGCCATTGAAACTCACGTTGCAGATGCAAGAACGTGTTGCTTGCACCCAGCAAATGCAACGCATCGCCAAATGACAGATGCTCAATTAGAAGCAGCAGGTATCACACCAACGCTTATTAGATATTCTTGTGGTATTGAAAATGCAGAAGATTTAATTGCAGATATTAAACAAGCATTAGATAAAATTTAACAAGGATTTACATAAAAAGTACATTAGGAGAAAATAAATGCCTATCATAGTTCCAAAAGATATTCCAGCAACAAAGATTTTGCAGTCGGAAAATATATTCGTTATGAACAATCAAAGGGCGGCTCAGCAAGATATAAGGCCACTTGAGATTGCCATTGTAAATTTAATGCCGACCAAAATTGTCACGGAAACACAACTTATGAGATTGCTTTCAAACTCGCCACTTCAAGTAAACATAACTTTGGTAAGCACAACAAGTTATGTTGGCAAGAACACGCCTTTTGAACACTTGGATAAGTTTTATAAGACCTTTGAACAGGTTAAAAACCAAAAGTTTGACGGCATGATTATCACGGGTGCGCCTGTTGAAGAAATGGAGTTTTCTGAAGTTAAGTATTGGAAGGAACTTGAAGAAATTTTTGAGTTTGCTAAAAAAAGCGTGACGAGTACGCTCTTTATTTGTTGGGGCGCTCAAGCAGCACTTCACTATTACTATGGTATAGAAAAACACCCTTTAGAGAAAAAACTTTTTGGCGTGTTTAAGCATAAAAAGTTGGTTAATTATGATAAACTATTAAAGGGCACAGACGATAGATTTTTTATGCCACACTCTCGCCATACAACAGTGTATGAAGAAGACATAAAGAAGTGTAAAGACATAGTTTTACTTGCAAGTTCAAAAGAAGCAGGGGCAGGCATTATCCGTTCAAAAGATAACAAGTTTATATTCATAACAGGTCACGCTGAATACGATAGAGATACCTTAGAACTTGAATATAAGCGTGACTTAGATAGAGGGCTAGCAATCGACCCACCACAAAACTATTATGTAAGTGGCGATAAGGGCGAAATTAAAATGTGCTGGTCATCAACGGCAAACCTTATCTATATGAACTGGCTAAATCACTACGTATATCAACTAACACCATACGAAATAAACAATATTTAAATTTTGCCAAATTTTTTTGGCAAACATGGGGGCGTTTTAGATTCGATTGTGCGTTGTTTATAAAGGTATAAGCATACCGAAGTTTTTTGGGCTTCGTTAAAAACCTGAAAATTAAATTTAAATGCAAACAATAACGAATTTGCATTCGCTGCTTAATTTATAGCGAACGTCGCTCTCTTTCTCGCCTGTTGGAAGGGGAAACGGCGTCAACTAGACAGGGAACTACTTTTTAGTTTGATTTCGCTAAAGGGTGGAACTAAAGAAATCTAAGGATAATTCTTGGTTGCCGACTACCAAAATTATCACTAAAATTAAAGAACGGCTAAGTATGTAGAAAACTTTTATAAAGCGTATAAGACCAGAGTGCAAGTCTCTGCGCTTCCACCAAAAAAGCGAATAAGGGCGTATATTGCGCCCTTTTTTCGTACAAAAAATTCAGTCATGTACTTCATTGTACACTCCTTCATTTTTTTGCTGAAAAGAACACACTCCACAACCCTTCTTCGCTTTTTTATTGTATTTCTTCAATTGTTTTTTTGTTGTCACTAAGAATGGCTTGCCTCTATCGAGCCTTAAAAAATAAAAACTCGCAAAAAGTATCGAAGAACTTTTTGCGATAAAGGAAGAGCAGGCAATCAAGTCGTTGCTCTTTTGTGATAAAACAAAAGAGCAAGACAAACTGTCTTGCTCTGACGTGGTGCGAGCAAAGGAACTTTCGCCTGTGCGACCTACCCGATAAACAGTGGGTGACCACTGTTTAGTCCTACGGACAAATTTGAAAAATCAAATTTTCTCCATATTCAAGTCCCTTTACTTTTTTAATCACAACAAAAAAACTCTTTCCACACATAAAGTGTAAAAAGAGTTTTTGGTGCGAGCAAAGGGACTTGAACCCCCACGGTCTCCCACTAGATCCTAAGTCTAGCGCGTCTGCCAATTCCGCCATGCTCGCGTATCAACGAAATATATTCTACCACATTTTATAAAAAAATAAAAGCGTTTTTTACATAAAAAAATTATTTTTTTATCTTTTATTCAATTTGTGCCTTAAACTTACAATTGACTTTTAATTTTTTGTTTGATATAATTTGTTAGAAATAAAAATTGCACTTATTTTTTAAGGAGAACTTATGGTTAAAATTTTAGTTGTTAGGCACGGATTCAGCCAATCTAACCTTGACGGAACGTTTACAGGGCATCTTGATGCGCCACTTACTGATTTAGGGCATAAACAAGGTCAATTAGTAAGTGATTATATTTATAACAATTATAAAATAGACGCCATATATTCAAGTGACCTAAGTCGTGCAGTTAGCACAATTAAACCACTTGCAGATAAACTAAACATGCAAATTAAAACCACTAAAAATTTGCGTGAAATTTATGGTGGTGTTTGGGAAGGAAAGACCATTTCAAAAATAAAAGAATTATATGCAAATGACTATAAAAAATGGCAAGATTATGATGAAGATATGCGTGCAACTGAGGGCGAAAGCATGAGTGAAGTTATGCAAAGGGCAAAAAATACACTTCTAAACATTGCCAATGAAAACCAAAATAAAACAGTGGTTGTTGCAACGCACGGTGGACTTATAAAGGGGCTTCAGGGCGCACTTATGGGTATATCTGTAAATGAACTTAAAAACATAGACTACGTGGTAAATGCAAGCGTTATGGAAATAGAATATGATGGCGAATTTAAGATAATAAACGAGTGCATATCTCTTTATTTAGGAGAAATGCTTACCGAAATGACAAAAGGCGTGTAAAAGCCGTTAAAAATAATAGTTCACTAAATAAATTGGCAAAATTTTTCAATTTAATGTTGACTATTTTTCAAAAAGCATATATAATGTATTTATATTATTATAACTATGTTTTATTGTGATAGGAGAATTTGGGGTGAAAGCGATTATAAACGCAAATATAATAATGCCAGACCACGTTATTGAAAACGGCGTTATCCTTATAGATAACGGCGTTATTGCTGATTTTGGCAAGGCAAAAAATATTGTTATTCCTAAAGATGCTGAAATCATTGATGCAGAACATAATTTTGTTGGACCTGGTTTAGTTGATATACATACCCACGCTGCTGGTGGATATTATATAATGGACAATCCAAAGGTTAGTTCTAAGGAATTATTAAAACACGGCGTGACAAGTGTTTTACCTGCGCTATATTATAGCCTTGATAAAGAACATTTCTTAAAGGCTATTGATGACATTATAGAAGCACATAAAAAGGGTGAATTTGACAACTTTTTAGGTTTTTATATGGAAGGTCCATACCTTAACCCAGCTTTTGGTTGTGACCAAGAAAAGAACGCTTGGAGACACGGCGTTTTTAGGAAAGATTATCTTGACCTTATAGAGCGCTCTAAAGACTACACAAAAGTTTGGTGTATTGCTCCTGAAAGAGAAGGCATTGAGCAATTTGTTTGTGATGTAAAAAAGGCAATTCCAAACTGCGTGTTCTCAGTTGCACATAGCGAAGCAACACCAGGACAAGTTGAAAAGTTTATTCCATACGGCTTAAAAATTGCAACTCACCACACCAACGCAACGGGCACGCTAGAGCATTATTCAGAGTGTAGGGGTGTTTGCGTTGATGAAGCAGTTAATTACAATAAAGAAATTTATGCAGAACTTATTTGCGATAGAATAGGCGCACACGTTGTTCCTTATATGCAAAGATTAGTAAGAAAGATTAAGGGCGACGATAGAATTATTCTTATTTCCGACCAATTTATTGCAGACGGACCAGTTCCAGAAGGCTTTGAAGAAGCAACCGACATTAACTTTGACTGGGCAGGCGAAATTGCAGGCTCTGGCATGACACTAGACCTTGCTTGTAAAAACGTTTTATTCCATATGGGCTGTTCGGTGTGTGATGCGTTTAGGTTTGCATCAACAAACCCAGCAAGAGCGCTTGGGCTTTGGGATAGGGGCTACATAGCAAAAGGAAATGTAGCAGACTTAATAATTGTAAATCATTTGTTTGATATAAAGAAAGTAATATTTAAAGGAGAAAATTTATGAACAAAATTTTTGAACCGGCAACAGATTTCAAATTTACACCAGCAGATTTCGTTCCCTTTAAGGACAGAGAACTCTGCGAAAAGCTTCGCAAAATAAGCGGAACGGACTTGGAAAAACACGCTAACCCCAACTTTAAGATTAAGGTTATGATGAACCCACACCCCGTTCTTATTGCAACTCTTTTTTCAAGAATTAAAGAAGCTTCGGAAAAGGGCAAGAAAATCACTTTGATTTTAGGCAACCCCGAACCCGATACTTATATTCCTTTGGCACAACTTATCAACTACTTTAAGGTTGATTGTAGAAACGTTCATCTCTTTGCTATGGATGAATGGGCTGATCAAGACGGCAATATCGCTCCCGAAACTTATAAGGCGAAGTCGGAGGCCAAGCGGTCTTAGGAAGACAACCTTCCTGGTCAACT
>JAZRRZ010000063.1:0-1260 GCA_045651185.1 Christensenellaceae bacterium | reverse complement strand
GGACGTATGATTAAGCGAATTTGCAAGTTTATTTATACCGATGAACCGTTAGAACAACTTACCGAAGCTGATGAAAAATACGCTTGGAGTTGCATTGAAGAACTGCTTACTACCGACAAAGAATTTGAAGTAAACGGAACCACACCACGCGCATTAATGCGTGACAGAAAGTATTTTTACTTTCAAGAAAACTTCTATCTTGCTTTAGATTTAATGACGGATAGCGAGTGTGCTACCTACATAAAAGCGATATGTGCATTTATGTTTTTAGGCGAAGATAAGCCTAAACTTAAACCACCTGTTGATGCGTATTTTAATATTGCAAAGCGTAAATTAGAGCTTTCAAAGATTCGAAAAACAGCTGGAAGCATAGGCGGAAAAACTAAGAAAACCGTTGACGTCTCCCCTACTGAAAGTGAACCTATAACGATTGAAAAACTCAAAACCGAGTTTAATCTTTACGGAAACTTAAACGAAAACAATCCAATTTTACAAGGCGTCGACCTTAAAAAATTGAGGGAGTTTATTCTAAATAATAGCGACGTAAAGACTCAATCAACGTACCGAATCGTAGAAAAATTTAGACAAGCAAACGGAATAACAACGTAAAAAACTTGCAAGCAAATAGGTTTGTCCACTGTGCTAAAATTTGGGAAATTAGTTAGTTTTGAGAAGCAGGTAAAGAGAATTGCCAAAATCGACCGATTTTTGCCATATCTAACTTTTCTTGAACAATCGGGAAACCCGATTTTCGCTCCACAGACTTAATTCCCCTACTCTTTTTAGCAGCAGAAAAATTCTTTTAAAATATTTTCAAATTTTTTCGTAAAAGTGCTTGACTTTCTTTCTCGGATATGATAATCGTGTTAATACGAGAAACATTTGGAGGTAAGAAAGTTTTATGAAAGGCTTAACAGTTGAAGAAGTAATTGAATATCAACGCACTCATCCGTACAAAAAACAAGTTTACGGCAAATGGGGAAACTTAAAATACCAATACTTAAAAGATATTGGTGTAGATTGGACGATTGTAGACTTGCCTGCCCTACTTCACGCCACCGATAAAGCAGCAAACGAGCTTTACGACGTTATGTATGAAAATCTATCGAGCGATGAGCGTTTCAAAAGGACTGGCGACTATATAAAAGACGTTCAACTTGAAAATGAGAAAAAGCGTTTGATTGAAGAAGAAATTTTAAACGAAATTATTTACGTATATTAAGGAGAAAATATTATGGAAAGAAAAGAAGATACACCTAT
>JAZRRZ010000062.1:0-225014 GCA_045651185.1 Christensenellaceae bacterium | reverse complement strand
AGATTTCTTTCTTGTCTTTGGGCATATGCATATCGAATACGCTGGTGGTAATTGCGCCGATTGTTGAATACTTAAAGCCTAACGCTTTAATTTTATCAAGCACGTCAGCAGCACAGCTTGCACCACGACGCTTAAAGCAAGCGCCAACGATTTTTTGCAAGTCTTTTTTGCCCGTAAGCTTATCTATTTCGTATTTGAGATAATCTTCTTTAGTCTTTCTTGTAACAAAACCTAAATCTTGAGGAATTGCTTCGTTGAAAATAATCTTACCAACAGAAGTCTTAACTCTGCCTGTGATTACTTCGCCATCAACTTCCACTTGTCTACGAACGTAGATTTCATCTTGAAGCCCAATCTTACCTGTTTGATAAGCCATTTGTGCTTCTTCTGGCGATGCATAAGATACTGTGTATTCTGGAACTCCGTAAACAGTTCCGTTTTCATCAGGTCTACCCTTTTCGTTATACTTTTCGCCAATTTTCTTTCTTAAGATAGTCAAGTAGTATGCACCCATAACCATATCTTGTGATGGTGACATAACAGGCTTACCGTCAGAAAGTTTCAAAATGTTGTTTGATGCAAGCATCAAGAACCTTGCTTCTGCTTGTGCTTCTACTGAAAGTGGAACGTGAACAGCCATTTGGTCACCGTCAAAGTCGGCGTTGAATGCGCCACAAACGAGTGGGTGAAGTTTGATTGCTCTACCTTCAATAAGAACAGGTTCAAATGCTTGAATTGATAATCTGTGAAGTGTAGGTGCACGGTTAAGCATAACTGGGTGGTCTTTGATAACTTCTTCTAAGACATCCCAAACTACAGCCTTACCACGCTCTACTGTACGCTTAGCGTTTTTAATGTTGTGGCAAACGTTAGTTTCAACGAGTTTTTTCATTACGAAAGGCTTGAAAAGTTCAATAGCCATTTCTTTTGGCAAACCACATTGATAAAGTTTAAGTTCTGGTCCTACAACGATAACTGAACGGCCTGAATAGTCAACACGCTTACCAAGAAGGTTTTGACGGAAACGACCTTGCTTACCACGAAGCATGCCAGAAAGTGATTTTAATTCACGGTTGCCAGCACCACTTATTGCCTTGCCACGACGACCGTTATCAATGAGTGCGTCAACTGCTTCTTGAAGCATACGCTTTTCATTTCTAATAATGATTTCAGGAGCACCGAGTTCCATCAACTTTTTCAAACGGTTATTTCTGTTGATAACCCTTCTATATAAGTCGTTTAAGTCACTTGTTGCAAATCTACCACCGTCAAGTTGAACCATTGGACGGAGTTCTGGTGGGATTACAGGAAGAACGTCTAAAATCATCCATTCAGGGCGGTTGCCACTCTTTCTAAATGATTCTATAATTTCTATTCTTTTAACTGCTCTAATTCTCTTTTGTCCAGAAGCGTTGTCTGCAATTTCTTTCTTTGTCTTAGCGCTTTCTTCTTCAAGGTCAATAGCCATTAAAAGTTCTTTAATTGCTTCTGCGCCCATGCCTGTTTTGAAAGAATTATAGCCGTATTGTTCTTCCATTTCAAGTTTTTCTCTATCATTAATAACTTGCTTGTATTGAAGTGGAGTTGTACCTGGGTCTAATACCACGTGACAAGCAAAATATAGAACTTGTTCCAAAGCCTTAGGGCTCATATCTAGCATAAGACCTATTCTTGAAGGAACGCCCTTGAAATACCAAATGTGTGAAACAGGTGCTGCAAGTTCAATGTGACCTAATCTATCACGACGAACTTTAGACTTTGTGATTTCTACGCCACACTTGTCGCAAATAACGCCTTTATATCTAATACGTTTATATTTGCCACAGTGACATTCCCAGTCCTTTGTAGGTCCAAAAATTCTTTCACAGAAAAGTCCACCCATTTCAGGTTTTTGTGTTCTGTAGTTAATAGTTTCTGGCTTTGTGACTTCGCCATAAGACCATTCTCTAATTTTTTCGGGAGATGCTACTCCTATTTGTATAGAATCAAAATTGTTAAGTTCAAACATATTACTCTATCCCCCTTTTTACTCTTCATCCTCAGAATCTAATAGGTCGTCAAACATATCATCATCTGGAATTGTTGTGTCTATTTCATCATCGTCATCTTCAAACATATCCTTTGTGAAATTAAATTCATCATCAATTTCAACAGATTCACTGTCATCAAATGTTGTTTCAGGAATATCGCCTTCAACTTCGTCAAGTTCAACTTCTTCACGAGTGTCTTTTTCACGAACGTAAGGCATATCGTCGATATCCCCTTCAATAAGGTCTTTAAGAGCAAGTTCTTCTTTGTTTTCTGTAAGCACTTTCATATCAAGTGCCAAACTTTGCAATTCTTTTAATAATACCTTAAATGCTTCTGGGATACCAGGTTCGCTAATATTAGTTCCTTTAACGATTGATTCATAAGTTTTAACCCTACCAACGATATCGTCAGACTTAACGGTTAAAATTTCTTGCAAGATGTGCGCTGCGCCGTATGCTTCAAGCGCCCAAATTTCCATTTCACCGAAACGTTGTCCACCGAATTGAGCCTTACCACCCAAAGGTTGTTGTGTGACTAGGCTATATGGACCTGTTGAACGCGCGTGAATCTTATCGTCAACTAAGTGGATAAGTTTAATCATATACATTTGACCAACAGTGACTCTGTTTTCAAATGGTTCGCCCGTTCTTCCATCGTAAAGTTGAATCTTACCATCAACTTCGCCGTCTGGGTTAACAATATTATTTTCTTTTAATAACTCTCTAATATCGCTTTCAGTTGCACCGTCAAATACAGGTGTTGCAATCTTCCAGCCGAGTTGTTTACATACAAGACCTAAGTGCACTTCTAGAACTTGACCGATATTCATACGAGATGGAACGCCGAGTGGGTTAAGTACGATTTGAAGTGGTGTACCATCAGCCATAAATGGCATATCTGATTCTGGTAAAATTCTTGAGATAACGCCCTTGTTTCCGTGACGACCAGCCATCTTATCACCGATGCTAATCTTTCTCTTTTGAGCGATGTAAACTCTGACGAGTTTATTTACGCCTGGAGACAATTCATCTTTGTTTGCGCGAGTAAAGATTTTAACGTCAACAACGATACCACCTTCACCATGTGGAACTTTTAGAGATGTATCTCTAACTTCTCTTGCTTTTTCACCAAAGATTGCTCTAAGTAATCTTTCTTCTGGTGTAAGTTCGGTTTCGCCCTTAGGTGTCACCTTACCAACAAGGATATCCCCACTGTTAACTTCTGCACCGATTCTTACGATACCGTCAGCATCTAAGTCTTTAAGTGCATCTTCACCAACGTTTGGAATATCTCTTGTAATTTCTTCTTCACCAAGACGAGTATCTCTAGCTTCAATTTCGTGTTCTTCAATGTGAATTGTTGTAAACACGTCTTCACGAACAAGTTTTTCTGAAAGCAAGATAGCGTCTTCGTAATTATAGCCTTCCCAACTCATAAAGCCGACTAAGATATTGCGTCCGAGCGCAAGTTCGCCGTTTTTAGTAGATGGGCCGTCTGCGATAGTTTGTCCTTTTTCAATTCTTTCGCCCTTATCAACGATTGGTCTTTGATTTAGGCAAGTTCCTTGGTTAGAACGTTCAAATTTCTTAAGTACGTATTGTCTTAATGTGCCGTCATCTTCTTTAATAACGATGAGGTCACTTGCAACGCTTTCAACAACACCAGCGTTTACAGCATTTACGATAACGCCTGAGTCGTAAGCGATTCTTCTTTCAATACCTGTTGCAACGATAGCGTTTTCTGGGCAAAGTAGTGGAACGGCTTGACGTTGCATGTTAGAGCCCATGAGCGCACGGTTTGTATCGTCGTTTTCTAGGAACGGAATAAGTGCCGTTGCAACCGAAATAAGTTGCTTTGGAGAAACGTCCATGTAATCCATCTTTTCTTTAACGTCTTCGGTAATTTCATCTCTGTGTCTGCAAGAAACACGGTCGTTAACGAAGTATTTGTTATCGATAAGTGGTTCGTTTGCCTGTGCAACAATATAGTTATCTTCTTCATCAGCTGTCAAGTATTCAACTTGTTCTGTGACGATAGTTTGCATTTTGCCTTCTTCATCAAGCACGTGCTCAACCTTTCTATAAGGTGATTCAATAAAGCCGAATTCATTTACCTTTGCATAAGCAGCAAGTGATGAAATAAGACCGATGTTTTGTCCTTCAGGTGTTTCAATAGGACACATTCTACCATAGTGAGAGTGGTGAACGTCACGAACGTCAAACGTTGCTCTATCTCTATTCAAACCACCAGGTCCGAGAGCAGAAAGTTTTCTCTTGTGTGTGAGTTCTGCGATAGGGTTTGTTTGGTCCATAAATTGTGATAATTGTGATGAACCAAAGAATTCTTTAATAGCAGAACTTACAGGACGCACGTTAATTAAGCCTTGTGGTGAAACATCTTTAGGGTCTTGAGTAGCCATTCTTTCTTTAATAACTCTCTCAAGTCTTGCAATACCAATTCTGAATTGATTTTGAAGTAATTCACCAACCGAACGAACACGACGGTTGCCTAAGTGGTCAATATTATCAACTGTATTGATGTCGTATGCTAAATCTAAGTTTACAGAAACTGATGCAACGATATCGTCAACAGTAATGTGCTTGTGGTTTAATTTTTCAACGAGTGGACGAATTGTCTTTCTCATTTCGGCATCTAATCTTTCAGGAATATTGCCACTTTCAATAATATCATAGTAGCAAACGCAGGCATTAATGAACTTAGTTCTAATTTCTAATGCCTTTTCTTCGTTCTTCTTGTCTTCTGGCTTTTCTTCCCCACTTGGAATTTGCTTTTCTTCAAGATAGAACATTGCGTTGATTTGTTCTTTTAAGATTTCAGCAGTTTGTTCTACGCCGTTTTCTTTTGCAGTTTGATATACAACCTTAGAAAATTCTAAAGTTGGGAAATAAACGTATTTTAATAAACCAAAGTTGTCTGGGTTAAGCCCTGTCACTTCTTTGTAGTTTACAACGTTGTTTGAAATGATTTTATGTCTTTCACCATTTACGTCAGCAACGAAAACGTTTATACCAGCGTTTTGAATTTGTTCAGCAACAGGTTTAGAAATCTTTTGACCTTTTGTTGCTAAAACTTCTCCGTCACTACTAATAACGTCATCTGCACTAACAAGGCCAACAATTCTTGCGCCAAGCCTTAATCTTCTGTTGAATTTATATCTACCTACTCTAGCAAGGTCATAACGTCTTGCATCAAAGAATAAGTTTTTAAGATGTTGCTTAACTGCTTCTTCAGTTGGAATTTCACCTGGACGCAAACGGCGATATAATTCTATAAGACCATCACTTTCAGATTTAGAAGTATCCTTGTCAGCAGTATCAAGAATCATCTTGTTGCCATCAAAAAGTTCACTTAAAGCCTCGTCACTACCAAAGCCTAAAGCCCTAAGTAAAACGGTAGCAGTAAGCTTTCTTGTTCTGTCAACATGCACCCACAAAACGTTTTGTGAGTCTTGTTCAAACTCAAGCCAAGCACCTCTTGAAGGGATAACGGTAGTGTCGAAAAGACGTCTGCCAGACTTGTCCATTTCGGAGCCGTTGTAAACGCCAGGAGAACGAACGAGTTGAGAAACGATAACTCTTTCTGCGCCGTTAATAATAAACGAGCCGTTATCAGTCATGAGTGGGAAATCGCCCATAAATACTTCTTGGTCGATAACTTCATCAGTCACTTTGTTAACTAATCTAACCTTAACTTTAAGTGGACGAGCGTAAGTAGCATCTCTGTCCCTGCACTCTTTTTCGTCATACTTAGGTTGACCGTCAAGGTTGTAGTCTAAGAAATAGAGTTCAAAGTGGTCAGAATAGTCTGTAATAGGAGAAAAATCTTCCAAGACTTCGCCTATGCCGTCTTTAATAAAGGCGTCATAAGAATCTTTTTGAATTTTGACAAGATAAGGTAATTCAATTGCTTCTTTAATTTTGCTAAAAGTCTTTCTTTTAACCTTGCCACATTCAATTTCAGGTAAAATACGTGTCATCAAAACACACTCCTTAAAAAAAATTTAAATTTTGTGCCGATAGGTTTACAAAACATTGAAAATGTTGTATAATAAACCTTGTCGAGAAAAGTTAGTATCAAGTAGCGATTTTTTTGTCGAATTTGCACGAAAAAATCTTTATTTTTTAGCCGCTTTTTTGTAAAAAGGCGATAAAACTCGATATTAACCTATCATAATACATTTTATAATGATATCTTATTTCGTCAACATTGTCAAGCGATTTTTATTAAAATTAAAAATTATTTTATTTTTGTCATTTTTGTGGCTTTTTTGACGATAGAAAAGGATGAATTTTATGAGAATTGATAAGTTCTTAAAGGTTAGCAGATTGCTAAAAAGACGCGCTATTGCACAAGAAGCATGCTCTAATGGCAGGGTTAGTGTAAATGGACGCCAAGTTAAGCCTTCACAACAAATTAAAGAAGGCGATATTGTAGAAATAGGCTTTAACAGTGGCGCAGTTAAGTTCAAAGTGCTGTTTATTAAAGAAACTGTTAGAAAAGAAGAAGCAGAAAAAATGTATGAAATTATTGCTGAGTAGGTTGATATGAAAGTTAGTTTAATTTTAGCTTGCGCAGGCGTGGGCGCGCGTGCAGGCTTTAACAAAAATAAATTGTTAGTTGAAAATGCTGGAAAAACTGTTTTAGAGCATACCCTATCTGCTTTTTATAATAGTGGTTTGATTGATGAGATAATTATTGCAACAAGCAAAACCGATTTTGAGTTTGTTAAAAACTTGGTTAAGGATAAAGCACTTGTTGTTTTTGGTGGAGACACAAGAACACAGTCTGTTAAAAACGCACTTGAAAAAGTTGGTGGCGATATCGTTTTAATTCATGACGGTGCAAGACCTTTCGTTTCTAACGAACTTATTAAAAACTGCATTGAAACTGCAAAAGAGTTTGGCTCTGCTATACCAGTTCTCCCTACAAGAAACACAATAGTTAAAACAAAAGATGGTTTTGTGGACTGCTATCTAGGTAAAGACGAGTTAAAAATTGTTCAAACCCCTCAAGGCTTTATGACCGATAAAATTAAAAAGGCTTATGAATTGGCAAAGGACAAAACCTTTAACGATGACGGAGAAGTTTATCTAAATTACATAGGCAAGGTTGCCACCTTTGATGGAGACGAGAAAAACCTTAAACTCACCTTTAAGCAAGATTTTGAGTTTGATAAGCCAACCTATCGTTTTGGCACAGGGTTTGACTGCCATAAGTTAGTGGAAAATAGAAAACTAATTTTAGGTGGCGTTATAGTCCCACACGATAAAGGACTTTTGGGGCATTCTGATGCAGACGTTTTAACACACGCTATTATGGATGCAATTTTATCTGCCCTATCACTTAGAGATATAGGCTATCATTTTTCGGATAAAGACCCAAAATATAAAGATGCTTGCAGTATGGACCTACTTAAGGTCGTTTTAGATATGGTCAAGGATAAGGGCTATAAAGTGCAAAGCATTTCAGCAACAATAATGGCGGAAAAACCAAAACTACTTTCGTTTATACCTGAAATAACTCAGTCTCTGTCCACTGCCCTAAACCTTTCCACAGAATTTGTTGGCATAGGTGCAACCACCTTAGAAGGCTTAGGCTTTGTCGGCAGAGAAGAAGGCATTTGCACCCACGCAACTGCAACCTTAGTTAGAATTTAGTATATTGATAAACAAAAAAGCGAGGAAACTTCCTCGCTTTTTTCTTATTTCTAATTACTTTTTACGCTGGGGTCCAGCCCATTTTTTGACCTGATAAAATGTGGATATGAAGATGGAAAACAGTTTGACCTGCGTCTTCGCCTTGGTTTATTACCAAACGATAGCCGTTGTCTAAACCCAACTCTTTTTGTAAAGTAGGAATTTTCTTAAAGCACTCTTTAAGCATTTCACTTTGCTCAGCCGTCATATCGGCAAGAAGTTTAAAGTGGCTTTTTGGAATACACAAAAAGTGGTTTTTTGCTTTTGGGTCTATATCTTTAATGATAATCATATTTTCATCTTCATACATTTTTGTTGCTGGAATATCCCCTGCAATAATTTTGCAAAATAAACAGTTTTCCATATTATTCTCCTTTAACTAAAGCAATTGCACCATCTAAATAAGGCTCAATTACTATAACTTTTTCTATTTGATTTTTCTTGTTAGGTTTATAATCTTTAATATAAATTCTAAGGTAATTTTGCGTGTAGCCCACAGCATAACCGTCTTTTATTTCTTCAAACAAAAAGTCTAACTCTTTATCTAGCATGCTTAAAGCAAAGTTATTTTTACACTCTTGTTTTATTTTCAAAAGCACGTCAAGTCTTTGCTTTTTAACTTGGGTAGATAAGTCTTTCATTTTGCTTGCAACAGTTCCACTTCTTGAACTGAACGGAAATGGGTGAATATCACTAAAACCAACCTTTTTAACAAACTCTACAGTTTGTAAAAAATCTTTTTCACTCTCGGTTGGAAAGCCAACGATAATATCGGTGGTAATGCCAGCATCAGCAAAATATTCTCTGATTAAACTCACCTTTTCTAAATATTCAGCAGTGGTGTAGTGTCTGTTCATCTTTTTTAAAACGCTATCACACCCAGACTGCAAAGATAAGTGAAAATGTGGTGCAAAGTCATACAGTTCTTTTAACGCCGATAAGAATTCTCTATCAATAACGTTAACTTCTAGTGAGCCAAGCCTAATTCTAACAGGCAAGTCTTTTAGCGTTTTTATAAGCCCCGTTAAGTTTATACCGTTATAGTCATAAGCCGATAAGTTAATGCCATTTATAACAACTTCTTTTGCCTTGCTGTTTTTAATTTCTTGATAGACGTTTTCAGGGTTTCTTGCCCTACTTCTACCCCTTAGGTATGGAATAATGCAATATGAACAAAAGTTATTGCACCCGTCTTGAACTTTAACGTAGTCCCTTGTTCTAAGTGACTTAACGGGCAAAAGTTCTTCAAACTCGGTGCAAGGCGCACTTACGTGATTGCCACTTTCACTAAGCAAAGACAAAATCTCATTTTTGTTAAACACACCGGTTAGTAAAAAGTCATCAGACTTATCTTCAAACTGCTTAGGGTCTTTTTGAACGGCACAGCCTGTAAAAATTATCTTTGCATTAGGCGAAATTTTTTTAATTCTGCTTGCCATTTGCCTAGATTTTTTTTCGGCTTCGTTTGTCACGGCACAAGTGTTCACTATGTATAGGTCGGCAGGAACGAGTTTATCGCTTACTTCATAGCCCAAGTTTATTAAACCGGTAATAAGTGAATCGCTTTCACACTCGTTAACCTTACAACCTAACGTAAAGACAACTGCCTTCATTATTTATCACCCTTTTTTAGAACGAGTGCAGACCACTCGCCCTTAATGTTTTGTTCTTGCATTTTAAAGCCAGCCGATAAATACGCTTTTTTTACAGCGTCTAATCTTTCAACCAAAATGCCACTTAATATTATAATGCCATCATCAAGCAAGTTATTTGATATGTATGGTGCAAATGCTATTAACACTTCTGCCATAATGTTGCACACTATAACGTTGCCTTTAACCGTGTTGTCATCAAGCAAGTTTTTAAGCATTACCTTGCCGTTTGAAACTTGGTTTAACTGCATATTATGATTTGTTGCAACTATAGCACACTCATCAATATCGGTCATAATAACTTCTTTTGCACCAAGTTTGCTTGCGCATATGCCAAGAATACCACTGCCACAGCCCACGTCTAAAACTATGTCGCTTATCTTTACGTACTTTTCTAAAAAGCCAACGCACATAGACGTAGTTTCGTGTTCGCCCGTGCCAAACGCCATATTGCTATCAAGCAAAACGGTAATTTCATCATCTTTCTTTTTATATTCAATCCACTCTGGAACAATTACTATTTTGCCAATCTTAATAGGCTTAAAATGTTCTTTCCATTGATGGCGCCAAAGGTCACCGTCAATTTTTCTTTTAACCGTTTCTAAACTGCCTAAATCTAGTGGGCTATCCTTTTTTACTTGCAAAAGTTTTTGCTCCACTTCTTTTATTGTTTCATAGGCGCTTTCTTTTGGAAAATATGCCTTAACAAGCACCGTTTTATCAGCGCTAAAGATACTGCTATCGGCATAGTCCCACGCCCTGCCGTCTTTTGCAAGGGCTATAACGTCTTCAATATCGCTTATAACAACGCCACTATCGGTGTAATCCCAAAGCAAGTCGCTTATTATATCTCCACCGATATGAGTTGTTGAAATTGTAAGTTCAATAAAATTATTCATATTAATTTTCGTATGGGTTTTTGCCATACATTGTTTCCAAATTGTCCTTATATTGTTTCATATTAGGACATTGTTTAATATCCGTGCTACCTTCTAACTCTTCTAAAATCTTCTTTTGGTCTTTGGTTATTCTATTTGGAACTTCAACCATAACGTCTATATAAAGGTCGCCTGTACCACGGTTTGTCTTTATACCCTTTCCACGCACGAAAAATCTTTTGCCACTTTGTGTGCCTTCTGGAATAGTGTATTCAAAAGTATTGTCAATTAGTGGAACTTTAACTTTGCCACCGAGAACTGCCGTTTTAAAACTGATAGGAACAGTCACAAATAAATCAAAGTTTTTGCGAGCAAAAATCTTGCTTGACTCTACCTTAATTACTATAATAAGGTCACCTGCTGGCCCACCGTTTGTGCTTGCTTGACCAAAGCCCACTTTTTTAATATAACTGCCCGTATCAGCACCTGCAGGTATATCAAGGGTGAGTTTTGTTTGAGCACGAGCATAGCCCTTGCCATTACACTCTTTACAAGGCTCTAAAACCTTTTTACCTGTGCCCTTACAATCTTCACAAGGTCTAACACTTACCGAACGGAAGAAACCATTACTTGTTGTATATTGAACTTGACCTGTTCCACCACACTTTTCACAAGTTTTATATGCCGTGCCACCCTTTGCGCCCGTGCCTTTACAAGCCTTACAAGGCTCGTTTCTGGTATATGCAATTTCTCTGCGACAACCTTTAGCAGCATCTAAAAAACTCATTGTAAGTTCAACTGTGATATCATCTCCCTTTGTTTTAGTTTGAGCACGAGTTCTTGTGCCACCAAAACCACCAAAGATATCACCGAAAATATCACCTAAGTCGCTAAAACCACCAAATCCACCTGCTCCACCGCCAAAACCACCAAAGCCACCCATATTTCCATTAGGGTCACCGAAGGCGTCATAATTCTTTCTTTTCTTTTCATCAGATAAAACTTCGTGCGCTTCGTTAATTTCCTTAAACTTTTCTGCAGCAGCATTGTCGTTTGGGTGAAGGTCTGGGTGATATTTTTTTACAAGCGTTCTATATGCCTTTTTTATTTCATCTTGGGTTGCGTCTTTGCTTACACCAAGAGTTTCATAATAATCTTTTGCCATAATATTTCCTTTAAGCAACTAAGTTTATGTGTTAAAATCTTTTTCTTTATTTATGCATAAACTGAAAGGCACTTTTGCCTTTCAGTTTGCATTAGTTTTTTAATTATTTGTTTTCCTTTTTAGTTTTGGTGAAATTCTGTATCTCCGTCAGCACCACCGTTTGCATTTGGGTCTGCGTTAGGGTTTGCTTGTTGATATACCTTTCCAAAAATTTCTTGTGATACACTTGAAAGTTGTTCTGTTGCTTTTACGATTCTATCGTTATCGTTGCTTTCAAGTTCAGTTTTTGCAAACTTAACTTCTTCTTCAAGTTTAGCCTTATCGCTTGCTTCAATCTTATCGCCAAGGTCTTTAATTGACTTTTCAATCGTAAAGATAAGTCCATCAAGTTTGTTGTGGTTTTCAACAACTTGCTTTCTCTTTTTATCTTCTTCTTCGTATTGTTTTGCTTCGTTAACAGCCTTGTCAATATCAGCATCTGAAAGGTTTGATGAAGAAGTGATTGTGATGTTTTGTGATGCGCCTGTGCCTAAGTCTTTTGCTGAAACGTTAACGATACCGTTTGCGTCAATATCAAATGTGACTTCAATTTGTGGCACGCCTCTTGGTGCTGGTGCAATGCCTGAAAGTTGGAAGTTGCCAAGAGTTTTATTGTCTTTTGCAAATTCTCTTTCACCTTGCAAGATATGAATATCAACGGCTGTTTGATTATCAGCAGCAGTTGAGAATACTTGAGATTTCTTTACAGGAATTGTTGTATTTCTTTCAATAAGTTTTGTGCAAACGCCACCTAATGTTTCAATACCGAGTGAAAGTGGTGTGACGTCTAAAAGCAATACGTCTTTAACTTCGCCAGATAAAACGCCACCTTGAATTGCTGCACCGATTGCAACGCATTCGTCTGGGTTAATGCCCTTAAATGGTTCTTTACCTGTCACCTTTCTAACTTCATCAATAACGGCTGGAATTCTTGTTGAACCACCAACTAAGATTACCTTATCAATATCAGAAAATGATAGTCCAGCATCTTTCATTGCGTTTTGCATTGGAACAACTGTTGCTTGAACTAAGTCTTCTGTTAAAGCATCAAATTTTTGTTTTGTAATATCAACGTCTAAGTGCTTTGGACCTGTTGCATCTGCAGTGATAAATGGTAAGTTAACGTTTGTCTTTGTCATGCCAGAAAGTTCAATTTTTGCCTTTTCAGCAGCCTCTTTTAATCTTTGCATAGCAAGTTTATCGTTAGATAGGTCAATGCCTTCTTTAGCCTTAAATTCAGAGATTAAATAGTCCATAACTCTCTTATCAAAGTCGTCACCACCAAGCATATTGTTGCCGTGTGTTGCCAAAACTTCAAACACGCCGTCGCCAATTTCCATAACAGAAATATCAAACGTACCACCACCAAGGTCGTAAATAATAACCTTTTGTGTTTTGCCTTCTTTATCAAGACCATAAGAAAGTGCAGCAGCAGTTGGTTCGTTGATAATTCTTAAAACGTTAAGACCTGCAATTTTACCTGCGTCTTTAGTTGCTTGACGTTGGCTATCTGAAAAGTATGCAGGAACAGTGATAACTGCATCTGTGACTGCCGTGCCAAGATAACTTTCAGCATCTTTTTTAAGTTTTGTGAGTACCATTGCTGAAATTTCTTGTGGTGTATACTTTTTGTCATCAATACCAACTTTATAATCAGAACCCATATGTCTTTTGATTGATGCAACAGTTCTATCAGGGTTTGAAACAGCCTGACGCTTTGCAACTTGACCTACAAGCCTTTCTCCATCTTTTTGAAAGCCTACAACAGAAGGGGTTGTTCTTGAGCCTTCTGCATTTGCGATAACTACTGGTTCGCCATTTTCCATAACTGCAACACAAGAGTTTGTTGTGCCTAAGTCAATACCTATTGTTTTCATAATATCTATTTCTCCTTAATACTAAAATTTTATTTTATAACGCTAACTGTAGCGTATCTTATTATTTTATCTTTTTTTCTATACCCTTTTTGGAACACTTGCTTAACAGTATCCACTTGTTCGCCCTCACCTGCAGGAACTTGCATAACGGCTTCTGCTATTTGTGGGTCAAACACCTCGCCAACAGGGTTAATTTCTTCAATCTCTAAAGATTTTAAGGTTTCATCAAACTTGCTTCTTATCTTGATAATGCCTTCTTCTGTCTTTGGGTCAAGTCCTAATGATAGCGCCCAGTCAAGATTGTCGCCAACAGGCAAGATTTTAATAATAACACTTGCAATGCCTTCGTTAAAGGCTTCTGCCCATTGCCCCTGCGTACGCTTTTTATAATTGTCAAACTCGGCAACGTTTCTCATCCACTTATCCTTAAATTCTTCTACTTGTTTTTTTAACGCCTCGTTTTCTAACAAAAGTTCTTTTACGTCATGAACTTCGGTTTGCTCACTTTCTTGAGTTTCTTCTTCAAGGCTTTTGCCTTTCTTTTTATTGTCTTCCATAACCATACCTTTATTTTTTATTTCTGATTAAATCTTCTAAAATTTGGCCTACGCCTTCTAAAACCGAAACTACTTTTTGATAGTCCATTCTAAGTGGGCCTATAACGCCGTAAGTTCCAAGTTTAACCCCACTAACCGAATAACTTGCAGTGACAAGTGAGCAATCTTTTGGCATTTCTTTGCCCTCTTCACCACCAATCTTTATGCTTATTTCGATATTATCGTTTTCTTCGCTTAAAAGTGATGCAAGTTTGTTTTTGCTTGATACAACCGTTAAAAAGTTTTTAACCTTTTCAGCATCTGTATATTCTGGGTGATTTAATATTTTGTTTTCGCCTTCAAGTAATACTTTTGAGTTGTGATTTACTATATAGTCTTCTATAGCCCACATAACGCTGTCAAAAATAGAGCGATAAGAAGCAAACTCACTTTCAAAAGCATTGCCAAGCGAGTTAATTTCTTTAAGTTTTTTACCAACGAATAATTTTGAAATAACTCTGCTTGCTTCTGCAATTTGCTCGTCTGTCATCTCTAAAGGAATATCAATAAATCTATCCCTAATAAGTGTGTTTTCGGTCACTATCAAAAGCAATGCTTGTTGCTGTTTATATCTAAAAATTTCTAGTTTAACGATAACGTCTTCTGCGCTGTGAGAAGTGTATGCAATAGACGTGTAGTCAGTTAAATCACTTATAACCTTAACTGTGTTTTGCACAACCGATTCTAAATTATCAGCGTGGTTTTGGAAAGCCTCTTTTATAGTGCCCACGTCTTTTAGAGAAAGATTGCTTTTTTCCATAAGTTCGGCAACGTACATCTTATACGCTTCTATAGAAGGAACTCTACCACTACTAGTGTGAAGTTGAGTTAAAAACCCAAGTTCTTCTAATCCTGCAAGTTCACTTCTAACCGTTGCAGAACTAACGTCTTTCATGTATTTTTCTGTTATGCTTTTACTAGAAACAGGTTGCGCCGTTGCAATATAGTCATCTACAACAATTTGCAAAATCTTTTTCTTTCTTTCAGAAAGTTTCATTTACTTCCCCTTTAGCACTTTGTAAGTTTTTTTGTTAGCACTCTTTCTATCAAAGTGCTAACTTGTGACATAATTATAAAACTATTATGTGCGAATGTCAAGAGTTTACGCCACTTTTTTAAAAATAAAGTTTTGCATTTTTTGTCTATAAATATTCAATAGATTATATACGCAAAAAAAAAGAACAAAGAAGTTTAGTATCTTTGTTCTTTTTGGTTTTATTTTAACTAAATTTTAAATATTATTATTCAGTTCTAAGTGCAACAACAGGGTCTTTTTGCGCTGCTTTTCTTGCTGGAATTAAGCCTGATAAAACGGTTAAGAATATGCTTAAGCCCACCATAATAAGCGCTGAAGATATAGGAAGTAGCATTATTGCAAAACCTGCTGCGCTATTTACTATAATGTTTACAATTAAAGAAATTAAATATGTTATACCCACACCAACTAGACCACTTGATGCACCAATCATAAGCGTTTCTGCATTGAAAAGGTTAGAAACGTCTCTCTTTCTACCACCAAGCGAACGAATAACGCCAATTTCTTTTATTCTTTCAACAACTGAAACGTACGTTATAATTGCAATCATAACGCAAGACACCACTAGTGATAATGAAGTAAACGCAATGAGCGCAATCGTCACTATATCTATCATAGAGTCTATCATATTCATGATTAGTGATAGGTTATCGGTATATTTAATGTCTTCTCTATCTGCTTTAGCAATAGTTTTATCGCCTACCATTAAGTCGCCGTCTTCGTTCCAAGCATCAAGATATTCAACAACTTTATCTTTCATTGTAAAGTCTTTTGGATAAATTGATATATCGTTTGCAACAGAATCGCCACCCAAATGACGAAGAGTTAAAGTAGGCATTACTGTGCCACTTTGACTACCAGGTATTGTAGACATAATGCTTGACATCATATCTACCTTTCCTACCATTGTCATACCTACACCAATTTTATTCTCATTGTTTGCATCTTTATATTGATATTCATAAGTATAAAGAATAGAAGTGTTTACCGGTGTACCATTACTAGTTTGTGTTATTCCAAATATTCCATTTCTATATTGTTCCTTAGTTGCCTCATCTAAATTTGCATCAGGTTCATAAGTAAAGGCAACAATATCACTTCTTGTTTGTTCATTACTTTCTCTCTCTATAATATGCTCTACAAGTTCTTGAGTATAATATATGCCTGCCCTTAAAGAGCCAAAGTTTATATTATCTTTTGGCTCTAATATTCCCACAACTTTTAGCGGTATGCCCTGAGCGTTAGTTTCGGTCATATCAAAGTTATATTCAAAAGGTTTTTGTAGATTATTTGTTTTAGTGAATACATCATCATTATAATAGTAAATAAAGTCTTTATCGAGTTCATCATAAGTGAATTGGTCTTTATAGTCAAAATCACTATCTTCGTTAGTTGCATTTTCTGCCATAGTGACAAACTGTTCTTGGTTATAATAGCCAAGTTGAGCAAAAGTAAGGTCGGTTAGCGCCCTATCTTTATTTACAACAATCATAATCTCATCTTTTTCATCTGCAAAATCGCCCTTTAACAAGTTATATTGCGATGCGATATAATCGTTATTATCAGGGGCTTGCATAAATGTTTGACCGAGCGAACTAATAAGCGATGCGTGGTCTTTTAGGTCGGTTTGCTCTAAAACACTTCTATAAACGTTTTTGATAGCAGATAGTGAAAGCATTTGACTATGTGTTTCATTTCTTTTATATTCGGTATAGATGTTATTGCTTAGGTCTAAATTATAATCAACTTTTAAGGCTGCATATTCGCTTGGCATTGCAGTCACGTAGTCAACATATTCTTTGCTAATATTATTCTTAACGGTAATTTGAGCCATTTTTGCAAAGTTTTTAATGCTCATATCAACGTTGACGTAGCCTTTTTCCTTAACGAACTCCACTTTTTCAGAAAAAGACATATCGTCCATAATAGAACTCATGTCGTAAGCCGTTTCTTGAATAGTTATAGGATTGCCTGATAGCATATCGTCTTGCATATTGTTTATGTATGCTTTAACCCCTGTTGAAACAGCGATAACAGCAGAGATTCCTATAATACCAATTGAACCAGCAAAAGACGTTAAAAGCGTTCTGCCCCTTTTTGACAAAAGGTTTCTTGCAGAAAGTTTAAATGCTGTCCAAAGACTCATTTTGGCTTTTGCTTTCTTTTGCTTTGCCTTAGGCTTACTTTCTTGCGCTTTTGTTTGTTTTGTTTCTTCTTCTAAAGAATAAGGGTTTGTATCTTCAACCACTTCGCCGTCAACAAGCCTTATAATACGATTAGAATACTGCTCGGCAATCTCGCCATTGTGAGTGACCATTATTACAAGTTTATCTTTAGATATTTCTTTAATAAGGTCCATGATTTGCACACTTGTTTTACTATCAAGCGCACCCGTTGGCTCGTCGGCAAGCAAAATATCAGGCTCGTTTACAAGCGCTCTTGCAATTGCAACACGTTGACATTGCCCACCAGAAAGTTGGTTTGGGCGTTTAAATTCTTCGCCTTTAAGCCCCACCTTTTCTAAAGCAGACATTGCTCTTTTAATTCTTTCTTCTTTAGAAACGCCAGAAATTGTTAAAGCAAGTTCAACGTTTCCGAGTACCGTTTGGTGTGGAATTAGGTTATACGTTTGAAAAACAAAACCTATTCTTTGGTTGCGATAAACGTCCCAATCTCTATCGGTAAAATTCTTTGTGCTTTTCCCTGCGATAATAAGGTCACCCGTAGTATACTTATCAAGCCCACCAATAATGTTAAGCGTGGTTGTCTTGCCACAGCCAGATGGTCCTAAAATAGAAACGAACTCGTTTTTTCTAAATGCAATATCAAGCCCTTTCAAAACCTCTATTTCGCCACCAGCTACTTTATAATTTTTTGTTATTTTTTCTAAACGCAACATTTTGCTACCTCAAAACACGATTTTTTAGCCAATTTTTAAGCATGTTTTTTAATTCTCATACATTTTATCATATAAATATTAAAAAACGCTTAAATTTTTTGTAAAATTTTCAATTTTTTTAAAAGAACTTACCTATAAACTTCTTCATAGGTAAGTTCAATAAATACTTATATTATATAATGTCAGAAAAAGCCTTTACAAATTCTGTTGGATTTTCTATATCTAAACCTGCAAGAAGCCTTGCCTGTTCGTATAAAACTGTTGCATATTTTTTAAGTTTTTCTTTATCTTCCTGAACTTTCTTTAGTCTATCCAAAATTCCGTGTTCAACACTAATTTCTAAAACCTTTTCTGCCTTTACTTTTTGACCTTGATTTGGCATTGTGTTAAATACTTTTTCCATTTCGATAGAAACGTCGCCACTTGCAGAAAGTGCAACAGGATAGTTTTTGAAGTTAGAAGTTAGTTTAACTTGTTTAACCTTATCTTTTAAGATTTGGTTTATGTCATCTAAAAGTTGTTTGTTTTCTTTTTCTTTAGATTCAAGTTCTTTTATTTCATCTTCTGTGTCAACTGAAAAATCTTGTTCAGCAACAGACTTAAATTTCTTGCCTTCATAATCAAGTAAGATTTTAGCAACAAACTCATCAACACCGTCTTTAAAGTATAAAACTTCATAGCCTTTGTTTTTAAGTTTTTCTATGTTAGGAAGTGATGCAATCTTTTCATAACTTTCGCCACTAGCAAAATAAATAAATTCTTGACCGTCTTGCATATCTTTAACGTATTCGCTTAAAGTGACAAGTTGCTCTTTTTTAGAAGAATAGAACATTAAAAGGTCTTTTAACTTATCCTTGTTCATGCCAAAACCAGCGTAAACGCCAAACTTAATAGAAAGACCAAACTCAGCAAAAAGTTTCTGATAAGAAGGCTTATCTTCTTCCATCATCTTTTTAAGTTCTGCTAAAATTTTCTTTTCTAAACTCGTGGCAATTGCCTTAACTTGCCTGTCTTGTTGCAAAATTTCACGAGAAATGTTTAAACTTAAGTCACTACTATCAACGATACCTTTGATAAAGCCAAAATAATCAGGAATAAGTTCTTCGCACTTTTCCATAATCATAACGCCGTTGCAGTAAAGTTTTACGCCCTTTTTATAGTCCTTAGAAAAATAATCGTAAGGCGCTTTTTGTGGCACGAATAAAAGCGTGTCGTATGTGACAGAGCCTTCAATTTTTGCATAAATGCTTTTAAGCGGTGGTTGATAATCGTGGAATTCGTTTTGATAGAATTCATTTAAATTATCGCTTGTCACTTGTGCTTTTGGTTTTTTCCAAAGTGGAACCATGCTGTTAAGTATTTGTTTTTCGGTCGTTTGCTCATATTCTGGCTTATCTGGCGAACTGCCTTCTTTCATTTTTGTAGTTGGCATCATCATCTCAATAGGATAACGAATATAGTCAGAATATTGTTTAATCAATGCCGTTATTTTATATTCATCTAAAAATTCAGAATATTTATATTCTTCGCCATCGGCTTTTAAGTAAATTTCAATTTTAGTTCCCGTTTGTTGCTTTTCGGTTTGCTCTATAATATAGCCTTCAACCCCCTTGCTTTCCCATTTATAAGCAAGGTCACTGCCGTGCGCTTTAGTATAAACCACAATTTTATCTGCAACCATAAAAGCAGAATAAAAACCAACGCCAAACTGACCAATAAGTTCATTTTCAGTCTTATCACTATTTTCTTTTTTAAATGAAAGAGTGCCACTTTCAGCAATAGTGCCAAGATTTTTTTCTAAATCTTTATCGGTCATGCCTATGCCGTTGTCTTCTATAGTAATTATTCTATTCTCTTTATCAAGAGTAATGTTAATCTTAAATTCTTGATTAATACTGCTATCGGTAAGCGATATAAACTTTAACTTATCTATTGCGTCACTTGCGTTTGAAATCAATTCTCTTAAGAATATTTCTTTGTTTGTGTAAATTGAGTTAATCATTAAGTCTAGTATTCTTTTTGATTCGGTCTTAAATTGTTTCATTATAAATCTCCAAAATTTTTATCAATTTTTTGCTGAATTATTTTTCTATATCTTATTATATAATGTTAATTTGTTTTGTCAACTTTTTTTGTCTTTAAAACTTAAATGGCACAAATTTTGTGCCATTTAAGTTTTGCTATTAATCAATTTGTATATGCTTTGCAGGTATTTCTTTTCTTTCAAGTTTTGGGATATTAAGAACAAGCGTGCCGTTATTATATTTTGCCTTAATATCTTCTTCAGTCACTGCATCTCCAACGTAAAAACTTCTTTGATAAGAGCACACCCTTTCCCTTCTAATGTAGTTAGAGTCATCTTCTTCCTTTTGCTGAGTTTTTGCGCTTATTGTTAGATATCCGTTATCAAGCGTTAAGTTGATATCCTTTTTATCAAATCCCGGAAGGTCAACTGCAAGTTCATAATCTTTTTCGCCTTCCTTTATGTCGGCTTTCATGTTTGCCACCTTGTTTGAAAAAGTGGTTGGCTTAAAAAAGTTATCAAAAATGTCGTCAAAAATATCAAATGCGCCCAAATTTCTGTTTGTTAAATAGTTTCTCATAATTTCTCCTTTATATATTATTTTGTTAGCACTCTCTTGCTTTAATTGTTAGCACTCTATTGTGTCGAGTGCTAATTTCAATTATTATTATAATCAAAAATTTTTACTTGTCAAGTGTTTTTTAAAAAATTTTAAAACAAAAAAGTGTGCTTTTTTTATCAGCACACTTAGTTTGTATAGTTTTTTAATTTTTATTTATTTTTTATGCAAGACACGATATGCTCTGCATAAGATTTAGCAACGTTAAAACCGGTCACCTTTTCTATTCCTGATATAAAGGCGTTTGAATTTACTTCGCACACATAAGGTTTTCCATCCTCGCCATAAAGAAGGTCAACCCCGCAATAGTCAAGCCCCAACACTAAAGCGCACTTTTCAGCACAGCGCTTAAACTCATCAGAAAGTGTTATTTTTTTGCCATAACCACCTTGTGCAACGTTAGAACGGAAGTCGCTATCGTTTCTTCTTTCCATAGCGCAAACTGCCTTGCCACCAATAACTATAACCCTAACGTCCACACCTGGCTCGCCAACGTATTCTTGGAACAGGTGTGGTTTAAGTTTAACTTTTTCCATAACTTCTAAAAGTTCACTTAAATTGTTTGCAAGATAAACTCCCTTGCCCATAGAACCAAAACTTTCTTTTACTATTATTGGAAAGCCCAAGTTTTCTGCTATTTTTTCTGCCCACCCTTTATCAATAGGCATATCTTTATTATAGCATAACGCACCGAAAATAGTTTTTGGGATATTTAGCCCACTATTTAATAATGCTAGATACGTCGTGCCCTTATCGTCGCAAACCCTAACTGCATTGTGCGTATTAAACAACCTTATTCCTAAACTTTCTAAAATTTCAGACTGATATTTGTCTTTATCTAGATATACAATAAAGTCAATATCTTTTAACTCAGTTTGAATTTTATTTTGGGCAATAAAATTACGCAAAAAAGTATCGGTTATAATTTCAACCGACACGCCCAAAGCGTTAAGTTCATCTTTAAGCCTATTTGCTTGATGCACGCTTTCTAATGGAATTTGATATGGATTTATTACTATAATTCCTTGCCCCATACATATAATTATACTATGAATAACACTTGCAGTCAAGTAGGTTTTTAAAAATTTAAATCACTATATTTTTTCTAACTATATTGACAACAAAGTGTATGTATGATACAATCTAGGTGAAAATAAAGATAAGGAGTGAAAAAGATTAGAAAATCTTTTTAAGGAGGTACAGACCAATGAACAGTTTAATAGAAGCAGAGCAAAAGTCTGTGCCTAAACAGACTAAATAAAAAAACTTACTTTAATAGAGTTGCCCTTAAAGAAGGCAAAAAATTAAAAAGCATAGTTGCTTAAATCAAATTTTTATAGTAAATAAGGCACAGTTAAAACTAAATAACATAGATATACCTTCCTAAGTGGTTTCTCAGGAAGGTATTTTTTTGTTTGTTTGAATTATGTTCTATTCAGCATCTTGTTGGCGCGCTTTCATTTTTTTCCAATTTATAAAACTATATGTATCGTTTACTAAAAATACTAAAAAACAAATTATAACCGACACATATCCCTCATTTTTTATGGTTGCCAACGTCCACATTATAATAAGCACAATATCATTTACAGCATATGCTAAAGCGAAATATTCGCACCTTCTAAAGGTTAAATAGGCTGCAAAAAAACTTGTTGTAATAGATACCGTGCTAATTATTAAGTTTGAAGTGCCTAGTGCTTTCATTATAAAATAAAAAATACCAGTCACACAAAGCGCAATAAAAATTCCAAGCATTATGTCTTTTTTTGTTAGCGTGTTGACCTTAACTTCAGCCCTACTTTCTTTAGACGGGTTTTTAAGCCAAGTAAAAAGAGAAACAATAGCCATAGGCAAACTCATGCCAAGATAAGTCATCATTTCGCCATAATATTTAAACGATAAAGATATATATGCATAAAGAGAGGCAAAGATAATCATAAGTGCTTGACCTAAAGGATTGCCCTTGGCGCAAAATATAAGCGCAGTTGTGCCGATTAAAGATGCAAGCATGTTTAGATAATTCTTTCCATCATAAACAAAAAATGCCGATATGATAAGCAAAATTGAGCAAAGCCAAATGCTAAGTTCAGTTTTTGTAAAATATTTAATCTTTTTTAGTTTCATAACTTGTTTAGTTGAAAAAGCATTTATAAATTCGCTTTTATGCACAACTTATAAATGCTTTTTTCTTTACTTTTTAGCAATAATTCTTAAAATAGTCCTGAAATCTTGCCGTTTTCATCAACGTCAATCTTTTCTGCTGCTGGAACTTTAGGAAGTCCTGGCATTGTCATGATATTGCCGGTTAAAACAACTATAAAGCCTGCACCTGCTGAAATTTTAAGTGACCTAACTGTAATCTTAAAGCCAGTTGGTGCGCCAAGTTTAGTCATATCATCAGAGAAAGAATATTGTGTTTTTGCAATACAAACAGGCACTTTATTAAAGCCTAATCCCTCTAAAGTCTTGATTTGTTTTTTTGCTTCTTCACTGAAAATAACGCCGTCGCCACCATAAACTTTGGTTGCAACCTTTTCAATCTTTGTTGCAATGCTGTCTTCATCTTCATAACTGAAAGTAAAGTCGTTTTTCTCTTCACAAAGTCTAACAACTTCTTGCGCTAAGGCTTCGCCACCCTTGCCACCTTCTGCCCAAACGGTTGAAAGCACAACGTTTACACCAAGTTCTTTGCATTTTTTGATAACTAAATCAATTTCTGCATCGGTATCGGTTGGGAAACGGTTAACTGCAACAACTGATGGAAGTTTATAAACGTTTTTAATGTTATGAACGTGACGAAGAAGGTTTGGTATGCCCTTTTCAAGTGCATCAAGATTTTCAGTTGCAAGGTCGGTCTTTGGTAAGCCACCGTGCATCTTTAATGCCTTAATTGTTGCAACTATTACAACTGCATCAGGTTTTAAACCTGCAACCCTACATTTAATATCTAAGAATTTTTCAGCGCCAAGGTCTGCACCAAAGCCTGCTTCTGTGACAGTGTAATCGCCTAATTTTTGAGCAATTTTTGTTGCCATAACAGAGTTGCAACCATGTGCAATGTTTGCAAATGGTCCACCGTGGACGATTGCAGGTGTCGCTTCTAAAGTTTGAACAAGGTTTGGTTTTAACGCATCTTTAAGTAGTGCCGTCATTGCCCCGTGTGCGTTAAGTTGTCCTGCAGTCACTGGTTTATCGTCGTAAGTATAACCTATAATAATGTTCTTAATTCTATTCTTTAAGTCGGTAATTGAAGAAGATAAGCATAGTACAGCCATAATTTCAGAAGCAACAGTTATATCATAACTATCTTCTCTTGGAACGCCGTTCACCTTTCCACCTAAGCCGTCAACAACAAAACGAAGTTGTCTATCGTTCATATCAACGCATCTATGCCAAGTAATTTTTCTTGGGTCAATGTTAAGTGAGTTGCCTTGATAAATATGGTTATCAATCATTGCTGCAAGCAAGTTGTTTGCTGCACCGATTGCGTGAAAGTCGCCAGTGAAATGAAGGTTAATGTCTTCCATAGGAATAACTTGTGCATATCCACCACCAGCAGCACCACCTTTAACACCAAAAACAGGACCTAACGATGGTTCTCTTAAAGCAACCATAACGTTTTTACCTATTCTCTTTAAGCCATCGGCAAGACCAACAGTAGTGGTGGTTTTACCTTCGCCCGCAGGGGTTGGAGTAATAGCCGTGACTAAAATAAGTTTACCGTTTTCTTTTTTAGTTTCTTTTAAGATAGAAAGGTCTATTTTAGCCTTATAGTTTCCATATTGCTCTAAGTATTTGTTGTCAATACCTGCAGTTTTTGCAACTTCCAAAATGTGTTTTGGGGTTATGCTTTGCGCAATTTCAATATCACTTTTGTATTGCATTTTCTTTCTCCTTATTTATATTTAATTATTTAAAGTATTTTACAGCGCTATCAAACATCTTAATGTCATATTCGCCATAAACGTTTTTGTAAAGTCCATTACCCGTTCTTTCAGAGTGACCCATCTTACCAAATACTCTGCCATCTGGAGATGTGATACCTTCAATAGCATAATAAGAATTGTTTGGATTGAACTTAATATCGTATGTTGGTTTGCCGTTTTGGTCAACGTATTGAGTTGCAATTTGACCGTTTTTAATCAAACTTTCAAGTAGGTCTGGCTTAATGATAAATCTACCTTCACCGTGAGAGATAGGAACTGTATAAACGTCACCCACTTCAGTTTGCATAAGCCAAGGCGACTTGTTAGATGCTATTCTTGTATTAACAAGCATTGATTGGTGTCTTGCAATGGTGTTAAATGTAAGTGTTGGCATGTCTTCACTCATTTCGTCGGTAATCTTGCCATAAGGCACTAAACCGAGTTTGATAAGTGCTTGGAAGCCGTTGCAAATACCACCAACTAAGCCCTTTCTAATATCCAAAAGGTCGCTTACGTTTTCTTTAATTGCTTTGTTTCTAAAGAATGCTGTTATAAACTTACCAGAGCCGTCTGGTTCATCACCACCAGAGAAACCACCTGGCACGAATATAATTTGACTGTTTTTAATCTTTTCAGCAAAAGCATCAACCGATTCTTTTACGTCTACAAGGTTTTTAATTACGAATATTTCAACGTCTGCACCTTGTCTTGCAAATGCCTTTTTAGTATCGTATTCGCAGTTTGTTCCTGGGAATACAGGCACTAAAACTCTAGGCTTAGCAAATTTTGTTGGTGAAAGTGTCCAATTGTCAGCGCTAAACTTAATTTCTGGAATTTCGCCTTTATCAGTTGCAACGTCATTGCACTTGAACACGCTTTCTAACTTATTTTCATAAATGCCTAAAAGGTTGTCAAGCGAAACACCTTCGCCCTTATACGCAATTTCTTGCTTTTCAGTTGTATAACCTAAAGTAAACGCTTTATCAACTTGAGCGTCACCGTTAAGTTCAATAATAAAGCCACCGTAGTTATAACCAAAAATGGTGTCTAAGTTTACGTCAGCAAATTCAAAGCCGATAGAGTTGCCAAACGCCATTTTCATAACGCCTTCTGCTATGCCACCGAGTGTTGGGGTGTACATTGCAAGCACTTTGTTTTGACTGTTAAGTTTTTCAATAAGAGCAAAGTTTTCTAATAAATCTGCAGTGTCAATAAGTCCATCATTATTTACTTTTGCTGGCAAGAATACAACCTTGCTACCTGCCTTTTTGAATTCTGGTGAAACAACTTTATCCAAACTATCTGTTGTGACAGCAAATGAAACTAATGTTGGTGGAACGTCTATGTTTTCAAACGAACCACTCATAGAGTCCTTACCACCGATTGCAGAAAGTTTAAGTTCTCTTTGCGCTCTATATGCACCAAGAAGCGCACTCATAGGTTTGCCCCAACGTGATGCGTCTTTGTTTGGTTTTTCAAAGTATTCTTGGAAAGTTAAATACGTATCTTCAAAAGTTGCACCTGTTGCAATAAGTTTACATACGCTTTCTATTACTGCATAATAACCACCATAAAGTGGACCTCTATCACTTACAAATGGGTTATAGCCCCAACTCATAAACGAGCATGTATCTGTATCAGAATTTTCAACAGAAACCTTGTTTACCATTGCTTGAATAGGTGTTCTTTGATTTTTGCCACCAAATGGCATAAGCACAGTGCCAGCACCGATTGTAGAGTCAAAACGTTCTGAAAGACCACGTTTAGAACAAATATTAAGGTCATCAGCAAGCGCTTTTATGCCACAAGCAAAGCACTCTGGAATTTGTTTTTTATCAAGTTGTTGTTTAACAACTTTAACGCTTGTCTTCTTTTCAGCACCATTAGAATTTAAGAATTCTCTTGAAATATCAACTATTGTGTTGCCCTTCCAAGTCATCTTAAGTCTTGCATTATCTGTGACAGTTGCAACCACAGTTGCTTCTAAGTTTTCGCTGTTAGCAAGAGCGATAAATTCATCAACGTGTTCGCTTTCAACAACAACTGCCATTCTTTCTTGAGATTCACTGATTGCAAGTTCTGTGCCGTCAAGTCCATCATACTTTTTAGGAACTTTATCAAGGTCAATTAAAAGTCCGTCTGCAAGTTCGCCGATAGCAACTGAAACGCCACCAGCACCAAAGTCGTTGCAACGCTTAATTAATCTTGATGCTCTTTCATTTCTAAATAATCTTTGTAATTTTCTTTCTTCTGGCGCATTACCCTTTTGAACTTCTGCACCACAAGTAGTAAGTGAAGATAAGTTGTGTGATTTAGATGAGCCTGTTGCACCACCACAACCGTCTCTACCAGTTCTACCACCAAGAAGAATTACTTTATCTCCGTTTTGTGGAACTTCACGCCTTACGTTCTTTGCAGGAGCGGCTGCAACAACTGCACCGATTTCCATACGCTTTGCAACGTATCCGTCGTGATAAATTTCATCAACCATACCTGTTGCAAGACCAATTTGGTTGCCATAAGAAGAATAACCACTAGCAGCAGTTGTCACTATCTTTCTTTGAGGAAGTTTTCCTTTAATTGTTTGGTCAAGACTCTTTAGTGGGTCACCTGCACCTGTCACACGCATTGCAGCGTAAACATAACTTCTGCCTGAAAGTGGGTCACGAATAGCACCACCGATACAAGTTGCCGCACCACCGAAAGGTTCAATTTCGGTTGGGTGGTTATGTGTTTCGTTTTTGAATAAAAGTAGCCAATCTTGTTTTTCTTCGCCAACGTTTACTTTGATTTTAACCGTACAAGCATTGATTTCTTCAGAATCATCAATCTTAGGTAAATCGCCAGACGCCTTGTGGTATCTTGTTGCAATAGTAGCAAGGTCCATAAGGTTGATTGGTTTTGTTCTGTTTAACTCTTTTCTAGTAGCAACGTATTCATTGTAAATTTGGTTAGCAAGGTCGTCTTCAAACTCAACGCTTTCAATAGTAGTTAAAAAGGTTGTATGACGACAGTGGTCTGACCAATATGTGTCAACCATTTTAATTTCGGTTATCGTTGGGTCCCTGTCTTCCTTCTTAAAGTATGCTTGCAAGAACTTTAAGTCGTCTAAGTCCATAGCAAGTGCCTTTTCTTTTAAGAAAGTGCTTAAGCCGTTTTCATCAAGGCCATTAAAACCACATAGCGTTTCAACACTTTCAGGAAGGTCATAAGAAAGCGCAAGCGTATCTTTTTCAGCAAGGTCTGCTTCTCTACATTCAACAGGGTTGATAACGTATTTTTTGATTGCTTCTAATTCTTCATTAGAAAGTTTGCCGTATATAGCATAAACCTTTGCAGTTTTAACGATAGGACGATTGCCTGCTGAGAATAACTGTACGCATTGAGCAGCCGAGTCTGCTCTTTGATCAAATTGACCAGGAAGTGGCTCTACTGCAAAAATATAATCTGCTTTTGGAAGAGTTTTAAATGCATTGTCTATTTGTGGCTCAGAAAAAACTGAGTTAATGCACTTAGAAAATAGTTCTTCTTGTATTTCTTCAACGTCATAACGATTGATTACGCTGAGGTCACTAATTGTTTTGATATTAAGTAAATTTTTGATTTCGCCGAGTAATGCTTTTGCTTCGTTAGCAAATTCCGGCTTTTTTGCAACATAAATTCTATAAACCATTATTTTTCTCCATAAGCTTTTAATGCTCTTTGTCCAATGTCTTTGCGATAAAATGCGTTGTCAAACGTGACTGTTTCAACCTTTTTATACGCATCGCTAATTGCCGACTTTAAGTCGTTTGCCACAGCAGTCACACCAAGCACTCTTCCACCGTTAGTTAAAAGTTTGCCATTATCTAATTTAGCACCTGCAACAAAAATATTGTCTTTGTCGCCATTAAACTTAATTTCATAGCCCTTTTCGTACTTTTCTGGATAGCCCTTGCTTGCCATAATTACACAACATGCTGACTTGTCATAAAATTCAACGTTTATGCTAGCAAGTCTTTCTTCAGCAACGGCTTTAAAGATTTCAAAAAGGTCGGTCTTTAATAGTGGCAACACAACTTGTGTTTCAGGGTCGCCAAATCTACAGTTATACTCAATAACCTTTGGTCCTTTTGGCGTTAGCATAAGACCGAAATATAAACAACCCTTAAAAGTTCTTCCTTCTTTATTCATAGCCTCAATTGTAGGAATAAAAATTGTTTCCATACACTCTTTAGCAATTTCTTCAGTATAATAAGGGTTAGGTGCTATAGTTCCCATGCCACCTGTGTTAAGCCCTTTATCAAAATCAAGCGCTCTCTTGTGGTCCATTGATGAAACCATTGGCACTAAAGTTTTACCATCAGTAAACGATAAAACTGATACTTCTGGGCCTGTTAAAAATTCTTCAATAACAATGTTTGCGCCAGATGCACCAAACACCTTGTCTTGCATCATAGAAACAACAGCTTCTTTTGCCATTTCTAATGTTTCAGCAATTATAACGCCCTTGCCAAGTGCCAAACCATCGGCTTTAATAACTATTGGCATTTCTTGAGTTTCAAGATATTTAATAGCGCTATCTATATCAGAAAATGTTTCATACTTTGCTGTAGGTATGTTGTATTTTTTCATTAAGTTCTTAGAAAAAATCTTGCTTCCTTCAATTATTGCAGCCTTTTTGTTTGGGCCAAAACATGGTATACCCTTTTCTTCTAAAAGGTCAACAGCACCAAGCACCAATGGGTCGTCTGGTGCAACAACTGCAAAGTCAATTGCATTTTCTTTTGCCCAGCATGCAACCTTTTCAACGTCTTTAACGTTTATGTCCACGATGGTTGCATCACTTGCAATACCACCGTTGCCCGAAAGCGCATAGATTTTTTCTATTTCTTTACTCTTTAACAAACTTTTTATAATGGCGTGTTCTCTGCCACCGTTTCCAACAACTAAAACTTTCATTTTATATTGTTTTCTCCTTAATTTTTATATTTAATATAGTTTTGTATTTTGGCATTGTACCCATAAAACTGTCAAATGCAAATAAGTCAAGGCAAAATCCGAAAGCAAGAGTATACATCTTGACAAGGGCTTTAACGATGAATTATGCAGTATTTCACAGTTTTTATTAGTGGTGGAATAATCTCATGCCTGTAAATGACATAACCATATTCCTTTGGTCGCACGCCTCAATAACTAAGTCATCTCTAACTGAGCCACCTGGTTCTGTGATATAAGAAACGCCACTCTTTGCAGCACGTTCAATGTTATCGCTAAATGGGAAGAACGCATCAGAGCCAAGCACAACACCTGAAACTTTAGATAAAACAGCCTTCTTTTCTTCTCTTGTAAAGAGTTCTGGCTTTTTAGTAAAGTATTTTTGCCATACTCCATCAACCAACAAATCTTCACACTCATCAGAAATGTAAATATCTATAACGTTGTTTCTGTCTGGTCTGCCAAGTGTTTCTAAGAAAGGAAGTTCCATAACCTTTTGGCTTTGACGCAAGAACCAGTTGTCTGCCTTAGAACCAGCAAGACGTGTGCAGTGAATCCTTGATTGTTGGCCAGCACCGATACCGATTGCTTGACCATTATGTGCAAAACACACTGAGTTAGATTGTGTGTATTTAAGCGTGATAAGTGCAATTATCATGTCTTGAATAGCACTTTCTGGCAAGTTCTTGTTTTTAGTGACAATTTCTTTTGTCACAAGTTCTCTATCAATCTTAAAATTGTTTCTGCCTTGTTCAAAAGTAATGCCAAAAACTTGTTTTGTTTCCTTTTCTTCTGGGATATAATCTTTATCAATTTGAACTACGTTATATGTGCCGTTTCTCTTTTGTTTTAGAATTTCTAATGCCTTTTCTGAATAAGATGGAGCGATAACGCCATCACTAACTTCTCTTTTGATGATTTTAGCAGTTGTTTCATCACATTCATCAGAAAGCGCAATCCAGTCACCAAACGAACTCATTCTATCAGTTCCCCTTGCCCTTGCATATGCACAAGCAATTGGAGAATTGTCTAAACCATCAATATCATCAACAAAGCAAGCCTTCTTTTCAATGTCTGTTAACTTTTCGCCAACAGCAGCACCTGCTGGGCTAACGTGTTTAAATGAAGTTGCACAAGGCTTTCCTGTTGCTTCTTTTAACTCCTTAACTAATTGCCAAGAGTTAAATGCGTCTAAAAAGTTAATATAGCCTGGTTTTCCGTTTAAGATTTGAACAGGCAATTCTGCGCCGTTTTCCATATAGATTCTTGCAGGCTTTTGGTTTGGGTTGCAACCATATTTAAGTTGAAATTCTTTCATTTTTATACTTCCTTTATTTATCTTAATATTTTGAATATTTTTAATTTTATTATTTGTTTTTGTTTATGATAATTTCAGTTGCTTTTTTTGTTTTAAGACATACCGAACGAACAAATAAAGAAACTTTGTTATCTTCATTTAAGTTTTCCCAAACCATATCAGCAAGTTCTTGGGCTGTGTTTGGAAGTTCAACTTCTTCTGGCTCACCATAAAATGATGGAATTGGGTTTCCGTTATGGCTATATGTGTGGATAAAGTGACCGATACCAGCAAGTGGGCTATAAGAATAGAAATATCTATTGCAAACTTCTGGGTTGCCGTTTGCACTCTTTAGAATAGAAAGTCTATAACAGAAATCTTTGTTGCAACAGCCATATTTAACGATACCAGAAATTCTTGGTGTAAAGTTAGGGCTGTCTGGTTCAAATTCACGTGTGAAAAGTGCCTTATCAAAAGCAAAACCATCATCACCATTTTCTTTTATGTAATTATAAACAGTGTCTGTTTGGTCACCATTTGTAATAATATCAATGTTTTCTAAAGCAAGGTATGGATTATAAATAATCAAACTTGGGTCAGTGAGTTTTGATTCGTCAAACGCCTTTGTTCTCATACCACCATCAAACTTTTCAAATATACGGTTTCTACTATTTTCACTTCTTCCCATAATGAAATAAGCAATCATAGCACTCTTGCCGTCTTTACTTTTGCCAATAATAATTCCACGACCTGGATATTCATTTTCTGATAACAACTTCTTTATATCAAATTTAGCCATAATCTTAATTCCTTTTTATCCTAATTTTTATTCTTTAATAAATTCTTACAAACTTTTTCAAGCGAAAGTGGTAAAATCTTCCACTCTGCCATTTCCATAACACGCTTTTGTAAAATTTCTGGCGTATCTCCGTCTTTTATTGCCACAGCCTTTTGCATAATAATTTTTCCACCATCTGGAATTTCGTTTACAAAATGCACTGTTGCCCCCGTCACTTTAACGCCATATTCAAGCGCCTTTTCGTGAACCTTAAGTCCATAAAAGCCTTCACCACAAAAAGATGGAATAAGTGATGGATGAACGTTTATAATTCTTTGGCTATACCTATCGGTAAAGTCTTTTGATAAAATGCACATAAATCCAGCAAGAACTATTATGTCAGCCGAACACTTTTCAAGTTCATTGACTAAACCTTTTTCAAACTCTTGCTGAGTTTTGCCTTTCTTTTCAACTATAGCGCCTTCAATACCAGCATTTTTTGCCCTTTCTAGCGCATAGGCATCAATTTTGTTTGAAATAACCTTAACGATTTTTCCACTTTTAAGTTTGCCACTTTTTTCAAAATCAATAAGTGCTTGTAAGTTAGTGCCACCACCTGAAACTAAAACTGCAACGTTAACTTGCTTTTTCATTTTCGTTCTCCTTAACTAAAGTGGCTTTTCTTTGTTGTGCTAGTGATAAATATGGCAAAATCATAGAACCAATCGTGTTGCCGACAACAACTAATATTATAAATAGCACCATTTCAAACGAAAACATGTTTGCAATTGCAAAATATCCAATATTTGCAACCGAGTGTTCAAAACCACATAAAATAAAGGTTGGAATTGCAAATATAATTGCAACTATACTTTTGTTTTCTCTATAAACGTAAACTGCAATAAACATAAGCACGCCACAAAATAGTCCACGAATAATCGTTTGATACCAAGTTTGAGTTAGTTTAGCCGAGCAAATTGCAATTGCCTTTTCTTTTAAGTTTGGAAGTGCAACGCTTATTAAAAGTCCAAATACAATCATGCCGATTGCATTTCCTAAAAGCCCTAAAAGTAAAACTGAAAAATCTTCTTTTGTGTGCGAAAAAGGCATAAAGCCAATTTTACCTGTGTAAAGAGAATATCCCTTAAAACAAATTACCAAAAGCGCAATAGTAAATAAAACTGCACCAACCACTTTGTTTTCGCAAGCCAAAAATATTGCGCAACCTATAGAAACCATAAGTCCGGCACTTATGCCGTTTAAAATCTTTCCTAACATATTTGTATCTTTGCGTCTGATTTAACGATTTCGCCCATGATGTAAGCATCTTCGCCAGCGAGTTTTAAGATTTGTAGTGCCTTGTCTGCATCTTCTTTCTTAACAACAACGCTCATACCAACGCCCATGTTAAATGTATTGAACATATCTCTTTCTTCAATGCCACCTGTTTTTGCAAGTAAATCAAAGATAGGAAGAATACGAACTGCATTTCTTTCAATTTTTGCGCCAAATCCATCTGGAATACTTCTTGGAATATTTTCATAGAAGCCACCACCTGTGATATGAGAAATAGCACGAATATTAACTTTCTTTTCAAGAAGTGACATAATAGCCTTTACGTAAATTTTTGTTGGTGTTAAAAGCGACTCGCCAAGGCTCTTGCCACCAAGTGCTTCAATAGGTGATTTAATATCAGCCTTTTCAACGTCAAACACCTTTCTTACAAGTGAAAAACCATTGCTATGTACGCCTGTTGAAGGAATAGCAATAACAACGTCGCCTGCTTGCATTTTCTTATTGTCTAAAATTTTCTTTTTATCAACAACACCAACTGCAAAACCAGCAAGGTCATATTCATCAACAGGATAAAAACCTGGCATTTCAGCAGTTTCGCCACCGATTAATGCGCAACCTGCTTGAACGCAACCTTCAGCAACGCCTTCAACGATTGAAGCAACTCTTTCTGGCACGTTTTTGCCAACAGCAATGTAGTCAAGGAAGAAAAGTGGTTTTGCTCCACTACAAATTACGTCGTTTACACACATTGCAACACAGTCAATACCAACTGTGTTATGCTTGTCCATCAAAAAGGCAATTTTAAGTTTTGTTCCTACGCCGTCAGTACCACTAACTAAAACTGGATTTTTAACTTTGCCAAGTGCAAATAGTCCACCAAAACCACCAATGTCTGAACATACACCGTCAGTCATTGTTCTTTTGATATGACCTTTCATAAGTTCTACTGCTTTATATCCTGCAGTAATGTCTACGCCTGCTGCCTTATAACTTTCGCTAAAACTCTTTTCCATAATTTTTATCTCCCTTAATGTCTTTTTGTCTTTTGTTCAATATCTATTTTTGTTTGGTATTTATCCGTTTGCTCAGATGGTGTTTTTGTAGGATATTTTCCATCAAAGCACGAATAACAAAATGATACGTTATTATTGTTTTTGGCAATTTCTTTCATATCTTCAAGTTTAAGATAATGCAAACTATCAACGCCAATCATTTGTCTAATTTCTTCTTCAGTATGCATATTTGCAATAAGCATATTCTTATTTGGAACGTCTGTTCCATAATAGCATGGGAACAAGAACGGTGGTGAAGATACCATAAAATGCACTTCGGTTGCACCAGCCTCTCTTAATAGGCTTACAACCCTGCCACTTGTTGTTCCACGAACTATTGAGTCGTCTACCATTACAACTCTCTTACCCTTAACAACCGATGAGATTGGGTTAAGTTTTTTTCTAACTTGGTCTTCTCTATCCTTTTGTTCAGGGAAAATAAACGTTCTTCCAACGTATTTATTTTTTAAGAACCCTAATTCGTAAGGTATTCCAGATTCTTTTGCATAACCGATTGCAGCATCATTACCAGAGTCTGGAACGCTGATTACAACATCTGCTTCTACCGGGAACCTCTTTGCAAGATATCTGCCCATTTGAACCCTTGCATCGTGCACAGGATAACCGTCAACGATAGAGTCTGGACGGGCGTTATACACAAGTTCAAAAATGCAAAGTGCCATTTTTTCTTTCTTGCAATGCTCGGTTATTGAACGAACACCCATTGAATCAAACACAACAACTTCGCCTGGCTCAACGTCTCTAATAAGTTTTGCCCCAACTGCATCAAGCGCACAACTTTCAGATGCAATCACATAAGAACCATCTTGCGTTTTACCATAACATAATGGTCTAAATCCATACTTGTCACGAGCTGCTATAAGTTTTGTTGGCGACATAACTACAAGGCTATATGCACCTTCAAGTTTATCCATTGCTCTAACAATTGCTTGCTCAATTGATGGTGCGTTAAGTCTAGCTTTTATAATTTCATAAGTGATAACTTCTGCGTCACCATTAGATTGAAATATAGAGCCTTGAAGTTCAAGTTCGGTTTTAAGTTCGTTCTTATTAACCAAACTTCCGTTAAAACCGATAGCCAAACTGCCCTTAACGTGATTTACCACAAGTGGTTGAGCGTTCGCATAAGTAATAGTGCCTTTTGTGCCTGCTCTAACGTGGCCAACTGCAATTTTACCATTACCAAAACTGAGCAAGTTTTCTTTTGTGAACACATCACCGACAAGTCCTAAATCCTTCTTCGCTGTGAAAACACCACCGTCATTTACAACAATGCCACAACTGTCTTGTCCACGATGTTGAAGGGCATACAAGCCATAATATGTCATGCTTGCAAGGTTTTGCTCTTTAGCTGCATAAATCCCAAACACGCCACACTCTTCACGAAGTTCGTCCATAAATTACCTCCAAAAAAAATCACAATTAAACATAGAAAAGTGAAGAACTTTTTTACTTCACCTTTCCCAAAACGACCACTTGTCAGCCAAGCAGTCTGTCAAATATTTCATTATAAGCCTCTTCAACATTTCCAAGGTCGCGCCTAAAACGGTCTCTATCAAGTTTTTCGTTAGTGATAGAGTCCCAAAGTCTACAAGTATCAGGCGAAATTTCATCAGCAAGAACAATCTGTCCGTCAGCCGTTCTGCCAAACTCCAATTTTATATCGATAAGCTTTATTTTTATACCTAGAAAATACTCTTTCAAAATTTGGTTTATCTTAAAAGAATATTCGGTTATTAAATCAATTTCTTCTTTGCCAGCAAAACCCATTGCTAAAATATGATATTCGTTTATCATAGGGTCGCCAAGTTCATCTTTTTTATAGCAGAATTCAATAACAGGCTGTTTCATCTTAGCCCCTTCAGGAAGCCCTAATCTTTTAGACAATGAACTTGCAGCAACGTTTCTAACCAACACTTCTAATGGAATAATCTCAACTTTTTTAACAAGCGTTTCTCTGCTTGATAATTCTTTAACAAAATGAGTTGGAATACCTTTTTTTTCTAAAACGCCCATAAGTAGATTAGTTATTTTGTTGTTGATAATGCCCTTTCCAGAAAGAACACCCTTTTTTAAGCCGTTGAAAGCCGATATATCATCTTTAAAACTGATAATATATTTATCCGGTGTATCTGTGGCAAAAAGTTTTTTTGCCTTTCCTTCGTAAAGCATTTGTTTTTCCATTATTTAACCCAACTTAAATTAGTTATATTTTTGATTGATTTCTTTATCTACTGCCAAAATATTTTGCATTTTTTGTGCCCTTGCATCTGCAAGTTTTTGTGCCAAATCTTTATCTTCAACTGCTAAGATTTGAATTGCTAAAAGCGCAGCATTTTCAGCCCCGTCAATAGCAACTGTTGCAACAGGAATACCTGCTGGCATTTGAACTGTTGATAAAAGAGCGTCCATACCATCTAAAACCGATGCCTTGATAGGAATTCCAATAACAGGAAGTGTTGTGTTTGCCGCAATAGCACCAGCAAGATGTGCAGCCTTACCAGCGCAGGCAATAATAACGCCAATGCCGTTATGTCTTGCATTTAATGCAAAGTCTCTTGCTTCAACAGGCGTGCGGTGCGCAGAATAAACGTGAACTTCTGTGCCTACACCATAATCTTTTAACGTTAAAATTGCTTTTTCAACAACTTTAAGGTCACTATCACTACCCATAACAACTGCAACTTTTTTCATATATTATCCTCCAAAAAATGCCCATTTAAGTTAAAAAGACAGTTTGAAAAAACCCCAAACTGCCCAGACGGCCGACAATAAAATGTTTTTTACTTCCTGTGGACAATTCCACTCAGCCGTCAGTCGCAAAAAACTAATATTCATCTAAGTACATATAGTATAACATTTAACAGCAAATTTTGTCAAATGATTTTCTTTAACAAAACAAACTTAAGTGTTTTATTTCGCAAAAATTTTTACTTGCTTTATTTTTATAAAATAAAAGGCGAACTAATCTGTTAAATAAAAGGTGCAAGAACTAAGTTTTTTGCGTTTTAACTTCATTACTTTTCCACCTTCCATTTTGTAAGAATATCCATCTTCATAATAGCAAGCCGAACAAGTCCCATCAAGCAAATTTTTCATAGGGCAATGCCTTAAGGTCATGTATGCAAAATCCATTTTTTCTGCAAGGTCACCTTCTGCCACAAAAAACTCTTTTCCAAGTTCAAATGCTGTAAAATTATTATACACGTTTAGCCCTGCACCAACAACCACGCTATCAGAAAGGTTAAGCGCATAATAATTGTTTGCAACAATGCCAATTTTACAATTTTTAATTATATTTTTTAGTATTTCTATATCTTTTTCTAATGCAAAATTAGGCGTGTCTAAATACGGCTTATAGCCAAGCTCTAAGCACTTGTTTTTAAATGCAAAAATATCACTTTCTATATATTCACTGGGCGAATATATAACATTTTTTGCAGTTATTTTTTGGTTTATATCTTCAATAATACAAAAGTCAGCAAACCCACTTATTTCAGGCAATTTTGGTAAATTTTCAATTTGCACGCTACATCTTGGCTTGGTTAAAATTTCAAATACCTTATCAAAAACTTTTCTCCTAAAGTCGTTTAAGTTTTTCTTTAACATAAACACGTTTTCTAGTTGGCCTATTTTAATATTCCCTAAAAAATATTCGCTTTTAGCAAAGTTGTATTCAAGTTCTTCTTTAGTTAAGGGCTGGCTTTTTGCCTCGGTTAAAACGTCGCCCTCAATAGCGTAATTTTTACCTAAAATTTCAAACTCTGCCCTAATAGGCTGCCCTATTTTTGCAAAAATTTCAATGTCTATATTGCGTTTTTTAACAAAGGAAAGCGCCTTGTTTTCACTTTCACTATCCACAATCAAATGCACGCTTGCACCCTTTTCCACAAGGCTTGTTGTGGTTAAAACAAAATTATTATCTCCAAGTTCTTTTAAGTCAAAAGCAGAAATGGTTGTTTCGCTTGCATTAAACAAAAATTTAAGCGTTGACTTAGGGTAAATTTTTCTGTTTGAAGTAAAGAAAACTTGATTAAAGTTTTTTCCTGCCTTAAACCCTGTCACCTTGCCCACCAACAAACCAATATGACTTTGAACGTTAGAAATTATATCGCCATTACCGTTAAAATAACCCTCAATATAATTTCTGTTAAAAGCAAGTTTTAAATGCTCTATATTTACTTTTTTGCCATCTAATGCATTGCGATATTGCCTTGTTGCCGTGGCAACGTAAAAAGGTCTTCTTGCTCTGCCTTCTATTTTAATTGCATCAACACCAGCATCTTTTAAGTCATTTAGCCTATCTATCATACAAAAATCTTTTGCGCTTAAAAGATAACCTTTTTTAAGTTTTTTGTCGTTTTTATAAAGGGTGTATGGAAGCCTGCAAAGTTGCTTGCACTTCCCCCTATTGCCACTTGCAGATTGCAAATCAGAACTTAAATAGCAGTTGCCAGAAAAACTGACACATAGTGCGCCTTGAACAAAATATTCTATCTCTATATCAACGTTTTTCTTTATGCGTTTAATTTCTTCAAGTGGGGTTTCTCTTGCAAGCACCACTCTTGAAAACTTATATTTTTTAAGTGCCAAAATGCCTTCTAAATTATGAATTGCCATTTGAGTGCTTAAATGCACGTCTGCCATAGGATAGAGTTTATTTATAAGTGAAATAAGCCCTAAATCTTGCACGATAAAAGCATCAATCCCCAAACTTATTGCCTTTCCAACAATTTCAATAGCACTAGCAAGTTCAGAATTTTTAAATAAAATATTAATCGCAAGATGCACTTTAACATTATATATATGCGCAAAATTAACGGCGTCTTTTAAGGTTTCAATGGTAAAGCCGTCTATATTATTGCGTGCGTTAAAATCGCTTATCCCAAGATAAACTTCATCTGCGCCATTATATACAGCCATTTTAAGACTTTCAAAATTTCCTGCTGGAGATAATATTTTCATAATTTGCCTTGCCAATATTTTATACATAAATTATAGCATAGGAAGGTGCAATTTGAAATTAATTTTTATAATTTTTTTTAGTTTTTTTATTTTTGGGCAATTTAAATTATTGCAAATTGAATTATAATTTGTTATAATACACTTGTTATTAAACTTTTTATGAGGTTATTTTATGAAAAAACTTTACACAGGTAAAACAAAAGACGTTTTTGAACTTGAAAATGGTAACGTTCTACTTAAATTCAAAGACGATTGCACAGGAAAAGACGGTGTGTTTGACCCAGGCGAAAATAGCGTTGGTTTAACAATTGAAGGTATCGGCAAGGCTAACTTAAAGTCTTCTGTTTATTATTTTGAAATGCTTAAAAAAGCAGGAATCAAAACACACTATATCAGCGCTGATATTGATAACGCTACAATGGAAGTTCTTCCTGCAACAGTTTTCGGCAAGGGCTTAGAAGTTATTTGCCGTTTGGTTGCTACAGGTAGTTTTATCCGTAGATATGGCGAATATATTGAAGATGGCACAGTTTTAGAAGGTGGCTACGTTGAATGTACTTTCAAAAACGACGCTAAAGGCGACCCACTTGTCACAAGTGAAGGTTTAGCAGCACTTAAGGTTATGACACCTGAAATGTTTGAAAGCATGAAGGCTCAAACACTTAAGATTACAAAAATCGTTGCTGACGACTTAAAGACAATTGGTTGCGACCTTTGGGATATTAAGTTTGAATTTGGTTATAACAACGGCGAAGTTATGCTTATTGACGAAATTGCATCAGGCAATATGCGTGTTTATAAGAACGGCGAAAAGTTAGACCCTGTTGAACTTACAAAACTCATCAACAACAGATAATTTTAACAAAAAAACTAATAGCGTGGAAAAACTCCACGCTATTTTTTTATTCATTTATTTGTTTTAGTTATTTGCAAGTTCGTTTGCAAGAGCTTTAATTTGTTCTATATTTTCTTCTTTTACTCCAGACAAGATTTTAACGCCTGTGTTTGCAAAGGTAATGTTTTTGCTCTTTTCAAGCATGCCCTTGATTATCTTATCAGCAAGTGGCGCCCAACTTCCGTTTTCAATAATGCCCACAAACTTGTTTTGAAAGTTCCTTTCGGTTAAGTGATGAACAAACTCTTTCATAAATGGGAAAATGTCGCCGTTATAAGTTGTTGTTGCTAAAACAATCTTGCCATATCTAAAAGCATCTTCAACGGCTTCTGCCATATCGCATCTTGCAAGGTCGTTTACTGCAACCTTAACGCCCTTATCTTCTAATTCTTTTGCCAAAATTTTGGCAGCTTTTTTGGTGTTTCCATAAACTGAAGTGTAGTTGATTACAACGCCATCACTTTCAACACCATAACTTGACCAAGTTTTGTATAGGTCTATATAATATCCTAGATTTTCAGTTAAGATAGGTCCGTGCAATGCACAAATTCTTTCCACTTCAATATTAGCAAGTTTCTTTAGCACGGCTTGAACTTGCACGCCATATTTACCAACAATACCAAAATAATATCTTCTTGCTTCGCAAGCCCAATCTTCTTCCACGTCAAGTGCACCAAATTTGCCAAAAGCATCAGCAGAGAATAATGTTTTGCTTGTTTTATCATAAGACATCATAACTTCTGGCCAGTGCACCATAGGTGCTGAAACAAATGTTAGTTTATGCTCGCCCAAATCTAACTCATCACCCTCGTTAATCACAACTTGCCTATCCACAAAATCTGTGCCGAAAAAGTTTTTCATCATGGTAAATGCTTTTGAAGATGAAACTATTTTTGCATCAGGATATTTATCAGCAAACGCCGTTATATTAGCAGAGTGGTCTGGCTCCATATGTGAAACGATAAGATAATCTACCTTGCCACCATCCATCACCTTTTCAATGTTTGAAAGCCACTCTTTACCGAAATTTTTGTCCACACTATCTAAAACTGCAACCTTTTGGTCTTTAATTAGATAAGAATTATACGCCATGCCGTTTGGTACGATATATTGGCCTTCAAACAGGTCAATAGTTTTGTCATTTACGCCCACATAAAAAATATCTTTTACAATTTCCATACTACTACCTTTATATTATCAAAAAAGGATTTAACTTTGCTAAATCCTTTTTCATTTATTTTAATTTTATTTTGCAAACTCAGTTGCACGCCACTCTCTAATAACGTTAACTTTAATTTGACCTGGATATTCCATTTCTTCTTCAATCTTTTTAGCAATGTCTTTTGCTAAGAACAACGTTTGAGCATCATTGATTTGTTCAGGTTTTACCATAACCCTAACTTCTCTACCTGCTTGAATAGCATAGCATTTTTCAACGCCTTTAAATGAAGATGAAATTTCTTCAAGTTTTTGAAGTCTTTTAATATAGTTAGTTGTTGTTTCCCTTCTTGCACCAGGTCTTGCGCCAGAAATAGCGTCGGCTGCTTGAACAAGCACTGCTTCTAAGGTCTTTGGCTCAACGTCGCCGTGGTGAGCAAGAATAGCATTGATAACGTTAAAGTTTTCTTTATACTTTTTAGCAAGGTCGCCGCCAATTTGCATGTGCGTGCCTTCAATCTCAAAGTCAACAGCCTTACCTAAGTCATGTAAAAGTCCTGCGCGCTTTGCAAGATTTGCATCAACGCCAAGTTCATTTGCCATAACACCTGCTAGGTGAGAAACTTCTATAGAGTGTTTTAATACGTTTTGACCATAACTTGTTCTAAACTTAAGTCTTCCAATAAGTTTAACAACTTCTGGGTGAAGCCCAAAAATTCCACACTCAAACATAGCGGCTTCGCCTGCTTCTTTTATTTGAGCATCAAGTTCTTTTTTAACCTTTTCAACTGTTTCTTCAATTCTTGCTGGGTGAATTCTGCCGTCTTGAATAAGTTTTTCAAGCGCAATTCTTGCAACTTCCCTTCTAACAGGGTCAAAACCTGAAACTATAACAACTTCTGGCGTATCATCTATAATAAGTTCAATGCCCGTTGCATTTTCAAGTGTTCTAATATTTCTACCTTCTCTACCGATAATCCTTGCTTTCATATCGTCGTTAGGAAGTGGAACTACAGAAACAGTAATTTCGGTTGCTTGTTCTGTGCTACATTTTTGAATAGCAAGGCTAACAATTTCTTTTGCCTTTCTTTCGCCATTTTCCTTTGCTTCTGCTTCTATGTTTTTAACCATGCCTGCAGCATCACGTTTGGCTTCTTCAGTAATAGCATCAATCAATTGTTTTTTTGCTTCTTCCCTGCTCATTTGCGCAATTTTTTCAAACTCTTCAATCATCTTATCGTGTTGTTTGTTGATTTCGTCAATCTTATTGTCAAGTTCGATTTCTTTTGCTTTTAAATTGTTTTGTTGTCTTGTTGTTTCTTCGTTTCTCTTCGCAAGATTTTCTTCTTTCTTTTCCAAACTTTCTTCTTTTTGGTTAAGTCTGTTTTCCAATCTTTGAAGTTCTACGCGTTTTTCTTTAGATTCGCGTTCAAATTCATTGCGAAGTCTAATTTCCTGTTCTTTCGCTTCTAAAATAGCTTCTTTCTTTATAGCCCTGCTCTCTTCCCTTACGTCGTCGAGCATTCTGTTTCGTTGAGTTTCTATATCTCCTGCTTCTTTTTCATATTTTTTAGTTAAAGATTTAGCACTTAATTTCCAACTCAAAAGCCAAGCGGCTATTGCTAATACCACTAATACTGCAATAACAACCACCCAAACGGTGTCATTACTACTCAAGAACAGGGGACTGTAATTAAAATTTTGCATACCTTTATGCCCTCCTGTTTTATTAAACGCATAAGCGTTATTTCCTTTTATATTTTATAACAATTTAACAAAAATGTCAATAGATAAAATTAGTCATTTTTATTCTTATTGTTAAATGCCTCTAAAATTCTATTTTTAATTTCGTTTGCAACGTCTGCATTGTTTTCTAAATAAGCAACAGCCTTTTCTCTGCCTTGTGCAATTTTTTCGCCATTGTAAGAAAACCATGCCCCACTCTTTTGTATAATATCATATTGAATACCAAGGTCAACAAGGCAACTTCCTTGAGAAATTCCCTTGCCAAAAATGATATCAAATTCTGCCGTCTTAAATGGTGGTGCAACTTTGTTTTTAACAATCTTTGCTTTTGTATGACTGCCGTATGCACCTTCGCTATCCTTTAGTGAATCAGCCTTTCTAACGTCAATTCTAACACTTGCATAGAACTTAAGTGCTTTACCACCTGCAGTCACTTCTGGGTTGCCAAACATCACGCCAACCTTTTCACGAAGTTGGTTAATAAAGATAATACAAGTCTTGCTCTTGTTTGTAATGGCTGTAAGTTTTCTAAGTGCTTGGCTCATAAGTCTTGCTTGCAAGCCCACGTGTGAGTCGCCCATGTCCCCTTCAATTTCAGCCTTTGGTGTAAGTGCCGCAACAGAGTCAACAACGATAATATCAACAGCCTTACTGCTAACGAGTGATGCTGTGATATCAAGTGCTTGTTCACCAGTGTCTGGTTGAGAAACGTAAAGTTCATCAAGGTTTACGCCTAGTGCCTTTGCATAAACAGGGTCTAATGCGTGTTCAGCATCAACAAATGCAGCAATGCCCCCTGCTTTTTGTGTTTCTGCAATAACGTGAAGAGCAACGGTTGTTTTACCAGAAGATTCTGGTCCATAAATTTCAATAATTCTGCCCCTTGGAAGTCCACCAACGCCAATTGCAAGGTCAAGTGATAGACAACCTGTTGGCAAAACTTCAATATTTGTGTCGCCAGCATTTTGTCCAAGACGCATAATTGCGCCCTTGCCATATTGTTTTTCAATTTGTGCCATAACGCCGTCAAGCGCGTTTATTTTTGCTTCATCCATAATAATTTTTTCCCTTTATATTGATTTTAATTTTTTTATTGCCAAAAACAGCGCAGTATTTGTTGCTGTTTCAGTAATTTCTTCTCTTGAACCTGATAGTTTATACCTATAGGTATGCACGCCGTCTTTCATGCCAACGGCAATGTAGCAAAGACCAACAGGTTTATCGGTATCGTCGCTTTGTGGACCTGCAATTCCCGTTGTTGAAACGGCAATATCACAGCCTTCTTTTAAAAGCCCAACTGCCATTTGATAAGCAACCACGGCACTAACCGCACCCTGCGACTTTATATCTTCGGTTTTAACGTTCAACCTGCTTATTTTACTTTGGTTTGAATAGGACACAACGCCTTCATTAACGCACGCCGATGCCCCCGCATTTTTGATTATTTCTGATACTACTCTGCCACCCGTAAACGATTCGGCAGTAGAAATTTTTAATTTTCTAAGCGTTAAAATATCAAATAATCTTTGACTTAAACTTGTGTCATACTCAGCGTAAATATTGTCTTTAAGTGTTGACACAATGTATCTTACCACTTGTTTTTTTGTTTCTTCTGGTGTGTCGTAATCAAAAAACAAGTCAATAGTTATGTCCCCAAATTTCTCAAAAATATTGTAATAAAACCCTTGCTCGCACAAAACTTCTGCACGGCTAAGCGTTTGTTTTAGTTTTACTTTATCCCCAAAATATTTTAAGGTTAAGCGAGTTTTCTTTATGCCAAGTTTGTTTTCAAGATAAGGCAAAACGTATTTATCGCTCATGGTCTTAACTTCTTTATAGTCAAAAGGAAGAACGGAAAGCGTTATTTCGTTGCTATCTAAAATGAAGCCTTGAAACCCACCATAAATATTAGGAATTACCACACCTTCTATAGGCAAAAGTGCAAAGTCTTCTGGATAGTCTATTGCGTTTACTTTTGAAACGGCATCAAGAAAACTTCTTGCATTTTCATTTTCCACAAGCGGTGTGTCAAACGACTCTGCAATTATATCTTTAAGGTTAAAACCTACCGTGTCACCACCAACTATAATTAGATTATCAAACATTTCTTTAAACTCAACTAGCCTGCGTTTAAAGCCTAAGTCATCAGTGTGCGATAAAATTTCAATGGTGTCTATAGTAAGCCCACCACTGCTAAACGCACTTAAGACATTAGTAAAATAATCGCCATCAAAATCGGTTTTTAAGTTCCTAAAAAATATAAGCGCACTCTTCATTAGTTGTTTAATTGTTTTCCTTTAGTACATCAATATTCTTAACAATACATTCTACCCCAGAATAAATTGTAAGCAATGTTGCAACACCTAAAAAGCAAAGCCCGATTAGGTTGAGTGTAGAATAAAGACCAGGCATAAAATCAGCGCTAACTAGTAGCACAACGACAGCAATGTCTTGAACAAAAGTTTTAATCTTGCCAGACTTGTCTGCTGCCAAAACCTTACCACTTGATGCGGCAACAATTCTAAACCCACTTACAATTAATTCTCTTGCAAGAATAATTGCAACTGCAATAGCGCCATAAAATGGAATTATTGCTGGCTCGTTTGTCATAGGAAGCAGCATAACTATAAGCGCTGAAGAAACAAGCACTTTATCTGCGATAGGGTCTAAAAACTTGCCGAGATTTGTGACAAGATTATATTTTCTTGCAATATATCCATCTAAAAAGTCTGTAAATGCTGCAAGCACAAATATTATTGCAGAAATTAAATAATTGTAAGGCAAAAAAGTCAAATAAAATGTAGCCACGAAAAGTGGTATCATTATAAGCCTTATAATTGTTAGTTTGTTTGGTAAATTCATTGTCTTTCTCCATACAAGTCATATCCTGTTGACTTGATAATTTTTACTTGATAGCTATTTCCATACTCAACTTCTTCACTAGAAAAGAAATAAACTTTTCCGTCAATGTCTGGTGCATTGAAATATGCCCTTCCAAAGTATACAAGTTGGTCGGCATCAAAGCCTTCTGCCACAACATCAATGGTTTTGCCTAAAAGTGACTTGTAGTTTTCTTTAACAACCTTTTTCTGCAAAGAATAAAGTTTTCTTAGCCTTTGATTTTTTATTTTTGACGGCACTTGCCCATCAAGTTTATATGCAGGCGAGCCTTGCTCTCTGCTATACTTAAAGAATCCTGCGTTGAAAAGTTTTGCTTTTTGTAAAAACTCGGTTAAATTATTAAACGCATCTTCGCTCTCTCTTGGAAAACCCGTTATAAAGGTAGAACGAATTGCAATGCCATTTACTTTGTTTCTCAATTTTTCAATAAGCCTTAAATACCCCTCTGCCGTGCCCTTTCTGTTCATGAGTTTAAGCACGTTATCATCGGCGTGTTGCAGTGGCATATCTATGTATTTTATTAACTTTGGATTATTTGCAATCTCATCAATAAGTTCATCAGTTATGTTTTCTGGATAGCAATAAAGTAGCCTTATGGCCTTTACGTTTTCAAGTTTAGATAAATTTTGTATCAAGGTGACTAGCGTCACGCCTTCTTTTAAATCCAAACCGTATTTAGCCGTGTCTTGAGCAACCAAAATAAGTTCGCTTAAGGCCCCTAAAGATTTTGCTTCTTTAATTAGGTCTGCCATTTCTACCGAACGATACTTGCCCCTAATAGATGGTATCAAACAATATGTACAGTGGTTAGAACAGCCATCAGCAATTTTAAGATAGGCATATCCGTTTGTAGTTAGAACTCTTTTTGTGCCACACTCACCCCTTGGCCTTCCCACTCTTACCACTCTTTCGCCGGCATATATGCTATCTATAACTTGTAAAATTTCAGCATAATCACTAACGCCTAAGAAAGCATCTACTTCAAATAGTTCATCTTTTATTTGGTCAACAAAAAGTTGTGGCAAACAGCCGGTCACAATAACTTTTTCCACGCCATAATTTTTGCCATCTATTGCCATTAAAATTTCTTCAACAGCCTCTTTTCTGGCACTTTCTAAAAATGCACACGTATTGACTATTAAAACTTCTGCGCCTTCAATATCCGACGTAAGCGTATGCCTTGTAGAAAGTATGGCAAGCATTTTTTCGGTATCCACCCTGTTCTTGTCACAGCCAAGTGAAATTACGCCAATTTTTTTATTAAATATTTGCTTCATATTAATATTCTTCTATTCCCGGTCCAAATCTTGAAACGTATTCTTCTGGCGAAAGCAACACTCTTCTTGCCTTTCCACCTTCGTTAGGCGAAATAAAACCTTTTTGTTCCATTTTGTCAAAAATACTTCCTGCCCTTGGATAGCCTATTGAAAATCTTCTTTGCAATGAAGAAATTGAAACCGTTCCCGTTTTAACGGCAAACCAAAGTGCTTTTAAGAAGAAATCGTTAAATTCTTCTCCACCCTCTTCGTGTGAATTATGTGTTTCTTCTTGGCTAGGGCGTGTTTCATTGTCTAAGAACTTCATAATTTCTTCATCAAAATAAGCAGTGTTCTTTTCTTTGATGTATTCAACGATATTTGTAATTTCTCTACCACTGATATAAGCGCCTTGATAACGTTCATAATCAGCCATAGACGAGTTTTTATAAAGCATATCGCCATTGCCCAAAAGTTTTTCAGCACCTGCGCCACCCAAAATTGTTTGAGAGTCAGCAAAGTTCATAACCTTTAGTGCAATTCTTGATGGCAAGTTTGCCTTGATTGTGCCCGTTATAACGTCAACTGATGGACGCTGAGTTGCAAGAACTAAGTGTATGCCTGCCGAACGCGATTTTGCAGCAATCATTCTTATCCTTGCTTCTAAATCTTTCTTGCACGCTTCCATAAGGTCAGCAAGTTCGTCTATAACAAACACTATCCTTGGAAGTTTTGCTATTTTATCGTTTGCAATCATTGAGTTGTAATCATCAATGTTGCTAATATGTCCACCACAATCAGTAAACATTTCGTTTCTTCTTGTAGTTTCATCATAAGCCCATTGCAACAAACTTAGCGCACGCTTAGGCTCGTTTATAATTTCATCAACTAGTAAGTGTGGTAAGTGTTCGTATTTCCTAAACTCAACGCATTTAGGGTCAACTAACACAAGTTTTAATTCTTCTGGGCTATATCTCATAAGCAAACTTACAAGCATAACGTGTAAGCATACGCTCTTTCCAGAGCCTGTTGCACCTGCAATTAAATAGTGCGGTCCTTTTGTTAGGTCGTCACTTATAGCATTTCCAACAATGTCTTTGCCAAGTGCAAACATAAGCGAGCCAGCCTTTTCTTTTTTGCCAGCCAAACCTTCCATAACTTCTTTTAAGCCGACTGTCACCTTAATATTATTTGCAACTTCTATACCCACCAAGTTCTTGCCAGGTATTGGGGCTTCTATTCTGACACCGTTTTTTGCTGAAAGACGCATTTTAAGGTCATCATCATACTTTAACACGTTTTTAACCGAAATGCCAGCAGGCATCATTATTTCATACCTTGTTATAGTTGGACCTTGAACATAACCTTGTGGCACAGCATCAATTCTAAACTCTTCTAAAGTGCGCTTGATAATATCCATGCGTTCTTGGTGATTTTCTTGCTCTGCACTAACAGGTTGAGCATAACTTTCTAAAAGGTCAAACGGTGGACGGAAATATTCTCTGTTAATTGGTGGCTGAACCTTTGGTTTAGCAGGCTCTATTATCTCTTGCTTTTCTTCAAAAATGAACGAACGCCTTGTGGTTGGTCCGTTATTGTCAGAAGCAACTCTGCTTGTGTATCCCACAGTCTCAGCATTTTGTGATGGCGTAGAAAAAATATCTCTAAGCCTATCGTTTGCCCTAATGTTTGTTTGAGATAATTGTTCACCATTATCAAAACTTATGTCATTAAGTTCTTTTTCTTGATTAGAAATGTCTTGTGCGTTTAAAGAATAATCATCTTCTTCAACTTCTTCAATCATAGGTGGAGTATCGCTGTCTCCATTATCTATGCTTGTAAAGTCAAATCTACTTGCCCTGTTTGAAAAACTTGTTTGCTCTGGCTTAAACTCAATTTCCTCTGGCTTATCAAAATCATCTTGCACTTGGTCAACCTGAGAAAAATCAAATTGATTAGTTTCTTCTATAATAACCGGTTGTTCAACTGCAGTATCTATTTGAGTGTCGGTGGTATCTAAATATCTTTCCTCAAACGCCATCGCTCTTGCTGCAGCACTGTCTATAATGACTTCTTGAGTTGGCTTTGAAATGTTGTCATGCTCAATAAATGGAATTTCTGCACTTTCATCAAATTGGTTATTATCCGATTGCTTTGGAGTAATATAACTTGAAACGGTTGTACCGTTTTGTGATGGCGTAGAAAAAGATTTACCGTAATAATCAACCGAAGAGTATTTTTCCATATCGATTATTGTTGGCGTTTTTATATAATCAATCTTCTTTTTGTAATCGTCTTCTTTTTTAATGGTGTTCACTTTTGCATGCTCTGTGCGAACAACGTTTAGCCCACCTTCTGAAACTTCAAGTTTTATTGGGCTTGTGCCTGTATCCTTTTGAATTTCACGCTTGCTTTTAAGTGAAAAATTGTCAGGGTTATTGATAAACAATTTTTGCCTTGATTGTTGGCTAACGCTTTGAGCAGGTTGAATTGTTTGACCGGCTTGTTGAAAGACTTGCTCTACCCCACTTTGATTGTCTTGAATAACTTCATTGTTTACTATGCTTTGTTCTTGAACAAAAGAAGTTCTAAACTTTTGGCTGTCTTTTTTTCTATTTTGTTTGTCTTGTTTCATTGCGTCTTTAACAAACACAAATAGCAATAAAAAGATTGCCAAACTTAAAATAATATAACTGCCAACACCTGTAAGCAATGTACAAAGGAAATATGATGTTATGCCGGTGAACAAACCACCAGCACTTGCATTAGAAATTCCGTTTGCACCCATGTTATAACAAAGCGTTAGATATTGACTAAAATTAAGTGAATCGCTGTTTACAGTTGCTAGTTGTAAAATTAAAACAAAAGCAAAACTAACGGCAGTTATAAGTGCCTTTCTTTTTGCTGAAATGTTAATCTTTTTGCCACTTATTAAAAGCACGCCAAGTCCGAGAAGTGAAACCATAACGGCATAAGCAAAAAAGCCAAAGCACCCAAATAAAAATGCACTGACGTATTTGCCTATCACAGAAAATACAGCCTCTTTTGTTATCAAACAAACAAGGCATAGCGTAGAAAAAAGCACCAAAACAACACCAAAGGTTTCTTTGGTGAAAACTAAACTTTTTTCTTTATTTTCTTTTTTGTCTCTTCCCAATCCGTTCAAAATAACACCCCTATTATGATAATCACTTAAATTATACCAAAAACTTAATTTTTTTACAATGCTTTCAGCAAAATATTTTAAATATTTATTTTAAAATAATTAATTATATATTAGCGCCACTTTTATCCCTATTAAAAGTTAATAAACAGCACAAAAAAAGGTGGCTTTTTGCCACCTTTTATTATTGTTTCCTTATATTTAATCCTTTTCTTATAGCCCTAAAAACCTGTTTACGTATCTTTCGTTGTAATTTTTGCAATCTAATAGCACAAACGTATCAATGCTTCCAAATTCATAATCGCAAAAGGTTTCTTTTGATAAAAACGCACCAAAACTGACGTATGCTCTTATCAATGGTGGCAAACTGCGTTTGATTTCGCTTTCGTTAAGTTGTTCTCGTGGCAAAATTTCCACTTGATTTTTGTCTAAACAGTCAATTTTATACTCTGGATTATAGTGATTATATGCAATGTATGAAATTTCCTTTTGAAGCGCTATTTTATCAGTGCCATAAAAACTCGCTTCTCCGATAATGTATCTATAATTATTTTGCTTTATATACCCGATTATAAAACGCAAAAGCAGCATAAGCACTACAGTGCCCCTATACTCTTTTTTAATCACTGCACGAGAAAGTTCTGCAATGCTTTCTCCACTATTTTTTAAAGAACTTATATCAAACTCCCCTTCGCTAACAAAAGGTTTGCCTTTTGGCAAAATATCAGACGTTATAACCCTATAACACCCCACCACTTCATTACTTTCAGTATCAATACTGATAGCAAGCTTAGCATACTCATCATAAGGCGTTATGTCATACCCCTTTGAATTCACGTTATCAGGGCGATATTCCAATATCAATTCATTATAACGAAGCTTATAAGTTTGCATTTTTTCTTGTTCTGTTTCAGCAAATTTTATAATAAACTTGTCCATATGAGCCTCCCAAAACTATTTATACTTATCGGCATTATATCAAATTTAATAGCACTTGGCAAGCATTTTGTTGCAAAGTCAACAATTTTAATTAAACAAAAATCCTCTTTTTCCTCCTTAAAGACTAAGCGCAAGAGGTTTTGAGGAGTTTTTCAGTTAAAGATTGTTAAAGGGAAAGGCTGTTTTACAAAAAGCCTTCCCCTATATAAATTAGTTTTATTGTTCTAAATAAATCATCCTTCCGCACTGTTCGCAATCAATAACTTCACCATTTTTAAGCTTGTTCATATCAGACATAGAAAGGTTCATTCTGCAAGCACCACAAGCATTGTTTTTCACTTCGTAAAGTATAGGATACATTTTGTCTGCACGCTTTTTTTGATATCTTTCCATAAGTGCTGGTTCAACGTCTTTAGAAAGTATTTCAAGTTCACTTTCAAGACCTTCTTTTTCTGCTTGATACGTGCCTTCTAATTGCTTGTATTTATCAGCGTTTTCTTTGTATTGAACTTGCGCTGCTTTTGTTGTCTTTTTAATCTTTTCATATTCATTAACAACGCTTTGCATTTCCTTAGAAATCTTATCTGCATCATTATTTAAAGCCTTAATTTTTGCAAGTATTTCATCAACTTTTTTAATCAAAAATTGAACTTCTTTTTCATCTTGAAGAACCTCTAAAGTTTGCATGATTTCTTGTTGTTGTTCTGTTAATTTTTGACCGTCAGAAATAATTCTATCAAGAGTTTCCTTTAATTCTATTGCCTTGTCGTCAAGTTTGTTTACGTTTTCTTCAACACCCAAAATATATTTTTTTGCTGAATTTCTTTTCTTTCTTTCTTCGCTTGACAAAAGTATGTTTTCAATTTCTTTTAATCTTGCGTCCTTGCTTTGATATTCTTTTAAAGCCTTTATCATAATCAAAATCTCCTTTACATAAATCTATTATCTAAAAAGTAAAAAGTTTGTGCTCTTTTATCTAATTTTTGTTTTACCACTTCATAAAATTTGCAAAATCCAAATTGCTCGCTTACATAGTGAGGAATTATTACAACGTTTTTATCTCGCTCTATAATTTCCTTAATATGATGATGCGCAAAATCTGAAGACACAATGGTGTCAACGCCATCCAACTTGTCTAAATTTTCAACAGCGCATCCCCCACCACTTCCACAAAAAGAAGCAATGTTTTCAACAGGTTTATCTCCATAAGAAATTACCTTTTCACTGCTAAATGTATTTTTTATATTTTTAACAAATTCATTAATTGACTGCTTTTTAACTTTAGCACGCCTTCCATAACCTTGCTCACCATCAACAACTTCTATAATTTGTATATCTTTTCCACCTAAGCCTTGACATAAACTACAGTCAATTCCTTGCTCAGCAACGTCTAAATTAAGGTGCATAGAAATTATATTCAAGCCGTTTTTTATAGCCATAGCAAGCGCCTTATCGGCATCTATGCTGATAGTTTTAATTGGCGAATAAATTGCTGGATGATGGGTAAGAATTGTGTCAAAGCCATTGTCTATTGCATATAAAACTGCTTTAACTGAAAGGTCTAAAGTAAACAAAATTTTATCTGCTTTATCTGACATTTTTACTAACAGCCCACTATTGTCATAACTGCCTTTTTCTATCATTTTATAGCTGAGTGAAAGTGGCGCTATTTCATCAATTAATGTCATAAAATCGCTGATTTTACACATATTTTTCTAATTTTTCCTTTAATTTTAGCATTTTTTGCCTATCTTCATCACTTAAATCTTGGCTCTCTAAAATGCTAGTTAGTCTAACTATTTTTTGACTAATAAACTCCAAAAAATCTTGACTTTTATGTTTAATATTGTCTCTGCCAAACTCAATTTCTTGCTCTGTTAAAGTGTCTTTGCCCAGAGAAACTAACATAATGTCATAAAACTTATTTGCGCTTTTAAAAACATAATCTTTTTCTATTTTATATCCCAAATCCACCACGCATAAACGCACTTTGTCGGTGTTTTTCATAGGTTGTAAAACAAGCGTATTAGGAAGTGATTTAGCACCCGTTAATATGGCGCAAATTTCTTCACCACCCATACCTGCAACAAGCCCCACGTCACTTTCAGGCACGCCCAAAAATCCGTTTGCCACCACACTTTGTGCCTTGCCGTTATTTATGTATGGATACAATAAGTCTTGCGCTTTTTGCAAACACTTCTCACTAATATCGGCAATGATAACCTTTTTTGCCTTGCCACGAGTGAGCATTGCGTGCGCCATATAGCCGTGGTCACAGCCAATATCAGCAAAAGTTTCACACTCTGGAATAATAGAAAAAATCTTTTCTAATCTATCTGTCATTATTGTTTATCAATATATTCTTTAAGTCTTTTTGAACGGCTTGGGTGACGTAATTTTCTAAGTGCCTTTGCCTCAATTTGACGAATACGTTCTCTGGTGACGTTAAATTCTTTACCAACTTCTTCAAGAGTTCTTGGCTTACCGTCATCTAAACCATAACGGAGCCTAAGCACCTTTTCTTCTCTTGGTGTAAGCGTGTCAAGTATACCTATAAGCTGTTCTTTAAGCATTGTATAAGACACGGCGTCGGTTGGAGCAGCGCTCTTTTCGTCTTCAATAAAGTCAGATAAGTGGCTGTCTTCTTCTTCACCGATAGGTGTTTCAAGTGACACAGGGTCTTGCGCTATTTTTTGAATTTCCCTAACTCTTGCTTCGTCAATATCCATTTCCTTTGCAATCTCTTCAGGAAGTGGCTCTCTGCCAAGTTCTTGTAAAAGTTTACGAGAAACCCTAATCAACTTGTTGATAGTTTCAACCATATGCACAGGGATACGAATTGTTCTTGCTTGGTCGGCAATAGCACGAGTAATTGCTTGGCGAATCCACCAAGTTGCGTATGTTGAGAACTTAAAGCCCTTTTGATAGTCAAACTTTTCAACGGCTTTCATAAGTCCCAAATTACCTTCTTGAATTAAATCCAAAAACTGCATGCCCCTGCCCATATAACGCTTTGCGATAGAAACAACAAGTCTAAGGTTTGCCTCTGATAAAAGGCGTTTTGCGTGTTCATCGCCGTCCATCATACGCTTAGCAAGTTCTGTTTCTTCATCAGGTTGAAGAAGTGGAACTTTACCAATGTCTTTTAAATACATCTTGACAGGGTCGTCCATGCTGATTTCTTTTAGCAATTGGTCTAGTAAGTCCTTGTCCTTTTCATATTCTTCAACGACTTGTATGCCTTGATTGTCAAGCATTTTATAAATTTCTTCAAACTGAGATGCCGCCAATTGAAATTTTTCTAACCTTTCAAGTAGCACGGTGCTTTTTATACACCCACTCTTTTTGCTATCAACTATTATGTCAGCAACAACGTCTATTAGTTCTGGCGAAAGACTTTCGCCTGTTTCTTGAGCGTCTAAATTTTGCGCATCTTGACTTTCTTTTATTAACTCTTCCATAAAGTTCCTCCTACTTTATCTAGCACTTTCTAAATTAGTTTTTTCTTTTGGGCAACGAGCGCGCCCATTTCTTTTGCATAAGTTCGCCTTTTTTCAGTGTCTGTTTCCACTTCAAATAGCGAAGTTAGTTTATTTATATCTTTGGTTAATTTTTCTATTTTCATTGTTTTAATGCAATCAAAGAAATACGTTGCTTGTTCAAGTTTATCATTTTCTTCAGTTTCTAAACCGGCTATTATGCCCACCTCATCAAAAAACTCTTGGGATAACAGTTCATACAAATCGTTAAACTTAACAACTTGTCCACCTTCTTGCCTTTCAATAATATAACTTTGAATTTCTTTGTGCACAGGCAAATCAAACTGTAAACTTTTTATATCGGTTTCTTTAGCAAAATTCTTGTTAAAAAGATAAGATGCTAAAACATATCTAGAAGCAATAGTAATTTTATCACCCTTATTTTCCACGTACAACTTAGTTTGTGCATTTACACTAGGTTTTTTACTTTCTTCGCTATAAAGTTCTCTCTTTAAGGCATCTAAACTTGTGCCAGACACGTCTCTAACCGTCTTTAATAAGTCTTCTTGTTCGGCTGGCGAACCACTTTCACGAATAACCCTAACGGCATTTACAACGTATTTTCTCTTTCCATCAACCGTATTAACGTCATAAGTTCTTTTAATTATATCAAGTTTAAAATCAATTAAAAGTTTTGCATCTAAAAGCAGTTTTCTATATCCTTCTGCGCCGTAATTTTTAATAACGTCATCTGGGTCTAGCCCTTCAGGAAGTGCCACCACCTTAACTTCTAAACCTTCTTCGCTTAAGATTTCTAAGCCACGAATTGCAGCCTTCTGCCCAGCAAAGTCGCCGTCATAACAGATATACACTTTGTCGGTGTATCTTTTGAGTATTCTTGCTTGGTCTTTGGTTAGCGAAGTGCCCATACTTGCCACAACGTTTTTAAACCCTGCTTGAACCAAAGATATCGTGTCCATATACCCTTCAACTATTATCACGCCGTCAAGCCCGTTTTCGTTTTTAAGTTTTTTAAGGTTGTTTAGGTTATACAAGTTGTTAGACTTAGAAAATACAAAAGTTTCTCTTGTGTTTTTATACTTTGCAAAATCAGCCTTTTCTAGTAGCCTTCCACCAAAGGCAACAACTTGGTTAAATTGATTTATAATAGGAATTATAAGCCTGCCACCAAGTGCATCATAATATCTTCCGTCTTTGCTATCAACAACGCCAGAGAGCGTCATTTCTTCATAGGTGTAGCCCTTAGATAGCAAGAACTTAGGCAAATCGTTAAAGTTAAGTGATGCGCCTATGCCAAACCTAGCCAAACTCTCTGATGAAATCTTTCTCTTTAAGATGTATTCTTTGTGCTTTATAGACTGCTCTTTTTTAAGATTTGATGCGTAAAAACGAGCAGTGTCAACAAGCAGTGATAACACCCTTTCTTTTTGGCGTTTTTGCTGTTTAATCTTTTCGTCATCATACTTAATCTCAGGAAGTGGCATTTTAACACGCTCGGCTAAAAATTTAACGGCGTCGTTAAAATCAAGCGACTCAATTTCCATAATAAAACTTATGACGTCGCCACTTTTATGACAACCAAAACAATAGAAAAATTGACCATTAGGATTAACCGAAAAGGACGCCGTCTTTTCATGATGAAAAGGGCATCTACCCCAATAGTTTCCACCTTTTTGTTGAAGTTGAACATATTTTCCAACCACTTCAACTATATCGTTTTTGTTTTTAAGCTCGTCTATGAACTTTGCGTCAAAACCTTTCATTTTACTTCCTGTTTTATAATTATAACTTCCAATTCTTTGGAATAAATATCTCACTAAACGTTTTTACTGCATACATATCGCTCATGCCCGAAATATAATCGCAAAGCACGGTGTCAATGTCGTCTAACTCTAATCTATTAACGTAAAACTCTGGCATTTTTTCTGGAGACTTTTTGTAGTACGTGTAAAGCGCCGTTATCATACGCTTTGCTCTTTCTTCTTCGTCACGAAAGGTTTTATCGTTATACACCCTTTCAAACAAAAATGCACGAAGTTTCATAGTAGCATCGTGAATTTCAGGTTGCATTTCAACCTTGTCTTGCCCTTCACTATTAATATAAATAGAACTGAGCATAGTGTTTATTCTGCTTCTTGAAGTGCTACCTAAAATATCAATTAAATCTTTAGGGATATCATCAAGTGTTATAAACCCACCGTTTATAGCATCGTCAATATCGTGATTTATATAAGCAATTCTATCAGCAAGGCTAACTGCTCTACCTTCAAGAGTTTTTGGCGTGGTGCTAAGTTTGTGGTTTATAATGCCATCAACTACTTCTCTTGTTAAATTTAGTCCTAAACCATCATTTTCCAACAAATCAACAACCCTGCCAGACTGCTGGTTGTGTTCAAACCCTTTAGGATTAAGTTCTTTTAAAATACGCTCGCCCGAATGTCCAAAAGGAGTGTGCCCTAAGTCGTGGCCAAGCGCAATTGCTTCGGTTAGGTCTTCATTAAGCGAAAGCCCCCTTGCAATACCACGTGCCACTTGCGAAACGGCAAGTGTGTGGGTAAGCCTTGTCCTATAATGGTCACCTTCTGGCGAAAAGAAAACTTGCGTTTTGTTTTTTAAGCGCCTAAAAGCCTTGCAATGAATAATTCTATCTCTATCACGCTCAAATGGCGTACGCATAGGGCAAGGCGTTTCTTCCCTTAGTCTACCAACTGTTGAAATAGACTTAAAGGCGAAAGGCGATAAGAACATCTCTTCTTTTTTTAATGTTTTTTCTTTCATACATTTGCCCCCGTTTACTATCACTACTAAGAAATTTTAGTGTAAAAAATTAACTTAGTTATTATAGTACACATATATATACAACTAAAATGCCAAAAACCCTTTTTTTTATATAAATTTTTATAGATTTGCATATTTAATCAAAATAAAATAAGCCAGACCATTTCTGTTGGCTGGCTTATTATTATCATAAATTAAATTTTGTGCTGATTATTCAGCTTCAACACATTTTACATTAGCAGACTCGTATAAAGCCACAACTTCTTGTGATGGAGCTTTTGTTAAGAGAGATACTACAACTGCAATGAGCATACTTATTACAAAACCAGGAATAATCTCATAAAGGTTAGTATTAACAATTACTGATGTAAATCCATAATACTCAAAATTAAATAATACCATCCAAAGAATTGATACTACAAAACCTGAAATTATACCAAAAACAGCACCCTTTTCATTAAAGCGTTTCCAGAATAAAGCAAGAACGATTGTAGGGCCGAAAGCAGCACCGAATATAGACCAAGCAGCAGAAACTAATTCCATTATGCTTCCAAGGTCAAAATAATAAACAAGTAAAGCAATAGCAAGTGCAAATACTGTAATTACACCAACAGCAATTCTACCAACCCAAAGCATTTGCTTATCGTTTGCTTTTTTATTTATGGTTGTTTTGTAAATATCTGATGCAAATGCAGATGAAGAAGCAAGAAGTTGCGAGTCAGCCGTGCTCATTGATGCCGCAACAATTGCAGATATCAATACACCACCAATAAGAGCTAATGCGCCTGCACCGAAAATTTTTCTAACAACAACCACAAACACTAAATTCTTATTATCCGCACTCAAACTTGTTCCTATAAATTCGTGTGCAACAAGTGCAACCACCGTCGCCATAGTTAAAATTAAAGTCGTCCAAATAGAACCGATAATTTGTGATTTTTTCATTTCTTTTTCTGACTTAACTGCCATATATCTAACTAAAATATGTGGCATACCCATATAACCAAGACCCCATCCAAGTCCCGTTAAAATTGAAGCAATGCTTTCCCAGTTAAACTCACCGCTTGCAAGAACATTATAATAATTTTCAGGTGTAATAACGCTTGCTGCACCACCAGAAACATTTAACATTATGCACGCTATAATTGGAACGGTAAATAATGCAATTAGCATAAGCATACCTTGGAAAAAGTCTGTCCAACATACCGCCTTAAATCCACCCAATAAAGTATAAGAAACAATTATCACCGACATAATTATCATCGCAATATCTTCTTTAACGCCTGGAACTAACATGTTGAATAATTTACCACAAGCAACAACACTTGATGCTGAATACAAGCAATATCCAACCACGAAGATTACTGCACAAGCAATTCTAAGCGTTGGTTTTGTAGACTTAAATCTATTTGACAAAAATTGTGGAATAGTTATAGAATCGTTTGCTTTAATAGCATATCTTCTAAGTTTTGGCGCAATTAAAAACCACGCACAAAGTGTTCCTATTATTAACCCAATTGAAATCCAAATTTGACTTAAACCAATTACAAAAATTGCACCAGGCAAGCCCATTAATACCCACGCCGACATATCAGATGCACCTGCAGAAAGCGCAGACACCCAGCCGTTCATATTCCTTCCGCCTAAAAAGTAATCTTTTTCAGATTTATCTTTACTTTTAACAAAAAAGTAAATACCTATACCCAAGACTAAAATGAAATATGATACAAATGCAATTACTTCATAAACATTCATTCTCTATCTCTCCTTTGTTAACTAAACATAAAAATATGTTAATTATTATAATATAATTAAACTATAAATGCAAGCAATTTAACCTTAATCATTAAAAAGAGCAAGGACCATCGCCCTCGCTCTTTAATTTTTATCAGTTATTTATTAATCCTAAATTAAACAAATATCATTCTATTGATAGTAAAAATCAATCAATCCCAATATCACACAAAAATTTTTTAATACTTTCAGCATCTCGTGTTGTTATTCTACTATATTTTATATCATTTTTCACACGGCCAAAGTGTCCACCAAAAATTAACCTAAACCATCTGCACACTTGCATAATCGGCATAAGCCAAGGGTGCTTTTCAAGAACAGGATAGCAATTTTTAAGGGCTTTATAAGATAAAAACATCCTAGACATTAAATACTTAAATCGACCACCCTTTTTCTGCTGTTGCACTGAAATGCGATTTTCACTGCTTCCATAAACGCCACCACTTAAAACGTATTGCTCCATCCGTTTAGAAACGTCATCGTGCTCATCACTTTCAAACCATACACGGCTAAGTTTTCGGCAAGCATTAGTAAACTTTAAAAGATTTCCTTTCTCTAGCAAGGCATCTCGCTTGTCAATATCCACTTCTTTTAAATTATCCAAAATCCACAAATCTAAAAATGGCCTGATTCCACAACCTCCACCCATAAAATGCCTAGCCATGTGTGCTATGTGATAAAAATAAAACATCTCATCAGACATACAATACTCATACCCTTTTCCTATTTGCATGTGACACTTGTCCCATACATTATCTAAAATAGTTTGGGCTTGCAACATAGCAGCATCTTGCTTTAACGAATAGTGAAGTTCTAAATGAATCCCACTAGGCGAACTCAATTGATAATCATAAGCTGTTGTGTCTTTTTGTCTTGTAAGACCACTATCACACAAAACGGTTATGGCTTTTTCAACATCTTCTTGATGAATTAAAATATCAATATCGCAACTCGTTCTCATCCATGGCTGTGGATAATCTTTGCGAAGGACAGACCCTTTTAATGGAATAAATGGAATTTGCGCATTTTCTAAAGTCGCTGAAACAAAGTCAATATCACAACTGCTTTTTGCATAACGAAATATAGCCATATTCATGCTTTTTTCAAATGCGTTTTGCAAATCTTCATCTATTTTAATGTCTAATTTTTTCAAAGCATATCCTATCAAATGTGCTAAATCATGTACTTTTGATATTTTATATATGTTATCCCAAGCCTCTCTGTCAAGATTTAACCCTTCTATTTTAGCGCCTTCTTTTAGGGCATATCTAAAAAGTTGAAATAATGATTTAGTAAACATTTATCTTTTCCCCTTGCTTATGCTTTCATCGTTTATTTTAGATATAACATAAGATATAAAAAAATCGAACACGCTATTTCTATAATTAACGGTAGGTATCGTTATTATACCTCAAATGTATATTGATGTCAATAGCATAAATAATATATCAATATATAATACGCACACAAGTAGCATAAACGGCATTAAAATTATAAGCAAAAAGCGCTATTTGAAATAGGGTGTTCTAATAGGCTAAACACTTTTTAAAACAAAACAAGGCAATAAAATTTTATTGCCTTGTTTTTTCCATTTATTTTCGGTAAAATTAATTAAGTTTTTTTAATTATTTTGTTGTTTTCAATTTTAAAAAACGTATTTTCTGGCGAAATTTTTACCATTTCGTTATTTTTAGACAACAAGTAATTAAGTAGCAAAATTTGCTCGTTTTCAATAGTTTTTACGCTTTTAGGAATAATAATGCAAGTTATTTCTTCCATAAAATTAGCTGCGCTATTTGAAAAAGTTCCATCACTATTTTTATCCACCCAAAACGCTTCTTGGCCTATGACTTCCGTTCCATCGGCAATGTTCAATTCCCCTTCATAATGCAATGGAACTGCTATTAACTCTTTTCCATCTTTACTGTAAATACATCCACCATTTGAACTATATCTTGGATTATCTGGCTTAACAATAAAATTCTTTATTGAAGTATAACAATATATTGCAACGTTTAGGCTACTTCCATTATTAAAAGTAAACTGTGGATGAGTTTGTGGAGATATAAACCTAGCAATTTCATAACTGTTAGGTAAAACCAAATTTTCAATTTCTTGCGTGCGATTAAAGGCCATTTCGTTAATCCAAACAACCCCTTCAGGTATGTAAAAGGTTTTTTCATCAAACTTTTTTCCACCTGGAACACATATCAATCTTTGACCGTCAAAACTATATAAAATTCCATCTACACTTTTAAAATAACTATTTTGTTCATCAACTATAAATTCGTTAAAATTTTGGTTTTCTGCACAAATATTTTCATCAGCTAGTAAATTTATGCAATTATTTTTTTCATCAAACTGGATTTTTGTGCCAAAATTGTACCACACGTGCCTATATCCAATTTTGTTAACGGCTTTAGGAATATAAAAAGTTCTGCCCCCAAACGTCGTCATATGATTAAACATAAAATCATCATACATGGTTAAAGTTGACGGAAGTTTTATGTCTAACGGACTTGTGGAATTTTGCCCACAGCCTTGAAACATTGCCAGCCCGCTTTTTACCTTAGACATATCCCACTCGCTCAAATCTAACTCGCCTTCTAATCTACTACATCCATCAAAGGCGTGACCAAAATTAACAACTCTTTCAGTATTTAAAAGATTTAATCCACGTATTGTTTTTAAGTTGCTAAATTTGTCGTTTTGCTGATAAGAACTAAAAAGACATCCACTGTCTTGATTTAAATATATTTCTTTTTTACTATAAATGGTAAGGGTAGAATTATTAACATAACAAATTATGTCGTTGTGCCCTTGTGATGCACTCCAATATTCTTTTTCATAACCTGTTTTGTTATAACTATTTACAATATTTATCTCAGTAATTTTACTCCTATCCGTTCTCCCTTTATACCAGGTATCTCTAGCAAGCAAGATGTTTTCTTTATTATTATCATAACAACCATATATGGGTAAAATTGATAAAAGAAACAAAACCAAAATAACAAATGATAGCGTTAAACGCAACCTAAAGTGTTTATTCATTTATAACCAACTTAAATTTGTTTTTTTCTTATTATACCAATAGTAAAAGTTTAAGTCAACTATGAATTATATAAATTTTTATTTGCAACAAAGAAAGGACACCTTTTCGGTGTCCTTTATCGTGGTGGGCAAGTGGTGATTGCGTACGCACGCAAAATTAAAAAACCTACTAGGATTCTTCCTAGTAGGTTTTTTAAATAATTTAATCAATACTAAATACCCAACATTGCATTTACATATTCTTCAGAATAATCTGGTAAGTTTGATCCCCATGCATTAGAACTTATTTCATTGCAAGTTGTTAAAATGCTTTCAGCATATGTATTGAAAATTCCAGAGTTTTGTGGAAGCATTTTAAATGTATTGTTCTTAAACTTGAAGTAATTTACATTGCTTGTAGTTAGTGGACCGCCACCCATAGCCCCTGTAATTGTAAAATAATCTAATGTATCACTATCAAAATTAAATAAAATTTCAAAAATTAAATATGTTTTATTGTTTCCATCTTCACAATAAACTTCTGATGTTATAATAGATGTATCGGTATCATAAGCCATTTTAACTCTTAATTTATAATTACCAACATAGTTAGGAACAGAAGTGTCTACTACTGCCATTTCTTGAAAGCCTATTGTTATCTCAAAATTTTCATTCTCGCATAAGTTTTCTAAAAAACCCACGAATTGAACACAAGCTGTAGCCATTCTTGCCATTTGATTTTCTCTATCAATTGTAATCAAATCATCATCTGAAATTGATGTACTCATAACTATAGCTGTTGGCTCAGCACCAGCATTTATATATGAACCATATGCTGTTTGTACTCCTGCAAAAGCTTCTGCATACTCAACCTTTGTTAAAGTTCCTGAATCTCCATCGTCTGCAGGAGGTGGATTCTTACCACAAGCAGATAGAGCAAACATACAAGGAATAATCATACATATTGCCAAAATAAAACTTAAAAATTTCTTTTTCATAATACCTCCTAATACACATATATTCTATATGATAATTTAAGTATAACACATATATTTTAAAATTGTTTCGTTTTTTTATAATTATTTTTATTTTTTAAAAAAACCACAAGTAAATGTGAACTTTTAAAATATTATTTAACCCAATTTCCGTGCTCATCTCTTTTAATATTCAAGTAGTGCAAAGATTGTTTAGGCACAAAATTGATTGTAAAAATAATGATAGCAAGAATACCTTTTAGAGAAAAATAAAAGAACCGTGTGTGCGAACGCGGTTTTAATTGGTGGAGAAAGAGGGATTTGCTTCTCTCGAGCCTCCCGCAAAATAGTCCACTGGACTATTTTTTCGCCAATGGCGAGCGAACACGCAATCTTAAGATTGCTCGCTCCTAATTCAAACCCCTCTTTCTTTTTTCACAACAAAAAAAGACCATCATCAGATGGTCTCATTTTGTTGGCGGAGAAAGAGGGATTTGAACCCTCGCTGCGCTTATCACACACTACTCCCTTAGCAGGGGAGCCCCTTCGGCCTCTTGGGTATTTCTCCAAAGTTTTATTTTCTACTTTTGATATGTTATCACAAAAAATTAATTTTGTCAAAGTTTTTTTTGTGGTTTGTTAAGATTTTAACAACTTTTCTTTATTATCAATAAGTTTTGCCTTGTGCCAAGTAGTGTTTGCGAGATATTTTCATTTTCTTTTGCGTTTTCTTTAGGTTTTTCTGCCGTTCCCCACACAATCAATCCACGAGTTGGACTATATCTATCTGAACGAATTTTTTTCTTTTCGGTTTTATTGCCCACAACTTTTACGACATAACCTTCGCTTAAAAGACCTTCTTTTCCATATCTAATCCACCTATACTCCCCTTGAAAAATGTCTGGATATTTACCGTCAGTATCTAAAACGACCTGCTCTTCTAAGGCAGGCAAGGTTTTTGTGACAAGGCTTTTTCTGATATATTTTTCCTGCATTTTTTGTCCCCAAACTTCTATGGTTAACCTATCAGAATTTGCAATCGCCTTTATAATAATGGGATTATTTGTGTTGTTTATAAACTTTAAGTCTGCCCACCCAGAGTTAACCATTGCATCAAAAGACGGCTCTACATAACTAACCGGAAGACTATGTGGATGGCACTCAATTATATCAAGTCCTGCAAGGATTACGGCATTATAAAGAGTGGTGGAAACTTGACAAACACCACCACCTATTCCATCAACAAACTCGCCATTAACAATAATTTTGGCTTTTTTATACCCCTTTTTTTCGGTGCGCTCACCCACACACCTATTAAAAGAAAACTCGCCAAAACTATCCACAAAAGTATTATTTATCGCCTTAGACGCTAGGGCGATATTATGCTTTCGCTCGCTTGATGATGCCGAATAAGACGTAGAAAAACTTGATCTCAAAACGAGTTCACTTGGCTTTAAGTCATAAAAAGGCATGGCAAAAGTAGATTTAATTACACTAGCAAAAGTGGCAAGTAAAACAGCCACCACACATATGCCGATAAACAGGCTAATTTTTAATATTTGGTGCACTTTTTCAGCGTTTTTCATAACATACATAGTATGAATAAAAAGGAGTAAAATAATACTTCTTAAAAAGTGTTTGCAATTATTAAAAATTGTGTTAAAATATACTTATAAACTTAAAAACAACATTGTTCAAGGTGAAATATGCTTAAATTTGACACTTTGCCAAGCGAAATAACTCAAAAAATAGAGCATGACAGAGCAAACGGAATAAAAAATCCTTTTGCTTTTTGCGATAGCAATGCCGTTCGCAGAAAAAACAATGCTCACGATAAGCCAACACTTCTTCGCTCTAATTTTATAAGAGATATAGACAAAATTTTGAACTGCCCTTTCTACAATAGATATTCAGATAAAACTCAGGTGTTTTCTTTTTATAAAAACGACGATATTACAAGACGCAGTTTGCACGTGCAGTTAGTTTCTCGCATTGCAAGAACTATAGGCAAGGCACTAAATCTTAACACCGAACTTATAGAGGCAATTGCGCTCGGTCACGATTTAGGGCACACACCTTTTGGGCACGCTGGCGAAAAGATTTTAGACCAAATTCTTTTTGAAAGAACAAACAAACATTTTGCCCACAATCTTCAGTCGGTAAGAGTTTTAGACAGCATATTTCCTTATAACGTTTGCCTTCAAACCTTAGACGGCATTGCCGGACACAACGGCGAGATTGAAAAAGAAGAATATCACCCTATTAAAATTTCAAACTTTGATGATTTTGATAGCCTTATTGAAAATTGCTATGCTGATAAGGGTGCTTTAGTTAAACTTTCGCCATCAACCTTAGAAGGTTGCGTGGTTAGAATTTCTGATATTATTGCATACCTAGGAAAAGATAGACAAGACGGCTCCAAGACAAGCGTTTATGATGAAAATCAGTTTGAAAAAAACAGCATAGGCAATATAAATGCCGAGATAATCAACAATCTTTCGGTTAACATAATTAAAAACAGTTATGGCAAAAATTATCTTAAACTTGATAGCGAATATTTTAGCGATTTAGTAAAAGCAAAAACACAAAACTATGCAAAACTTTATAATTCTGCACTAGCAAAAAAACATTTAACCACCATTGAAGATATGATGAATAAATTGTTTGATAAACTTATTTTAGATTTGTCAAATGAAAGTTGTTCACCTATCTTTAAGCACCATATTGACTATATAAATGCAAGTTATTATTCAAGAGAGCAAAGTTATTTAGAGCAAGATAAAGAGCAAATTGTTGCCGATTATATCGCAAGTATGACAGACGATTATTTTATAGAACTATATAACCACCTATTCCCGTCTAGCACTGCAAAAATCGAATACAAGGGCTATTTTGAATAAGATTAAGTAAACCAAAGAGCAAGGATTAAACCTTGCTCTTTTTTTGTTTTAAAATTTTCTTAAACCATTTTTGCAAACTCTTTTTGAAGCCTAGAAATTATCTTTTTTTCTAGCCTTGAAATATAACTTTGAGATATTCCTAGCATGTCGGCAACTTCTTTTTGGGTTTTTTCCATTCCTCCATTAAGACCATACCTTAGGCGCATAATTTCTCTTTCTTTATTGTTTAGTTTTGTTAGTGCAATGCCCAAAAGTTCACTCTCTACACCGTTTTCTATTTTTTTATAAACTATATCGCCGTCAGTTCCCATAACGTCGCAAAGCATAAGTTCATTGCCTTCCCAATCGGTGTTAAGTGGCTCTTCAAAAGACACTTCGCTTTTTAGTTTTACAGTGCGCCTTAGGTGCATAAGAATTTCGTTTTCTATACAACGAGAAGCATATGTAGCAAGTTTGATGTTTTTTTCTGCATTAAAGGAATTTACTGCCTTGATTAAGCCGATTGTTCCAACCGACACCAAGTCATCTAAATCTACACCCGTGTTTTCAAAACGGCGAGCGATATACACAACAAGCCTAAGATTATGCTCTATAAGGCTATCTCTAATGCTTTTATCTCCCTCAGAAAGTTTATTCACCATTTGCGTTTCTTGTTCTGGCGTGTATGGAAGTGGCAAAACTTCTCCCCCACCGATAAAATGCACGGCGTTTTCACTTAAAGAAAAATACTTAACTAACTTTTTCAAAAAATTTATCAGATTCAATGCCATTTTGCTCCTTTAACAATGTTGGGTGCAAGATTATTTGATATTCATCACTATTAAAATCTGCAATGCACACTGTTATATAATTAAATATATGCCCCTCTTGATTAATATATAATATAAACTTGTCAAGATTAAAACATAAATTAGTTCTTTCCCCAGCAACTGTTGAAAGCCTAATTTTATTAAATTTTGTTTTTGCTATATTCTCTTTCAAAAATTCTTTTGCAAAATCTTTTGAACATAAAATAACGGCATTTTCGCCATTATAAAGATTATTTCCCGTATCTAAAAATGCTTTTGCTTTTGCGCTTTTATCCTTGTAAATTAACTCTACGTCATAACAAAACTTATTAACGTTAACTCTTTTGCATAAATATATTATCGTTTTGCTTGCAAGTTTTAGCAGTAAATAAACGGGAAGAACCACGCTTGCCACCACAGTTTCGGTGTCGAGTGATATGCCAAGTAGATTATATAGCCCCGTCACTGCCCCACCCGAAAAAAAGGTGAGCATAAAAAATACTACACAGCACTTAAAAAATGCGTTTAGGCTTTTATAGTTATTAGCAAGAAGCAAGATTAACAGTCCACTCATAATTTTAAGGCTTGTTAATATTAACTGATTGACTTTAACCAAAGGAAAGACAAGCGCAATTATAGCGCCCAAAAAAGCGCAAAGAAAAAGCCTACACCCTTTAGAAGAAATTCCCGTAAATACGAATGTGGCTTTTAATAATAAATAGTCTATTATCACGTTGTCAATAATAACGTACTCGATATAAACGGTCATCATTTTCCTCTAGGTAAAAGTCTAGCATAGCAGATAGCCGTTTTTAAGTAAGATTTTTTGGTATTTAATTATTTTTTGTAGAAAAGAGAATAAAAACACGCCCCTTGTTTTTGGGCGTGTCGTTTCTATATTTTATTTTTTAAACGCATTAGATACAAGCAGGTCAAGGCATGCGAGTATTGCGAAAGGGCGCATACGTCCGTATGTAACCCGAGCAACACGGAGCAAAACGATGAGATGCGAAGTATATAAGGCGTTTTGTTGTTAATCTTTCATAAACGATAATATTATATCGTTTTGAACGTATAAATATTCATCTTTAATTTTAAGCCTGTCACCATCTACATCTAAAAACTTTGCTTTTTCGGACAAAACGCTTTTGTATTCAGATAAAAAGTCAGCAGAAAAGGTTTTGTTAAACTTATCTATGCTTATGCCGTTTGTTGTTCTTAAACCAAGCATAATAAACTCAAACTCAGCGTCTTCGCCCTCTATAATCTCGCTTGAAATTTCTGGATTTTTATTGTAAATAATGGCATTTATGTATTCATCAATCTTGAAAGTATTAGTAAAACGCCTGTTCTCCATAAACGAACTTGCAGATACCCCAACACCGATATATTCTCCCCTTTGCCAATAGTTCATATTGTGGCGAGAATAAAATCCGTCTAAAGCAAAGTTAGATACTTCGTATCTATCAAAGCCTTTTTCTTTTAAGTATATTACAACCTTATCATAAATATCAGCAACTTCATCATCACTAAGTAGTTCGCCGTTAAGGTAATTTGTGTAAATTGGCGTGCCGACTTCTGGCGTTAAGGCATAAACAGAAATATGGCTAACCCCACCAGCAATTGCAAGGTCAATAGTCTTAAATACTTGGTCTAAAGTTTGGTCACTTAAGCCTATTAAAATGTCTGCACTTACGTTTTGACCTTTTAGCATTTTTGTAGTTAGCAAAAAGTCTTTAGCCGTATGCACACGGTTAAGTTTTTTAAGCTGGTCATCAAAGCCCGTTTGAAGCCCTATTGAAAAGCGATTTATACCAACGCTTAAATAGTCTTTAATTTTTTTCTCATCAACTGTGCCTGGGTTTAGTTCAATGGTTATTTCGGCATCTTTGTTAACGGTAAAGCATTTTTTAATCTGCCTTATAGCGCCCATAATAAACTTTGAATCTACAATAGACGGCGTGCCACCACCTATATAGATTGTGTCTATAATCGCAGTAGGATATTGCTTGCTTCTACCTTCAATTTCACGATAAAGGCAGGCAAAATAACTTTCGGCTTTTCCTATCTCTTTTGGAAAAGATGCAAAATCGCAATAGGTGCATTTTTGTTTACAAAATGGCACGTGCAAATAAATTCCACTCATTTTCTACCTATCATTATCGGTTTTTAGTATTGAAATAAAGGCTTCACTTGGTATTTCAACCGTACCGATAGAACGCATTTTCTTTTTGCCTTCTTTTTGTTTTTCTAAAAGTTTTTTCTTTCTTGTCACGTCGCCACCATAACACTTAGCCAAAACGTCTTTTCTATACGCTTTTACAGTTTCTCTGGCGATAATCTTGCCACCCACTGCCGCTTGAATAGGAATTTCAAACATTTGTCGTGGAATAACGTCTTTAAGTTTTTCGGCAATTTGTCTGCCACGCTCATAAGCCTTGTCCTTATGCACGATTATAGAAAGGGCATCACAAATATCGCCGTTTAATAGCATATCAAGTTTTACTAAATCACTTTTTTGATAGCCTGCAATCTCATAGTCAAAAGATGCATAACCCTTTGTCCTAGATTTTAAACTATCAAAAAAGTCGTAAATAATTTCGTTTAGTGGAAGAGTGTATTTTAATTGCACCCTTGTTTTATCTAAATACACCATGTCTTTATACACGCCACGCTTATATTGGCAAAGTTCCATAATAGGTCCAACATAGTCTGGTGGTGTAAATATGCTTGCATTTATAATAGGTTCTTCCATATATTCAATTTCTGTCACCGGTGGAAGATGAGTTGGGTTTTCAACTACTAATTCTTGCCCGTCTGTTTTATAAACTTTATAAGAAACTGATGGCGCTGTAGTTATAATTTGCAAATCAAATTCTCTTTCAATACGCTCTTGAATAACGTCCATATGAAGTAGCCCCAAAAAACCACATCTAAAACCAAAGCCAAGCGCTGCAGAATTGTCTGGCTCAATAGAAAGCGCTGCGTCGTTAAGTTTAAGTTTCAAAAGCGCATCTTTAAGGTCGTTAAACTTGCTTCCATCAAGAGGGAACACGCCCGAGAACACCATAGGAAGTGCCTTTTGATAGCCTGGAAGTGGTTCTTTTGCACCATCAAAAACAGTTGTTATAGTGTCGCCAACGGCAGTATCTTCAATACTTTTAATGCTTGCTGCAATATATCCAACTTCACCAGCAGAAAGTTCTTCTTTTGGTTGCATTTTTGGCGAAAATACGCCAACTTCGGTCACGTCAAACTGTTTATTAGACATAAAGGTCTTTATCTTTGTGCCAACTTTTACAGTGCCGTCAACCACCCTAACAAAACAAATAACACCCTTAAAATTGTCGTAATAACTATCAAATATAAGTGCTTTTAAAGGCTTATTTTCATCACCCTTTGGCGCTGGTATTTTATGAACGATTTGTTCTAAAACGTCTTCTACGTTAAGTCCACTTTTAGCCGAAATTCTTGGCGCATCAGTTGCTTCAATGCCCAAAATATCTTCAATTTCGGTTGCAATTTCATCTGGGCGAGCAGATGCTAGGTCCATTTTGTTGATAACAGGCATAATTTCTAAATCGTTATCTATTGCAAGATAAGCGTTTGCAAGAGTTTGAGCTTGCACGCCTTGTGTTGCATCAACAATGAGTATTGCGCCTTCGCACGCTTTGAGAGAGCGAGAAACTTCATAAGTAAAGTCAACATGGCCTGGCGTGTCAATAAGGTTAAATATATACTCCTTGCCGTCCTTTGCTTTATAGAACATTCTAACAGGTGTAAGTTTAATGGTAATGCCCCTTTCACGCTCTAAGTCCATAGAGTCAAGAAGTTGTTCTTCCATTTCACGCTCTGAAACCTGACCTGTTTTTTCCATAAGCCTATCGGCTAATGTTGATTTACCGTGGTCTATGTGCGCCACAATACAGAAATTTCTAATATTTTCTTTATTTATTGACATAAGAATCCTTTTACTATATAATATTCGGTAAATAGTATATACTAAATAACAAATTTTTGCAAGTAAATTAAAAAGGGTGTTTTATGAGATTGAAAAGTGATAGTTGGCTTTTAACCAAACCTATTGCACACAGGGGGCTTTGGGGAGATAAAATTGTTGAAAACTCCCTTTCTGCATACAAAAACGCAGTAGATAACGGCTACCCTATAGAAATTGACCTATACAGTTCTGCTGATGGGGTTTTGTTTTCTTTTCATGACCAAGATTTAATGCGTATGACGGGTGAAAATGGCTTTATTTATGAAAAAACAGCCAAAGAGTTGTCTAATATTAAACTTATCGGCTGTGATGAAAACATACCCACTTTTGATGAAATTTTATCTATAGTTGATGGCAAAGTTCCACTTTTAATTGAACTTAAAGACCAGCCTAATAAGTCTTACGTTGACAAGGTTATTAACAGGCTAAAGTCTTATAAGGGCAAGTTTGCAATTCAATCTTTTAACCCACTATATATAAAGCGTGTTAAAAAACTTGCACCAAGTTTTACCCGTGGAATTTTAGGCACAAAAACTCATTCAAAACACCTGCCTTTTATAAAAAGAAAGATTGTTAAAAATATGCTACTTAACTTTTTGATTAAGCCAGACTTTATAAGTTATTCGTTTGAAGACTTGCCACTCAAAAAATGTAAAGTAAAAAAACTTCCACTTATAACTTGGACAATTACAAGCGAAAAAGATTATGCAAAGGTTAAACCTTACGCAAAAAACATTATTTTTGAAAACTTTATTCCAAACAAATAGCAAAAATAAAAGGGACTGAATTTCAGTCCCTTTTTGTATGTTTTAATCATTTTTATCATCTAAATTTATTTCGCTTTCTCTCTTTGGCTCGCTTGTCACGTTTATGCCAAGCGTTTTAAGCGTCTTTTTATCAACGTGAGAGAGCACTACTGAAGAGTGGAATTCACTGCCCTTAAGAAGTGACAACTGCTCCATTGCCTTCTTGGCAATAGGGTCGGTTGCTGCGCTGACCGAAAGCGACAATAAAACTTCATCAGTATGTAGTCTTGGGTTAGCACAACCCATGTGGTTAACTTTAAGTATTTGAATAGGCTCTAAAACCTTGCTTGAAATTATGTCTAAATCATCATCAATATCTGCAAGTGCCTTTAACGCATTAAGCAAAACTGCTGCGCTTGCGCCCATGAGTTTGCCCGTTTTTCCCGTTACGATTTTGCCGTTTGGTAGTTGAAGCGCACAGCCAGGAGCGCCCGTCTGATTTTCTTTATCTAAAGCATATTTTACTACTGCTCTATCGTTTATTGAAATAAGAAGTTTTTGCATAAGCACTTCTATTTTAGAAACAACGTCTTTAGATATAGTGCCCTTTCTTACGTCTAAAAGTGCAGAATAATATCTTCTTATAACTTCTTGTTTTGATGCACTATACACTATTTCTTTATCTATTATGCAGTGCCCTGCCATATTAACGCCCATATCGGTTGGCGATTTATATGGACTTTCGCCCAAAACCTTTTCAAGCATAGCCGAAAGCACAGGAAAAATTTCTATATCTCTATTATAGTTAACTGCCATTTCGCCATACGCTTCTAAATGAAATGGGTCAATCATATTCATATCATTTAAGTCTGCTGTTGCTGCTTCGTATGCAATATTAACAGGGTGATTTAATGGCAAGTTCCAAACAGGAAAAGTTTCGTATTTAGCGTATCCAGCCTTAATTCCCCTTTTGTTTTCGTGGTAAAGTTGTGATAAACAAGTTGCCATTTTGCCACTGCCTGGACCTGGTGCAGTCACAACGACTAGTGGGCGTGACGTGACAACGTATTCGTTTTTACCATAACCAGAATCGCTAACTATTTTTTCAACTTCTGATGGATAGCCTTCTATAGGATAATGGCGATAAACTTTTATGCCACGCATTTCTAAGCGCTTTTGAAATGCAATTGCGCTTGGTTGATATTTAAACTTGGTTAAAACAACACTTCCAACGTAAAAGTCCTTTTGCAAAAATATGTCAATAAGTCTTAAAACGTCAACGTCATACGTAATGCCAAGGTCACTACGCTGTTTGTTCTTTTCTATATCGCTTGAATTTATTACAATTAAAATTTCTGCTTGGTCTTTAAGTTGAGAAAGCATTTTAATCTTACTGTCAGGTTCAAAACCAGGAAGAACCCTTGATGCGTGATAGTCATCAAAAAGTTTTCCACCAAACTCTAAATAAAGTTTTCCACCAAACATTGCAATTCGCTCTAGTATCTTTGCCGATTGCATTTCTAAATATTTTGCGTTGTCAAATCCCTTTTTTTCCATAATAACCTTCTTTCGTTATACCAATAAGTTTGCACTTTTAAGTTTTGCAAGAAATAATGCTATATCTCGCTTTGCAAGTTCTTCTTCTACGTCGTATTCATCAAGCAGTGCCTTAAGCAAAGTGTTTTCGTCCCCTCCGTCAGCAAGCGCTTTCCACAAAAAAGCACCCGTTTGATTTAAACTTATAACACCGTTAAAACTTTTTACAGCATCTCCAACGGCAACTACTATATAACTTCCTGCAATTTCTCTTAAAATAAAGCCTTCTTTAATTTTCATTGTTTTCCCCTTGCACCATAGCGCCGTAAGATAGTTCGGCAGCCTCTTTTGAAATATTGCAACCAAGCGAATATAACCCCGCGTTATCTAGCAATTTTTCTATCAAACCCAAAAGTTTATCCATAATTTCAATTTTGTTTGGTCTTATTGTTTGATTTAATATTACAGGAAGCATTTGCGCTGGGCTAATTTTTTGTATAACATTTTCTTTTTCTTGGCGTATTTTGCAAATTGCCTTAAGTTTGGCACGAACATTATTTCCTATGTTATGCTTGCCCATCCACGGTGTGCCATAAACGTAAAACTCATCACCTATAAGCCTAATGATAGGCTTGTCGTCGTTTATCATAACGGCTTTATCACCTAAAAGTTCTCTCCAAAGCCTTGTGTGTGTTGACTTGCCTGTGCCAGATGGCGCTGTAAATAAATACGCACCGTCTTCAACCTTTATTGCGCTACAATGAAAAATAATACCGTCTGCATTTTCTAAGCAATATTCGCAAAGTTTTCTATAAACAACCAAACTTTCTAAAAATGGTTCTGGATAATCAGGCAATTTTTGCTTTTCTTTCAAAACATCTTGCTCTGTTGGCTCAAAACTAAAAGCATCTTGCTCTTGCCCAAAGTATTCATAATCTTTGCACAAAATTTTAGTGTAGTCATACTTTAGTTCCACACTGAAAACTATGTCTGCAATTTTATATCTCGGCATATTTTTCCTTATATCTTAAATTAAAAATTTAACTTAGATATTATTTTATCAAAGTAGGCTAATTTTGTCAATACAAATTCCATTTTAATAAATAAAAAAGGCTAACGAAAAACTTTCCTTAGCCTTTATAATCAATAAAAACTTATTTTCAAATAAATTATTAATGAGCGCCACCTACTGCACCTTGCTTTATTTTTGCCAATTTGCTGACTTTTTTGAAAGTTTATTAAATAAAAACTCTACTATAAGCCCTAAAATCAACACAACCAAAGTTAGCCCAAGCGTTCTTGCCACTTCAAACGGACTTGCTAAAATTATCATATTTCCCAAAGATTTAAGCGTTGCACTTAAAACTTCTGCAGCAACCATTAACTTAAAATTTAGGGCAAGCCCACTGCCGATTACACTATAAAGTTCAGGGGCTATTTGTGGAAGTTCAATCTTAAAAAATAAACTTAACCAGCCGGCACCATCAACTTTGCCTGCTTCTATGGTAGTTTTGTTTACAAACTCTAACGCGCCCTTAATCTGCGTATAAGAGGTAGGAAGAACAACCAGCATGGTTATAACAACCGGCGCAACTTGATTGTTCGTCCAAAATAGAAGTAGCCACGCAATAGCAATTGTTGGAAGCGTTCTTGTTATGCTTATTATAGGCAAAATAAGTTTTTCTGTCCATAGCTTTTTGCTTGCCAAATATGCTAGAACAAAAGATATTAAAAAAGAGAGCAAAAAGGCTATTATACTGCGAATTAGCGTCCCCCAAAGCGCAATATAAAACTTTTTTTCACCAAATAACAAGCCAAATTCTTTTATTGTGTTAGACACGGTTGGCACAACGTATTCGTTGTCTTCTATTTTGGCAACCATCGACCATATAATAAGCAAAAAGCCTATTGTAAATATCGGTAATATTAAGTTGAAAAGTTTGTTTATCTTTTTCATTATTCAACTGTTAAATATGTTAAATTAAATTTTTCTAAAACCATTTTGAAAGTCCAGTCTGGCACAGCGCCTTGGTTTGGAACTGCAACTTGCTTATCTTTTAAGTCATTAACCGAAATTTCAGTTGTGCTTATAATATAAAAGTTTCCGTGAGTAATAACTGCAACCATAACGTATTCGTTTCCGTTTGTGTTATAACGCATGCTTGCTGCGTTTACAGGCGCAACGATAATATCAGCACTTCCACTAGATAGGTTTGGCATAACTAAAGTTGATGAAAGCACGCTGTAATTAACGCTTTTTCCCGTTCCCAAATTGTCGTTATCATAAATGAGTTTTGCAATAGCCAAAGCAGGCGCGCCGTCTGGCGCCATAAAGGTATAACTTTCTTTTTGACTTGCCGTGCTTTCTACCCCTGAGTAGAAAAAATCATCACTTACAGCACTTGCTTTAGCACTATCAATTTCAACTATCTTATTTATATAGTTTTTAACCGAAGTTTTAGCGTCTGAAGCACTTTCCCAATAAATTTTGCAACCATCAATCGCTTTTTCTGATAAGGTTTGTGCGTTTAAGGTTGAGCCACCCTTGCCGTTTACTGCACTAACTGCACTTGATACGTTTTGCTTTATCCAACTTGCACTTTCTGTAATTTTTGTTTGTAGCGTGTTAACTAAGTTTGGATTAGCCTGCAAAACACTTTTCTTAACCATTAAAACGGCTTGTGGATATGCCTGTGTCTCGCTATCATAAAGTTCTTGTAAGTCTAATCTATAAAGCGCCTTGCCCTTTTGCTGTAAATATTTTGCTTCAAGGTTGGTTGCTGCTGGCTCTGGAACAAGGCCTATGGTTTCATTGCCACCCATTATAGATTGAACAACTTTAGAGCCATCTTGATAATATTTAATATTTACCTTATCTTTTTCTGGCTCTTTAGCACAAGCACTGCCAAACACAGCCACTGTGGATAGCAAAACGCTTAAAATTAAAGTTAAAACTTTCTTCATATTTTTCTCCTTTGATATGTTTGCACCTATTAAATTCTAAGAGATTATAGGCTTTTGAACTGAGAATAGCCGAATAATAAAATGGTTTAATGAGAAAAAACAAATAGGATTTTGCAGTTTTTTTCTCATTAAAATTCGGCTATGCGAAGTGAAAAACCTTACAAAAAAAATAACTCCCTTTCGCATGGCAAAAGGGAGGAACGTGATTAAACAAGGCCACTTGCCTTGCAAATTCCTTTTTTTAGTCCCCTTCGCTATCAGGCGCACCTTTTAGTTTAGGTATTTTACATTTAAAGTATAATAAATTTTACTAGTTTTGTCAATTGTTATAATAAAACTTTTTATTATGTTTTGCTTTGATATTTTCTCTTTGTTGCAAGGCCTCCACGAATATGCCTTTCGCTAAGGTTTTTTTCTAACACTTTTTTAACTTTTTTATATAATTCTTTATCAACAGTTTTAAGCCTTTCAGAAACGTCTTTATGAACGGTTGATTTGCTAAAATGAAACACCTGTGCTGTCTCTCTAACAGTTGCGTTAGTTTTTGCAATGTATTCTGCTTCTTTTATTATTCTTTGTTTAATATCCTCGCACAAATTATTATTCCCCCAAAAATTAGAATAATAAATTTTATGCGCTATTTCGACAATATATGATTTTTTTATACTTCTAAATATAAAAATAAAAGTGGAGTTTTCTCCACTTTTACACTTTATCTTTTTTTATTAAGTTTTTAATATCAGCGTTTAGCATAAATGCACAAAATTTGTTTTTGCTGTATTTATTAAACAAACTATAAAAATATTTGCAAAGGAAATATCCTATTATTCCAGCAATACCACCAACTATAATGCCTGCTAAAACGTCGGTTAAATAATGAACTATTAGATACGTTCTAGATAACGCTGTTAGCACAACGAATATAAACGCTGTCCAACTTTTCTTTTTGTTATTAGATGATAAAAAGAGCGCTGTCATACTTGTCATTGCAACTGTTGTATGCCCTGATGGAAAGGAATATTCTTTAACCATAGTAGCGCCTGCACTTTGCCAAAAAGATGCATATAGTTCATCTTGATAAAACGGTCTTATTCTTGCAACTGCATTTTTCAAAATTACATTAGTAAATAATGCTCCCACGCCGATTGCAAGTAGCATAGACAGCCCTGTTTTTCTTGTCTTTGAAAATAGCATGAGAAAAATGGATAAGATGATTAAAAATAAACCACCTTCGCCAAAGAAAGACACAAACTTAAAAAATGGCGTTAAAAAGCCACCTGCCACCTTTTCAAGTCCGTTTAAAAAAACGAAAAATTGCGTATCAAAATTATAAAACGTGCTATCTAACCAATTTGCCATAATAAACTAAATCAACTCTTGCCATTTATCAAACTCAAAAGCGATATTTTCTTTTGAGTGGCTGTCGCTTGAAAGAATAAACTTTCCACCCTTGCTTTTTATATAATTATAAACTTGTTTTGATGGATATGGCTCTAGCCTATACCCCCTTGAAATTACCCCTGTGTTAATTTCAAAAGGCTTGTCAAATTTAACAAGGCTATCCACAGCCTTTTTATATGCTAAAACATACCTATTATTGTTTTCATCAAACAAATTATTGCCCTCGTTAAACTTTGTCACCAAATCAATATGACCTATTATGTCGCAATTTGTATTTTCTACTATTTTAGATATGTTTTGATAATATTCTTCGCACGCCGAATAATAATCGCCATTAAACAAAGTATTTACGCTTTCTATAAAATCTTTTTTGCTTTTGTCAACGGGATAATATTCGTTTCCACGCTTATAGTAGTGCATAGAGCCGATTACATAATCATACTCGCCCACGCTTGAAGTTGTGCATAAATCCCACTCAATGCCACAAAGCACCTTGATTTTACCCAAATACTTTTCTTTTAGCCTATTTATTTCTTCAATAAATTCTTTTTCGTTTTGTGGCGTTATAGAACAGCCTTCTTCAAAATGTGTGTAAGAGTGGCAAGTTATCCCCACCACCTTTAACCCCTTTTCTATTGCACTTAAAACCATTTGCTCTGGAGCGTCTTTGCCGTCACAATAATTTGTGTGCATATGAAGGTCTATATATGGCAAGTCTTGTTTATCTATAACAAAACTCATTTAGTCATTTTCTCCTGTTTGATTTTGTGGTCAATCACGTGGCGAGAAGAAAGTTCACGGTGGATATCTTCAAGCGAGATGCCAGCCTCTATCATAAGAACTAAGGTGTGATAGCAAAGGTCTGCAATTTCATAAATAGTTTCTTTTTTATCATTTGCTTTTGCTGCAATAATAACTTCGGTGCACTCTTCGCCAACTTTTTTTAGAATTTTATCTAAGCCTTTTTCAAATAGATATGTTGTGTAAGAACCTTCTTTCTTGTCTACTTTTCTGCCCTTAATAAGTTCAAAAAGCGCCTCATAAGAAAATTCTTTTCTGTCATCATTTTCATATAAACGGTTGTTAAAACAACTATCTGTGCCTAGGTGACAAGCAGGGCCGTCTTTTTCAACCATAACAACTAAGGCGTCATTATCGCAATCAGCAGTAATCGACACGATATGTTGATAATTGCCACTTGTTTCGCCCTTAAGCCAAAGTTCTTTTCTTGACCTAGAATAAAAACAAGTTAAGTTTTTTTCCATAGAAACTTGCAAACTTTCTTTATTCATATACGCTAAAGTCAACACCTTTTTAGAAATAGCGTCAACCACTATTGCTGGGATAAGTCCATCTTTGTCAAATTTTAATTGTTCAATATTTATCATAACTTTTCGTCCTTTTTTATATTCTAACAGGAATATTATTTTTTCTTAATTGTTCTTTAAGTTCATTAATTTTTACTTGCCCAAAATGGAATATAGATGCCGCAAGCCCTGCATCTACGTTTGGTAGAGTCTTAAATAAATCTATAAAATGCTGTTCGTTTCCAGCGCCACCAGATGCTATAACGGGCACGCTAACGCACTTGCAAACCTTTTTTAGCATTTCTATGTCAAAGCCACCTTTAACGCCGTCAGTATCAATTGAATTAAGCACAATTTCACCAGCGCCGTTGTCCACACCACGCTTTATCCAGTCTATCATATCAATGCCTGTGTTTTCTCTGCCACCCTTAGCAAACACCAAAAACTTATCGCCCACTCTTTTGGCATCAACCGATAATACCACACATTGATTTCCATACCTTTTTGCAGCATCATAAATTAGGTTAGGGTTTTTTATAGCGCCCGAGTTTACGCTTACCTTATCAGCGCCACACTTTAGCACTCTATCAAAGTCATCAAGGGTGTTTATGCCCCCACCAACTGTTAGTGGAATAAAGATAGTCTTGGCAACTTCTTTTAGTATATCGGTAAAAAGTTCTCTGCCCTCAAAAGACGCCGTTATGTCATAAAACACAAGTTCATCTGCGCCGTTATCACTATAATACTTGCCAAGTTCTATTGGCGACGACACGTCTGAAAGCCCACTAAAGTTTACGCCTTTTACAACGCGTCCATTTTTAACGTCTAAACAAGGAATAATTCGTTTTGTAATCATCTTGCCACCTTTAATCCTTCTTTTAGGTCAATATCGCCCGTGTAATACGCCTTACCTATAATAGCACCATATATGTCTAAATCCTTAAGCCTTTTAATGTCATCAATACTTGACACGCCACCAGATGCTATAATTTGAACGTCTAGGTTTTCTTTAAGCGTTTTATATAAGTCGTGATTTGTGCCTTGCATTGCCCCGTCTTTACTAATATCTGTGCAAATTATGGTTTTAACGCCCATTTCTTGCATTTTTTTGCAAAATTCTAAGCCTGTAAAGCCAGATTTTTCCGTCCAACCTTTAATTGCCACAAACCCGTCTTTAATGTCCACACCTACGGCAATTTTATCGCCAAAGTTGTTTACTGCATCACTTAAAAACTGTGGGTCTGTGACGGCTGAAGTGCCTAAAATCACCCTATTAACGCCTGCATCTATATAAGTTTTTATAACTTCAAGGCTTCTAATCCCACCACCAACTTCAACAAAGGCTGGTGTTGAAGAAACAATCTTTTTTATTGTTTCTAGGTTTGGTGTGCCACCATTTTTAGCGCCTTCTAAATCTACAACGTGCATAAAGAAAGCACCTTTATTATAAAAGTCAAGTGCAATCTCGTGTGGATTTTCGCTATATATTGTCATTTTTTCATAATCGCCCTTATAAAGTCTAACGGCTTTGCCGTCAAATAGGTCGATTGCTGGAAAAAGTTTCATCTTTTATTTCTCCATTTGGCAAAATGCCCTTAAAATATTTAGTCCAACCTCGCCACTCTTTTCTGGGTGAAATTGACAGCCATAAACGTTGCCACTTTCTACGCTAGCAGTAAGTGGTACGCCGTATTCTGCCGTTGCATTAACACTATTTTCGCAATCTGAAGCATAATAAGAGTGCACAAAATACACGTGGTCGCCATCGTTTATATTCTTAAATAACTTGCTGTCTTTTTTAACAAAATTAAGGCTGTTCCAACCGATATGTGGAATTTTATATCCCTTAGGGATAACGTCCTCTATAGGTTTAATTTGACCTTTAATAAGACCTAAACCCTTATGCTCGCCATATTCAAAACTTTTCTCAAATAAAAGTTGCATGCCAAGGCATATTCCAAGAAGTGGTTTTCCTAATTTTGCCTGCTCAATAACCACGTCTGCTAAACCACTTTCAAAAAGTTTTTTAGAAGCGTCTTCAAAAGCGCCAACACCTGGCAATATTATTTTATCGGCTTTTTTTATTATGCTGGCATCACTAGTTGCAACTACTTCTTCACCTATTGCTGAAAATGAACTTACAAGAGAAAACAAGTTGCCCACGCCATAATCAACAATTGCAACCATTAAAGAACTCCTTTTGTTGAAGGTATTGCCCCACCTAGCGCACTGTCAATAGCAACTGCTTTTTTAAGCGTTCTTGCAAGGCTTTTAAAAATGCCTTCAATAATGTGGTGAGCGTTTGAGCCAGTGATTTGACGAACGTGTAATGTAATGCCTGCATTATAACTAAACGCAATTAAAAACTCGTTTACAAGTTCGGTGTCAAAATCGCCAACCTTATTTGCCGTGATGTTTATATCTTGAACAAAAAAACCTCTGCCTGAAATGTCAACAGCAGTTAAAATAAGCGCTTCGTCCATAGGCAATGTTGTGTCGCCATATCTAACGATACCAGCCTTATCGCCAAGCGCATTTTTAAATGCTTGACCTAGGCTTATGCCAACGTCTTCAACCGTGTGGTGATAATCAACGTATGTGTCGCCCTTAGCCTTAACAGTAAGGTCAAAACTTCCGTGCTTTTTAAAAAGCGATAGCATGTGGTCCAAAAACCCACAACCTGTTTGAATATCGCCCTTGCCACTTCCATCAAGATTAAGACTTAAACTGATGTTTGTTTCACCTGTCTTTCTTTTAATGTCTGCCTTTCTCATAATTCCTCCAAAATGCTAGAAACGGTGTCAATAAACGTTTGCATTTGAACACTGCTTCCAACCGTAATTCTAATATATTCTCTTATCCTATCGCTATCAAAATGCCTTACTAAAATGCCCTTTTCTTTTAATTTAAGATAAAGATTTTTTCCATCTATTTTATCAGTTTTTGCAAACAAGAAGTTTGCCATTGAATCTGTCGCAACAAATCCTAGTTTTTCAAGTTCGGATTTAGTGAACTGTCTGTTTTTAATAATTTGCTTGCAGTTTTCTTCAAAATACTCATTGTCTAAAAGCGCGCCCATGCCCATTGCTTGAGTAAGTCTGTTAACGTTGTATGGATTAGTTGAATATTTAATGCGCATAAGGTCGGCAATAATTTTTTCATTTGCCACACCAAAACCAAGCCTTGCACCTGCAAGCGAGCGTGATTTTGAAAATGTTTGTGTGACAAGCAAATTATCATATTTATCCACAAGGCTAACTGCACTCTTCCCACCAAAGTCTATATACGCTTCGTCAATGATTACCACCCTATCGGTATTTGACTTTACAAGCCTTTCTATTTGCTCTAATGAAAGTAAAAGTCCTGTAGGCGCGTTTGGGTTTGCAATTATAACCGTGCCTTGCTCTTTTATATAGTCTTCAATATCAATAGAAAAATCTTCTTTTAGTGGAATAACCTTGCTTTCCACACCGTGAAGTTTTGCATACACCTTATAAAAACCATAAGTAATGTCGCTATAAACGGCTGGTGTATTTTGGTCGCAATATGCCATAAATGCAAAGTTTAAGATTTCATCAGAACCGTTTGTTAATAACACTTGATTTTCCTTAACGCCAAGTACCTTAGCCAAAAGTTTGGTTAACTGTGTGCAGTTTGGGTCTGGATATAAGTGTGACAGTTCGGCCTCTTTTTGGGTAAGTTCTAAACCCTTTTTTGATGGTGGAAAAGGCGATTCGTTTGTGTTTAGTTTAATATATTCCCTTTGCTTTGGCTGTTCGCCTGGCTCGTAAGGTGTTAAACTGCTTATTCTTTGATTTAAAAATTTACTCATTTTCTTCAAACCTAATGCTAGCACTCTTTGCGTGTGCCGATAATCCTTCTTTGTTTGCAAAATAGTCAATGTCTTTATAAATATCTTTTAGCGCGTCTTTCGTGTAATACACGTATTGCATCTTTTTGATAAAATCATCAACTGAAAGTGGGCTTGAAAACCTTGCCGTACCACTTGTTGGAAGGGTGTGGTTTAACCCTGCCATATAGTCGCCAAGTGCTTCTGGACAATACTTTCCAAGGAACACTGAGCCGGCGTTTTTAATTTTATCAACGTAATCGTAAGCGTTTGAAATAGCAAGTTCTAAGTGTTCTGGCGCAATTTCGTTTGCAAGTGCAATTGCGCTTTCAATATCCTTTGCAATAATAATCTTGCCGTTATCATCAATAGAAGTTCTTGCAATCTCACTCCTATCTAGTTTAGCGAGTTGAACTTCAATTTCATCTCTAACCTTATAAGCAAGTTCTTCACTATCTGTGATAAGCACGGCAGATGCAAGTTTATCGTGTTCGGCTTGCGATAATAGGTCTGCACTGATGCACTTTGCATCGTTATTCTTATCTGCCACAACCATAATTTCGCTTGGCCCTGCAATCATATCAATAGAAACTTTGCCAAAAACTTGTTTTTTTGCCGTTGCAACAAAAGCGTTGCCCGGCCCTACTATTTTATCAACTTTTTCTATTGTTTCAGTTCCATAAGCAAGCGCTGCTATTGCCTGAGCGCCACCTACTTTATAAATCTTATCTACACCAGCAACATAAGCCGAAACTAAAATGTCAGGATTAACGTTTCCGTTCTTGTCTGGTGGAGTGACCATTACAATTTTAGTTGACCCTGCAATTTTTGCTGGAATTGCATCCATTAAAACGGTTGATGGATAAGAGGCTGTGCCACCAGGAACGTATAACCCCACTTTTTCAATAGGAATTACCTTTTGCCCTAAAATTATACCATTTTCTTTTCTTATTTCAAAGCCTTCTCTATATTGTTTTTGGTGAAATTCCCAAATATTTTGTTTTGCCCTATATAAAATTCTTAAAAATTCTTTATCCGCATTTTCTAAAGCACTATTTATTTCTTCTTTGCTAACTTCTAAACTTGTAAGATTTGCCTTGTCAAACTTTAAAGCGTATTCAAAAAGTGCTTTGTCGCCATTTTTTATTACGTTTTGAATAATATCACTAACAATTTGTTCTACGTCAACCTTTGTTTTAGCAGGGCAGAAAATTTCTTCTCTTGTATTTACACCCTCTTTAAATATTTTAATCATATTATTTCTCCGTTTGCATTGATAACTTGCTTATGATTTTTTCTATAATTTCACCCTTAAACTTAAAACTAACTTTGTTTGAAATAAGCCTTGCTGAAATTGGCAAAAATTTCTCAACAACTTCTAGTTTGTTTTCTTTTAAGGTTGCACCCGTTTCAACTATATCAACTATTACGTCTGAAAGTTCAAGTATTGGCGCAAGTTCAATAGAGCCATTAAGGTGAATAATATCTATCTCTCTGCCACGGCTAGAGTAATATGCTTTGGCAATGCTTGCAAACTTGGTTGCAACTGTTAGCGTTTTTGTTCTATCGTCTTTAAAGTCTGCCTTAGCAGCAACAGCCATGTCGCATTTGCCGATATTTAAATCTAAAAGTTCATACACGTCTGGGTTATATTCAAGCAAAATATCTTTGCCGGCAACGCCTATATCGGCTGCGCCACGCTCTACGTAAATTGCAACGTCTGATGGTTTAACCCAAAAATATCTTACCCCTACTTCTTGGTTTTCAAATATAAGTTTTCTGTTATTTTCTTTTATTGCTGGGCAAGGAAATCCTGCCTTTTCAAACATATCGTAAACCTTTTCGCCAAGTCTTCCTTTTGGCAAGGCAATATTAAGCATAGTTTTCACTTGTCTTTCTCCTATAGTTTAATTATCTGTTTATATCTAACGTCTTTTGAAATTTGTTTTTCTGCAAGCACGCTATTGCCTTGTTTTATAAGTTTATCAACCACTTCTAAAACTTGTTTGTTTGGCGCATCACCATACTCTACAGCAATATCCACGTCATATTCTTTTTTGTCTGATTTAAGTTTTGAAAGTTCATCAAGATATACGGCAAAACCTATTGCACGTGATTTCTTATTCATTTTTTGCATAAGGTTATCATATTGCCCACCTGACAAAATGCTTGTTGCAAGCCCACTTACAAAACCCTTAAACACCAAACCGTTATAATAATTTAAGTCGTTTACAACCGAAAAGTCAATATTTATTTTGTCGCCAAGCCCTAGTTCAACAAGGTCGTTTACAAGATTAAAAAGTTTTTCCATAGCACTCTTTGTGTTTTGGTCAAGGTCAAACTCTTTTAATGACATTTCTATCTTTTTTGGCGAACCATACGTTAAAACTAATGTCTTTAATAGTTCAGTATCGTTTTTTGAAAGGTTTTCTTTTTGGCAAACACTTTCAACCCCTTTAACGTTTTTTTGTGAAAGATATCCGATAATCTGTTTCCTAGCGCTTGTTGATAGGTTTGCCTTATCAAATATTGCGTTTAAAATATCAAGGTTAGATAAGTCTAAAACGTATTCACTTGAAATAATTTCTAAACTCTTTATTGCAAGCATTACAACTTCTAAAATGTTATAGTCGTCAACGTTTCCCACACATTCTAAACCCGTTTGCATAATTTCCTTAAAAGACTTTGTGCCTTTAGAAACCCTATAAACGTTTTCGTTATAAAAAACTTTTTGAACGCTTTTTTTATTATCTGCGCCATTTTTTATTATTGACAAGGTGACGTCTGGCTTAAGCGCCATAAGTTTGCCATCTGTGTCAGTAAAGGTTATAATGTTATCAGAAACTAAAAATTCTTTATTTAAAGCGTATAAATCATATTCTTCAAACTTGCTCATCTTATATTGAGAATAACCATACTTGCCGTAAAGTGAGCGAAGTTTGAAAATTGCCCTTTCATCATCTCTTAAAACTAAATCTAAATTCATATTACACTTCCTTTCCTTATTTACTTAAGCACAATTTGATATCCGTTTTTTCCGTATTGCAAACACTTGTTTACCCTGCTTATCGTTGCAGTGCTTGCGCCCGTTGCCTTTGAAACTTCTTGATAGTTCTTTCCTTCGCTTAAAAGCGTGGCAACTTCTAACCTTTGCGAAATGTCTTCAAGTTCTTTAATAGTGCATACGTCTTCAAAAAACCTTCTGCACTCATCTGTGCTTTTTAATTTTAATATGGCATTAAAAAATCCATCAAATTTTTTAATATCAAAATTTTCCATAATCGTTATCCCTTTTGCAAATTAATTTTATAGCCTAATTGTTTTTTGCTTTATCATTTTAGCACGCTAAAGTGATAAAGTCAACTGTTTTTTATAAGTTTTTTATATTTTTATAAAAATAAGCAAACGACTCTTTTCTTTTTTAAGTTTTAATTGCGTATGAGAAGTATCGTGGCTTGTGTGAAATATTTACAAATTTTACCTATTTTGCTTTTAAAATTCAAAAAGCAATAACTACTAGTTACTGCTTCCTGCACGCCTTTGCCTAGCCTTCTTGATGGACTTAGTACTCAGGAGCGCAAGCGTATGAGAAGGAAGCAGGCTTTGTGTTAATTATTTGCACTTTTTAGCAGTTTGTTTTTTAAAATTCAAAAAGCAATAACTACTAGTTACTGCTTCCTGAATAATATATGATAAGGGGGAAAATGATGAGTAATTTCAATGTCAAAACGGCTCTTTCCTTTTGACAGTAATAATATACATTATTCGACAGGATTTGTAAAGTTATTTTCACTGTTTTTTGAAAATTTTAAACATTTTTTTAAAATATTTTTTTTATTTGTTAATAACTAACATTTCTTGTTATGCTATCACACTTAGCCATGTTTTTTGCTAATTTTTGTAAAAAAAAGAAACAGCGTTTTTCACTGTTTCTTTCTAATGATTTTATTTACTATTTATCAGCTTCTAAACTCATTGCTTCTTCTGCTGCTTCGTCTTCTTCTAGTAATCTGCAGAATTCTTCAAACACTTCGTCTAAAAGTGCTTCATCTTCTACAGGAAGAAGGTCTGCTGTTTCTTCATCGTCGCCAGAAAGTTCAAAAATGATAAGGTCATCATCTTCAATACCATCAATTTGTTCAGCAGGTTCAAAAGCAGAATAGTTTTTGCCCTTATATTCTATTGTTCCAACAAAATAGAACTTAAGTTTTTTGCCGTCTTCTGTTGTAAGTTCAACAATTTCATCTTCGCATTGGCAATCGCAGTCGCAATCGTGTTCATGTTCGTGTTCGCAGTCGCAACTATCATCGCAACCACAAGTGCAGTTCTTTTCTTTATCGCTCATTTTTACATCTCCTTTATTTATCTTTCTATTTTTATCGTTTAAAAATCCTTGCAAGATAGATGTGGCAGCCAAACTATCAACAAACTGCTTTCGCTCCTCCCTGCTCTTGCCTTGCGAAATCAAGGTTTCTTCGGCTTCAATAGAAGTGCATCTTTCATCAACCGAAAAAATTTCAATTTTAAGAAGTTCAGAAAGTTTGTCAATAAAAAACTTTGCACGAGTTGTTTGAATAGAATCCGTGCCGTCAAAGTTAACGGGAAGTCCACAAACAAGTGCCGAAATACCTTTTTCTTTAACCAAAAAAGCAATATGCTCTAAATCGGTTTTAAGGTTTTTTCTGTTATAGGTTTCAACTGGCAAAGCATAAGTGTTAAACGGGTCTGAAACGGCAACGCCTATCCTTTTATCGCCTATATCTAAACATAAGAATCTTTCCACTTTTTTATTATAACATATTTTTAACAAATAATGCAATTATTTTAAAATAAAAATGGCAGTGATTACCACTGCCATTTTATAATTAGTCTTGATTATTCTTTTTGGTTGATTTTGTCATGTCTTCAACCTTTTGTTTAACTTGCTCTTGCCCGTCTCTAACCATTTGGCGAGCCTTTGCTGAATTTGTTGCTAAAACTGCGCCACCTAAAACGCCAAGTAGCATTCCACACAAAAATTTATCGTCCATAACTCCCCCTTTTAAGGTTATTATGTACGAATTTTGTCGGTTTTATGCATGTTTGTTGAAGTCAACTCGCAGAGCAGAAACGACGCATAACGGAGTTTAGACGCGCTTAGGCGTTCTTTTTTGCCATATAATCTTCTATTGCTTTTTTAATTGCTTCTTCTGCCAAAACTGAGCAGTGGATTTTTTGTGATGGAAGACCACCCAAGCATTCAACAACCTTTTTGTTTGTGACTTTTAGTGCTTCTTCAATGGTCATGCCAATAATCATATCTGTTGCAGTGGAACTTGTTGCAATTGCTGCAGCACAGCCAAAAGTTTTAAACTTTGCATCAACGATAATATCATTTTCAATTTTTAATGAAATTTGCATAATGTCGCCACAACTTGCATTACCAACAGTTCCAACGCCACTTGCATTTTCTATTTCTCCAACGTTTTTTGGGTTTTGAAACGCTTGCATTACCTTTTCATTATACATACTTAATTTCTCCTTCGCTTTTAAATAACGGTGACATTTCTCTAAGTCTAGAAACTGCCGTTTTAATCGTGTCAACTGCATAGTCAACTTCTTCTATAGTGTTGTGCTTGCCAAACGAAAATCTTATTGAGCCGTGTGCAAGTTCTTCTGGAAGACCTAAACTAAGCAATACGTGTGATGGTTCTAACGAGCCTGATGAACATGCCGAGCCTGACGATACGCATATGCCTGCCAAATCTAGGCTAAATAAAATTGATTCGCCTTCTATAAACTTAAACGAAAAGTCTGCGTTTGCAGGAAGTCTATTTTCTCTTGGTCCGTTAAGTTTAACAAATGGCACTTCGCTAAGCACTCTATCAATAAAGTGGTCTCTTAAATGGGATACGTATTCAAAATTCTTTTGCATTTCCTTATCGGCAATTTCAAACGCCGCGGCAAAACCAACAATGCCAGCAACGTTTGTTGTTCCACCACGCTTTGTTCTTTCTTGGTGTCCACCGGTTAAAATGCTTTGAACCTTTACACCGTTTCTAATATATAACGCACCCACGCCCTTTGGCCCATAAATCTTATGAGAACTCATGCTCATAAGGTCAACGCCTAAATCTTTAACGTCAATTTTTAAAACGCCTGCGGCTTGAACGGCATCAGTAAAGCAAATTGCACCAACAGAATGCGCTATTTGTGCAATCTCTTTTATTGGCTCAATAGTGCCCACTTCGTTATTAGCAAGCATACAGCCAACAAAAATCGTGCCTTTTTTAACTATGCTCTTTAAGTGTTCTAAGTCAACAAAGCCATATTCATCAACCTTCATAAACTCAATGTCAAAGCCTTCTTTTTTAAGCGCCTTTGCAGTTTCTATCATTGCAGCGTGCTCAATTGGGCTTATTACAATGTGGTTGCCTTTTTCTTTATAAGCATTTGCAACCCCTCTAAGCGCCCAGTTATCACTTTCCGTGCCACCAGCCGTAAAATAAAGTTCGTTCGGTTTGCAGTTTATTATTTTTGCAATGCTATCTCTTGCCCCATCAACAGCCTTTGCACTTTCTCTGCCAAACGCGTGCTGACTGTTTGGGTTTCCAAACACATCAGTAAAGTATGGCAACATTTTTTCTAACGCTTCTTTGCAAACAGGTGTTGTTGCAGCGTGGTCAAAATATATAGGTTTGTTCATTTACTCTCCTTTACCTTAGTTCACCTTTTATCATTTGCTCTAAGTTCATACCATCCAAAAGTTCGTTTATTCCATCATAAAGTTTTTTCCAAACATTACTTGTTGGACAGCACTTACATTTGCTATCTTTGCTTACGCACTCTATAATTTCCATATCATCTTCAAGCGCCCTAACCACTTCGCCAATGGTAATATCTTTTGGCGCTCTAGAAAGAAAATATCCACCGTTTGCGCCACGATTAGCACACACAATGCCACGGCTTGACAGCATTCTTAATATCTTTTCTAAATACTTGCCCGAAACGGCAATATTCTTTTCTAGCATGCTTGCGCTTACTAACTCATCAGGATAGTTTTTTGCCAAAATATGGCAAGCCATAAGCCCATAATGCGTTTTTGATGATAGTTTCATTTATTGCTTTTCCCTCAATTGCAACTATTTTGGTTGCAATTGATATTATATACATATATTGCGCTTTTGTCAAACAAAAAATGCCCAAACTAAAAGATATTTTTGGTTAGGGCAAAATTTATATTATTATCTAATTTATAAACTGTTTTTTTGGTTTTAATTTGAAAAATTTTTGCGCATCTCCCACACTCTCATTGCCATACAAAAGTGCAATAAGTTTAAGGTTTTCACTTTCCAAAAAGCCTATTCTTTGCTTAAGATATTCGTTTTCCTTTTTGATTTTATTTGCTATTCTTTGAACAAGTCCATCTATTTCAAACTTAAGCCTATCAAACTGGTGTTCGCTTATAATAGTTGAACTTTCTTTCTTTTCAAAATTAAAGTTAACGGTTTTGCCTTCGTTTTCAATTTCTTTAACTATTTCAGAAACTAATTTAGGCTTGTGTTTAATCGCATTTCTATACTTGTTTTGATATCTAAGTGCTGTTTTTGCGTCACCACCAGCCATCTGCATAATAATTGCTCTAACCGACTTTCCACCCGTTTTAGAGCAAAGAATTGTTTTAATCAACTCTCTTTCTTCGTCCTCATTAAACTCAATACCTTTGCTGATTTTTATAGGCCTGCCATTTAAGTATTTTTGGCAAAATTCTGGGTCTTGATTGCTCTTTTTAGCCAAAGCGTAATATAAATTTCTTACCGTTCCTTTTGCCTTGCCGTGAATAGCGCCGTATTGTTCAAACACGCTTGAAAGCGACCTATCTCCTTTTTGCATTAAATAATCAGCAAGCCCTATAATGTCTTTTTGTTTATAACCATAAATCTTATCCATAGCTCCCCCTTAAATTGTTTGTGTGTAAATTATTGACATAATAAAGTTAAATTATACATACCTTTTAATATAATGCGATATTATTTTATTTCAGAGTTTCCTGCAGTAATAAAAATCAACGGTGTGTATGGTGGCAAGATTGATAGAGCCACAAAGAAGTTCGATTTATTAGATAATTCTTTTATTGAAGTTTGTCCATTAAATCGAACCGAATACCCTATAAACTTTATGCTTAACAGCAATTTTCTAAACAATCCACCAGATGGAATTATTATAACCGACTTAAAAGGTGCATACGTTATAAACTTTATGTGCCTTTCATCTCTTGCCCCCTTTAGCATAATCACTCAGCAAAAATTCCCGTTTGCCGTTGTCACAGTATTTAGAGAAAACGGGCTTAAACTTTCTATTGAAACACCTTTTGACTTTTACGCACAAACCTTGTTTATCCCCGATTGCCAAGCCGTTATCTCTCCTTTTACATTAGACAACAAACAGTTTGTAGCCGTGCATTTTTTGGGCAAAAACAATTTTTTAACTTGCTTTTTGATTGAAGATAAAATAACAAACGTTTTTTCTAAAAGCACTGATGAGGTTTGTTTTGATAACGGATTAAAAACCACCCACAAGTTTTTAGACATTGCAAAGCACAAACTTATGGTTGAGTGGGAGTTTGTGGAAAATAAACTTAGTGCTAAAAACTCTTTAATAGAGCGTGATGAAAATTACAAAATAGAGGCTCTTAACCAAAATATTATCCCTTATGCTTTTTTAGAAGAACTTTTGCTTGGTGGCATAGTAGATGAGTTTTTAAGCCAAGACTTAAAGAAAAACGCCAACCACCTTAAAGGTTTTTTTGGCGAATATATAGGTGTTTTCACCCCACCTGATTTTAGAAACATTGACGAGGTGGGACTTGTTTTTTGCCAAAACCAAAACAAATATTATGCAAATTATTTTAGTTTTGATGTTGAAAATAATAAAATTTGCAATATAAAAAGGTCAGATAACTGACCTTTTATTCTTTATATGTTTTGTTTAAAATTAAATTAAAAAATGGTTTGTAATTTTACCAAACCATTTTCTTTTACAAAAGTTATTTTACACTTGCGCTTGTTATTTGTGCAGCGATTATTCCATCACTTGTCATAGGAACTTGTATTTCGTAATGATTATAACAAACGTATTGACTGCTGTTTTCTTTAGCAACAAACAAGTTATCAATGCTGTCTTTGTTAAACTTATCAGCCTTTACACAGTGAAAAGTTAATTTTTCACCGCTAGTGCCGTAGTCCCCTGTGTAATAAATTACGTAAGATTGATAATTAGAATCTTCAAAAATCTTGTTTAAATCATCTAACATTTCTTTATTTTCAGCGTCTTCTACGTCATATTGAGCAAAAACACAGAAATAATCATCATAAGTTCCCATAGGATAGTTAGGAATAAACCAAGTTGCGCTACCCGTGTTCATACCTGTGCTACCTTGATTAAAACTGAGGTCTTGGGTAGCCCAAGTTCTCCAAAGCCCGATAGAACCTTTTTGGTTTTTCAAGTTAGAACCTATTGTTCCACCATACTTAAATTCGCCTTCTATATTAGGTTTTTTGTCTAAATAAAAGCCTTCGTTTTCAGATATGTTTGGGTCATACTTTAAGTCACCAACCATAATTTGGTTTTTATAATCTTTGTATTTATAGAAAACTGCACCGTTATAATAACCGTCTTTTAGATATTTAGATATAGCGTCAACAGTTTTTGGCGCAAGATGACGATAAAGTTCTATTTCAAAAGAATAGTTTTGCATTTCTCCGTCTTCAAAGTTATACATTGAAATGCCAATATTAACTTCGTCAATATCTTCACCACACGCAGTAAGTCCAAACACGCAAACTAAAGATAGCAAAAGCGCAACTGCGGTTATAAACAATCTTTTAAGTTTATTCATAAAATTCTCCAAATCAATAATGTATGTAGAAAACTAATATACAAAACTATTTTACCTATTTTTTTATATTTTGTCAATAAAACTAAACTATTTCCAAGTATTTAATTTGTTAGTTTATTGTTTTTTAACTATTTTTTTTGTCAGTTTTATGTTTTTTTGTTTTTATCAAAAAATAGTTAAGTTATTTTAAACAAAATAAAAGTGGACTTTAGTTTAAGTCCACTTTATTTTTAATTTTTGTTAGTAAAATAAAATTATTCAGCAACAACTGTAGCGCCAGCTTCTTTGAACTTAGCAATCATAGCGTCTGCTTCTTCTTTAGAAGCGCTTTCTTTGATTACCTTGCCATCTTCAGCAAGAGCTTTAGATTCTACAAGACCTAATCCTGTCACTTCTTTAATAACTTTGATAACACCAATCTTGTTGCCACCAACTTCTTTAAGAACTACTTTGAATTCTGTCTTTTCTTCAGCAGCAGGAGCAGCTTCAACTGGAGCAGCAGCAACTGCGATAGATGCAGCAGCACTTACACCAAATTCTTCTTCTATTGCTTTAACGAGTTCGTTAAGTTCCATAACGCTCATGCCTTTAATTTCTTCTAACATTTTTTGAATATCTGCCATTTTTGTTTCCTCCTATTAATGGGTTAATTTTTTAATTTAATAATTTTTTGCTATTAAGCATTTTTTTCTGCAACTTGATTAAGCGCAATAGCGAGTGCTCTTGGAACACCAAGTAATGCACTTGCAAGCATAGCGTAAAGTTGTTGCTTTGATGGAATTGCAGCAAGCGCTTTAACGCCGTTTACATCTAATCTCTTTTCTTCAAAATAAGCACTCTTAACAACTACCTTATCTTGATATTTCTTTGATGCATCTACAACAACCTTTGCTGCACCAGTTTCATCAGAACCGAAAGCAACAGCTGTAGGACCGTTCAAATCGTCGTTGAAATCGGTAATTCCTAAAGACTCAAACGCTTTTCTAATAAGGGTGTTCTTGTAAACCTTATATTCAACGTTGTTCTTTCTAAATTCACGGCGAAGTTCTGTGTCTTCTGCAACGGTTAAGCCACTAAATTTTACGAAAACTACTGACTTTGCTTCTTGAATTTTTTCTTTAATAACGCCAGATAATTCTATTCTAGCCTCTTTGTTTGCTGACATTTTATTACCTCCTTAATTTAATGAAAAAGCCCTTGCGCTCCGAAACAGAACACAAGGGCATAAACTCAAGTTTTACACTTCTTCATATCTGCCTCGGCAGGTTTGTGATAAATCACAATTACATATTACCTACTGTCTTGGGCTATTTAGTTTACTTTGAGATTATAACACTAAAAAATCTAATTGTCAACTAAATTTTAGCATTAATTTTCACACCAGGTCCCATTGTGCTTGCAAGTGCAACGCTCTTAATGTATTGACCTTTTGCTGCAGATGGTTTTGCCTTAACGATTGCTTCCATAAGCGCTTCGTAGTTTTCTTTAAGCTTTTCTTGGCCGAAAGATTTCTTACCGATTGCGCAGTGGATAATAGCATTTTTGTCAAGTCTATATTCAACCTTACCTGCTTTTGTATCTTTAATTGCCTTAACAACGTCCATTGTCACAGTGCCTGACTTAGGGTTTGGCATAAGACCTTTAGGACCTAATACCTTACCGATACGACCAACTAAACCCATCATATCTGGTGTTGTGATGATTACGTCATAATCAAACCAGTTTTCTGATTGAATTTTTTGAATCATTTCTTCAGCACCAACAAAGTCTGCACCTGCTTCCTTTGCTTGGTCTGCTTTTTCGCCTTTTGCAAGAACCAAAACTTTTACGTTTTTACCTGTTCCGTTAGGAAGAACTAAAACGCCTCTAACTTGTTGGTCTGCTTGTTTTGGGTCAACGCCTAAACGAACGTGAAGTTCAACTGTTTCATCGAACTTTGCCTTTGCAGTATTTAAAACAATGTCAATTGCTTCATTAACTTCATAAAGTTTTGCTGCTTCGATAGTTTTTGCACTATCAACATATTTTTTTCCGTGTTTCATTTTTCTTTTACCTCCTGTGGTACGTTCGGACAAAACTTGTCCTCCCACTTATCTCTGTTCTTAGTCTATTACTTCAACGCCCATACTTCTTGCTGTACCAGAAATCATACTGATAGCGGCTTCTAATGTGTTTGCGTTAAGGTCTGGCATCTTAAGTTTTGCGATTTCTTCAACTTGTGCCTTAGTAATCTTTGCAACCTTGTTCTTGTTTGGTGCTGCACTTGCGCTTTCAATTCCACAAGCCTTCTTGATAAGAACTGGTGCTGGTGGTGTCTTCAAGATAAATGTGAACGAACGGTCTTGATAAATTGTCATTACAACAGGAATTATAAGGCCAGCTTGGTCTTGTGTTTTAGCATTGAATTCCTTTGTAAATCCAGGAATGTTGATGCCGTGAGGACCTAATGTTGAACCAACCGGTGGACCAGGTGTTGCCTTGCCCGCAGGAAGTTGTAATTTAACGATTGCCGTCACTTTCTTTGCCATAATTGTTTCCTCCATTTGGTGGTGCTTTCGTTGTGCCAGTGTAAAATAGATTTAACACAACTCCCACTTTATAACAACGGCCTAAAGCCGATTGTTTGTTTTTTCTTTTTTTGTATATATTATATAATGTTTACTGCGTTTGAGCCTTTTTTGTTAACTTTTCTTAATGCCTAAGTTATTCTTGCTCGCCTGCTACGTTAACTTTTTTTACTTGAACAAACGTAAGTTCAACGTCTGTTTTTCTGCCAAACATTTCCACGTTAACCATAACTTTTTGTTGACTTTCAATAATAGAAGTGACAACGCCAACGAAAGATTCAAGTGGACCTGACACGATTTGAACAGTGTCGCCTACAGTAAAATCAATTTCAACAGCAACTTCTTCTAAGCCCATTCTTGCAACTTCTTCATCAGTAAGTGGAAGTGGTCTGCCTTGTGGACCAACGAAACCTGTCACGCCCCTAGTATTTGTCACCAAATACCAAATGTCGTTAGAATAAATCATTTTTAAGAACACATAGCAAGGGAATTTCTTTCTTTCAACAATTTTCTTCTTGCCACTTGCCTTTTCTTCCAAAGTTTCTTCTGTTGGAATTTTAATTTCAAAAATGTTTTCTTGTAAGTTGTTATTCTCAATAAGTTTTTCAAGGCTGTCTTTAACCATAGCCTCATAACTTGAATAAGTGTGAATAACATACCATCTTGGTTGTTCTGCCATCTAAACACTCCTTGGTGCAACGAGTTTTAACAACTCGAGCAAACCTGTATCAAAAGCAAAAATAACAACTAAGAAACATAAAACCACTGCAAGCACAATGCCCGTCTTTTTTACGACCTTAGCAAAAGTAGGCCAATTGACTTTTTTCAATTCTGAAAAAACATCCTTAGCCTTCATGCCAATTCTTTTAAAGAAATTAGGCTTCTTGTTTTTCTTTTTGCCCTTTTTTACTTCTTTTTGCTGAGCAGACGATTGTGTATCAACAAAATCGCCTTTAGCAACGTCTTTATCTTTTTTCATTACCATTGCCCCTTAATATTTATACCTTTAAAAAGGTAAGTCAGCGAAAATAATTTTCTTACTTCGCTTCCTTATGAGTGGTATGCTTTTTGCAGAATTTACAATATTTTTGCATTTCTAATCTTTCAGCATCGTTCTTTTTGTTTTTAAAAGTATCATAGTTTCTCTGTTTACACTCTGTGCAAGCGAGAGTTATCTTTTGTCTTGCGCCTTTTGCTGCCATAATGCACCTTCCGAACATCAAAAAATTAACACCCCGAAACGAGATGCTAATTGATTTTATCAAAAATATAAAATTATGTCAAGTTTTTTTAAGGTTTTTTATAACTTTTTAAATAAAAAATATTATTTTTTACGCATTTTACTACATTTTGCTCATTATTATTTTTTTACCACTATATGTAGGTTTGAGCTCATCATTTTTTTATAAAAATTCAGATAGTTTTGAGTATATATTTGCGTTTTTTATAATTTCTTCTACCCTGTCTTGACTAAGTGACGTTAGTTTTTTTTCATTTTCATAAACGACCACTTGATTTACTGCGCGCACGTCTAATATTGATACAAGCCTTTTTATGGTTATGTCTTTATCAACGGCGTGCATTATATAAGGCATGCCCCTTTTTAGATTTTGGCTTGAAAGACTTGAAAATATTTTGATGTATTTGTTTTCTCTTTCTCTGCTAAAAGTTCCAAAACTAACAAATAGCGAAAAAAAGAACAGCGAAAAGTTTATAGTCCCGTTTGCCCAACTTAAAACAAACAAAATTATCAAAGCGCAGGCAAACGCCCCTCCCACAATTTTGCAAATGGTAAACGCCTTGTCATACTTAAGCCTTTCGGCAAGAAAACAAAAGATAATTCTTCCACCGTCAAGTGGATAAATGGGCAACAAGTTTACAAGTGCCATAGACAAGTTGGAATAAACCACAACGTCGGTATAAGCATAGCAGTTAGGATACATCCACCACATTGCTATAAAAAACAAACTTACCGCAATGTTTATTATAGGTCCAGCAAGTGCAATCTTTGCTTGGTCACTAAACTTTAGCCCTTCAATATTGCCAACCACTACAGCGCCAAAGGGCATAAGCGTAATTTTGTTAAGCCTATACCCTAAGTTTGCACTCACAAAAGAATGCCCTAGTTCATGCACGACAGCCGTTGCCGTACAAATTATAAATAATAATATTTGACCTGTTATGGCATAGAAAAACCCAAGCGCAAAAAACAATGGATGGATTGAAATCTTTATGCCTGCCATACCACCATGTTGTCAACCACTTCATAATCGCCAAGTAGTTCGCCTTGACTGTTTGTAAAACATATGCTTGCGCCGTCTGGCTGTAAATATCCAACAGGAATATTTCTATAAACGCTATCGCCTTCGCTTACATAAATGTGTTCTACGTTTGCTATAACGCTTTTAAAGTTTTGGCTATGTTCAATTTCTATATCGTACTTACCATCTTCTGTTGCTGTAATCTTTTTAACAACGCCGTCACATGGGGCATACACACTGCCTTCTCCAGCAAACGTTATTATGCCATCGCTAACTTCAACGCCAGCATTGTCACCCATAGAAATTACAGGTGTAAAGTCGGTGTATTCACGAGTGTCCACCACGGTATTTTCCGTGCCGAAAACGCCACGCAAGAACACGTTTATTCCACTATCTTTATAAAGTGCGTTTGTTAAAAATATAGTTGCAACAAGCACGCCTATTATAACCAGTTGAACACCTACAACACTAATCTTAAATAACGATTTTTTATGCTTTGTGTTTGATACATACACATTAGAAGTGTTTTGCTCAAACTCTTCTCTTTGCCCAACAAAGTCTTGCCCCTCTTGAAACAACAATTGATTATCTCTTGCAATTAAGCCTGTTGACTGACCGACGGCTATTTCATTGTTTAAGTCTTGCTCTGAATTAACCTTTCTAAGTAATTCTGCCTTTATATGCTCATCATTTACCCTTTTCTTTTTGCGAGTTTTTCTCTTTTTGGTTAAAGCGCTGACACTACAAGTGGAAACCGGTATATCAAGCATAGATGCATATTGTAATTTTTCGTTCATTTTTGTTCTCCTATTCGTTCATTTATACAACTATATGTCCTGACTTTGCCTGATATGACAAAATTGCCACAAGGGAACTTTCCTTGTGGCAATTTTTTTGAACCATTTTTTTGTTTTGTGCCGATTTTTAGCAATTAAATAATTTTTGAATTAACTTATAACCTTCTTTTTCAAAAATCTTAGTTGCCTCTGCTTGTTCTTCGTCATAAGACTTAACTCCCTTAACTTGTTTTTTACTATTGTATAGCAAATATGGCACAGGGTCTGAGCAGTGCGTCATAATAGAAAGTGGCGTTGGGTGGTCTGGTAAAATTAAAAAGGCAAAATCTTCACCCATTTCTTTTAAGCCCTCATAAATAATTTTAACAACGCCGTCAATTTGCTCTATTGAATAAATCTTGTTTTTAGCATCGCCGTGATGCCCACATTCGTCTGGCGCTTCCATATGTAAATACACAAAATCTAAGCCGTCTTTTAGCCCCTTAACGCAAGCGTTTGCTTTTCCAACAAAGTTCGTGTCATAGTTTCCCGTTGCGCCTTCAACTTCAATGACTTTCATCTTGGCAAGTTTGCCTATTCCTTTAAGCAAATCTACTGCCGAAATTATGCCACCACTAAGCGAAAACTTATCGTAAAAACTTTGAAGATTTGGTTTAGTGCCGTCACCCCAAAACCAAAGTGAATTTGCTGGGTTTTTGCCTTGCTCTATTCTTTTTTTATTAATAGGGTGGTCACTTAAAAGTTCATAAGATTTTTTCATAATCTCTAAAAGTTCTTTTCCACCCTCGCTTGTAGGTAAGTGATTTTTTATAGGTTTTCCTGTTATGTCGTGTGGTGGGGTTAAATCGCCCATCAAGCTGCCGTTATCTATAACCATACAATGCCTATAACTTATGCCAGCATAAAGCGTGTATTTTTCATTGTTTAAATGGCTTGCTAAGTAGTTTATAAGTTCGGTTGCCTCTGCCGTTGATATTTCGCCAGCACTATAGTCTATCATTGTTTTGTCAGCATATTCACTTTCACCTGACAGCGTGACAAGGTTTGCCCTTGCCGTTATGTCGGTATCTTTTAATGCAATGCCGATAGACGCCGCTTCTAATGGCGAACGACCTGAATAACACTCTAAAGGGTTATACCCCAGAACTGAAAGATTAGCAACGTCACTGCCCGGTTTTAGCGAGCAAGGCACAGTTTGACAAAGCCCCACTTCGCTAACATTTGCTAGGCTGTCAATAAATGGCTTATTTGCAAGCATAAGCGGCGTTTTATTGTCTAAAAAACTTTGGCGATAATCTGCCATGCCATCGCCTAAAATTACAACGTATTTCATAATGCACCCCAATCAATAGGCTGTTTGCCCATTTTTGTTAAGTATTCGTTAGTTTTGATAAAATGACCACACCCAAAAAAGCCGTTATATGCCGAAAGTGGACTTGGGTGCACGCTTTCTAAAACTAAATGTTTAGTTTGGTCTATAAGCGCTTTTTTACTTCTTGCATTTGCACCCCAAAGCAAGAAAACTACCCCACTTTTTAATAAAGAAACCTTTTTAATTATGCTGTCGGTAAATTCTTCCCAGCCTTTTCCTTTATGCGAATTTGCCTGATGCTCTCTAACGGTTAAAACAGAGTTAAGAAGCAAAACGCCTTGCTTTGCCCAACCGGTTAAATCGCCACTTTTTCCCATATCAATGCCGAGTTCGTTTTTAATCTCTTTATAAATATTAACAAGTGACGGTGGCAAATCTACACCCTTTGGAACAGAAAAAGACAGCCCCATTGCTTGACCCACGTTATGATATGGGTCTTGACCGATAAGCACGACTTTTACGTTTGAAAATTCGGTAAGTTTCATGCTGTTAAAAATATCATACATAGATGGATAAATTGTTTTGGTGGAATATTCTTGTTTCAAAAATTCTCTTAATTCCAAATAACTTTTAGAAGAAAATTCTTGCTCTAAAATGCTATCCCACTCGGGCGTAATTTTTATCATTTTCTTTCCTTAAACTATCTTTTTTATATAATATCACATTTCAATTGACAAAATCAATTCAATTATATATACTTAACTAAATTAATTACATATACTTAAGGAAAGATGTTTATGAATTTATATGACGTTATATTAATAGCAATTGCTCTTTCTATGGATGCTGGCGCTATAACAATTTCTAACTGTTCTGTTTACAAGAACTCACTTTCAGCAAAAAAACAATGGTCAATGCCTATCTTTTTTGCAATATTCCAAGCCGTTATGCCACTTATCGGCTTTGCCTTAGGTAGCCTTGCCACCTTTATCCGTGGCGACTTTGCAGGCTATCTATCAAGCGCAATTTTCTTTATTTTGTCTGGCAAGATTTTTATTGACATTATAAAAGACGCAAAAGAAAAAACAATGACTATTTCTGAGGCAAAAGAAGAAAAACAAAAAGAGCAAAAAGTTCAAAACCTAACTTTCTTAGTTTTAATTTTGCAAGGCATTGCAACGAGTATTGATGCGCTCGTTATAGGAATAACTTTTGTTGAACTAACCTTTTCTATCTGGCTTGCAATCTTGGTTATTGCCGTTATCACGTTTATCATTGTTGGGCTTTGCGTTTTGTTTGGCAAAAAACTTGGGCATGTGTTTGGCAAATACGCAGATTTTGTTGGAGCATCTATTCTTTTAGCCTTAGCAATAAAATCTTTAGTTCAAATATTTATTTAATAAACATTAAACGCAAAATAGTAATATAAAATTTATAGCCAGCGAAAATTCGCTGGCTATTTTTGTTTAATTTATTAATCTTAAATTCTTTTTGCGATAGCAGTTAAGAATTCTTTTGAAGAAAGTTTTTTAGGATTTACGCCGTCTTTTTTGAAAAGGCCTACAAGGTCGCCCGTCATTTCGCCGTTTTCTATCGTTTCAATAGTTGCTTTTTCAAGTCTATTAGCAAAGTCAACAAGGTCAGGAAGATTATCTAACTCGCCACGCTTTCTTAAAGCACCAGACCAAGCAAAGATTGTTGCAACAGGATTAGTTGAAGTTTCTTCACCCTTAATATATTTATAATAATGGCGTGTGACTGTGCCGTGCGCTGCTTCGTATTCGTAAATTCCATCTGGAGAAACTAAAACGCTTGTCATCATTGCCAAACTGCCGTATGCAGTTGCAACCATATCGCTCATAACGTCGCCATCATAGTTTTTGCACGCCCAAACGATTCCACCTTCACTTCTAACTATTCTTGCAACAACGTCATCAATCAACGTGTACATATACTCAATGCCAGCACTATTAAATTTTTCTTTATATTCCTCGTTATAAACTTGTTCAAAGATAGCCTTAAAGTTGCCGTCGTAAACCTTACTGATTGTATCTTTTGTAGAGAACCATAAAGGTAATTTCATATCGAGCGCATAGTTAAAGCAAGCGCGAGCAAAACTCTTTATAGATTTATCTGTGTTGTGCATTGCCATAACAACGCCGTCATCAGCAAAATTATGGATAGATTTTGTAATTTCCTTGCCCTCTCTATCAGTGTAAACAAGTTTTGCTTCGCCCACACCAGCCAAGCCGTCAACAGCCTTATATATATCGCCATAAGCGTGTCTTGCAATAACGATAGGTTTTTTCCAAGTTGGGATATAAGGCGTTATGCCGTCAACCAAAATAGGCGCTCTAAACACCGTGCCGTCAAGCATAGCCCTTATTGTGCCGTTAGGACTTTTATACATTTTCTTTAGTGAATATTCTTGCACTCTTTGTGCGTTAGGTGTTATAGTTGCGCACTTAACGGCAACGCCATATTTTTTTGTGGCAATAGCACTATCAACTGTCACTTTATCATCAGTTTTATCTCTTTCAACAAGTCCTAAATCGTAATACTCTGTTTTTAAGTCAACAAATGGGCAAATTAAAATTTCTTTTATCCACGCCCACAAAACTCTTGTCATTTCATCGCCGTCCATTTCAACAAGAGGCGTTTTCATCTTGATTTTATCCATAATTATCTCCTTAATTTTTCATAAGTAATTTTAACATAGTTTTGTTTTTTTTACAAGCGTTTTGCGCCCTTACTTCCTATAGAACCTAGTATTCCTGAATTATATTCGGTGATATAACCTTGTTCTTTTAAAAATTTTTTCTCGCTTGCTAAAATCAAACCAGTTAGCATTTTAGAAAATTCTTTCATTGTGTCAAAAAACAAATAATATGAAAGCGAGCCGGGGATAGAGTTTATCTCGTTTAAATAAATCTTGCCTTGGGATATAAAATAATCTATTCTTATAACCCCGCTAAAATCAAATTTAGTATAAACCTTTTTAGTTATTTTCTTTATTTTGTTTGAAAGTTTTTTGTCTATATTTGCAGGGAACTCTCTTTTGCCGTCCTTATATTTATCCCCAAACGATAAAATTTTGTCCCTTGCAATAGGTCTTTCACACTCAGAAATGTTTATCTCGCCGTTTTCATCACCATAAACTGCACAGTTTATTTCTATAAAATCTTGTAAAAACGGCTGGATTAAGACTTTTTCGCCATACTTAAGTGCATTTTCAACAGCAATCACCAAACTTTTTTTATCAGTTGCCTTGCCTATGCCTATGCTAGAGCCCAGAAGATTAGGTTTTACGATAAGTGGAAACTCTAACTCTTTAACAACCGTATCCACTTGTTCTACGCTTGATATAGTTATGCTTTTTAATGTTGGGACTTTTAATGCTGACAAAACTAAAGAGCTTAAACTTTTATCCATGCTTATAGCAGAAGGCAAAATCCCTGAAGACGTATATGGTATGTTGCACATTTCAAGAAGTCCACTAAGCGCCCCGTCTTCTCCCCTTTGCCCGTGCAAACAATTAACCACGCAAAATATGCTTTCCAACTTTTTTAGTTTTTTGCCTTTTATCAAGTATAGCGTATTGTCACCCTGAACAAAACAAACTTTTTTTAGTTTTTCTATTTTTAAATTTTTATATCCGTCTAGGTCAAAAAGTTCATTACAAGTAAACCACTCTCCACTTTTAGATATGTAAATAGGAATTGGGTTAAATTTATCCTTTTCAATTGAGTTTAAGGCCATAACTCCTGTCAAAATGGAAATTTCGTGCTCAACCGATTTTCCACCAAAAACAACTGCTACATTTTTCATTAAAAAAACACCTCCACAAATTTTGTTTGCTTTGGTGCTTTTTGTTTTTTATCAAATTGTTTAATTTTAATTCAAAAATTTTCTTAATTAAGTTAGTTATAATTATCAGGAAGGTCGTTTTCAAATAGAACAACGTCGCCATCACAAAGCATTTCATTAAGCACTTTGTTGCCCTTATTTAACGTCTTTTCAAACTTAATGTTTTCTTTTGGCATGCCACCTTCTATTAGACCTTTAATAATCATTTCTGCATTGTGTTTACCCACCACGACAACAAAATCAGCGTGTTTTGCAAGCGTTTTTCCAAACTCATAGTTTACAAGGTTTTCAATCTTGCCAAGTTCTACAAGACCTGGCGTTAACACGATTTTTCTGCCACTAAAACTATCCAAAACTTCCATTGCAGACTTAATTCCTTCTTCGTTGGCATTATAACTATCATCAATGATAACAATATTTTTGTTGTTTGGAACAAGTTCAAGCCTATGCCCTATTGATTGGATTCTTGAAATTCCAGCCACTATTTCTTTTGGCGTAAGCCCTATTTTATACGCAACGGTAGCAGCCAAACAAATATTTTTAACGCTATGAGAACCAAGCAAAACGGTAGAGCATTTTATATTTCTTTCACCATCAATATCAAGTGTAAAAGTCGTGCCACGACCGTCAGTTTTTATGTCTTTTGCCGTGACTAAAACTTCCCCCTCAATACCTGCCAAATATTTCTCACCACCAAACCTTTCATAAAGCGCAACAGAGTTTTCGTTATCAGATGAGAAAACACCTATTCCGTTTGGCGAAAGGTTTTCAAAAAGTTCATACTTTGTATCCAAGATGTTTTCTGTTGAGCCAAAAGACTCTAAATGTTGGTGGTTTACACCTGTTAAAACACCTATGCTTGGTTTAACTAGGTTAGCAAGTTCTTTTATGTCGCCCTTTTGTCTTGCGCCCATTTCGGCAATAAAAACGTCGTGCGTGCTATCTAATTTTCTAACCGTTCTTGCTATGCCAAGTGGTGTGTTAAACGAGTTTGGCGTTGCCAAAACTCTGTATTTTTGACTTAAAATTGTTTTTAAAATTTCTTTTACGCTGGTTTTTGCAAAACTGCCCGTTATGCCGATTTTAATAACCGAAGATTTGCTTAATGTTATCTCTGCCCTACGAATATAATATCTTCTAATAACCCATTCAAGAGGTTCGTTTATAGCATAAGCCAAAAATAGAACTATTGGTATTAAAAGTGGCAACAAACAAATAATTGATAAACGAAGAAGGGCAAAAACATTGTTGCCGATTTCAAATGCGACATAATTGAGTAGCGTTATAGCGCCAAAAGTTAATGCAAAAAGTAATATCGTATAGGTTATGCAAAGTCTTACAATTCTTCTAGTTTTCTTAAGTGGAACTTTTGCGTTTATGCTCTTTTCGGTGTTGATATACATAACGATAAAAAGCATATAAGAACAAAATCCAACATAAGAAGAAATGCTTTCGCCAACCATAGAAACAAAGGTCATGTTCAAAACGCAGAAAAATAGTAGGGCTAGCATACATAAAAGCATAAGCCTTGACATATAAGGCGTGTCTTTGTGTGAAAGCCACTTAAAATAGCGTTTTCCCTTGTAATTGCACTGTTGCATAACAAGAATAAATTTCATTGAACAAAAGAGCAGAGCAACAGCGTTTAATACGCTTAAAGTAATATACACTGTCATTTGGTCGCCCGTGAACAACTCTTTAAATTTTTCTACGAATAACGGAAACATTTTTTTATGAGAGCAAAAACTCCCTTACCTCCATATTGAATTTGTTTGGCTTATCTATAAAACAAAAATGCCCACACCCATCAAACACTTTAAGGGTGCTTTTTTGTATATTTTTATTTAATTTTTTTGCCATATATAATGGCGTTTGGTTGTCTAACTTGCCATTTATTATAAGCGTTTGGCTTTCTAACAGTGGCAAATAACCGTCCAAATGCTCGTTTATAATTTTAATAAAACTACTTCGCATAGTTTGGTCTAAAGCGATATAGTCTTTTGAATAAAACCTTGTCAATTTGTCTTTTTTAACAAACTTTTTTAGGATAGAAAAACAAGTTTTTTTTGCCACTTTTTTCATGCTCCACCTTGGCTTTAATCCAGCAGAGCCCGTAAGCACAAGTTTAGAGCAACTAAACTTTTTAGTCGCCAGCCCTTTTATTGCAATTCTGCCCCCAAAAGAGTGTGCAACTATAAATGGATTTATAATTTCATTTTCTAACATATACTTGCTTACGCTATCTATATAGTCATCAAGCGAATAAGGGTATGGCATATGTTTATTAGTTCCAAACCCCACAAGGTCTGGCGCAAACACCTCAAAATCACGAGAAAAATGTGAGATTTGATTAAAAAAACTTTGCCCGTTTGATAGGTATCCGTGCAAAAACAAAATTTGCTTTTTCGCTTTGGTAAAATCAGCAAATTTCTTATCTATTTTTTTAACTCCTTTGCCATAACAACGGCGTCTTCCCCATCACTATAGTAATTCTTTCTTTGACTAATTTTTTCAAAGCCGTGCTTTACATAAAGATTTTGTGCAACTATGTTTTTTGACCTAACTTCTAAAAAAATCTTTTCTATACTGTTGTTAACTAGATTTTTTTCTAACTCGGTTATAAGCAAAGATGCAAGACCTTGTTTTCTAAACTCTTTTTTTATATACACGCTTTCGATATCAGCATCAAAAAGAGTGGTTGAACAAGTTATAACCCCAACAAGTTTATTTTCATCACTTATTCCAAGCGCTAAAAACCTGTTAGCGTTAAAAGCATCCTCAAGCATGGTTTTTGACCAGCCGTCAGCAAAGTCACCTTTATATAAGTCTGCTATTTTATCGCAGTCATTAGCATTTAATCGGCTTAAAATCATCTTCCTTCCTCAGCCTGACTTTTTCTAACGTATAATGGCGTTAAACTTTCTAAATCGCTTGAAACCTTATCTAAGTTGTTGATAATTGCACTGCATAATCCGTTAGCAATATCAACTTTTTGTACGTTTAGCCCGTCAATTTCTTGTATTGAAACACCTTTATATTCTTTAAGTAATTGCTCTACTTGCGCTTTATCCACATAACAAGGCTCTAGACATACTTTTTGGTTTAAATATCCACAAACATAAAATCCGTTATGCTTTGCATCAATTACAGCCAAAACTTTGTCACCACAGTCATTATATGCCAAAGTGTCAAAAGAAGTTATAGGTAGGCAAGGCTTATTAAAAGCAAAACACATAGCCTTTATTGTTGAAACGCCAATTCTAATGCCCGTGAAAGAGCCTGCGCCAACAACAGCACAAAAAAAGTCTGCTTTAGTTAAATCAAACCCCACTTCACTAGCAAGGTTTTCTATTTGTGGCATAAGACGAGTAGAGTGCTTTACCCCACACTCACTGTCAAAATGCTTATATACTTTATCATCTTTGCAAATTATTATGGTTAGGTTTTGCCCACTTGTATCTACTGCAAGATAGTTCATAATATAATCTTCCTTGTTGCGCTATCTATCTTTTGAATTTCCACTACTTTTACCTTTTGTGGAAGAACGTCACTAATATTTTCAGACCACTCAATAATGCAAATGTTATCGCCGTTAAAATAATCGGTTAGCCCAAGCATCAAAGCATCTTCGCCACAAGACAAACGATAACAATCGTAGTGATAAATAAAATCGCCATACACATTTAAATAGGCGTATGTAGGACTTGTGACGCCCTCAATATTAAAATATTTGCAAATGCCTTTTGTAAACGCCGTTTTTCCAGCACCCAAATCGCCGTTTAAAAGCACAACGTCACCTTTTTTTAGCGTTTTTGCATATTCAAAAGCAATTTCTTGCGTTTGTTTTTCACTATTTGAAATAAATTCCATTTTAAATACTCTTTATTAATGCAGATAATTTTTTATAAAGTAAAATTGTAATCGTGCTGATTGCAATTGATTTTATCAAATTGAAAAGGGCAACAAAGTGCCAAACAGATTCAAAAAAAGCTTTTGCGCCACTGCCCATATATAATGGAAAGTTTATAAACCTGTTAACCAAAAGTGAAAGGCAAACTTGAACAAAACAAGCAATAATAAGGGTTATAATAACGACTTTAATTCCTTTTCTATAATGATAAACGAGAGTAGGAATTAATATATACGCACTGATAACCAAAAAGTTTGCAAGTTCACCCACCCCACCGGTTGAACTTTTTGTTATAAAGCAAATTATTTCTTTAACGGCACAAGCGCTTATTCCATAAGCAGTTCCAAAAATAAAGCCTGTAAGCAATAAAAAGGTTGCTGAAAAGTCTAACTGCAAAAATGGAGTCGCTGGAAAAATGGGAAATTCTAGCAAACTAATAACGTATGCAAGTGCAGAAAAAACTGCCGTTCCAACTAATTTTTTGGTGCTAGAAATTGTTTGCTTTTGTTTATTAATTGTCTTGTCCATAAAAATACGCCCCTTGAAATCCATAGGGGCGCAAAAACAAGCAAAGACGAGCGAAAAATTCGCCCTCAATTCTTTTCTCATCCGGACTATAACCGTCGGTCAAGGAATTAAACCTTGTCAGCACAAAACCTTAAATTTTGTGGTCGCAGACTATACTGCCGATAGGGAATTTCACCCTGCCCCAAAGAATTTTATATTTTTTAATAATTGTATTATTATTTTTAATTTTTGTAAAGTGTTTTAACCCTATTTCGCAATTAAATTAAATCTTTTAAGAAGGTCATTGCCAATATCATCAGCATAAGGCGATAAAATGCTGTCAACTTTTAGCTTAAATATTTCTACAACAGATTCAACCTTTTCAACGTTTGCAAGAACAAAAAGTTTTTTGTTTACGCCAAGTTTAGTAATTACTGATAGTTTGCGTTTTACTTCTTCAATGGTTGCATCGCCAAAAGCAAGAACTATATAAGCAAGTTTAGTCTTTCTTAAAACCTTCATTGCTTCTACATAATTTTCTTCATTTATATCGCTTGCATTAAGCACGATACCTGCTTTTTTCTTTGATGCAAAGCAGAATTTACGGCTTTCCTTTTTAAGTTCTTTTAGATTTTCTTTATTTAGTTTCATTGATGGTATTGAAACGGCAACCGTGCTTGCACCCATTTTTATGCTTTCTTTTACGTCAGAAATCTTGCCCTTTAATGAACTTTCACCAAATGGAAAGTCTATTATAGAACTTATTTTTAACTTTCCTGCATTGCTTTTTTTGTTTTGTCTAATGCAGTTTGGAAGATATGCTGGTGCAACAGTTATTCCACCAAGACCATAGTGTCCTGCTGTTAAGAAAATCTTTTCCATTTCTGCTTCGGTCATGTCATATCTAACAACAACCTTTTGCAACTTAGCCATTATTTTTCTAATTTGAAGTAAATAAATCTCTTCTTTTAAACTTTTAACAGTTGTGCCAAGTATTCTTGCAAATTCAGCAAGGTCTTTAAGTATAGCATTGCCGTCTTCATTGATTTGTTCAAACTCGTTTTCAAGTTTTTCTTCACCACTTTCTTTATCTGCGTTTTCTTCTACAACTGCAACCTCAGTTTGTTCACAAACAATTTGGGTATCTTGGTTTTTTTCAACGCTTTCTTCAATTACATTTTCTTGCTCTATGATGTTTTCAGTTATAACTTTTTCTGTATCCATTTTGCTTTTTGCCATATAATTCTCCTTCCCCAATAAGGGCAAATATAGGTTGTGATAAAATAACTTATTTATCAACAAATAGTTTCACTAAAAGGTATTTTTCTTGTGTTAGACTTTTTTTAATAGGTGATAACTATGAATAATTTTATTTTCAATTTTTTCTTAGGGCTAATTTGCACGCTGTTTTTATTAGTTATGTGCATAATTATAGTCTTAGGTGTTAAAGCGCTTGGCTTATTTTACTTAGACCTTGCCAAAAAACCTACTGCCAGCAAGCCTGCTGTAAAACCACCTGCGCAAAAAAAACCAAAGCCACAAAAACCACGCTCAAATATTGTGCGAAGTATAGAAATTGACCCCGAGCAAATTGATAAAATTTACGTTAAAAAAACAGTTTAGTATATTACTAGTCAAACTTAACTGTATTTTTTTCGTCACCCCAAAGGCTTTCTAAATGATAGAAAAGTCTTGTTTCGTCATTAAAGATATGAACCAAAACGTCGCCGTAATCAAGCACAGCCCATCTTCCTTCTCTAACACCTTCACGTCTGATAGGTGCAATACCTATTTTATCCATTTCTTCTTCTACGTGTTCAATAAGTGCACGGGTATGTGTCATTGACCTGCCCCCTGCAACTACGTAATAATCGGCAACTTCTGTCTTGCCACGCACGTCAATACATACTATGTCTTCTGCCTTGTGATTGTCTAATGTCTCGCAAACTTTTTTTGCAAATTCTTTCGCTTCCAAAATATATTCCTTCCTTTATTTTTCTATGTAATAGTTTATAGCATTTATCGTTTCAAAATAAATGTTTTGTTTTTTATTTATAAGATGCAAAAATTCTTCTTTTAAGCATTCTTTAAAACACTCTTCAAACTCGGCGTTTTCATAAAGGCTACGAAGTTTGTCAACCCCTTCATAATTTCTGCCTTCTTCAATCATGTCGGCAACAAAAATAAGTTTGCCAAGCGTTGTCATGTCTGCCTTGCCTGAGGTATGATATCTTATTGCATCAAGAATTTCTTCATCTGAAATTCCCAAAAATTTTTCTGCCACAAACGCACCCAAAAACGCGTGAACGACAGGCTGTGGCACGCCGTCTGGCAGGGTAAAGCCTTGCACTTCTTCTTTGTTTAAGTATTTAGCGCAGTCATGAAGTGTTGCCGAAATTCTCACTTTTTCTTGGTCTAACCCTAGTTCTCTTGCCTTTTTAAGTGCCGTTATTACAACTTCTGCTGTGTGCTTTATTCTATGCGGTGGAAGTGCTTTAAGTATAAACCTTTCATACTCGTCAGGCTCATACACGTTATTTTTTTTAACGTATTCGCAAACAGCGTTTGGCATTAACCCCTCAAGAGACAAGTTGAGTTTAAGATAAGTTCTAATCTTTGTTGAAGAAAAATCTAAACCTTGATAGTTAAGTTTTATAAATTGTTTCCCAAAAGTCTTTTTAAAATACTCTTGTTCTTTTTGATAATCAACAAAAACCTTTTCTCTGTCAAACACGGCAAGGGTTGCGCAAGACAAAATTCGCTCTGGAAACTTCCATTTCCTAAAGTCTATAAGCATATCTCCACCAACCAAAAAGTATAAGGTGGTGTCTTTACTATAAAAATGCTCTACCGTTTGATAGGTATAACTCTTTCCCTTTTTTAAAATTTCAAAATCGCTAATCTCAACATTTTCTACATTTTCAAAAGCAAGTTTAAGCATTGCCAGCCTATCTTGTGCTGGTGCAGACCTGCTTGTTTTGTGTGGCGAAACGTATGTTGGCATTACTATTAACTTGTCTAAACCGAGTTCTTTTATTGCACTTTTAACAAGTGAAACGTGCTCGCTATGAACGGGATTAAAAGTTCCGCCGAATATTGCAATTTTTTCCATACATATATTATTGCATATTTTAAAAATAAAATCAATATTTTTTAATTAATTTACTTTTGTTCTAACAAAAGAAAATCTTTATTTTCGTATAAAATTTGCTTTTGTTGGCAATTATATATAAAAACAAAAAAAGGATTGAGTTATGCGAATTTCTTTTTTATCTTTTCTAGACAGTGCTTTTACTGCTTTTTTAAGTTTTTTATGCACTTTTTTAATATTAAATTTTTATATTGAAAGACCTTTTTCAATAATTTTGGGAGTGTGTATTGCCGTTCCTATTTTTATAATTGCGCTTGAAAAATTAAATAAAAGTTCTGCCAAAAAAACTTTAGATAAACAAAAAAATAAAGATATTATAAACATGTGCAATGCACTTTGCTTGCTTGACCCTATCAAGGCGATTGAACTTTTTGAAAGGGCAATAAATAGGCGTGGCTTTAGAACGCTTAAGAAAAAAGGTGGAATTTATATTGAAGAAAAAAACGCTTATGTTTTTATAATTTTTTCTTTTGACAAGATAACTAAAACCGACGTTGTTAGGGTGTTTAATAGAATTTCGCCAAAAGATAAAGCCTATATTTTTGGGCAAGATGCAAACGCCGAACTTTTAGATTTTATTGATAGGTTTAATCAAAAAATTATTTTTGTTGACAGCAATAAAACTTATGAACTTTTAAGCAAAACAAACTGTTTGCCAAAAGAACCTATGCCACTATCTAAAACAAAAAAATTGCTTATAAGCAATTTTTTATCAAGACTTTTTGCCTTAAAAAACTCTAAAAGTTTTTTAGGTTTTGGAATTTTCTTTTTGTTTATGAGCGCGTTTGTGGTAATTAAATTTTATTATATTGCTTGCGCCTGCATTTTTATAACTCTATCACTGTTTTGCAAACTTTTTGGTAAAAAAGAAATAAAAGGATAACGAACTCTCGTTATCCTTTTTATATTTATTTTTTTATTAAAACACAATGTGTTCTACTTTTGGGTTAGAACTATATCTATAGAAAACTAATTTTCTGCCCGTTGCACAAACAAATTCTGCACCGAGTTTTTCGGCAATTATAAAGCCCACTTCTTTTGGAACAAGCCCTGAGTTTTCTAATACTGTTATTTTAATAATTTCTCTTTTTTCAATAGCCTTGTCAAGACTTTCAATCAAAGCGTCGTTTACGCCAAGTTTTCCCACTTGTGTAATAGGCTCTATTTTTTGTGCTATTGACCTTAATGCACTTCTTTCTTTTGATGTTAACATAATTTTTCTTTCCTTTATTTTAATTTAAGTATAGACTATTGAGCAGAAGATAGTTGTTTTATATCAAATTTATTTGATAGGTTGATGAGAAAAATTCAAGAGAGACAAGTTTTCTTGTGAAGGCGAATACTTGAAAAGTATTTAACTGAACAAAAAACAAAGTATATCGTACAATTTTTCCATCAAAAAACAACTATATGATGCGAGATAGCCTTAATCAACAAACTCAAATTCTTCGCCACCGATAATAACGGTTGATTTATCAGTTGCTCCCATCTTTCTAAGTTCTTTGATAATGCCCCTATCCCTTAAAACCTTATGCAGATATGCAAGTGAGTGCATATCGTCCATGACAACGTTTCTCTTAAGCACGTCAACAAGCGTGCCTTCAATAATAAAGGTTTCGCCTTCTTTATAAATTTCATAATCGAGTTTATCTGGTTTTGTATAGTTAAACTCTTCATATTCAAGTGGCTTAACAGGAGGAAGTTTAATAAGCGTATCGTAAATAACCTTTTTAAGTTTATCAAGTCCTTCGCCCGTGATAGCCGAAACAGGAATTATCCTATACTTTCTGCCGATTTTTTCTTTAAACTCTTTTAACTTTTGGTCTGCACCATAAATATCGCACTTGTTTGCAACAACAATTTGTTTTAGTTTTGATAAGGTTTTGCTATAACTTTTTAGTTCGGTGTTAATTTTAACAAAATCATCATAAGGGTCTCTTTCTTCAACACCAGAAATATCCACCACGTGAACTAGCATTCTTGTCCTTTCAATATGTTTTAAAAACTCAATACCAAGCCCAGCGCCTTCGCTTGCGCCTTCAATAAGCCCTGGGATATCTGCAACAACAAATTGATTATCGTAATATTCAGCAATTCCAAGGTTTGGAGAAAGGGTTGTAAAGTGATAGTTTGCTATCTTTGGTCTTGCCCTTGTTATCTTGCTAAGAATTGTTGACTTGCCCACGTTTGGAAAACCAACTAGTCCAACGTCTGCTATGGTTTTTAGTTCTAAAATAACTCTGTGTGCTTCTGTTTTTTCGCCCGTTTGAGAAAAGTGTGGGGTGTGTCTTCTTGCGTTAGCAAACCTTGCGTTGCCTTTACCACCGTCACCACCAACTAAAACCACTTTTTGTTGACCTTCAGTAAACATGTCGGCAATAACGTTGCCCGTTTCTTTATCCCTAATAACCGTGCCAAGTGGAACCCTTAAAACAAGGTCCTCACCAGCCTTACCAAAACAGTTTTTAGAGCCACCTTGAGTGCCGTTTTCTGCAACGTATTTGGTTTTATAATAATAATCTATCAAGCTGTTTAGCGATTTATCGGCAACGAAAATAATGTCGCCACCCTTTCCACCGTCGCCACCGTCTGGGCCACCAGAAACTTTGCCTTTATAGTGTATGAAAGAAGTTATTCCACTTCCACCATCACCAGCCTTTATAGTTATCAATGCTCTATCTACAAACATAATTCACCTTTACTTTTTGTTTTTAATTTTCTTTTCGCACAAATCTTTTATTGGGCAACTTTCACAATTAGGGCTTTTTGCTTTGCAATAACTTCTTCCCAAATAAATAAGATAGTGGTGCGACCTTGACCAGTCTTTTTTATCTAAATTTTTCATAAGCCCCTTTTCGGTTTCAAGGGGAGTTTTTGCACTAACTAAGCCTATTCGGTTAGAAACCCTAAAAACGTGCGTATCCACAGCGATAGCATCACCGTTAAAAGCCACGCTGTAAACAACGTTTGCCGTTTTTCTTCCCACGCCTTTAAGCGTTTGCAAGTCTTTTAACGTGCTTGGAACTTGTCCGTTAAACTTGTCTATAATATCTCTACTTAAAGACAAGATATGCTCTGCCTTTGCACGATACAGCCCACAAGAAAAAATATACTTTTCTAGTTGTTCTTGCGAAAGGGTAAGCATTTTTTGTGGCGTGTTATAATTTTTGAACAACTGCTCGGTTATGGCGTTTACCCTTTGGTCGGTGCATTGAGCAGACAAAACAACAGCCACTAAAAGTTCAAACGGCGTTGAAAAGTTAAGCGCAGGCTTATTTAAAAACTCTTTTGAAAGTATTTTAACTATTTCTTTTGCTTTTGTTTTGTTCATAAAATTTACCACTATTAGTTTAACACAACGCCCTTTTTTTTACAAGCGTTTTGGGGAGTATTTTAAATGCTTCTAACAAAACGCTTGCCACTAATCTCTTTTACACTAAAAAAACCGGCAAAAGATGATAGCCCTGCCATAAGTACAAGCCGTTTTGCCACTTCAAAACTTTCTTTTCTAAACTTAACTGATAGCCCACACCCAACACCTGCTTCTTTTGGCGTGTTTATTATTTCCATTGCAATACTATACTCTCTTAAAACGTTTGCAAACTTTATTGTGTGCGAGCGAGAGCGAAAGGCAACTATTATATAATCCATATTCTTTCTCCTTTGCATAAAAAGATTATTTACCTTATACAATATAGTATTACATTCTAATTAATTTTGTGAAGGCATTTATCACGGCTTTTAAAGGGGGATTATGATATATTTAGACAACGCTGCAACGGGTGGCTTTAAGCCACACTCGGTTATCGACTGTGCTAACACCACTATTAGATATCTTTCAGCAAACCCAGGAAGAAGTGCGCACAGACTTTCGGTGGTGGGCATGCAAACTATTGTAAACACAAGAAACGCTTTTGCTCAATATTTTTCTTGCACAAGTGATAGAGTTATTTTCACTAAGAACTGCACCGAGGCCCTTAACGTTGCTATTTTTGGCACGCTAAAGGTCGGTGGACACGTAATTACAACCGTCTATGAGCATAACTCTGTCCTTCGCCCACTTAATGCGCTAAAGGAAAAAGGTCTTATCTCTTTAGACGTAGTGGCGCCTTATGGAGAAAAAGATATTTTATCTGCCATAAAAGAAAAGATTAAAGATAATACATATATGATAGTTTGCACTGCCGTTTCTAACGTGACAGGCTTGCAACTTCCTATCGGCGATATAGGAAAGTTGGCAAAGGAACATGCCTTGATTTTTTTGGTTGACGGCGCACAAGGTGGTGGGCATATTCACCTTGATATTAAAGAGCAAAACATCTCTATGCTGGCACTCGCTGGGCATAAAGGGCTTTGTGGCATAATGACAAGTGGCGTTTTAATTATAGAAGATAATTTAGATGTAGAGCCCTTGATTTATGGTGGCACAGGAAGTGAATCGTTTAACCTTTCTCAACCACTATGCTATCCCGAAAGGTTAGAGTCTGGCACTCTTAATCTCCCAGCAATAGCCTCCCTTTTTGAGGGCTTAAGACACGTGATGACAAACAGAGAAAATTTTTCTGCTCATCTAATTTCCATGACCGAAAAACTGATTGAAAATCTTAAACAAATTCCAGAAGTTAATATTTATTCTCAGCCAAATGAAAGTGGCATAGTGGCATTTTCTATTAAAGACTTTTCAAGCGAGCAAGTTGCCGACATTTTGAACAAAGACTATGATATTGCCGTGCGTGGTGGACTGCACTGCGCCCCACTAATGCACAAATATCTTGGCACTATTGATGGGGGTCTTGTTAGAGTTAGTCTTGCCGTTCAAAACTCTTCAAGAGAACTTTCTTTTTTAGTTCACGCAGTAAAAGATATTGTTAAAAATAAAGGCTAACGATTTTTGTTAGCCTTTTATGTTTGTTCAAAATCCAAATGCTTTTATATCTTTTTTAGTTCTTCTGCTATTTTTAATAACATTTTTCTTTTTTTGTCGTCTAGCATAGGCGAAAGCATATTTACAAAATTATCTATATCAGCATTTGAAAGCGTGCCTTTTTGTTTGCCTTTTTTGGCTTCTTCATAAATTGCTTTTATCAGTTCGCCTTGACTTTTGCCGTCAAACCGACCTGCAAGAGATTGCACTAAATTATATAAGTTTTTATCTATACCGTTTGCGCCATCTTTTTGTTTGTTATTTTGACTGTTTACATAACTATTAAAGTCTTGCATAATTCACCCCTTAAAATTATTTTCAATTTTATTGTATGTTTTACATATATTATATTGTTAGCGAGGTTTATATGGAATTATTACAATTTATTTCATCTTTATTTAGTGATGACAAAATAATTAAACAATTTTTGCCTATTATAGAGCTTCTAAAGCAAAATTCTTTTGATATAAAAAAAGTTTTAGCATCAATCGACCCTGAAATGCTAAAACCTATCGTTCAAGAATTTATCAAAAATATAAATAATCGCCCAGCATCTTATGCTGAGCGAATTGACGGCTTAAAGCCTATTTCTAATATTGCTGATAAAGATATTATTTTTGCTCTTAATAAATATCTTGCCGAAGTTTAACCTTAAGAAAGAATTTCTTTTGCCCTTGAAATTGCACTTCCAACGCCTACTTCATTTTCTAAAGTTGTTGTAATGCCCGTGCCGTGAATACACGTTTTTACGTCTGGCCACAAAATTCGCGCTGTTGTAAGTTTAAACGCGCCACCGTTTAAAAGCGAAAAGGTTGTTTGCATTATGCCCTTGCCAAAAGTTTTTGCAACGCCGTCACTATTTTTTTCTAAAACGAGTTTTGCTTTAGAAAAATTCTTTTCGCCATAAAAAAGCATTGCCCCGATTAAACACTCTGATGCCGATGCCGTGTTGTCATTTGCAAGCACAACAATATCTGTTATATTATCCCTTTTAATTGGGCCGTGCATATAAAACCCTTCGTCACTAGACTTGCCTTTTGCATGAGCAATAAGAGTTTTTTTGCCACCATTATATATAAGGTGTCTACAAACAGAAAGCAGGTCGTCCATATATCCGCCACCATTATCTCTTAAATCTAAAATGAGTTTCGTGCGATTGCTTATTTGCATATAGTCTAACGCTTTGCCAAACTGGTTTGCAACGTCTCCTTCAAAACTGTCTATTTTAATAAGTGCAGTTTTTTCATCTACGTCTATTTTTTCTTGTTCTATCTTAGTAGTTTGGCCACCATCCACATCAAATATTACTCGTCCTTGGTTATCATAATATTTAACGTATGACGCTTTATAACTAGATTTTGTTATATTTATATAAAGTGTTTGAGCATTTCTTTCTACTTCAAACTGCACGGTAGTATTGGCGCTAACACTATTTAAATAGTCGCCTATATCAACCGAGTTAAACTCTACTTTTTGTTCGCCTGTTTTTGCAGAAATCAGTTTGTCGTAAATTTTTAAGCCTGCCTTTTCTGCAGGCGAGTTGCCTATTATGTTAATAACTAAAGGATATTCTTTCTCAGTATTTATTGTTATGCCAAACCCACTATAATCGCCTTTTTGTTGGCTTTTAACCTTTTGATATTCTTCTTTGGTGTAATATTTTGCATAATTGTCGTTTAATCCTGATATCAACGCATTTGCATATTCTCTTTCGCTAAGGTTTTTTAAATTGCCGTTTTGGTCAACAACATAGCCGTATTTCTCTATAATGCTAATTATTTCGGTTGTTGTGTTTACTTCTTTAGGCGAAACAAGATAGCGGGTGAAATATCCACCCACAAATGCTATTATGATCGATAATATTATAGAGACTATGCCTATAATTTTTTTGGTTTTTCTTTTCTTTTTAACTGTGCTTTCTATGTTTTCCATATATTTATTTTACCAAATTTGATAGAATTGTAATCAACCTAAATGTAATTGCATCAGAAAATTTTCTAATATTAAGTCCTGTTGCCTTTTCAATCTTATCAAGCCTATAAATTAGAGTGTTTCTATGTAAGTATAATTTTCTTGAAGTTTCGCTTGTGTTAAGGCTACTTTCCAAAAATTCTTCAGCCGTGCTTATCATTTCTTCGTCTGAAAAAATTTCTTTTGCGCTTGAATCCATAAGCGTTTGCAAGTTTTCGCTTAGTTTGTGTTTTGGCAATTCTTCAAGCATTTTTATAAGCACAAATTCTTTAAATGTGTGAATTTCGCCCTTAGAACTGAGCATTTTAGACATTCTTATTGCAGAAACCGCTTGAGAAAACGATTGCCCGAGTTCTAACACGCTTTTAACCGTACTGCCAATTGCAATTTTTATATTTACGCCCACTTCTTCATATACCGATTGTTTTATAAATTCTGCATACTCTGATGGTGGTTGATATTCGGCGCTTTCATCTTCTATAAACTTAATAAACGCAATTTGACCATCTAGTTCCACCACAACGTCAAGTGTCTCGGCGCAATCTATAAGTATATTTTTAGTTTCTTCTAAATGACCTTCATCAACGTCAATTAGCATAACAAAAGCCGATGCGTCTTTTATAGCAAATTTATGCATGTGCTTAACTATTTGGCTTTTATTAATTTCGCCAAGCAAAATTGCCTTAAATAAATCGGTTTGAGAAAGTGCCGTTTCCTTAAAGAAGAAATTTTCGGCAAGTTCTTTTAGTAAATGTGCATAATTTTTTTCAGCCTTAGTGCTTCCGTCAATTTTGCCTACAAGTGTTTTGCCTTTATACAAAATAGAAAAAAGTGTGTATTTGTTTTTTTCATCAGCAAATACGCCATCAAAATTTAATGGAATATTTATTTTGTCAATGTTTTCACCTGCAATAAATTCTCCATTAAAAGAATAAACAGAACACTCGATGCCCGTTTTTTCTCTTATGCTGTTGATAAAAAACTTTATGTCCATATCCATATCTTCACCACTAACTGTAAATAATTTTATATTTTTAACATTATTATACAGTTTTTTTTCTTAAAAAACAATTGAAAAACCAAAATATTTATGCAATTTGCCCAAAAAAATAAATTTTTTGTTGTTTTCAGTTAAAACAAATAACCAAGCACTGTAAAAAAACAAAAAAATAAAAGGTTGCACTACTTGTGCAACCTTTTTAGTTATCAAAGAAAATTATTCTTCTGTTTTTTCTTCTGCAGTTTCAACCACTTCTTCAGCAACTTCTTCAACAGTTTCAACTACTTCTTCAGTAACGTTTTTAGCGTTTTGCTTTGCTAATTTCTTTTCTAATTTAATACGCTTTTTCTCTGCAATAGCAGCAGCCTTTGCTTCTTCTTCAGCAAGTTTAGCAGCGGCAATAGCAGCCTTTTCTGCGGCTTCTTCTTCTCTCTTTGCTTGTAATGCTTCGATTTGAGCCTTGTTTTCTTCATTACGAGCAACGATTGTGACTTCTGTTTCTTTATCAAAGATATGGCAGTGGTCAATGTCTATAGCAACCTTAATCTTGTCGCCTCTCTTTGTTGTTGAACGAGAGTCAATCTTTGCAATAAGGTCAGATGTTTCGTCGTCAATACTCTTGAAACCATCTTCACCAACAACTTGTTCTTTCGCTGTTGAGCAGTAGATAAGTGTTTCAGAACCGAGTGCTTCAACTACGTCAACTGCAATTTCAATAACAGGTTTTTTGCTTTCTTTTACCCAAGCTTCTTCTTCGTGAATATCTTCTGGTCTAATACCGAATACGATTTCTTTGTCTGTGTTGAGATATTTTTCAAGGTTTACAATCAAATCAATCTTTTCTTTTGAAAGAGCAATCTTGTTCTTGCCAAATTCTACATTAACTTTTGTCTTTGTACCAGTAAGTTTACCAGTAAAGAAGTTCATTTGTGGTGTTCCGATAAAGCCAGCAACGAATTGGTTAACTGGATAATCGTAAAGATTGATAGGTGTATCAACTTGTTGCATAAAGCCATCTTTCATAACAACGATTCTTGTACCCATTGTCATAGCTTCAACTTGGTCGTGAGTAACGTAAATGAAAGTTGTTGCAAGTCTGTTGTGAAGTTTAGTAATTTCAGTTCTCATTTGTGAACGAAGTTTTGCGTCCAAGTTAGAAAGTGGTTCGTCAAGAAGGAATACCTTTGGTTCACGAACGATAGCACGTCCTAAAGCAACACGTTGTCTTTGACCACCAGAAAGCGCCTTTGGTTTTCTTGAAAGATACATTTCAAGACCTAAGATTCTTGCTGCTTCTTTAACTCTTTGGTCAATTTCTGCTCTTGGCATTTTACGGAGTTTCAAACCGAAAGCCATGTTGTCATAAACTGTCATGTGTGGATAAAGCGCATAGTTTTGGAAAACCATTGCGATATCTCTATCTTTTGGTGCACGGTTGTTTACATAAACACCATCAATGTAAAGTTCACCAGCTGAAATTTCTTCAAGACCAGCAATCATACGAAGTGTTGTTGATTTACCACAACCTGATGGACCAACGAATACGATAAATTCCTTGTCTTCAATATCAAGTGTGAAGTCTGTGACTGCTACAACGCCTGATGGGTAAACTTTGTAAATATTTTTTAAGTTTAAGCTTGACATAATTTTCCTCCAACGGCCAAAAATTAGCCTGTTTATTTTTTACTATTCTATTTTACTACTTTTTATGTGCAATAGCAACAACAATGTAAACAAATAAATAACCTATTTTTGTATAAACTGCACAAATTTAATCAAGTTCATCTAGGGTGAGTTCGTATGCTGGTGCATATTCTTTTAAGTAGTAGTCTATCTCTTCTCTTTTTAAGTTTTTAAGGTCGTTTAGTATTGTTGTCTTTGCTTTTTTGAACTCGCTATTTCCTGCCTTTAATTCTTCAACGCACTTTAGATATGCCGAAAGCCTATCAGCACCCTTAACTATTTTATACTCCTCACTGTCTTCGTTTGGCAAAATATATTGCTCGTATTCTGTTTTAATATCGTCTGGCAAAGTATCTAAAATCTTTTTGCTTGCAATTTTTTCCAGGTCTTTATAAGCATTTTTTATTTCTGGATTGAAATATTTTATAGGTGTTGGCAAGTCTCCTGTGATAACTTCGCCCACTTCGTGATATTGTGCCAGCAAAACAACCTTGCTAACGTCCACGTTCCCGCCAAACACCTTGTTTTTTATAACTGCAAGTGCGTGCGCTATAATAGACACTTCTAAAGAGTGCTCCATTATGTTTTCTTCTCTAACCGAACGCATAAGTGACCAGCGCTTAATGTATTTCATACGATTTAAAAATGCAAAAAATTTAGACATCTTTCTTTTCCCCTTTTTTGTCTTTCATTTATATAATATATATATTGTTTTATTTTTCGTTTTTTGTTTTTACGTTTTTGTTTGGATTTACATTTTATCACATTTTTTTGCTTGACACAATAAAATGAAAGTGTTATTATATGTTTACTAAAAATTTTTTTGAATATTCGCTATGGGTGCCGTTAGGCTGAGATTACACCATTTGAACCCGCAAGGTTATGCTTGAAGGGAAAGCAAGAGATTGTATCTAAAGAACGCTTCCATAGGAAGTGTTTTTTGTTTTTTATAGCGAATAAAAGGAGATGTTATGTTAAACAATTTACTTTCAAACTACGTCTTTGACACGCTTGAGCCCATCGCTAAGTGGATTAGCATAGGCGTTATCGGTACAATGATTTTATCTTTAATCATTATCTTTTTTAACAAAAAAGAAAGTTTTTCTAAGTCTGAACTTGTTAAAACCGTTGGCATGGTTGCTGTTTTTTATGCAGTTATAATGGGAATAGCGTTAGTTGTTCTTGAAATGCTAAAAAAGTTCAGCAAAAGTTATTTAGAAGAAAATTGGGTGAATAAAGAAATAATCCCTTTTGTGTTTATCCCAGTTTTAACCACACTAGTATTAACACTTATAGGTTTGATAACGCTTTTTGTTATAAGCAAAAAGAAACCCGAACTTTTCAAAAAAGTTAGCCTTTTCGTGCTAATAATTTGTGGCGTGGCTTTTATCACAACTATTATATTAATTACTATTTTCTATTCTAAAAATATTGTTGGCGATGGTTATTATACCGGCGACTATGGAAAGTTAAACTCGCCTGTTCTTTACGCACTCTCTGCACTTCTAGTTGCTGTAGTTATCATAGTGGCTTTTGTTGTAGGAAGAAAGAATAAAACGCCTTTTGATGCACGCACTATTTCTATGGCTGGCATTTGCGTTGCCCTTTCTTTTGTTCTTTCATACGTTAAGTTTGAAGGGGCTTGGCTACAAGGTGGCTCTATAACCCTCGTTTCTTTCTTGCCTATTTGTTTATTCAGTTATATTTACGGCATGAAAAAGGGTTTAATAGTAGGTTTTGTGTATGGTCTTTTGCAAGCAATTCAAGACCCATTTATAGTGCACCCTGCACAATTCTTGCTTGATTATCCTATCGCTTTTTCAATGATAACACTAGCAGGATTACTTACAGACTTAAACGCGCTTAACAATTTGCCAAGATTAAAGTTCACCATCGGCGCATTGCTTACAGGTGTGTTTAGATATGTTGCCCACGTTATTTCAGGCACGTTTGCTTTTGGTGCATACGCTGCTGATGAAGGCGCAACTAACTTCTTAACCTATAGCGCAATTTATAACACTTACGTGTTTATTGATATTGCACTAGTTGTAATAGTTGGTTTAGTGCTATTTTCATCAAAGAGTTTTTTGCACGAAATGAAAAAACTAAACCAACCTAAATAATTTTATAACTAATTTTTATAAAAAAGCCTTGCCGATTAGCATAACATATTTGGCAAGGCATTTGTTGTTTTTGCAAAAAAATGCAAACCTTATTGACAACACAAATAAATAGTGCTATAATTTGAAAAAAACACAAAGGTGGTAAATATCATGGAATTAATTTGTGGTAAAAACGAAACGATTATTAAATCGTGGGATTATGCTTTAGAAAAAAAAGGTTCAGAACGCAAAACATTCACCCTAACGGCAACCGATAAGCGTATTATTTCTTCTGCTGAAAGTAAAACGAGTTTTGAAAGACGCGAAATATATCTTTCTGATGTTAAAACGTTGAATTTTAATTTTGAAAGAAACGGCATGTTAAAAGCAATTTTGCTTCTTATTTTAGGCATTATTACTGCCGTTGCACTCGTTGGTATTTTTCTTATAGTTGCGGCAGTTAACATTTTAAGAGCAAAAAGTTTTGCTTTAACAATAACAACTTACGGCGGAGAAAGCGAAGGCATTTCTCTTGGCGCATCTGCTTTAACAAAAAAGAAAAACAAAGGCAAGTTAAAAGTTATCGTACATAAAAAAGACGCTATGGAAATCATGAACGAATTAGGTTCAATAGTATTAGATGTAAAGTCTGCTTTTATAAATTAGGTATCAATATGGATTTAGTATGTCAAAACGGTGAAATGGTAGTCAAGTCTTTTGACTGTCCTTCTAAAAGAGGCAAGACCAACATTGTTGTCACCAACAAAAGGCTTGTTGCAACCGTTAAAGAAAAAAGAAATATTTCGCGCAAAGAAGTTTCTCTTGCCGATATTAAAACTTTTGAGTGCAAACACGGCAAAACAGAAATTACCCTAGGTAAAATTATAAGTTCTCTTTTTTGCTTTTGTCTATGTGCTATGGCTATAGTTATGAGCAATAAAATAAGTTTATTAAATGACTATGGTTATATTGTTGGTGCGTTTTTTCTTATTGTTGGCATTTTGTTTTTAATTCGCAGAAACTGTTTTTCTTTATGCATTACGCTTAGGGGTTCTCAAAGTCATGAAGTTGGAGACAGTATTGTGTATAAAAACCATAAACCTGTGGTTAGAATAGTCTTTTCTATAATTTTTTGTGCCTACATGTGCATATTTATTTTTATGAATGGTATTCGTTCTAATATACAATCTGTTTTAGTAATGTTTTCAGTTATTGTATTATTTTTAATATGGGCACCTTATTTAAAACGTTCAAAACACAAAAAGATAAAACCTATCGTTAAAGTTAAATCTACACCTTATCTTCGCCTTAACATTAAAAAAGCAAAAGTTCTTGCAAACGAATTAAGTGCGCTTCTTTTAGGTTAAAAATTATAAACATAAAAACCATTTGCATATTCTTGCAAATGGTTTTTTATTTACTTAACTTTTTCAATTAATTTATCAATAGCCTCAACGTATCCTTCAAAGCCTTTTCCTGCAATGGTTAAAAAGGCATACTCACGAATAAAAGAAATTTTTCTAAATTCTTCTCTTTCATTTACAGCCGAAATATGTACTTCAACGGTTGGAATATTAACAGCCTTTAAGGCGTCTAAAATTGCAACACTTGTGTGCGTGTAGCCTGCTGGGTTAATAATAATGCCATCAAACTTTTTATGTGCCTTTTGAATTTTAGACACTATTGCGCCTTCACAGTTTGACTGAAAGCATTTTATTTTAACACCCTTCTCTTTTGCGCTTGTTTTAATAAGTTTTACTAGCGACTTATAACTTTTTTCGCCATAAATATCTTTTTCTCTTATGCCAAGCATGTTTATGTTTGGCCCGTTAACAACTAAAATTTTCATAAAATTCTTTCACCCCTTTTATTGCACTATCCTTTTCTCCGTTATTAAAAATTTCTCCGTCAGCAAAGTGCAAATATAAATCTTTTCTCTTTTCATAAAGTTCTTTTATTGCCTCTTTGTCTTTTGAAAGTGGTCTTCCTTCGCTTGCCAAAAGGTCAATATCTCTTTTGAGCCAAACCATAACGCCGTTTTGTTTAAGCGCAAAATAGTTTTCTTTGTCCTTAACAACTCCACCACCTGTAGAAATAACTTTATTTGATAGTTTTCCTACTTGCATTAAAACTTCTTTTTCTATTTTTCTAAAATATTCTTCTCCAAAAGCAGAAAAAATTTCACAAATCTTTTTGTTTTCTTTTTTCTCAATCAGTTCATCAGTATCAATAAACTCTTTATCTAAAAGTTTTGCAACGGCTTTACCTATTGTGGTTTTACCCGAGCCTGGCATGCCGATAAAAACTAAATTTTGACTTTCTTTTTTTAACTGTTTAATAATATTTTTAATGCTTTCATCAGGCATTTTTTTATCCAAAAACAACTCCGATGCATACTTTGCTTGAGCGACAAGCATAGGTAGCCCGTTAACATATTTAACGCCCAAATCTTTTGCACTTTTTAAAAGCATTGTCATTGCTGGGTTATAAACGACGTCTAAAACGCCTTCTAATTTCTTAAAAGCGTTTAGGTCAATTAGGCAGGAATAATTATCAGGATACATACCCACTGGCGTTGTATTGATAACTATTTGAGACTCGCCTGCTTTTTCTTGATAATTTTGATAGTTTATTTTGCCCGAACGAGATAAAATCTTTATATCCTTTGCGCCCAAAAACTCACAAACGACTTTTGCCGTGTTGGAAGTTCCACCACTGCCCAAAATCAAAACGTTTTTGTTTTTTAAGTCAATTTTGGTACTATTTAAGGCATAGACCATTCCATCGAAGTCAGTATTATATCCACAAAGTTTATTATCTTTTAAAACAACCGTGTTTACAGCCCCTATTTTTTTAGCCCTTTGGTCAACCTCATCTAGATATGGGATAATTTCTTTTTTATATGGTATGGTCACGTTAAAACCTTTATATTTTTTGCTTAGAACAAAATTTTCTAGCATGACTTGGTCAAGTTCAACCAAATCATATTCATAGTCAGCAAAATGCGAATGAATTTTTTTTGAATAACTGTGTTTTAACGTTTTGCCAATAAGCGCAAATTTTTGCATAATTAAATGGTTTCTCCATAAGCACCGAGAAATGTAAATTGCTCGGTTGAATTGTCAAGTTCGCAAAGTAAATTTTGAACTGCTTTATCTTTGATGTCGCAGTTAAAATCGAAATAGAACATAAATTCAAAACTTGAGCCTACGATTGGGCGAGATTCAAGTTTTGTTAAGTTAATGCCTAGGTTTGAAAATTTTGATAGCAACTTATTTAAACTTCCCGGTGTGTTTTGTGGAAGGGTTGTCATAATGCTTATCTTGTTTGAACCTTGATAAAACTCTAAATCTTTTGCAATAAGAATAAATCTTGTGTAGTTATTATCGCTGTCTTGCACGTTTGTTTCAAGAAGTTTTAAGCCGTATAGTTCTGCGCACTCTCTTGAAGAAATTGCAGCCACGTCTTTTCTGCCACTTGTTGAAACAGCACGTGCTGCTAGCGCTGTGTTAGGGCAAGCAATAATGGTTGCATTTTTAAATTCATCAAGATATTTTTTGCATTGAGACAAGGCTTGCTCGTGCGAGTAAATTTCCTTAATGTCTTCTTTCTTTGTGTCTTTGTTTACAACTAAATTGTGCGAAACAGAAAGGCGCACGCTTTTTACTATATAGAACTTATGCTCTTTCATAAGGTCATAAACTTGGTTAACCGAACCAGCAGAACTGTTTTCAATAGGCAAAACACCATACTTGCAAAAGCCCTTTTCAACTGCCCCGAAAACGCCGTCAAAATTCTTAAAATAAGTCACGTCTGCAAGTTCAAAAAGTTTATCAGCAGCAATGCCTGAATAAGCACCTGCCACGCCTTGGCATGCAACTTTTGCTTTAACAGGGAACTTTAATTCGCCTTTTTCTAAAGCCCTTTTAATTTTATCGCCCGTTTCAGATTGATGCTCTACACTAATAGTTTGATAAGCCTTGCTCGTTTCAAAAATAGTTTCAAAAACACGCTTTAAAAAAACCTGCTTGTCTTGGTCAATGTTTTCTGACACTCTAAGCAAAATTTTCTTTTCTCTATCTGGGTCGTTTACAGCCTTGCCCGTTTTGGCTTTTGCAAGGCTAACTTCTTTGATTAACTCCATGCGCTCTGCATAAAGTTTAGAAATCTGGTCATCAACAATGTCTATTTTTTGCCTTATTTCATTTAAATCCATAATTTTCTCCTATAGGCTATCATAAATTGCAATGGCTGATATCGCTTCTATAACGGGCACTGCTCTTGGAACAATGCACGCATCATGCCTACCTTCTATTTTAAGTTTTGCGTTTTCTTTGGTTTGCATATTAATTGTGTCTTGCTCTTTTGCAATGCTTGGGGTTGGTTTAACCACCACTCTAAAGGTTATAGGCATACCGTTTGCCATGCCACCATTTATGCCACCGTTATTATTGGTTTTTGTTTTAACCTTATCGCCCTCATAGTAAAAACAGTCGTTTGCCTGACTTCCATACATACTTGCAAGGTCAAAACCCGAGCCAAATTCTATGCCCTTAACGGCAGGAACGGCAAATGCAAGGTGGGAAATTATACTTTCTAAACTGTCAAACATATACTCGCCAGCGCCGATAGGCACGCCTTTTATAACGCACTCAATAACGCCACCAAGCGAATCTAAGTTTGCCCTTGCATTTTCTATCACTTCTAACATCTTTTCTTTCTTGCCATCATCTAAAAGTGGAAAATCTTTATCTAAATTATTTAGGTCTATTTTCTCAATATCGGTATCTTTATAACTTGCACCCTTGACTAATCCTATTTGCGAGATATAAGCGTTTATAGTTATACCTTTTTTTTCTAAAATTTGTTTGCAAAGCCCACCTGCAATGCACATTGGCGCAGTGAGTCTACCAGAAAACTTGCCACCACCACGATAGTCAAACTTTTCGCCATACTTTTGCCAAGCCACAAAGTCTGCGTGTGATGGGCGTGGCGCGACTATTAGGTTTGAATAATCTTTGCTGTTTTGGTTTGTGTTTTTTATAACGGCCTTAAACTCGCCACACAAATAGCCGTTAGTTCTGCCACTTTCTATAATAATTTTGTCTTGCTCTAGTCGTTTTGTGGAATAAGCCGCAACCTTAGCCTTTCTTCTATCAACGAATTTTTGCAATTTTCTTAAACAAACCTTTTCTTTCTTAAAGCCGTTTACTATAACACCTATCTCGCTTGAGTGAGATGCGCCAAAAATTTCAACTTTAAGTTTTCTTCCGTTAAAAATAGAACTTTCTTTATAGCACACTTGCTTTTCCCCCTACGCTTTTGTAATCTTCAAAGAATGTTGGATAAGACTTGTTCACAGCTCCAGCATCTATAATTTGGCTTTCACCCTCTGCCACGCTTGCAAGAATTGCGCTTGCCATTGCAATTCGGTGGTCGTTAAACGTGTTTACTACCCCACCTTTAGGTGTGCCACCATAAATTATAATTGCATTGTCTTTTTCTTCTGCACCTATTCCAAAAGCCTTTAACATTTGTATAGTAGAAAGCACCCTGTCGCTTTCTTTTATTCTTAATCTTTCTATGTTGTTTATAACAGTTTTACCACTTGCAGTGGCACCAAGCACTGCGCATATTGGCACTAAGTCTGGACAGTTGTTTGCGTCTATAGTAAAGCCTTTTAACTGCCCTTTGCTAACCGTTATAACATTTTCATTGGCATCAATTTTTGCGTTTGCCTGTTTTAAAATTTCTAAAATTACTTTATCACCCTGAACGCTTTCAAGGTTTAAGCCTTGAACGGTTATGCCACCGTTTGTTGCACCAAGCACCAAATAAAAAGCCATATTAGACCAGTCGCCCTCAGCATCAATATGCCCTTTAAATTTTTGTGCGCCCTTAATATAATATCCATACTCTGTGCTTTCAATTTTAATTCCATATTGCTCAAGAACTTTTATCGTTATATCCACGTATGGTTTTGATGAAAGTGGAGTGGTTAAAATAATTTTACTATCACCCTTAAGAGTTGCAAGTGCCATTATAAGCCCAGACACGTATTGCGAACTTATATCCCCTTTAATTTCAAAGTCGCCAGCACTTAACTTTCCACAACTTTTTATATAACTTTCATTTTCTTCAAAGGTTATGCCCATCTTTGATAGGGTTAAAAGAAGTTCGGTGTTCGGTCTAGCAAGTAGCCTACCCCTACCCAAAAAGGTAAATTCTCCACCAAGGCTTGCACATAATGGAATCAAAAATCTAAGCGTTGAACCAGATTCATCACAGTCTAAAACTTTTTTTCCACCTCTAATTGCGTTTAAACAATTTGCCGTTGCTAAAATGTCTTTTGAAGTAAAACTATTAAATTCATTTCTAATCTCATTTCCAGCCAAAAAGTCGCAAATTAAAATTCTGTGCGCAAAAGATTTAGATGCAATGGCTTTTATTTTGCCTTGAACTTTAGATTTTTGAATTTTTATATTCATGCAAAATACCCCAAAAGGTCGTTTAGTTTAATGCTTTCTATCTCGCAATTTCCTAAGCCGTTATACACAACAAGGCTAATGCTGTCCCCATCTCTTTTTTTATCATAAATAGCACAGTCTATAATATCTTTTATGTCAAACGGACAAAGCGATTTGTCAACGCTACTAGTTAAGTGTGATAATACCACTTTAATTTTTTCATAATCGTCGCTTGTAATTTTTCCGTTTTTTACCGATGCCGATAAAATATAATCTAACCCCATAGCAACGGCTTTTCCGTGCGAAATTTTATAGTTTGATAGCTTTTCTATAGCGTGACCTATAGTATGCCCTAAGTTTAAAAGTTTTCTGTTTCCACTTTCAAACTCATCACCTTCAACAATTTGTTTTTTGTATTCAATACATAAACTTACAAAGGTTTCTAAATCAAAGTTCTTGTTTAGAACGTGCATAAACACCTTTTTATCTAAAAGTGCATACTTTGCGCCTTCGCCAAGCCCGTCTTCAACAACTTCATCAGTTAAGGTAGAAAGGGCTTCTATATCACAAACAACAAGTGATGGTTGATGAAATGCGCCCACCAAATTTTTGCCACACTCTAGGTCAATGGCTGTTTTTCCACCAACAGAAGAATCTATTTGCGCCAAAATTGTTGTTGGAACTTGAACGTAATTTATACCCCTAAGATACGTGCTTGCTGAAAATCCTGCCACGTCCCCAACAACGCCACCACCTAGCGCAAGGATAATATCTTTTCTTGTTAGTTCGTTCTTTGCTAAAAAGTTTTGAATATCGTTAAAAGTGCTTATGTTTTTGCTTTGCTCTCCGTTTTTAAACACAAATTTGCAGGCATTATACCCACTTTCTTCAAGCGAATACATAACGCTTTCGCCATAAATTTCATCTACGTTGTCATCTGTGATAACTGCCACTTTGCAAGGCTCAAAAGTTTGGCTTACAATTCCACCTATAATGTCTATTAGCCCACTGCCTATTAAAATATCATAACTTTTTGATGCGTTTACCGTTATTACTCTCATATTTTTCTACTCTTCGTTATTTTTACTTCTTCTCATCTTTTCAGACAAGAGTTTTTTCTCGTTGCCGTCAGCAAGCAATGTTTTCATTGCCTCTTTATCGGCATTTTTAAGTGCGTTTTTATAGTCGTTTAAGTTGTTTATAATGTTATCTATTTCTCCAACTAAAAAATCAGCGTTTTCAATGGTTAGTTGCGACCACATTTCTGGCGAAAGTCTTGCAACCCTTGTCATATCCCTAAAACTACCTGCCGAAAAACCCATAAATTGCATTGCCGTTGGGCTTTTCATATACGAACTTGAAACAAGGTGGGCAAGTTGAGACGTGTATGCAATAATTTCGTCATGCTTATCAGCCGTAGTAATAACCACGTTGTTAAAACCAAGCGTTAAAGAAAGTTCTTTTACGCTTTGGATTGTTTTTAGACTTGCCTTAACAGGTACTAAAATCATAGATGCCCTGTCAAACAAACTTGCCGTTGAGTGTGATACGCCCGAAAACTCTCTACCTGCCATAGGGTGCGAACTTATAAACTCTAAGTTTGGATATTTTTGCGCAAGTTCTTTCATTTGCTTTACGACTTGCCTTTTGTTGCCACAGCAATCCATAACCAGAGCGCTCTTTTTTAATAGCGGGCAATATTCATCTAAACTTTTTGTTAAACTTTCTGGGTAAAGCGAAAAAATAACCAAGTCCATTTGGCTTATATTATCTTTTGTTAACTTTTTATGATATGCCCCCAGAAGTTTTCCTAAACTCATTGCCTTTGAATCTATATCGCTTGCAAACACAGTATGGTCGGTTTTTTTGCATATTACCCTTCCTAGCGAGCCACCGATTAGTCCTAAACCTATAATTGCTATGTTCATTTATTCACCATCGTAAACTTTATCAACAATGCTAAGCATCTTTTTAATCTTTATCATTAAATTATCAAACTGTTCTAAGTCAAGTGACTGAGCACCGTCACACCACGCCTTTTTAGGATTGTTGTGCACTTCTATAATAAGGCCATCTGCCCCTGCGCCAACTGATGCAAGCGACATTGATGGAACAAATTTAGAAACGCCTGTAGAGTGGCTTGGGTCAACGATAATAGGTAGGTGCGTTTTTTCTTTTAGCGCTGGAACAGCAGAAAGGTCAAGGGTATTTCTTGTCATTGTTTCAAAAGTTCTAATTCCCCTTTCGCAAAGAATAACTTGGTTATTTCCTTCTGCCATAATGTATTCGGCACTCATCAAAAGTTCTTGCAAAGTGTTTGCTAAGCCACGCTTAAGAAGAATTGGCTTGCCCGTTTTTCCAACTTCTTTTAAAAGTTCAAAGTTTTGCATATTTCTTGCACCGATTTGAATTACGTCAACATCTTCAAATAGGTCAATGTCGTTAATATTTAATAGTTCTGTGACGATTGGAAGTCCGGTTTCTTTTTTGGCTTTAAGAAGAAGTTCAATGCCCCTATTTTTTAAGCCTTGGAAAGCATAAGGCGAAGTTCTTGGTTTAAAAGCACCACCCCTAAGCATTGTTGCGCCCGACTTTTTAACGGCTTTTGCAACTGTTATAATTTGCTCTTCACTTTCAACAGAACAAGGCCCCGCAATAACTTGAAAGATATTTCCACCCACCTTATGCCCTGCAATATTTACAACGGTGTCTAGTGGGTTAAACTTTCTGTTAGCATTTTTATAAGGTTCTTGCACCCTTTGAACTTGCTCGACGATATCAAGCGAAGTTATTAAGTCAATATCCACCCTCGTAGTGTCGCCAACAAGTCCTAAAACCGTTGAGGTTTCACCACGGCTGACGTGAACTTCTAAACCTAGTTCTTTTATCCAATCAACAAGGTTGTCGTATTGATTTTGCTGACAAGAATTTTTTACAACTATAATCATATTTATCTCCTACCCCAAAGGGTTAATTTTGCAGTTTATTGTAATAAAAACTAAAAGGCTTTGCAGTAATTACCACAAAGCCCTTGATTTTTGCTAGCACAAAAACTACCGATATAGTAATTACTATTGCGATATTGAACACTTGTTATTAAAATAAAAATAAAAATAAGCGTTAGTTTTTTTCATAGTTTTTGCCTCAATTTAGTTTAATTATACGCCTGCTAAAATTTGTTGTCAAGTGATTTTAAATTTTTCTTTTTATTTTTTAGCCGATTTTTTTAATAATAAGTCTTTCGCCGTATTTTGTTATAAGGATATAAGTTATCACACTCATAATAACTAAAAATGCAAAAATTATTATAAGTTTTAACTCTAAGTCAAGCCCTGCAAAAAACAAAAGCGCAACCAAGCCACCGGCAATTGCCATGCCACAAAGAACAGTAAAGAACACCGAAGCACCTTGTTTAACTGCCTTTGTGATATTATCCCACTTCATATAAGGGAATAAAAGATTGAAAAGTAGCCCCAAGTTTCCACCTAAAATTGCATACAGTGGTGCATTTAGTATTGTGAAAATAATAACTAGTGCTGGCGTGGATGATAGTAGCGATGTTGAAAAGACAACGCCACAAATTATTGCTGGAATAACAGCCACCACAAAATTTACAAACAATTTTGTTCCAAAAATTCTTTTACTAGAAATTGGGCTTGTGCGAATTAAATAAAAGCAACTGCCTTCAACATTTAAACTTACTGCCGTTGTTGGAGCAATCATAAAAGTAAAAGCAAATATAGGTTGCAAAATCATTGCAAACATGATTTTTATTTCTGCCACGCCAACGTCAAAAGCCATAATTGTTAGTATAATTGCTCCTGCTATTGCAAAAACCGTGCCTAAAAGGGTGTTCATTGCATAAATTGGCGTTGAAAATAGTTGCCTGAACTCTTTTTTCATAAGAGCCTTAAACTGCGTGCCACTTTTTATTTTTCTAAACTTGTAATTTTTTGCACGCTTTACCGATTTTAAAAGTGTGTTTAATTTATCATAAGTATAACTTACCCCAACTATTAAAATTGCCAAAAGCGCAATTCCCACACCCATGAATAGAGCCACAAAAGAAAAACTTGTTATGCCTTTTTCTACCCAAGGATAGATAAAATACATGTTTTTTATTGCACCAAGACTATCGTTTAGATCTGAGCCGATAAGTGAAATAGCATATATTGCTATAAATAAAAATGCATAGATTAATGACTGAACGAGTGCCTTTCTTCTAAATTTTGAAGAAATATAACTAACAATAACCCCTAAGAAAACCGAAACGAGCATTGGATAAACAGGAAGAGCAAGCGTCATTATAAAAAGCCTTAATAATTCCATGCTTGCCAAAACTTTTATCATGTCAAACTGCACGAATACTGCCACTGCCAACACTATAATTGCCAAAAGAAGGTCTGCAATATACATAAATATTAGTTTTGAAAGCACTATTGTATGCTTTTTTATTGGCATTGCAGATAAAAGGTCATAGTCTTTTGCGCTATAAATGTTCCCACTTGTAGAATAAAAAGAAAATACCAAACAAATAACGCTTATCATTGCAAAAATAGTAGGCAAAAATTCTTGAGACTTGCCCATCATAACGTACATTTCAGCAAACATTTTTGCATAGATATAGGCAATTGCCACGATTAATGCAACAAAAAATAACCCCACGCCAAGCAAACCTATAGTGCTTGCGCTTTTGCCCTTTTTCTTGTTGGCAATTTTGTTTATGCCAAAAAGCGACAAAAATTGAACTTTTATTAAAGATAACAAATTATTCATCAGCAATCTCCAAGAAAAGTTTTTCTAAAGATTTATCGCCAACAATTTCTTGCATATTGCCTTCTTTAACAAGTTTGCCCTTTTTGATGATACCAACTCTATCACAAAGTTTTTCAACAACTTCTAAAACGTGGCTTGAAAAGAAGATAGCACAGCCACTACTGCACAATTCTTTCATAATTTCTTTAAGTCTAAAAGACGCAATCGGGTCAAGCCCAACAAAAGGCTCGTCTAAAACCAAAAGTTTTGGAGAGTGCACGAGTGCAGAAATTAGCACGAGTTTTTGTTTCATGCCGTGTGAATAGGTTGAAATTAAATCGCCTAAATTATCCTTAATTTGAAAATCGGTTGCATACTTTTCTATTTTTTCAGTTCTTTCATCACCCACACCATAAATGTCGCAAACAAAGTTTATGTATTGAATACCCGTTAAATATTCGTAAATATCTGGGTTATCAGGGATATAAGCCATATCCTTTTTTGCCTTAATAGGCTCATCTTTTATGCTTTTGCCGTTTATTAAAATTTCACCGCTGTCAAACCCTAAAGCGCCAACAATTGATTTAATTGCCGTAGATTTTCCTGCACCGTTATGCCCAACAAATCCATAGATTTCGCCTGCCTTAACACTTAAAGTCAAATCTTGCACGGCAAAAGTGCCTTTTTGATATGACTTTGAAAGATTTTGAATTTTTAACATTTTTTCACCTTTTTATTAAAATACTTTTTTATTCTTTTTAGTTTTTTCTTTTGTTGCCTAATCTTGTAAAGTTGCATATTTATAATTGCACCGAAAGATAAACCAAACATTAAAATATACGCCCAAATTAAGAATATGATTACCCCTGCAAGCGAGCCGTAAAATGCGTTATAATTAGAAAAAAACTTTAAATAAATTGTAAACCCTATAGTTCCAACAACCATTATAAAAAGCGCAAACATTGTGCCTATTGCAAGGTCAGAAAACTTCATTTTTAGTGGGCTTATAAACTTATTTAGCACATATATAATAGCATATCCTAATATAATTGTAAATAAAAAAACAAACAATGTCACAAAAATGTCTTCCCTTGGATTAAGCAAGGCATTTAATTTTATATTTGAAGAAAATGCAAGCACAAACGCCACGCCCAAAAACAAAATAAACAGCAAGGCTAGTGCAAAAACTGCCCAAACTCTTCTAAAAATTCCCCTTTTTATTTTAGAGTTTGCCTCGTAAATAAAGTCTCCGTCTTTTGACATTTGATTAAGCAAGTTTGTGCAAGAAAAAACCACTGCAATAACGAAAAATATGGTTGCGCCCTTTGATGAGTTCTCTGCCGTTTCTATAACCTTTTGCCCAGCCATTCTAAACTCTTCTGGTAGCCTTGAAATAAGGTCACGAGTTAGGCTTACCCCAAACACGCTAAACGCCGTCACTATCAAAAATAGAAGTGGCACAAATGCAGTTAAAAAATAATATACCCACGCCCCTGCCACCGTGGTTATTCTTTTTCGGTTTATTAGGTTAAAAAAAGAATTAACAAAATTTTTTTTCATACAAAAAACAGTTTGCGCTAGTTGCAAACTGTTTATGCTTTTATTGTTTATTAAACTTTTTAATTTATCCGTTAATATATCTTTTCCGAATATATTTTAGAATAAATCTCGCTATACTTATCCCTATAAAATAGGTTAGTTCCACTAGTTGTGACAGCGGCAGTTCCTGCAGCGGCAGCCATTCTTAAAATTTCTTGCATGTTTGCACCCTTTTGAACGCCCACACAAGTTGCTGCAACCATACTATCACCTGCCCCAACCGTTGAGTTTACGGCAACTGATGCGCTTTTGCAAAAATAACTGTCACTTCCGTCAGTAAGCACAGCACCTTCACTGCCCAAAGATATAAGAACGTATCTAACGCCTCTATCCAAATATTTCTTTGACGCCGACACCATGTCTTGAAGTGAATGCACGCTTTTGCCTGTAAAGTCTTCTAACTCTCTTAAGTTTGGCTTTACCATAAACACTTCTCTTTCACCAAGTGCCGAAAGCATATTGTCCCTTTCTGTATCAACGATAACTTTAACGCTACTTGGAATTGCAGATAGCACTTTGCCATAAAAAGTTGGTTCAACGCCTTTAGGCAAGCTTCCACTCATAACGGCAATTTCAAAGTCAGAAGATATTGCCTTTACTTTATCAATAAGTTCGGCTTGTTTAAGTTTGCTAACCGTTTCGCCTCTATCGTTTATTTCGGTAAGCATAGACCTTTTATCTATAATCTTATAGTTTGTTCTTGCACTTCCGTGATTATAAACGAAATCGTGACCTACGCCCTCTTTATCCAAAACTTGTTCAAACAGTCTTGCGTGCGCATCAAACATAAAGCCTGTTGCAAAACTTTTTTCGCCAAGTCTTGCAATGCCCATTGCCACGTTTAACGCTTTGCCCGAATACGTTTCTACTTTGTTGTCAACTCTATTTAGTTTTCCAACGTTAAGACTATCAAGTTCTATCGTACAGTCAATGCTCGGATTCGGGCATATTGTTAATATCATTTTTTGCTCCCTTTACCTAACGGTAATTTTATTTTTTTGCATCAGCAATAATTTTTTCTTGCGCTGAATAAGGCACTTCTTCATACCTTAAAAATTCTGCAGAGAATTTACCACGACCTTGAGTCATGCTTCTTAAATCTGTTGCGTATTTTAACATTTCAACAAGTGGTGCTTCTGCACAAATTTCTTGAAGGCCATCAACAACTTCCATGCCGAATATTCTGCCCCTGCGCTTGTTCATGTCACCCAAAACGTCGCCAGTATAGGTGTCTGGCACTAAAATTTTATAACTATAAACAGGTTCTAAAATAACAGGCTTTGCCTTTCTAATACCTTCGTCATAAGCAAGTTTTGCAGCCGAAACAAAGGCAACTTCTTTACTGTCAACAGGGTGTTCTTTGCCATCAAACAACGTGCACTTTAAGTTTGTCATAGGATAGCCTGCTAAAACGCCTTTTTGCATTGCTTCTTTTAAGCCTTTTTCAGTTGCTTGAGCAAACGGCTTAGAAACTGCACCACCAACTATTGCGTTTACAAATTCAAACTCGCCGTCACTAGCACCCGGTTCAAATTTGATGTTTACCACACCAAATTGTCCTGCACCACCAGATTGCTTTTTGTGTTTACCCTCGGCTTCGCTAACGCCTAAAATGGTTTCTTTAAATGCTACTTTTGGCGCGCTTAAAATTGCTTCACATCCAAATTTTGCTTTTAGTTTTTTGCAAAGAATTTCAAGTTGTGTTTCGCCTTGTCCACGAATTACCATTTCGCCGGTATCTTTGTCTTTTTCAACCTTAAAGGTTAAATCTTCTTCGCTAAGTCTATGAAGTCCTTGGAAAACTTTATCTTCTTCACCACTCTTTAGTGCCGAAATTGCCATGGTTATAACAGGCTTTGGAAGTGGAATATCAAAGAATTTAATTTGCTCTTTTTCATCACAAAGCGTATCGCCCGTGTTTGTGTTAATAAGTTTATTTACTGCACCTATATCGCCGGCAACAAGTTCAGAAACTGGCTCTTGCTTTTTGCCTTTCATAATATATAAGGTGTTAATTTTTTCCTTTTCACCCGTAGTTGCGTTATAAACGGTCATACCACTCTTAAGCGAACCTGTAAACACTCTTATCATGTTAAGTTTGCCAACAAACGGGTCTGCAACAGTTTTGAAAACTTGACCAGCAAAAGGAAGGTCTGCATCACAAACCACTTCACTAACCTCGCCTTTTTTGTCGCCATCCATAATGTTCGTTGCCATAACCGGTCTTCTATCAAACGGAGAAGGTAAAAGGTCAACTATTTCGTGCATTAGGTTGATAACGCCCATGTTTTGAAGGGCCGAACCACCCATGATAGGAATAGTTTCGCCTTGTTTAAGACCATTTTTTACGCCCCTTACAATTTCGTCGTTGGTTAGCGTTTCTTCTAATAAATATTTATCAAGTAGTTCTTCTGAAGATTCGGCAGCAGATTCAGTTAAAGAATCTTTTAAGAGTTTAACGTCGTTTACCATATTTTCAGGCACGGCAATTTCGTTTCTTCCACCTTGAGTGAATTCAAACGCCTTGCCCGAAATAACAGAAACGTATCCTTTCATCTTACCATCTCTTAAAATTGGAAGGTGTGTTGGAGATATCTTTTTGCCATATTTTTGTCTAAACGCTTCTACCGTTGCAACGTAGTTAGAGTTTTCTTTATCTATACCGTTTACAAAAATCATAAGTGGAATATGTCTTCTGATACAATAATCCACAACCTTTTCAGCGCCCACAGCCACTTCTCCATTAGCATCGGCAACTAATATTGCAGAGCCAACGGCACGCATTGCTTGTTCAAATTCGCCTTCAAAATCATAAAAACCTGGAACGTCTATAAGGTTAATTTTTACGTCACGCCAGTATGTATATGCACACGCAAGAGAAATTGAAATACCCCTTGCCATTTCTTGTTCATCATAATCCATAACGGTGTTTTTATCAGCCGTTTTGCCTAATCTATCTATGCTTTTGCCATTAAATAAAATTGCTTCTGCTAAAGATGTTTTACCTGCACCACTGTGCCCAACAATTGCTATGTTTCTTATATTTTCCGATAATACTTTACCCATAATTTTTCGTCCCCCTATTGCTTTTGGTAAATTCCGTTCATCACTCGGATGATTTTATTATAAACCAATTTTTTTCATTTTTCAAGGGGGTTTTAAAAAATAGTTTGCTTGTTTTTGTTTTGCCTTTTAATAGTCTTCTAAGTCAATATTTCCATTTTGGTCGAAAATTCCACTAAGGTCTAACGTGCCACCACTGTTTTGATTAAAATTTGGTGGACATGGTGGTGGACAATGTGGTGGATTTGGCGTACATGCTGGTGGACATGGTGGTGCACAATGTTGTGGACTTGGTGGGCATGGTGAAGATTGGTTGTTCTTTGGTTTTGGAGGTTTATAAACAGGCGTGTTTTGAGAGCAACCATCTCCACAATTAATATCAACCAAGATAACGTCTCCACCTATTTTTATTATTTTGCTTACGTCTATATATAGCGTGCTTTTATCTAAAAACCAAAATATCCCCTTGTTTTTTCTAGAAGGCACAAAGATTCCCACCAAAACGCCTTGTGGGAATTTAAATTTAGCATTTATAATTCTGCCCAAACATCTGCCGTCAGCAACGTTTATAACATCTCTTTTAGCAAGTTCTTTATATGTTAATTCCATACAAAATATTATGCTTTAATTATTAGAAATATGCATTTTTTAAAAAAGGTAATATAAATTTTTTATCGCCCTTTTTGTTGCTTGATAAATTATAATTTCCGTGATATAATCTTTGTTGTAATTTTATAAAAAAGGGATTTTTTTATGCTTGTTTGTGCCATTATTGCGCTGATAACCATTATACTTATGGTTTGTTCTGTGCTAATAAAACCTTATATAAAAATCGGAAAAGTAGAAGTTGGTCTTTACTGGCTGATTTGTCTTTTTGGCGCAATTTTAATGATTTTATCTGGCTCAATAAGTTTAGATGCAGTTTTTAAAGGCATTACGGCAAACACTTCTGTAAACCCACTAAAAATTTTAACACTTTTCTTGTCAATGACCTTGCTTTCTGTCTATCTTGGCGACGCTGGGTTTTTTGATTACATAGCAGACTCGGTTTTTTTAAAAAGCAAAGGTGGAACACTAAAACTTTTTTTAATTTTATATGCCGTAGTATCAGTCTTAACAATTTTCACTTCTAACGACATTATTATTCTTACCTTTACCCCACCTATTTGCATCTTTGCAAAAAAAGCAAAAATTTCGCCACTGCCATTTTTGTTTGGCGAATTTATTGCTGCCAACACTTGGAGCATGGCGCTTATTGTGGGCAACCCTACAAACATTTATCTTGCCCAGTCGGCAGGTATTAGTTTTGCTGAATATTTTTCGGTAATGGCGCTACCTGCACTTGCTGGTGGAATTACAAGTTTGTGTGTGCTTCTTTTAGTTTTTAAAAAGCAGTTGGCAATGCCTATTTGCAGTCAAGAAAGAACTATTTTGCACAGCGCCCACATCTCAAAAGTTCCTATGCTTGTTGCAATATGCCACTTGGTTTTGGGAATAATCTTGCTTGCAATTTCAGATATTCTTAATATAGAAATGTATATAATATGTTTAGTTCTTGCGCTTTCTTTAACACTATTTGATTTGGTGTATGACTTTTTTACAATGCACACCGTTTCGCCCGTGCTTAAGAGTTTGAAAAAAGAGCCTTATGAACTTATTCCATTTATACTTTCAATGTTTGTGATAGTTCTTGCACTTAAAACTAACGGAATAACCGATATTTTGGCAAAAGCACTAACTTCTGGAAAAAAGATTGACGGACTGACCTTTGGGTTTGTTTCAACCATTAGTGCCAATCTTTTAAATAATATACCTATGAGCGTGTTGTTTGAAAAAATTGTTCTGCCAAGCAACACCCTTGCTGTTTATGCAACGATAATCGGCTCTAATATAGGCGCTTTTTTAACACCTGTTGGCGCACTAGCAGGAATTATGTGGAGCAAAATTTTGAAAAAGTATGCCATTGATATGCCATTTAAAAAGTTTGTGCTATACGGCACAATTGTTGCAATTCCAACTCTTATTGTATCAGTAAGTGTTTTACTTTTATTTATTTAGGTGAATTTATGACAACCGTTCTATTCGTGGCAATTTGTGTAATCTTTATGGGGTTAGGTCTTCCAGATTCGGTTTTGAATTCGGCTTGGCCTGCCATTTATGCTGAACTAAATTTGCCATTTAGTTATGCTAATTTTATAACAGTTTTAGTTTCTCTTGGCACGGTTATTTCCAGTTTGTTTGCCACAAGGCTTATAAACAAATTCGGCGTTGGCATGGTGACTTTTGTTAGCACATTTTTTTCTGGGCTATGTTTATTTGCTTTTTCTTTTTCAAGTTCAATGGTGTTTTTCTGTTTGCTTGCAATCCCTTTGGGGCTAGGCGCTGGCGCTATTGACACGGCTCTAAACAACTACACGGCAACTAACTACTCGTCTTTGCATATGAGTTTATTACATTGTTTTTATGGAGTGGGCATTTCTATTAGTCCGTTTTTAATGTCTTTTGCTTTAGGAAACGATAACGATTGGCGAAAAGGCTACGTCTTAGTGTTTGCTGTGATGATGATTATAACCTTGGTTGCTTTTATAAGTTTGCCTCTTTGGAAAAAAGTAAGCACTAATAAGCTACAAGAAAAAACTGTTAGCAAAACCCTTTCTATAAATCAAATGCTTAAAATGCCTGCAGTAAAAGTTGGTATTATTATGTTTTTCTGCCCGGTAGGCTTAGAGTTTACTTGTGGAATTTGGGCTTGCACATATCTTGTTGGCGTGCAAAATTTAAGCGAGGCTGTAGCATCAAGATTTTTAACTTTTTACTATGCAGGAATTACTATAGGCAGGCTTGTTTCTGGCTTTGTTTCTAAAAAAGTTTATGAAGAAAAAATTGTTTACTGTGGATATTCTATCGTTCTAATCGCACTAGTTATTTTATTTATACCTTTGCCACCTATCTATAAGGGCGTTGCCTTATTTTTAATTGGGTTTGGCAATGGCCCAACTTTTCCTAACCTTACTTATCTTACCCCAAAGAATTTTGGCAGTGACGTTTCTCAATCAATTATAGGTCTGCAAATGGCGTTTTGCAATCTTGGAATATTAATAATGCCACCAGTTTTTGGCTTTTTAGCACAAGGCTTAAGCCTTAACATTTTTCCTATCTTTTTAAGCGTATTATACGTGGCAATGGTTATAAGCACCATTATTTATAGCAAAAAAACTTATAAACTAAGAAATGATAGATTGCTAACCCAAGATAAAAGTTTATAATTAGTATTGATTTTATTCAAAAGGTTTGATATAATTAGCAAAAGGTGAATTTATGAAAAAAATAGCAAAATTTGAAAAAGTTAGTTTAGATGAATATTTAAAAAATGGCACAAAAGAAAATTACGATAATATCGCATTGCCAAAAAGGGCAACTTCTGGCAGTGCTGGTTATGACTTTTTTGCGCCTTATTCTTTTACGCTTATTTCAAACCAAACTGAAAAGGTGGCAACGGGAATTAGGGTTAAAATTGAAGAAGGCTGGGTGCTTAAAATTTATCCACGCTCAAGTTTAGGCTTTAAGTATAGACTAAGACTTGATAACACGGTTGGCATTATTGACAGCGACTATTATTTTGCCGACAACGAAGGTCACATTTTTATAAAAATTACTAACTGTGGCGATAAAGAACTTGTTATTGAAAAAGGCAAGGCTTTTGCTCAAGGCGTGTTCGTTGAATATGGCATAACCGTTGACGACGAGTGCGAAGTTAAAAGAGTTGGTGGGCTTGGAAGCACCGACAAAAAGTAATTTTAATTAGTCAAAAATAAAATCCCCACTGTCTTATAAGTGGGGATTATTTTTTAATCTTTTCTTTCTATCTTTTTACGGATATTGTTCTTATATGCTCGTGGCGAAAAACCTGTTTTTTGACAAAACCTTCTTGAAAAATATGCATAGTCATAATATCCAGAACGCAGAGCAACTTCGTTTAGTGACATTTGCTCGTTATAAATTTCTATCATTTGCTCGGCAAAATCTATCCTTACGTCAGTTAAAAAATTGACGGGCGTTTTTCCTGTAAGCAATTTAAATTGTTCTCTGATATAATCTTCTGCATAGCCCACGCTGTTGATAACTTTTTTCAAGTTAAAATCACAATTTTGAAAGTTAGCAGTAATGCTATTTATAATTTGGTTTATCGCCCTATCAAGATTTGTTTGGGTTTTTATGTTTTGCAAAACAAATTGTGCCAAAGCGTTGCATAGCGCCGTTAAAAACTCAACGTTTTTATATCTATTGAAAAAAATTGCTTTTACTAAATATTGTCCATCTTCATTTTGGTTGTCGTTAAAAAATAACGGCTCGCTAAAGGTAAACGGCGCATTTTCTTTCCAAGCAACGTATATGCTTTTTAGCCCTTTGCTTGACATTGAGCCATGTTCCATTTTAGGTGGAACAACCACTATTGTTCCCTTTTTTACGCTATAAGTTTTATTTTCAACTTTTATAGCCCCTTCACCTTGTACATAAACCAAAATTTCATAATAATCGTGTTTATGTAAAGGGAAATTTTGCTTTTTATATTCTACTAAGTTAACTATATAGTTCATATTTTACCCTCTTTTTTACATTATATAAAAAATCTATCTTTTGTGCAAGTTTTTTGCCTAAAGATTATTAACCTATCTTTGCTTTTTAGTGATACTATTAGTTGTAGGAGAAATTTTTATGCTTTTTTCTAATCGCGATTTGAAAAAAATTATAGTTCCGCTACTGATAGAACAATTTTTTGTAGTGCTTGTTGGTATGGCAGACACAGTTATGGTTGCCTCTTGTGGTGAAGCGGCTGTTTCTGGTGTTTCGCTTGTGAATAGTTTTAATGTGTTTTTAACATATCTTTTCACTGCTCTCTGTTCTGGTGGTGCAATCGTAATTGCCCAACTTATTGGCAAAAAAAACCACGATAAGGCTATGGAAGCAGGCAAACAACTTATATACACCACCTTCTTTATCGCCACTTTAGTTTCAATTGTAATGGTTTTCTTCAGAAAATATATCCTAGGACTTATTTTTGGAAAAATTGAATTAGTCGTTATGCAAAATGTATTAGACTATTCTCTTTACACTTCTATTTCTTTTATTTTCTTGGTTCTTTATAACGCAGGTGCATCTTTTTATAGGGCGCAAGGCAACACAAAAATCTCTATGGCTGTTTCGCTTATAACAAACCTTATCAACGTGGCTGGCAACGCTTTATTAATTTTTGGTTTTAATATGGGCGCTAGTGGTGCTGGTATTGCAACTTTATTTTCTTATATGGTTGGTTCAATAATAATTTTAATTAACGCTTGCAGAAAAAATAAATCTATATACATAAATAAAATATTTAGATATAAACCTGATTTTAAGCTTATTAAAAACATTTGTAATATTGGTATTCCAAGCGGTCTTGAACACGGAATGTTTCAATTTGGCAAGGTTATAACCTTAAGTTTAATTTCAGCACTTGGCACAGCGCAAATTGCAGCAAACGCAACGGCAAACACTCTTGTGGGTTTTCAATATGCTTGTGGCACGGCTTTAGGTCTTGCAATGACCGCCGTTGTTGGAAGATGCGTGGGTGCAAAACAAAAAGAGCAAGCAAAATATTATGCAAAAAAACTAACGGCAATAACCTATTTTTGCGTAATTACTGTTTCGGTTATTCTTTGCGCCTTCTCTAATTTCTTTGTTGGAATGTTTAATCTATCAGCAGGTGCGACAAAACTTTCTAAAGAAATAATTTTTATACATAGTATTTTTATCTGCACCTTTTGGCCTGTTGCTTTCACTTTGCCAAATAGTTTCCGGGCGGCTAGCGACGTTCGTTTTACAATGATAATTGCAATATCTTCTATGTGGGTTTTAAGGGTTGGATTAAGTTTTGTTTTCACAGGCTTTTTTAACATGGGTGTTATGGGCGTGTGGTACGCAATGTTCTGCGACTGGATATTTAGATTTGCAGTGTTTATAATAAGATATATTTCTGGTAAATGGCTGACCAAACATAACTTTAATTAAAAATTAAACCCCACCGAATTATCGGTGGGGCTTTTTTTTTCTTTTTGTTAGTCTTGTGTTTCAAAAAGCTTAACTGCTTTAGTGTAGTTTGCCTTTAAGTTTTCTGATATGAACGCATCTACACCTTCTCTATTTGCACTGTTCTTAAAGTCTATCATATATGACTTAATTTTTAAGTATTCAGCCTTAAGTGCTTGTTCTTCAGCAGCGCTATCAATTTCTTCAATGCCATTTAATTGCGCATATTTTTTTGCAACTTCAAAAGCCTTGTCAATATACTCTATGGTGTTCTTTGTTGCCGTTGAAACTTTTTCTTTAACTGATGCACTTAACTCGTTATATTCCTTTTTAAGGTCATCTATTACTTTTTTGAAATCTTTGTCTTTTTCTTCGTCTGCCGTTATACCTTGTGATGGAGAATATTCTGCTTGCACCTTGACTTTTTCATCAAACACAGAGGCTCTGTCTGCATCAGTCATTTTGCCAAGCACGGCAATTTTGTTAGTATCTAAATAGAAAAATTCATTTATGCCATCGCCGTCAACGTCTTTATCTAAGACAGTAGCACTTAAATCAACGTATTTGATATAAGATTTGCCTGTTGCAGAATTGTCGCAATAAAACAAATATCTTTTGCCATTAATAGTTTTTAGTTCAACGTCATACCAAGCAGTTTCTGCCGAATCTTCAGAAACGAAGATTATTTTATCATCACCTGGTTCAGTTTGGTTAATTAAAAATTTGGCGATTTGACCTTCTGCATTATAGAAATAAATGAATCCTTCTTCAACAAATAATAATTTGTTTATACCTTCTTTTATTGAGATAGGTTTTCTTGATATCTTGTCGTTTTCAGTAAGCGTTGTCTTAAACACCTTAGTTTCGCCTAAAACGTATACTTCTTTAAGAGACACGAATAGTGTTGTATTTACAACGTGTTCTGTATTGACTATTTTTGTTATTTTTGGTTCCTCATCTTTTTTAGGGGTCCAGTTATCGCCCGTCTTTGCGTCGCTTTGTGCAATTGCATAGGTTTCCACAACACCTGCATTTGTTGTCGTAAAGAATATATATCCGTCTTTGATTAAAGATATAGAATACTTTGTATCATCAATTTTTGTTGTTTTGTCATTATCGCCGTCAACTAAACGCGCTCCTTCGGTACTACCAGCTTTGATGATATACACTCTGTTATATAAGGCTTCTTTTCTTGAATAGTTTGGCTTAGATGCTGCTTCTGCATTATAAGTGTCTGTATAAACGGTTGTCGTATAATAACCAACAACTCCATCTGACCCTTCGCTATCTAAAAAGAAGTGTTCTTTAAGAGAATCTCCATTAACCGTGTTGCTTTGCTTTATAACCGTTGTGCTTTTTTTAGTTGAAGTGTTGTAGCAAATAATAGCCGTATTATCTATATCATAATAATAAATATACACAACACCGTTTTCGCCCTTTACGATTCTATACTCCGTATCAATCGCGTTAGAACCAGCATAAGTAAAGAAATTGTCAGTCTTGCCACTTCCATCAAGTTTTGTTCTCATAAAACTGAGTTCGTCTTTAGCAATTTGACCTTCAGAGTTTTTTTCCACGCTTGGTGTTGCGTAATAAACGTATCCACCATCAATAAAAAAGCCTGAGCCGTAATCAGTTGCAACCATAAGTTTAGGCACAACAACTTCAGTTTGAGCAAGGTTATCTTTTTTAGCAACAAAGAGTGCGCCTTTAAGTGGCGTTCCCATAGTGTTATCTGCCGTTGAAGTTTCTAAGCCGTTGATAAAGTAAAGATATTTATCTGTTTCTGCAATAAAACCACCGTTTTCTTTAACTTCACCAGCATCTTTTAATGTGACAGTTCCTTTCCAACTAGATTCCGAACATGCAATTAGCGTTGAAACAGCCACGCAAATTATCAAGATTAAGCAAAACACTTTGGCTAAAATTTTCTTCATACAAATTCCTCTTGCTTTCAGTAAACTTTTTGCCGTTTACCGAATATATTATTTATATCACTATATTTTAAAATTATACTACTTATACATTATACCTTATATCAAAGCGTTTTGCAATTATTTTTTACAAATTTTTCTTTGTTAGGAGCCATAAAATGGATAAATTCGGTATTTTTAACCTTTTAAATTCTTTTTTTCCTTTAAATTCTCAAAAAAACGAGCATTCTTCCACTTCTTCTGGGCTTGCAGGAAACCTTTTATCTTCTTTAGGAAAAAACCTGTTTACCCCCACCGAAACACTTTCAAATGACAAGCAAAACTTAAAAAAAGAAAATGCAAAGCATAACGTTCCATTGCCACTACAACAAAGCATGCTTTCCACCATTAATTCACATGACGAAATTGTTAAAAGAGTTAATCAAAAAAACAAGCCGTTTACTACATAAATTGCTCTTTTTTAACACATGTTTTTTTGTGGCTTTTTGTTAACTGATAAACTTGAATAAAATGAAAAAAAGCAAGGAATAAATCCTTGCTTTTTGGTTTTGTTTTTGTCTTGTCTTTTGTCTTTGCCAAAAAACACTCGCAATTATCTCTTTGAGAATTGTGGAGCACGACGAGCCTTTTTCAAGCCGTATTTCTTTCTTTCCTTCATTCTTGAATCTCTTGTTAAGAAACCTGCTTTCTTAAGTGCTGCTCTTGTTTCTGGTTCTGCTTGTAAAAGAGCACGAGCAATACCATGACGGATTGCGCCTGCTTGACCAGTGTAGCCACCGCCACAAACGTTAACGATTACGTCGTATTTAGCGTCTGCTTCAACCAAAACTAATGGTTGGCGAACGATAAACTTTAATGTATCAAGACATAAATATTCATCAACAGTCTTGCCGTTGATTGTAATTGTTCCATCACCTGCTGGGATAAGTCTTACACGAGCAATTGCTTTCTTTCTTCTGCCCGTTCCCCAATATTGAACTTTTTTCTTACTTGTTGCTTTTGCCATAATTACACCTCAATTACACTAACTTAAGCACTTCTGGTTTTTGTGCTTGATGGTTGTGTTCTGCACCACGATAAACTTTGAGTTTTGTGAGCATTGAACGGCCTAAACTGTTCTTTGGAAGCATGCCTTTAACTGCTTCATAAACAGCAACGTCTGCTTTGTTTGCCATAAGTGTTTTATATTGAATAGACTTAAGTCCACCAATATGACCTGTGTGATATGTGTAGTATTTCTTTTCCAACTTCTTACCTGTCAAAAGCACTTTGTCGCAGTTGACAATTATAACGAAATCACCCGTGTCAACGTTTGGTGTGAAAGTTGGCTTATTCTTACCACGAAGAATTGCTGCAACTTTAGAAGCGAGTCTACCAAGAACAACGCCTTCAGCATCAACAACATACCACTTTCTAACCACGTTTTCAGCGTGAGCCATATAAGTTTTCATTGAGTTTCTCCTTTAAGTTTTAACTATTTTTTAATTTAATTCTATAAGTTTTAAGTTCGATTGCCATACACGAAATTGGCAACTTTGAGAGGGCTAATCTCAAAAATACACAAACTTTTCCTTATAAACGCCTAAATATATTAACTTTTTTTGGTTTTTAAGTCAAGCATTTTTATATAGTTTCTGCATAGTTTTTTTACTATTTTTTGATATTTTTACGCAAGCAACTATATATTGTGTTATTTTGCTTGTTATACCACAATTTTTTTGACTTAATACTCCACGCTCATAAGCGTTAAGCCTTTTGCTGAAAGCGTTTTGCCACCTAAACTTCTCTTGCCCGAATTAAGCATCTCTAAAACGTCACTGATTTGCAGTCTTCCACTTCCAACTTTTATAAGTGTGCCAACCATAATTCTTACCATATTATACAAAAATCCGTTGCCACAAATATAAAAATCTATATTGTTTTCCTTTTGGACGATATCTATTGAATAAATTGTTCTAACTGTTGTTTTTGCCCCGCCACCACTTGCACTCATGCACTTAAAATCGTGCGTGCCGACTATAATTTTTGCACAGTCTATCATTTTTTGCACGTCTATTTCGTGCTCTATCTGCACTGCATATTTATCCTTTAGTGGAAGTATCGTTTTGCTAACGTACGTTGAATATCTATAAGTTTTTTTCTTTGCATCTTTTGTTGCGTGAAAATTTTCTTGTGCAAGTTCGCTTTTTAACACCTTAATATCATCTGGAAGATGAATATTCATTGCCAAAAAAAACTTTTCTGCTGGAATATTTGCGTCTGTATCAAAGTGTGCCACCTGCCCCAAAGCATGCACGCCGGCATCTGTTCTGCCACTGCCCGTTATTCTTGACCTTTTGCCCGTCACTTGAAAAAGGGCATCTTCAAGAACTTGTTGAACGGTTATTGCGTTTGGTTGAACTTGCCAGCCACAATATTTAGCGCCGTCATAACTGACTAAAATTTTAACTCTCATAACGCCACCGCCAAAAAGCCCGTGATGTTTAAAAATACTATGCCTGTTATAAGCCCAGCGATTATGATAGCACCTATTAAATCTCTGTAAGTGAACTTTAGTTTCTTAAATCTAGTTCTGTTTTTACTGCCCGAATAACAGCGCGCGTCCATAGCGTCTGCAAGTTCATCAGCGCGCCTAAACGAACTAATTAAAAGTGGAATTAATATAGGTATAAGCGATTTTATTTTTTTGAAAATGTTGCCTGTTTCAAAGTTTGCGCCTCTTGCTTTTTGAGCCTTCATAATTCTATCCGTTTCTTCTAAAAGAGTTGGAATAAAACGAAGTGCAATGCTCATGATAAGCGCAAATTCGTGAACGGGAAATTTAATCCATTTAAGTGGATATAAAAGACTTTCAATGCCGTCTGCAAGTCCCACAGGAGTTGTTGTGTAAGTTAACAAACTTGCACCCAAAACCACAAGTGTAATCCTTGCGATTATATAGCCTGCGTTAATGAGTCCCATATCAGTAATTTTAATAAAAGCCCACTCAAAAACCACCTTTCCGTCACTTCTAAAAAACAACTGAAGTATTGCCGAAAGAATTATAAAAAACATAATTCCTTTTATGCTTTTAAGCACCTTTAAAAATGGCACTTTTGAAAAGATTGTGGCTATTAATACAAACAAAAAACAAGCCAAAAATCCCATAAATTGAAATGGTTTAACCAAAAATACTGCAACAATATACGCTATTGCTATTAAGATTTTTGCCCTTGCATCCATTTTATGAACAAAGGAATTAGCTGGAAAATATTGACCAAAAGAGATGTCTTTCACAGTGTCACCCCCTTGTCCTTAATAGCCCTTACAAAATCTTTAACGGTTAGGTCACAATCAATATTTATGCCCTTACTACTCAATTCTTTAATAATTTTTGCAGTAGTAGGAAGGTCAAGTTTCAAACTCTTAATAAGTTCATAATCGCTAAACACTTGTTTTGGCGTTCCCACAGCACAAAGTTTGCCTGCCGAAAAAACAGCCGTTTTTGTGCAATGCTCAGAAATTACGTTCATATCGTGTGAAACGATAATTATAGTTTTAACAAACTCTTTATGGAGAGTGTGCAAAAGTTCCAAAAAGTCTTTCTTTCCCTGTGGGTCTAAGCCAGCAGCAGGCTCGTCAAGAACAAGCACTTCGGGTTTTGCAACTATAACGCCGGCAATAGCCACCCTTCTTTTTTGCCCACCAGAAAGTTCAAATGGTGATTTGTCTTTAACCATTTGGTAATCAAGTCCAACCATTTCAATGGCAGACATTACCCTTTGTTCAATTTGTTCTGGGCTTAAATCTTTTTCAAAGTTTTTAAGGGCAAAAGCCACGTCTTCAAACACAGTTTCGGCAAAAAGTTGGTGTTCTGGGTATTGAAACACCATGCCCACTTTTGCTCTTAAACGATTAAAATCACAATTTTTATCAGCCAAATTAAACTGCCCAATTTGAATTGAACCATTATCTTTTGATAGTTTTATAAGTCCGTTAAGGTGTTGCACAAAGGTTGTTTTACCACTGCCCGTTTGACCGATTATACCAAAAAATTCGCCTTCATCTATTGTAAGGCTTACGTTGTTGAGCGCTTTTACAGATAAGTCTTTGGACTTTTCGCTATAGGTATAAGTTAGGTTTTTTACTTCTACTTGCATAAGCCCTCCAACCACTCTTGTAATGCTTTAGATAATTGTTCTTCGGTTAATATTCCCTCGCTTAAAACAACCCCTTCTTGGTTTAAATTATCGGCTATCGTTGTTGAAAGTGGCAATTCTAAGCCATATCTTGCAATCTTTTGTCTATCATTAAATATTTCTTGTGGCGTTCCACTAAGCACAATTTGACCTTGGCTTACAACGTAAACTCTATCAGCATCTACAACTTCATCCATATAGTGAGTGATGTTGATAACTGTTGTGCCTTGCTCTTTGTTAAGAGTTTTTGCCACTTCTAAAACTTCACTTCTTCCTTGTGGGTCAAGCATTGCCGTTGATTCATCAAGCACCAAAACGCTTGGTTTAAGCGCCAAAACGCCTGCAATGGCTATCCTTTGTTTTTGACCACCAGAAAGCCTTGTTGGAGATGAGTGACGGAATTTTTCCATACCCACAGCCTTTAGTGCAAAATCTATTCTTTTTGCAATTTCTTGCCTTTCAATACCTAAGTTTTCTGGGCCGAAAGCAATGTCGTCTTCAACGATAGACGCTATAAGTTGGTTGTCTGGATTTTGAAAGACAACGCCAACCTTTTTTCTAACTTCAAACACTTGTTTTTTATCGCCACAGTCTAAGCCCATAACTTTTACACTGCCACTATCTGCTTTTACAAGGCCGTTAAAAAGTTTGGCAAGTGTGCTTTTGCCACTGCCATTATGCCCGATTATAGCAATATGCTCGCCTTGGTTAATTGCAAGACTTACATTTTTGATAACGTCTATTCTTTTGTCATAAGAAAAATTTACATTTTCTAACTCAATTATTGGCATAGCCTTTTCCCTTTTTGTGCCTTTTTTCTTTCAAATTAACCCTATTATTATACCAAACACAAAGTTTTTTTACAAGCGAATAAAAGCCTTAGGCGAAATATATTTTGTTTTCCATAAATTGTTGATAAAATTTTTCATTTTTCGTTGACTATTTTCATTTAAGAGTTTATAATAATACTGTTAAAATATTATAACAAGATATAATAACAAATTTACTTATATATTTATGGAGGTTTTTCTTATGAAAAAATTGACTATTGACGGCAATACTGCTGCCAGCCACGTAGCCTATGCCTTTTCTGAAGTTGCTGCTATTTATCCAATAACACCATCTTCACCTATGGCAGAAGTTGCTGATGAGTGGTCTGCTACAGGCAGAGTAAACATGTTCGGTCAAAAACTTCGCCTTGCTGAAATGCAATCTGAAGCAGGCGCTGCTGGTGCCGTTCACGGTTCGCTCGTTGCAGGTGCTTTGACAACAACTTACACTGCAAGCCAAGGCTTACTCTTAATGATTCCTAATATGTACAAAATTGCTGGTGAACTTTTACCAACAGTTTTCCACGTAAGTGCTCGTGCGCTCGCTGCTCACTCACTCAACATCTTTGGTGACCACGCAGACGTTATGGCTTGTCGCCAAACAGGTTTTGCTATGATTGCTTCTAACTCTGTTCAAGAAGTTATGGACTTAGCACTTGTTTCTCACCTTTCAACACTTAAGGCTAAAGTTCCTTTCTTACACTTCTTTGATGGTTTCAGAACCAGCCACGAAGTTTCTAAGATTGACGTTATTGACTATGAGGATATGAAAGCCCTTGTTGATATGAAAGACGTTGAAGACTTTAGAGCAAGAGCATTAAACCCAGAACACCCTGTTCAAAGAGGTACAGCACAAAACTCTGATATTTATTTCCAAAACAGAGAAACTGCTAACCAATACTATTTGAACACACCTGCTATCGTTCAAGAAATGATGGATAAGGTTAACAAACTTACAGGCAGAAATTACCACTTGTTTGACTACGTAGGCGCACCTGATGCTGAAAACGTTGTTGTTTTAATGGGTAGTGGTGCTGACGCTGTTGAAGAAACAATTAACAAGATGAACGCTGAAGGACACAAAGTTGGTCTTTTGAAAGTTAGACTTTACCGTCCATTTGCTATTGATAGTTTTGTTGACGCTCTTCCAAAAACAGTTAAAAAACTTGCTGTTTTAGATAGAACAAAAGAAGCAGGTTCTCTCGGTGAACCACTTTACCTTGACGTTTGCTCTGCTCTCTTAGAAAAGGGTATGACAGATATTAAGGTTGTTGGTGGTAGATATGGTCTTGGTAGCAAAGAATTTAATCCTTCTATGATTTATTCTGTTTACAAGAACTTAGAACTTGATGAACCAAAGAACCACTTCACAGTTGGTATCTATGATGACTTAACAAATACTTCACTTAACTTTGAAGAAAAATATGATGCTGCTCCTGCTGGCACAATTTCTTGTAAGTTCTGGGGTCTTGGCTCTGACGGTACAGTTGGTGCTAACAAGAACTCTATTAAAATTATCGGTGACCACACAGATAAATACGTTCAAGGTTATTTCTTCTACGATAGTAAAAAATCTGGTGGTATCACTGTTTCTCACTTACGTTTTGGTGACACACCAATTCAATCAGCATACCTAATTGACGCTGCTGACTTTGTTCAATGCTCTAACCCATCATATATTACACGTTATAATATGACAGGCGACATTAAAGATGGTGGTACGTTCTTATTTAACACATCTGCTTTAACAGTAGAAGAATTAGAAAACGTTCTTCCTGCAAGCGTAAAAAGAGATATTGCTAACAAAAATATCAACCTTTATGTAATTGATGCTATTAAGATTGCTGCTGAACTCGGTTTAAGAGGCAGAACAAACACAATTTTACAATCTGCGTTCTTTAAGGTTGCTAACATTATCCCTTACGACCAAGCAGTTGAATACATGAAGAAGATGGCTTACAAGTCATTTGCTAAGAAAGGCGATGCTATCGTTCAAATGAACTACAACGCAATTGAAAGCGCTGAAGCAAACCTTGTTAAGATTGACGTTCCTGCAAGTTGGAAAGATGCTACTACAGGCGCTCCTATGGCTGACGTTGCTGACAACAAATACTTCAAAGATATCGTTCACCCAATCTTAGCGCTTGAAGGCGACAAACTTCCATCATCTGCATTTAATGCTGACGGTACAGTTCCAACAGGCACAACTCAATACGAAAAACGTGGTGTTGCTGTTCTTGTTCCAAAGTGGGATGAAACAAAGTGTATTCAATGTAACCAATGTGCATTCGTTTGTCCACACGCTTGTATCAGACCAGCAGTTGTTAAAGAAGGCGAAAACAAACCTATTTCTTTCATAACAAAACCTATGATTGGTAATAAGGGTTATGAATACAGAATGCAAGTTTCTCCACTCGATTGTATGGGTTGTGGCGTTTGTGCTGACATCTGCCCTGCAAAAGAAAAGGCACTCACAATGGTTCCACTTGGCTCTATTGTTGAAGAAGAAAAGGTTAACTACGAATACAGCGAAACACTTGAAGAAGTTAACGTTTCTGCTTGCCCAGGTTGCAAACCTTCAACAGTTAAGGGTAGCCAATTTATGAAGCCACTCTTTGAGTTCTCTGGCGCTTGCGCAGGCTGTGGTGAAACTCCTTACGTTAAACTTGTCACACAACTTTTCGGTGACAGAATGATAGTTGCTAACGCAACAGGTTGTTCTTCAATCTATGGTGGTTCTGCTCCAACATGTCCTTATACAAAGAACAAAGAAGGCAGAGGTCCTGCTTGGGCTAACTCACTCTTTGAAGATAACGCTGAATTCGGTTATGGTATGAACCTTGCTATGTCAACACGTCGTGCTAAGATTGAAGAAGACATGCGCGCTACATTTGACAAAGTAAACGAAAAGACAAACGCTGCTTTTGCTGCTTGGCTTGCTGACAAGGACGATGCTGAAAAATCTAAGGTTGCTGCACAAATGGTTAAAGATGCTATTTGCACTGAAACTGCTGACGGCTTAGATTATATTAAGGATAACCTTGACTGCTTAGTTAAACCATCAATTTGGATTTTCGGTGGTGACGGTTGGGCTTACGATATCGGTTATGGTGGTCTTGACCACGTTCTTGCTAGTGGCGAAAACGTTAACGTATTAGTTCTTGATACAGAAGTTTACTCTAACACAGGCGGACAAGCAAGTAAATCAACACCAACAGGTTCTGTTGCTAAGTTTGCTGCTGCTGGTAAGAGAGTTAAGAAAAAAGACCTTGGTATGATGGCTATGAGTTATGGCTACGTTTACGTTGCTCAATGCTCAATGGGTTCTAACAAGCAACAACTCTTAAATGCTCTTATTGAAGCAGAAAAATATGACGGTCCATCACTTATCATTTGTTATGCTCCATGTATCAACCACGGTATTAACATGACAAAATCACAAGAAGAAGAAAAGAAGGCAGTTGACTGTGGATACTGGCAACTTTATAGATACAACCCAACATCTATTGATGAAGGAAAGAATCCATTTACGCTAGATTCTAAAGAACCAACTGGCGACTACAAGTCTTTCTTACTTGGCGAAACAAGATACGCTTCTCTTATGAAGGCTCGTCCTGAACTTGCTGAAAAACTTTTTGAAAAGACCGAACAAGATAGCAAGGTAAGACTTGAAACTTATAAGAACTTAGCAAAAAAAGACTAATTGACAGTTAATATTAATTGGTTAAAAAGTTTTTAACTTTAATAAAGACGCTCTTAAAAATTAAGGGCGTCTTTTTTTTGTCTTTTTTTGGATTTTTATAACCTTTTACTTTTTCTTTTTTACCTTTTTGCTGTAATTTTTTTAACACTATATATATATAATGTATAGAATAACTTGCAAATTTTCTGCTTTTTCTTTTTCGGTGTAAGCAAGTTTTGTTTTAGGAGTTGTATATGAAAAGGTTTTTTCTTGCTTTTTTATCAATAGTTTTATGCTTTTTATGTGTTTTTTCACTTTGTGCTTGCAAAGATAAAGTTGTAAAAAGTGAGGACGTTATAAACCCAAGAACTAGGTCAATTAAGGTTGGATATATAGAATATGCCCCGTTAAATTATATGTATAAAGGAAAATTTACCGGCTATAACACCAAACTTGCAGTGTCGGTTTTTAATACGCTTGGTTATAACGTAGAATTTGTTTTGGTTGAACCTAATGACAAAAATAGGTCTGTTATAAATGAAAACGACGTTTATTATGCTCTTGAAAATAACGAGATAGATTGTTTTTGGGGGGCTATTACTGATGCTGTGATTAACGACCATGATAAATTTGATTTTTCTTATAATTATATGGAAAATTCACCTTGCGTTGTTATAGTAAATGGACAAACTCACATTAATAACCAAAATGATTTTAAAGGAAGAACTGTTGCTTTTGGAAAATTTTCGTCTGGTGAACTTTTTTATAACACCCAACTTTCAAACGTTCAAGGCTTAAATTTTATTAGTTGTGAAAAAGGGCAAAAATCAGCCCTCCATAAAGCAAATTCTATCATAGAAAAGGTAAACTGCGCTATAGTTGACACTATTTTTGCCTACTATAACCTAGAAAAAACCGAAGACTTTGCTTTTTTAACCTTAAATTCAACAAACAAGTCGCCTTCTTTAATTCTAGAGCAAAAAAATTATCTTAGAGTTGTTTTTAAGAAAAGCCAAACGGAAAAAAATGAACTTAGAGATAGCGTTAACAAAACGCTTGAGTTCTTTGCTGGTGTGCAACAAACTATTGAAAATGAAAAACTTTCTTTACTGCAAATTCCTGCAATAAATACAAAATTTAAAAATGCAGACCTTAAAGACTTTGTAATAACCGATTTTTCTTCTCAAAAATAATCATTTTAATAAATTTTTATTGCCCCACAATTTTTTGTGGGGCTTTTTAACTATTTTTATAATTTTTAAGAAATTTTTTCATTTTTGAGTAAAATTTACTTTACTTCTTTAGTGTAATAAAGTATAATAGTTGTACTTTAACAAAGTAAAGTATTAAATTTTTTAGGAGATACATTATGAAAAAGATTTTAACATTATTACTCACAGTTCTCATGTCAATGGTTGCAATATTTGCAGTTGGCTGTAAAGAAGAACAACCAGAGGCTTATAAGTTCGGTAAAGAACTTTTAAGATATGACAGTCAACTTGACACATTGTCTAAACTCGTAAACAACGATATTGACGTTTCAATTATCGACTCTGTAATGGCTGGCTATTATGCTTCAACAGGCGATTATGCAAACCAAATTGCTATCGTTGACAACCTTGTTTTAGCGCAAGAAAAATATGGTATTGCTGGAAGAAAGGACGATAAAGCATTTGTTTCTAAAATTAACGAAGCACTTATTGCTCTTTCACAAACAAAATATCAAGAAGTTGGCGCTGAATATGGTTTAACAGGCAGTTTATGCTTAGATAGCCAAACAACAAATCCACTTGCAACAGCAACTGACAATTCTTGGAACGATATTGTTGCATCAGGTAAAATTGTTATTGGTTATACAATTTTTGCTCCTATTTGCTTTGAAATTGTAAATAATATTCCTACAAAAGGTTTTGATATTGACCTTGCTAAAGAAGTTGTTAACTACTTAAATCAAACATATAACGTAAATTTACAAGTTGAATTCCTTTTAATCGACTGGGATAACAAAGAAGTTGACCTTGCAAGTAAAAACATTGACCTTATTTGGAATGGTCTTACTATTACTGATGAAAGAGCAGCAAATATGTGCATTTCTGTTCCATATCTTAACAACAACCAAGTAGCAGTTGTATTAAAGTCTAATTTATCAAAATATAGCGACGCAGGTAATATCCTTATTAATATGAACTCTGCTGTTATCGGTGTTGAAAAGGGTTCTGCTGGCGAAAGCGTTGTTCTTAAATAATTAAACATCTTTTAGGATTTCTTTATATGGAATTTACAGAAATATTAGTTAGTTTAGGGTTGGGATTTTTAACAACCCTAAAACTATTTGCTATAACTTTATGTTTATCTTTGCCTCTTGGCTTAATTATAACTTTTGGTTTAAGAACTCGATTTAAACCTTTAAGTTGGTTTTGCTCAATTTTCGTTTGGATAATTAGAGGCTCACCTTTACTTTTACAATTATTGTTGTTTACAATTTTGCCAAACACTTTATTTGGCATTTCAAACAAAGAAATTGCAACTCTTTTTAATTGCAAAGTTGCAGACGTTTACTTTATTTTAGTTTGCACTGCCTTTGTTATAAACTACGCTTGCTATTTTTCCGTAATTTTTAAAGGTGCTTTAGATGGTATTCCAAAAGGACAATACGAAGCTGGCAAAGTTTTAGGTCTTAAAAAAGGTCAAATTTTTAAAAATATCGTCCTTTTCCAATTAGTGAAAAGGACTCTTGCACCTGTCAGCAACGAAACAATCACTTTAGTTAAAGATACTGCTCTTGCCTCATCTTTTAGCGTGTTTGAACTTTTGGCTATTACCGACTCTATCGTAAATAAATTCGTTACTTTAACGCCACTTGTTTACGCTGCTGTTTTCTATCTTGTATTCAATGGAATTTTAACACTTCTTTTTGGATACTTAGAAAAGAAAATGTCTTTTTATAAGGAGTAAAATATGGCTTATTTAGAAATTAAAAATTTTAAAAAGTCTTTCGGCAATGTTGCCGTATTAAAAGGCATTGATTTTTCACTTGAAAAAGGTCAAGTTTTGTCTATTATCGGACCATCTGGCAGTGGCAAAAGTACACTTCTTCGCTCTCTTAACTTTTTAGAAACGCCTGATGAAGGCACAATGACATTAGATGGCGAAGTTTTGTTTAATGCAGTTTCGGCTAAATCTGATGGAGAAAAGGTTTTAAGAAATAAAAGGCTTAATTTTGGCTTAGTTTTTCAATCTTTTAACCTTTTTCCACAATATAACGTGCTAAAAAATATTACTATAGCACCACTATTATTACTTAAAGACAAAGTTAATCATTATAAAAAAGAACTTAAAACTGATAAAAGTCTATCGCTTAAACAAAGAAAAGAATTAGTTGAAAATTATAAAAAAGAGCAAAAACTTTTTATTGAACAAAACGCCATTTCTCTTTTAGAAAGAATTGGACTTTCAGAAAAAGCAAATTCATATCCTTGCGAACTTTCTGGTGGGCAATGCCAACGTGTTGCTATTGCAAGGGCCTTAGCCCTAAACCCAAAGGTTTTGTGTTTTGACGAGCCTACTTCGGCTTTAGACCCAGAACTTACGGGCGAAGTTTTGAAAGTTATTCGCTCACTTAAAGACCAAGATAGAACTATGATTATAGTCACACACGAAATGGGCTTTGCTAAAAACGTTTCGGATAAGATTATATTCCTTTATGACGGAGTTGTTGCTGAAGAAGGCAAACCAAAACAAGTTTTTGAAAAACCAAAGTCAGAAAAATTAATTCATTTCTTATCTAATTTATCTGATAAAGATGGCGATGTTAAGAAAATTTAGCGCAGGTATATTTATGGGAACAAATCAAGATTATTCTGCGCTTTATAGCGCAATACTTAAACTAAAAACTGAAAAAGACGTAGAAGAATTTTTTTCAGACCTTTGCACTATTAAAGAGTTAGACTCTATGACGCAAAGAGTTATTGCCGGAAAACTTTTGCTTAGTGGCGAAACTTATGAAAAAATTATTTCTAAAACAGATATTTCTTCTGCCACACTTTCTCGTGTTTCTCGTTGCGTTAAATATGGAAAAGGTTATAAAAAGTTTTTATAAAAGTTAATAAAAAAATAAAAAGTTGATAAGTCATTTCTTATCAACTTTTTTATTAAACTATGTTTATAACATAAACACCTTTTTTCTCTGCATACTTTACTGTGTTATATGTCCCACCTTTATTTTTGTTTAGATAGCAAATTACACACGAACTATTATCCACCATATACATGTTGCGTTTTTGCATGCAAGAAGGCATATATTCCTTGCTTAAAACCACTTTTTGGTCTGCCACGCTAAGAAGTCTAAGATACTCTTTTCTTTGTTCTGGGCTGAATTTATCGGCTTGAGATAGACATGGCACGCAAGCAATAATTTTTATATTTTTTCTCGTTCTTATTTTTTCTAAAATTTGGAAACATAATGTGTCAAAACCTATTGCCATACCTATTAAAAACGTATCAATACCGTTGTCAATTAGATTTTCAAATAACACTTCTATTTTCTTTTGGTTTAAGTCTTTTTTTATTTCTCTATGTCCCGAAACACACACGGTATTTGCTCTAATAAAAAACAGTTCACTCACAAAGGTTTTTTCCTTTCTTTACCATTGCCGCGAGGGTACATTGCTGGCGTATTTTTTATTTTTTTAATGACTATTATTTGCCTTTTTGCATTTTCTAACTCAAAGGTATCAACCCTTTCAACCTTTCCACCAAGAACTTTTATTGCATTTTGTGCTTCAATTAATTCTTCCTCTGCATCACCTTTATATGCAACAAAATAGCCACCAACTTTAACAAAAGGCATAGCATATTCACAAAGAGTGTTAAGCCTTGCAACAGCACGAGCAGTACAAACGTCATAACTTTCTCTAAAATTATTGTCTTTTGCCAAGTCTTCTGCTCTTGCACAAATAGCGTTTGCACTTTTGAACTCTAATTCTTTACAAACGGTGTTTAAAAATTCACACTTTTTACCTGTTGAGTCTAACATTGTCAACATAACGTCATCTTTAAAAATCTTAATAGGAATCGCAGGAAATCCACCACCTGAGCCAATATCTATCAACTTTTTACCAACAACGTTATCAACACCTAAAAGACTATCAACAAAATGTTTTATAATAACTTCTTCTCTTTCCGTAATGGCCGTTAGGTTAAATTTTTTGTTATATTCTATCAAAATATTATAATATTTTTCAAATTTATTTATTTTTTCATCACTTAAATTAATAGAATATTTTTCAAAATAACTTTTCATAAAAAAAGTATACCACATTCCCAAAAATAAAACAATTATTTTTTTAATATTTTATTTTTTATGTTATTTAATTTATTAAATTTATACTTTTCAACATATAAAAACAGTTATAAGTAAACTATCAACAATTTATCTACATATGTTTTAATTATTGTTTTCCTAACGAAAATAATCTTATCAACATTTCCACAAACATAATACTATTAATAATACCTATTTTATTAAAAATATAAATAATAAAAATAAACAAAACACATACAAAAATTTAGTCAATTTTTTTCTATATTTTTATCAAAACAAAAACAAAAAAAGAAAAAATTTACTTAACTAAAAACCTTGATTTTTTTCACCTTTTATTATATAATAAAAGGGTATATAATATTAAAATTAACTAGCGATAAAATAATTTTATTAAAGGGAGAAAAATTATGAAACTTATTTGTGATGGTCTTGATTTATCTGATGCAGTGTTAAAGGTTAGTAAAGCACTTAGTGTAAAATCAGCAAATCCTATTTTAGAAGGTATTAAAATTACTGCTAAAGGTGATACGTTAACACTTCTTGCAACAGATATGGAACTCACAATTGAAAAAAAGATTAAAGCAGATATTTTAATGGAAGGCGAAACTGTTGTAGTTGGTAAGTATTTTGTAGATTTTGCAAAAAAACTTGAAAAAGAACAAGTTGAACTTTCTAGGCTTTATGACGGACAATTAAAAATTAAGTATTCTGATTCTGAAAGTGAACTTCAAGTATTCCCTTCTGAAAACTTCCCAAAGATAGAAAAAGATGAAAGCGCAAGTTATTTTGAACTTTCTCAAAAAGATTTTAAAGAAATTGTTGAAAAGACAGCTTTTTCTTGTTCGGCAGACGATTCAAGACCAATACTTAAAGGTTGTTTATTTGAAATAAATAATAACGAGTTAACATCAGTTGCGCTTGACGGATTTAGAATGGCAGTTATAAAGAAACAAGTTCTTTCTAATCAAAGCATAAAGGCTGTTATTCCTGCAAGAGCGTTAAATGAAATAATAAGACTTTTGGACAAAGAAGATAATATATTAAAAGTTTATATCCAAAACAATTCACTTTTTGTTGAAGTTGAAAATACATCACTTATGAGTAGATTAATTGAAGGCGAATTTGTTAAATATAATCATATACTTCCAACAAGTTTTGAAAACTGTGTGACAGTAAATAGACAAGCATTACTCACAAGTATTGAAAGAGCATCAATCGTTGCAAGAAATGATAGATATAACGTTATAAAGTTTGATATTAAAGAAGATTCAATGTCAATTTCAGCAAAATCAGAAATTGGCGAAGTAAACGAAAATATAACCATTATGCTTAATGGAAAAGATTTACAAATAGCGTTTAATGGAAAATATATTAGTGAATACTTAAAGATAATAGATGATGAATTCATAAATATTAAGTTAAATTCAGCAATAGACCCTTGCATTATAACGGCAGTAAATAACGATAGTTTCCTTTATTTGGTGCTTCCTGTAAGAATTAATGCATAAACAATTGACAAAATTAAAAAATCTATATAAAATAGATTGAGCAAAAAAAATAAAAAAAACGGTAGTTAAGGAGAAAAACTATGAAACAAACATATCAACCTAAGAAGAGACAAAGAAGTAAGGTTCACGGATTCAGAGCAAGAATGAAGACACGTAATGGTAAAAACGTATTAAAGAGACGCCGTAATAAAGGTCGCCATAAACTCTCTGCATAATGTCAAATGAGATTAGGTTAAAAAAAGAAAAAGATTTCAATTTAGTATTTAATAAAGGAAAAAGGCTGTTTAGTTCTAGTTTAACAGTTATTTACTTGCCAGCCAAAAATTTAAAAGCTGGTTATGCTGTGGGAAAAAAACACGGTAGCAGTGTAAAAAGGAATAGAATTAAACGGCTTTTAAGGGAATCTTTTAGAAGTTTTGTGCCTCAAATTAAACAAGACTTCTTTTTTGTTTTTATACCAAAAGTTAGTAATGAATACACGCTTGATAATTTTAAAGAAAATATGAGATATTTATTTTCAAAAGGTGGACTGATAGAAAAATGTTAAAATTTATAGGCGTAAAAATGATAAGGTTTTATCAAAAATACCTTTCTAGAGGAACGTGTAATTTTATTCCATCTTGTTCAGAGTACACTCTAGAAGCAATTTTAAAACACGGCTTTTTTATAGGCTGTTATTTAGGTATGAAAAGAATTTTAAGATGCACACCTTGGAGTAAGGGAGGCTTTGATAAAGTCCCTGATAAAAAAAGTGTGATTAAGTGGGTATATTAAGTATGGAAATTTTAAATTTTACAGCACCTGGCTCTGGTGGTTGGTTAGTTCAACTTATTGCTTGGTTAGTTAGAATTTGTGGTGACGTTGGTATTGGCGTAATTTTATTTACGTTTGTGTTAAAACTTGTCACGTTGCCATTTGACTATTTTTCAAGAGCAGCAATGCGCAGAAATTCTCTTAAAATGGAAGAAATGCGTCCAGAACTTGAAAAATTGCAAGAAAAATATGCTGGAAATAAAGATTTATATAACCAAAAAATGATGGCACTTTATAAAAAGAACGGCTATTCTATGTTTGGGGGTTGTCTTCCAACAATTTTAACGCTTGTTATTTTTATAATTGCTATCAACGCATTTACAGACTATTCTAAGTTCCAAAACCAAAAGTATTTTTATGAAATGGCAAATTCATATAACAACGTTGTTTATGCAGGTTTTGAACTTGATAGTGAAGAAAAATATATCGTTCGTGATAAAAACGGAAAGATTATTGTTGATTTTGATGAAATTGAAAAAACTGATTTAGAAGATAATCAAATTATTGATAAAGAAATAAGCGTTTTAGATAAAAACGGAAAAGCGTTTAAGATTTTTTATGAAAAAGAACAAAACTCTTTACCAGAAAACGAAAATTATAGCGTAAAAGTTTGGACTGAAAACGGCTATGTTATTTATAACCAAACTTATGATTTAGAAACTTCATCTTGGCTTAAAGAAAGTTTTTCTATAAGCGATGAAATGTTGTTAAATTCAAATTTAAAAAGTCCAGAAAACAACAACTTAACTATAAAAATTAATGGACAACCAAAAACATTTAAAGAAGCAAAAGCTATTGTTGATGGTAGTTGGACTGCTGAAAAGTTTATTTTAGACATTAGGCAAACTAAGTCTGCTCAAACTTATGAAGATGAACCAAAACAATTTTTATGGGTTAAAAATATTTGGGTGACCGATAGCCCACTTGCACACCCTATTGAAAGTGACTGGTCAAGATTTAAGTCAACACATGGATATACCGGTGCTGATATTGAAGCAGGCGGCTATAATAATTTGGTTGCAAAACTTAGTGACTATAAAAATGCACCTAACGGATACTTTATTTTAGTTGCTCTCACTGCCCTTTCATCATTATTAATGCAAATTGTTATGGGCAAGTCACAAAAAGCGCAAATGGAACTTCAAACTGTTGATGGACAAGGTATGCAAACTCAAAAGGTTATGAAGTGGATGATGCCTATAATGATGGCAATCTTTGCGTTTATGTATACGGCAGCCTTTTCGCTTTACATTGTTGTAAGTTCAATATTTAGTATAGGAACAACTTATGGAATTAACTTTATAGTTGACAGAAAGTTCAAAAAGGAAAACGAAAACAAGCCAACTCAAAAAATTCGTAGCAGAGTTTACGTTCCAAAACAAGAAGAAAAGAAAGAAGAGCCAAAAAAGAAGGAAAAGAAAAAAGACGATAAGTTTGCTCACCAAAGTGGTGGAGATTTCCTTACTGGAAAGGTAAAAAATAAAAAGAAATAGAAAAAATTAGTTTTCACATAAAAAGAAAAGTGAAAAGGAGGTAAAAATGCAGTTCACAGGCAAAACGGTTGAAGAAGCAATAGAAAACGGCTTAAAAGAATTAAATTTAGAAAAAGAAAATGCCGAAATTACCGTTATAGAAGAGCCAGTTAAAGGGTTGTTCGGTAAAATTAAAGTAATGGCAACAGTTGAAATTACTGAAAAACAAAATGATAATCAAAAAGTAGAACAATTTGTAAAAGAAATAGCAAAACTTATGCAATTTGACATTTCTACAGAAGTTTACGAAAAAGATGGTAGTACAGTTATTAAACTTAACTCAAACGATTCATCAAACATCATAGGTTATCGTGGCGAAGTTTTAGATGCAATTCAAACATTAGCAGGCGCAAGTATGAATATTGGCAAAAGCGATTATAAAAAGGTAGTTGTTGATTGCGAAAATTACAGGGATAAGAGAGAAGAAACACTTGTTTCACTTGCTAAAAAGTTAGAAGAAAAGGCAACAGAAATAAGAAGAGAAGTTATTTTAGAGCCAATGAGCCCTTATGAAAGAAGAATAATTCACACGGCGCTTGCAAATAGTCAAACTTGCACGACAACCAGTGAAGGAAAAGAACCAAATAGATACGTAAAAATCGTTCCAAACGATAAAGACGAGTTTTCTACCCCATACAATGCAGGAAGAAATCACGGAGATAGAACGGGTGGCAAACAAAGAAGAGACGTTAGAAAAAAATCAAACGGATTTAAGTCTCGCTATGGCAGAGATAATAAAAAGAGTGGCTTTACTGAACAAAAAAGAAAAGCACCATCAGGTTTTGGAACATATCTTGGCAACAGTTTAAAAGATAAATAAAACAAAAAAAAGTGGCAAAAATTATGTCACTTTTATTTTTGTTAAAATAAAATAATAAAAAAGAGCATATTATGTTGCAAAATTTAATAAAAAGTATTACAATGTAATTGTATGTATATTTAAGAGATATACAAAAAAATAAAAAGGATGAACTTATGGGATATATAACAATAGCAATGATTGCATTAATTGCAATCGCACTAATATTTGGAATGCTATTTGGTATAATAAGAGGATTTAAACGTTCATTTTTGCGTTTAATTCTTGTTGCTGGTTGTGTTGCCGGTGCTGTTTTTTTGCGTGAAACAGCCGTTAACTTTGTTTTGGAAATGGATGCCGTAAAACAAGCAATGAATTCGGTTGTTGGTCAACTTCCTCAAACTTATCAAAAGGTAGTATTAGTGCTTGTAAGCATTGTGCTTAGCGTAATAGTTTATTTTGCTCTATTCTTTGCTTTAAGATTAATTTCTTGGTTAATTTTATTCCCTTTACTTAAAATTGTAATTAAAAGAGAAAGAAGTAATTTAAAATTTCTTGGTGCAATTATTGGGCTTATTCAAGGCGCAGTTATTGCGTTTGCTGTGCTTGTGCCATTAAACGGATTAATTATTCAAGTAGAAAAAATTTCTAACATAAAATTTGAAATGCCGGCATCTGGTCAAGATGAATCTGTTGAAAGTTCACAAGGCCCAAAGGCACTATTTGAATTGCCTAAAGAACTTGGCTTAAAAGAATATACAGAGTCAGCAATTTGCATAACACTTACTGACATTGGTGGTTGGTATTTTGATATGCTTACAACTGTTAAGACTGAAACTGGAAACCTAAACTTTAACGACGTAAGTGATATGACAGTTGGCGTGGCAGATATTTTGGCTTCAACAACCGTAATACAAGAAGGTTTTGAAAAGGTAATGAAAGAAGAAACCACAAATGAGGAAAAATCTCAAACATTTAAAGAGTTAGGCGCAAAAATTTCAGGAATTGGTGGAAATTTTGACCAAATGAGTGATGATGCAAAGGCATTTATGGATGACTTAATTTCTAGCAGTTTGGGAGAAAGTGGTGTTAGTGCTAATATTTCAGTTGAAGAACTTAAATTAGATTCACTTGGAGAAGCATTTACAAGTTTAGGCAACTATTATGATGATGAACAGGTTAATCAAACCGAAGCAAACCAAATTGTAAATGCAATCGTTGAAAACTGGTCAGTAATAGAAAGCGTTTATGCTGGTGGCACGGAAAACGGAACGCTTATCGACATGGAAGGCGACAACGAAGAACTCTTTAGAAATGCAATCAATGAGTTAGCAGACGATAGCCAAAAAGAAAAAATTATGGAAATGTTTGGCGTTGTAGTACCAGCGTAAAAATTAAAAACCACTCTTAAAATAAAAGAGTGGTTTTCTTTTGCCAAAATATGAAAAACAACTTGATTTTGTGCATATAATTATGCTAAAATAATAAAAAAGGATAAAAGAAAATGAGCGTTAAATTAAATCCTGATAAAGAAATAGTTGATAGAGTTAAAGAAGGCTTAAAAAGAACGGGTGGATATTGCCCTTGTAGGCTTAATAGAACAGAAGAATATAAATGTATGTGCAAAGAATTTAAAGAGCAGATTGCAGACCCTGAGTTTGAAGGATTTTGCCATTGTATGCTTTATTATAAATCTAAAGACAAGGAGAATTAATCATGGAAGTTATATTAACCAAAGCAAATTTTGAAAAGGAAGTTTTAAACAGCGAAATACCTGTAATCGTAGATTTTTGGGCAACTTGGTGTGGCCCTTGCAAAATGATTGCACCAATTTTATCAGAAATAGCACAAGAATATGATGGAAAAATTAAGGTTGCTAAAGCAAACGTTGACGAAGAGATGGCACTTGCCGTTGAATACAAAGTTGAAGTAATCCCTACCCTATTCTATTTTAAGGACGGACAAGTAGTTAACAAAACCGTTGGCGTTTTAGAGAAAAAAGAAATTTTAGCAAATTTATTTAAGTAAAAAATTCAAAAAAATAAAAACAAACGGCACGAAAAATTTCGTGCCGTTATAGTTTTAAATATAAACTATTTAGTTGTAAGCCAATTTGAAATAGAAGAAATAGACTTTTTGCTACCACAAAGATACAAAACGTCTCCTTCGTTAAACACGTAGGTTGGGCGAATAGTGTCAACCACAACGCCACCATTTTCAATAGCGATAATATTTAAGCCAAAGTTTTCTCTTAAAGAAACTTCTAAAATAGACTTTCCAACAAACTCGCTTGGAACGTTGATTTTGGCAACTTTAACAGAATCACTAAGTTCAATAAAGTCAAAGCCTTGCCCCATTTCTAGTCGGTTTGCAAGTCTTAAAGCCATGTCTTGTTCAGGGTAAACGATTTCAGCGCCAAGCTTGGTTAATACTTCGCCGTGTTCGGTGCTGGTTGCTTTAGCAATAATTCTTTTAACACCCATGCTTTGAAGTTTCATAACGGTAAGAATTGAAACGTCTATAGCGCCACCCACGCAAACAATAACCACGTCACAATTAGAAAAGCCCATGTCTGAAAGCGACTTCTTTTCTAAAACGCTTGAAATAAATGCGTTTTCAGTAATTTCACGCATAGCCGAAACTTTTGTTTCATCTTTATCAACGACCAAGATTTCAGCGCCCATACTTGAAAGTTTGTGTGCAAGCGCAGTTCCAAATCTGCCTAAGCCAATAATTCCATAAATAACGTTTTTATTTTTCATAATATTTCCTATAAATTTTGAATTTAATATTTTATTTAACCGATAGAGATATTCCCTTCTGGATAAGAAAAGGTTTCTCTATGCGAAAAATTCCAAATTGAAGCGATGGTAAGTGGGCCGAGCCTTCCTACGTACATTGTAAAAATGGATATAAGTTTGCTCATTGTTGATAGTCCACCCGTTATACCTGTTGAAAGACCAACCGTGCCAAAAGCACTTGTTATTTCAAAAAGAACGTCTATAAGTTGTAAATGTGGCTCAAGCATGCTAACCACTAGCGTTGCTGTAAGCACAATAAAAATTCCTAAAATGGTAATAACTGACGCCTTTTTGAAAGAGTTTTTTGGCATTGAATAGTTAAAAGCCTTTTCCGACTTATTTGTTGCAGATGACTTTATGCCTTGTAAAAGAGCAAAGAAAGTTGTTGTTTTTATGCCACCACCCGTTGAGCCTGGTGATGCACCTACAAACATAAGAATAATTAAAACTAGCAAACCAGCATAGGAGAAAGTGTTTAGTGCATAGGTTGAAAAACCAGCCGTTCTTGCAGAAACGCTAAAGAAAAATGCGCCCAGCCACGAAATATTATTTCCTTCTGAAAGTTTTAGTAAAAGCGTGCCGGCAGTAAGAAGAATAATAGACATTATTAGCACAACTTTTGTGTGCATAGAAAGTTTTTTCCACTTAAACTTATTGTTTATTAAATCACGAATAACCAAAAATCCTATGCCACCTAATATAATAAGCCCACAAGTTGTAAAGTTAAGAAGAACGTTGTTTTGATAAGGCATAAGGCTTAGCCCTTTATAACTAGGGTTTACACCTCCTAAGATATCAAAGCCAGAGTTGTTAAAAGATGCTATGCTATGAAAAACACTAACGCCCAAAGCCGAAACAAAGTCCATATCTTGAATAAAAACTATAAAACTTAGTATAGCGCCAATAACTTCAATTATTATCGTGGTAATAAAAATATCTCTAACAAACCTTATAAGTCCTCTTCTTGAACTAAGGTTAGAGCCTTCTTTAATAACGTTTATGCCCTTGAGATTAATTTTTTTGCCAACGATAAGAATAATGCCAGCACCAATAGTAGAAACGCCAAGGCCACCAATTTGGATAAGAAGTGCCAAAATTGTTTGACCTATAGGCGTAAAAGTTGTGCCTGCATCTACCACGATAAGCCCTGTCACACAGACTGCGCTAGTAGAAGTATAAAGAGCATCTATATATTTTAAAGAAACGCCTTCTTTAACGCAAAATGGCAAACAAAGCAAGATAGAGCCTATTAATATTGTAAGCAAGAACCCTAAAGCGATAATTCTTACTGGTGATTGTTTTTTAAAAAAATTAAACATCTATAAGTTTGTTCCTTTTTGTAAAACAAAATGATATAAATTTATCACTGTTATTAAGCATAATTATTTGATAAATCAGCCTTATTATACCACAAAAAAAATAAAAATGCAAATTAAAGAAAAAAAGCAGTAAAATTTGCCAAATTTACTACCCTTTTATCTTTCCTTTTTCTATAACAATTTTGTTAATTTCAACATTTTTAAAAACTTGCCTATCAATAGAAGTAGCAGTAAAAATAGTCTGCATGTTTTTAACAGCACTAACAAGTTTTCTTTGTCTTTTTTTGTCAAGTTCGCTTAAAACGTCATCTAAAATAAGTATTGGATATTCACCAAACTTATTATAAAAAATCTCGGCTTCTGCAAGTTTAAGTGAAAGTGCAACCGTGCGTTGTTGACCTTGAGAGCCAAAAATTCTAACGTCATCACCATTAAGAGTGAATTTAATATCATCTCTATGTGGGCCGATTGAAGTAAAACCTAATCTCATATCACGCTCTAAACCAACTTTTAAGTCTTCTTTTAAAGCAAAAGCAATATCTTCTTCGCTACCATAATAGCCACTTTCCGTGCGCATTTTAAGGTCTTCTTTATTGTCTGAAAGAAGTGCGTGCTTCTCACTTGCGATAGGTGAAAGTTCACTCAAAAAGTCGTTTCTTGCCTTTATAATTTTGCCGGCTTGGCGAGATAGTTGCTCATCCCAAATAGGCAAAGTTTCTCTAATAAGGTCTTTGTCTTGGTCTTTTAAAAGGTTGTTTCTTTGAGAGAGTATTTTGTTGTATCTTTGAAGGGCATAGAAATAATTTTTGCTCATTTGAGAGAGCGAAATGTTCATAAATCTGCGCCTATCTTCAGGGCTTTCTTGCACGAGTTTTAGTTCTTGTGGGTTAAAGAAAACGCTGTTAATATTGCCTAAAAGTTCGCCCACCTTTAAAACTTGAAGTTGGTTTATATAAATACTTTTTTTATCAAGTTTGTTAAATTCTATTCTAACAGACACTTGGCCATAACGGGAATTAGCATTGCCTATAATTTCAGCACTTTCAAAGCCGTGTCTAACCAAAAGTTTATCTTTATTTGCCCTAGGAGAATACCCTGTGCAAAGGAAAAAGATTGCTTCAGCACAATTTGTTTTGCCCTGAGCATTAGCACCGGTTAGAATATTAATTCCACTTGAAAAGTCAAATTCTTGACTTTCATAATTACGGAAGTTTTTAAGCGATAAATGTTTGATATACATAGTTTTTTAAAATTTTTGAAAAAAGATGGCAGTATTACTTTATTTTATTCTAAAAATATTATATAATGTTTTTTACTTAAATGCAACTGATAAAGGGGAATAGTTTTTATGGATAAAGAAAATTACGAGATTTTATGGGAAAAAGTTTTTTTGCCTGAGATAGAAAGTCTTGTCAGTTCTATTGCATTTGAAAGTTTTATCAAACTTTTAACTCCTGTTGACATAAAAGGCAACACCATTATTCTTGCAACGCAAAGCAAATTGTTTGCTGACGGTGTGAGCAATAAGATGATTGGCGCAAAAATTAAGGAAGCAATTTTAAAGGCAAACACAAACATTACAGATTACTGCGTGGTTGTGGCAAAAGACAGAGAAGAATATATTAAACAACTTGGCGAAGAACAAAGAGAAGAAATAGAAACCCAAGGCTCGCCTGTTAATCCTAAATTCACATTTGATTCTTTTGTTGTAGGCTCATCAAACGAGTTTATTTATGCTGCCGCTAAAGCCGTTGCAGAAGCACCGGGCGAAAGTTATAATCCCCTTTTTATTCACGGTGGAACAGGCTTAGGCAAAACTCATATTTTAATGGCTATTGCTAACTACTTAAAGTTGCACCACCCTACACTAAACGTTATTTATTGTACTTGTGAACAGTTTACAAACCAATTTATTGAAGGAATAAGCAAGGGCAAAGGCACTAACGCAAGTGCTGATTTTAGAAGAAGATATAGAAACGTTGACGTGCTTTTGATTGATGATGTTCAATTTTTGGCAACTAAACAAGGCATACAAACAGAATTTTTCCATACCTTTAACGAACTTGTAATGCAAAACAAACAAGTTGTTTTAACTTCTGACAGACCACCAAAAGAAATTGAAGTTTTAGAAGAAAGACTTAGAACTCGTTTTGAAGGCGGACTATTAGCAGACGTTCAACCACCTGATTTAGAAACTAGAATTGCTATATTAAAAAGAAAGTCAGAAGAACAAAAATGCGTTGTAAACATAAAAGTTTTAACCTATATTGCAGAGATGAACGTGGGCGATATTAGAACGCTTATAGGAAAACTTACAAAGGTTATCTTTGCATCTAAACTTCACGAAAGGCCAATAACTATAGAACTTGTTAACGACGCTTTAAAAGAATCGGCAGGCGAAAGACAAGAAGAATTAAGGGCAGAAGATATTATTAACGGCGTGTGCGAATTTTATAAGGTGTCTAAATCAGAACTTCTTTCAAAGAAAAAGACCAAAGAGATAGCACTTGCAAGGCAAGTTAGTATGTATTTGGTTTTAGACATGATGAGTTTGCCACAACTAACAGTTGGCAAAATTTTCGGTAGAGACCACGCAACAGTTAACTATACGAGAGATAAAATATCAGAACAAATAGAAGTTGACACAAAACTCGCTATTGAAATTAACGATATTAAAAAGAAATTATTAAAACAGTAAAATTATGCAAAACAGATATATTGAAGGACAATTTGATGCAGTTGTAATCGGCGCAGGTCACGCTGGTTGCGAAGCAGCGCTCGCCCTTGCAAGAACGGGCTTTAAAACGGTTATGCTAACCTTAAACTTAGATAGCATAGCCTTTATGGCGTGCAATCCTTCAATAGGTGGAACGGCTAAAGGTCAAATTGTAAAAGAGATTGACGCCTTGGGTGGCGAAATGGCAGTAAATGCCGATAAAGCACTTCTTCAAATCCGCATGCTTAATCGTGGCAAAGGCGCTGCCGTGCAATCGCTTAGGGGTCAGGCTGATAAGAATTATTATCATACCGTAATGAAAAAAACACTTGAAAACACCCCTAACCTAAAGATTTTGCAAGGCGAAGCCGTGGAAATTTTGACTGATGAGAGTGGAAAAAACGTTAGTGGCGTTTTGACTTCTTTCGGTGGAATATTAAAGTGCACAAGCGTTGTTGTGGCAACGGGCGTTTACTTAAACGGAAGTGTAATTGCTGGTGAGTGGCGTCAAAACTCTGGGCCAAACGGTTTTCAAGCATCTAATGGTGGACTAACTGAAAACCTTATTAAGCACGGGTTTACTATTAGAAGATTTAAAACGGGAACACCTGCAAGAGTTGATGCAAGAACTATTGATTTTTCAGCATTAGAAATTCAAGACGGCGAAAAAGAGATTTATCCGTTCAGTTTTTTGACTGAAAGCGTGCCACAAAACCAAACGCCTTGCTATTTAACTTATACAAACGAAAAAACCCACCAAATTATAAGGGATAACCTTCATAGAAGTCCACTTTATGGTGGTCTTATTAAGGGAACGGGCCCTAGATACTGCCCTTCAATTGAAGATAAGGTTGTGCGCTTTGCCGATAAGGAAAGGCATCAACTATTTTTAGAGCCAGAAGGTGCAGACACCAATGAAATTTACGTTCAAGGTCTTTCAACTTCACTTCCACACGACGTGCAAAAGGCTATGTATAGAACGATTAAGGGTTTAGAAAATTGCGAGATTATGAGATATGCTTATGCTATTGAGTATGACTGCATAGACTCACTAGACCTTCTTCCTACCCTAGAATATAAAAAGATAAGTGGTCTTTATATGGCTGGGCAAGTTAACGGCACAAGTGGTTATGAAGAAGCCGCAGCGCAAGGACTTGTTGCAGGAATTAACGCATCACTTAAAATGCGTGGCAAAGAGCCACTTATTATTTCAAGAGACGATGGATATATCGGCGTTTTAATTGATGACCTTGTGACAAAAGGCACAAACGAGCCATATCGTATGATGACTAGCCGTGCCGAGTATAGAATTGTTTTAAGGCAAGATAACCCAGACTTTAGGCTTACCGAAAAGGGCAGAAAGGCAGGGCTTGTTGATGATGAAAGATATAATAGATACCTAAAAAGAGTTGCTGAATATGAAAAAGCAACGGCAGAAATGAATATTTTGGTTAAGCCAAAAGATGCTGATAGCCTTTTAAAAGCACACGGCTTTGATAGTGCAAAGCAAGGCTTATCTAAAGGCGACTTGATTAGGCGTGGAATTGCTTTAAGCGAGATTATTGAAAGCCTTGGTGGGTTTGACGGAATTTCTAAAGAAATTTTGGATACTGTTGAAACTGACGCTAAATATCAAGGCTATTTGCAAAAAGGCTTAGAGCAAATTGAAAAGGCAAAAAAACTTGAAGAAAAGAATTTGCCAGACGATATAGATTATCTTTCAATTAAAGGTCTAAGAATAGAAGCGCAACAAAAACTTGACAAAATTCGCCCTAAAAACTTAGGTCAAGCAGGCAGAATTTCTGGCGTGTCCCCTGCAGACATTGCCGTTTTAATGGTGTATCTTAAAAAGTAAACAAAAATAAAACTAAAGGCTAAACGAATTTTCGTTTGGCCTTTTTTGTTTGTAGAGTTTTATAAAGACAAAGAATATAATAAAGTATGTATGATAGAGAATTAGCCTATAACTATGCAAAAAGGTGGGCAACTAGTTTTAATCCAAACTATTATAACTTTTCTAATCTTGGTGGCGACTGCACAAACTTTGTTTCGCAATGTATTCACGCCGGCGGAATAAATATGAACTATGATAAATATGGTTGGTATTATGTGTCTATAAATAACAGAGCGCCAGCGTGGACGGGCGTAAATGAGTTTTGGAATTTTGGCATAAAAAATAATGGTGTGGGGCTAAAACTAACCGAGTGCAATTTAGGGGAGTTAGAAGTGGGAGATATAATTCAACTTTATAACGGACAAAAATATTACCACAATTTATTTGTCACAAGCGTTGAAAACGGCATAAGGGTATCTGCCCACGATAATCCTATATTTAACACCTTGCTTGGAAGATATAATTACCAGTCTTTAAGGTGCGCAAAGGTAAGCGAATAAAAAAATAAAGAGAACAGCCTTGCAAGGTTTTGCCTTGCAAGGCTGATTTGTTTTTAAGACGGTCTGTAAGCCGAGTTCTGTCGTGTACGGTCATTTATCTACGAATAATGTTGCCATTATCCCCCAGCGATATTTGTTAAACTATTTCGGTGAAACTCCCTAATGAAATAGTTTGTCAATCTTGCGTCAGGTGGGGTTTACATTGCACCTTGTGTCACCACAAAGTCGGTGTGCTCTTACCACGCCTTTTCACCATTGCCCAAAAGGGCTGTTATTTTCTGTTGCACTTTCCTTAAAGTCGCCTCCACTGGGATTTCTCCAGCACCCTGTTTCTAAAACGCTCGGACTTTCCTCATTGACAGGCTCTCCCTGCCCCCGCGACCGTATAACCGACTTAAAAAGTAAGGTTTATTATATATTAAAACGCTGCATTTGTCAAGTTTTTTATCTTTATCATTTTTTGGTGATTATGCTAAAAAAAGAAAAGGCAAAAGACTTTTATTAAAAAGAGTTCTGCCTAATCTAAAAATTAAGGTTTAATTAAAAGATTTTTTATAAATCGTCAGCGTCTTGAACAGGCTTTTCATACTTATCTTAAGCATCTACGCCCGTGTAAGACCCCAAAGTATCAAAATCACTTTTGAATTTATTATTACTTACAATCTTTCGTGCTTTTTGAACTTTTACTGGTCGTTTTATTTTTCTTATTATCTCTCATATTCTTCCCCCTTGATAATATGTTGTGCATATCCTAAAAATATATACCAAAAAACCCAAAAAAATCGACAAAATTTTTAGCATTAAATCCTTAAGAGAAAAAACTAAAAAAACTTAATCTTACGCATGTATATTGTTTTACAATTAAAAAATAAAAGAGTATACTTATTAAGAATTATATATTATGGAGTTATGGAGAAAATGCTAAACGAGAAAAAGAAATTTAGTTATGGCTGGGTGGTAATTGCCATTTGCTTTTTAGTGACGGGTGTGTCGCTTGGCTTTTGCTCAAGTGGAAGAACGCTTTACGTTGTTCCTATGACAGAGGCTCTTGGTTTCAGTCGTGGCGCATTTTCACTTAGCGATACTTTCCGTTTTGTTGCAACAACTATTATCAATATTTTCTTTGGAACGCTTATAAATAAGTTCGGTGCAAAAAAACTTATATGTGCAGGATTTATTTGCCTTATGGGCTTTTCTGTTATCAATATGCTTGCAGTAGAACTATATATGTTTTATATCGCAGGCGTATTGCTTGGCATTGGTCTTGCGTGGACAAGCACTACTATGGTTGGCGCAGTTGTAAATTTTTGGTGTAAAGAAGAAAACAAAGGAAAAATCACAGGCTTAATTCTTTCTTCTAACGGTCTTTTTGGCGCTATTGCAACCGAAATTGTTTCGCCTATTATTTATAAAGATGCTTTCGGATATCGTGATTCATATAAGGTGATTACAATAATTCTTGCAGTTGTGCTTGCACTTGTTATAATCTTTTTCAAAGATAGGCCAAAAGGCACCGAAAAAACCATTGTTGAAAATAAGCAAAAAAAATCTCGTGGTCGTGGCTGGGTTGGTATGGAATATAACCAAATCTTAAAAAAGCCATACTTTTACATAGCATGCGTATGTTTGGCATTTACAGGCATGTCGCTTCAAGGCTTAAGTGGTATTGCCGTTCCACACATGCAAGACAAAGGCATTTCTAACCAACTTGTCACAACAATGACCTCGCTTGGACTTATCGTTTTGATGGGAACAAAGATTTTAACAGGCTTTATGTTCGATAAAAAGGGCATAAGATTTACTATGAATATTTGTTTAATAAGCACTTTCATTTCGGTTGTTGCACAAGTGTTTGTTGATTCATCTAGTTTAGGTATTGCCCTTTCTTTTGTTAGGCTTGTTTTCCAAGACATTGCCCTTCCGCTTGAAACGGTTATGCTTCCACTTTATGCTAGCGAACTTTTTGGAAATAAAAGTTATATGAGCGTTTTGGGGGTGTTCTCTGCGGCAAACTATGCAGGATACGCACTTGGCTCGCCTATAGGAAACTTCATTTTTGATATATTTGGAAGTTATGACATTGCATTTATTGTGTTCGGCTCATTAATGGTGTTCGTTGCAATTGCAATGCAATACGTTGTTAAACAGTCAAGAAAAGATAAAGCGCTTATTGAAGGGGCTTTATTAGACCAAAGTAAAATAGAACCTATCGAAAGCCAAAACTAAAAAAATAAAACATAAAATAAATATAAAAAGAAAAAGAGTGGAAGACCACTCTTTTTTTGTTTGTATAAATTATTAAATTATCTAACACCTATTCTTGTTGCTTTTGCTTTGCCACTAAGTAGGTCTGCGATAGTGCATTTTGCTGATGCAATAATAACTTTTGTGCCAATTTTAACTGCGTCTTTAATATATTCAAGTTTAGCCTTAGCGCCGTTTGCCCCTGCACGAGATGCGCCGTTGCAATAATTTTCGCACTCGGTTATATTGTCTAATACTTCGTAAACGTCTTTACCAGAAATTTCTTCTATTAACGTGCTTGGGTCGTGACTATCTTTATAAATGCCGTCTGCACTAGTTAAAATAATTAGGTTTTCTGCTTTAACAAGGCAGGCGATTTGAGATGCCGTTTCATCATTATCCACGCACTCAACAACTTTATCCGTTTTGTTTTTAAGTGACTGAATTTCAAACCTACGGCTTTCTTCCGTGCTTATTGCGTCGTTATAGTTAATAATAGGAATTGCGTTTTGCTCTTTTGCACGAAGGAGCATTGCTTTAAGGTGTTCTCTTTTTTGTGGGTCGTTAAAGTGTTGGTGTTCAACCAAAACTTGACGGAGCGAATATTTAGAATCAATAAACTCACGATAAGTTGACATTAAAATAGACTGACCTTGCGCAGCATAGTCGGTTTTAATATCTTCTTTTTCGCCAACAAGTTCTGTTCCGTTTCTTTTAATATAGTCAAGTCTGCCCGTTTCAGCAGCACCACTTGTAATCCAAATATATCCCGGCTTAAGTTCAGAAGATAGCCTTGCAATCAAGGTATAGTCTAAAATATTACTTTCCTTATCAATAAGTGCCATTGAACCGATTTTGCCAACGAGTTTTGTGTCGAAAGTCATTTTTTTCACCTTCAAAAGTTTATATCTTTTAATATTATAATCTAAAAAGACAAAATTTTCAACTAATTACACCTAAAATAAGTATTGTTTTGCAATTTTAGGCAAAACTAAAAGAAAAGCAATGTAAAGGAGAACGAAAATGAAACTAAAAGATAGTAAAACATATCAAAACTTAATGACGGCATATTTAAGAGAGTCTGGTGCATACAACGAATACACTTTTTATGCCGAACAAGCCAAAAAAGATGGTTATGAAGTGATTTACAATATTTTCACTCAGTTTGCTGATAACGAACAAGCGCACTCTAAAATTTGGTTTAAGTTATTCCACGGCATTTCTAACACAGAAGAAAATCTTGTTGATGCTGCCGACCTTGAAAACTATGAGCGCTCGGTTTTATATTCAGACTTTGCCAAGGTGGCAAGAGAAGAAGGTTATGATGATATAGCAAGCCTTTTTGATGGGGTTGCAGCCATTGAAAGACAGCACGAAGAAACTTATAGACAACTTGCCGAAAAGGTAAAAACCGATACAATGTTTTCTAGCAAAAAAGAAGTGTGGTGGAAGTGTAATAACTGTGGACATTTGCACAAAGGCTTAACTGCCCCTGAAATATGCCCTGTATGTTCGCACCCACAAGCATTTTTTGGTATTGACAATACTAAAGAATAAAAATATAAACAAAAAAAGGATAGCAAAGGTGCTATCCTTTTATAGTGTGTTCAGTTATTTTACAAGGTCAAAAATTGCCTTTTTATAAATCTTATAAGCCGTTAAGATTTGCTCGGTTGAAACGTTTTCATTAGCGTCGTGAATATTATCAATATGTCCTTTTAGTTTTGGCCCAAATGCCGAGCCTTTTTTAAACGCCCTTGCAAAAGTAGAGCCACCCATACTTATAGGCTGAGCATTTTCGCCCGTAATTTGGTTATACGCAGAAAGAAGTGTTTGAACAAACCCCCCGTTCTTTTCTGCAATCATTGGCTCATGGCGAACTTTTGTATTATAAGGAATATTAAAACTATCAAAGATTGGCGTTATGTCTTTTAGTTCAAAAGGTGCAGGAATTCTGCAGTCACAAGTAATAGTTATCTTATCGTTGTCTTCTGAGATAAGGTCTGGCGAAAGGGTGACTATGCCTTGCTCATTTTGTAGTTTGCTAACGCCTTTTTTATCATAGAATAAATTGTCTAAAGTACCTTTCACATCTTCGCCCATATATAAAAGGTATTCAAAAAGTTTAAGAATAGCGTTTATGCCAAGATGTGGGTTAGAGCCGTGTGCCGACTTACCTTTAGAAAATATATAGCCCTGTTCGTTTATAGAAAGATTAAACTTATCAAGGTCATTTTGGTTAGGTTTAATAAGTGGGCGAACAGAGACATAATCGCAAACGGCGTTTAGTGCCGTGCCACCTTTAATATCTACAAAATTTTTAAGTTTTGGCAGAGAAAAAGCCACTTCAACAATGCCTTTTTCGGCATAACTTAGTGGAAAATCTCCGTCAGGCGAAAAACCGTATTCAGGCAAAGTGGTTTTTGTTTTTAAGTAGTCTATGTCTCGCCAGCCATTTTCTTCATCACAGCCGACAATAAGGCGAATTTTTTTGTTTACCGAAACGCCACTATCTTTTAGTTCTTTTAGTGCGTAAAGACAAGATAAAAGTGGGGTTTTATCATCACACACGCCCCTGCCATAATATACACCACCATGGCAAGTTAGAGTAAAAGGGTCACTGTTCCAGCCTATACCGATAGGCACAACGTCAAGGTGGCCAATAATGCCAACTTCTTCGCCCTCGCCATATACAATTTCACCAGCATAACCATCATAGTCTATTGTTTCAAAGCCAAAATCTTTTGCAAGGTTTAAAAACCAATCAAGGCACTTTTTAATGTTTGTGCCGAAAGGTGCGTTAGGCTTTGGCGCATCTAATATGCTTTCAAAACCTATAAGTTCGGATAAGTGGCTAATAAACTTATTAAAATTTTGCACAGCGTTCTCCCCAAAAAAAGTTATTTACTCTTATATTATACTATATTGCAAAAAATATTGTAAGCATATTTATAAAAATATTCTATTTGTTTTGTTTTTTTATAAATTTATGGTAAAATAAACATATGAGTTTAGCAAGCGATATTCACGCAGGACATAGAGAGCGTGCAATTGAAAGTTTTTTGAAAAATGCAGAGGCTCTTAATGACCACCAGGTATTAGAAATTCTGTTATTTTTTGCTATTCCTAGAAAAGACACTAATCCGCTAGCACATAAACTAATAAAAATTTTTGGTGATTTACAAGGCGTGTTTTCGGCTAGCGTAGAACAACTTTTGGCAGTTGACGGCGTTGGCAAGAAGATTGCTTCTTATATTGTTGCAACAAAAGAAGTATTGAAGAGAATAGAAGTTAAAAAGCAAAAAGAAATTCTATTTTCTAATCCACACCAAACTAAAGAGTTTTTATTTGACATTTTTGACGGACTTACACATGAAAAATTTATGATGCTTTTTCTTAATTCTAAATTCAAACTGCTTGCAAAGGTTGAGTTTACTGATAATCAAAAACATAAAGTAAGTGCTGAAATTCCAGAAGTTGTAAGTGCTATAAATATTTATAAACCAGCATTTGCAATTATGGCGCACAACCATATTAGTGGAAGCGTTATTCCAAGCAAAGAAGACCACTTTGCAACAAAGAAAATAAATATAATTTGCGAACTACATGATGTAAATCTCATTGACCACATAATCGTTAGTGGCAAAAGCGCTTTTAGTTATAAGGGCGAAAATTTGATAGACGGCATCAAAAAACAATGCAACTTAGAAAGCATTTTTAACGGCATTAAATAATAGTTAAAACACACAGTTTATTATAAATTAAGGAGAAATAAAATGGTAAGAACTCGTTTTGCACCAAGCCCAACAGGATATTTACACATAGGTGGGCTAAGAACGGCTCTTTATGGCTTTTTGTATTCAAAACGCTATGATGGAAAGTTTATTTTAAGAATTGAAGATACAGACACGGCAAGATATGTTGACGGCTCTGTTCAAATTATATACGACACCATGCGTGATTCGGGCATTATGTATGATGAAGGCCCAGACGTGGGTGGCGATTTTGGACCATACGTTCAAAGTGAAAGAAAATCAATTTATTTAGAATACGCTAAAAAACTTGTAGAACTTGGTGGCGCATACTATTGTTTCTGTTCGGCTGATAGAATTGAAAGTTTGAAAGACCAAACAGGCAACATTAGATACGACAAACATTGTTTAAGTCTTTCAAAAGAAGAAATTGAAAGAAAAATTAATGCTGGCGAGTCTTACGTTATTCGTCAAAACGTGCCAACCGAAGGCGCAGGCACTTATCACGACTTGGTTTATGGCGATATTAGTGTTGACTATAAAGACATTGAAGACGGCATTTTAATCAAGAGTGACGGCATGCCAACTTATAACTTTGCAAACGTTGTTGATGACCATTTAATGGGGATTACACACGTTATCCGTGGCACAGAATATTTGTCTTCAACACCAAAGTATAACCTTATGTATGATGCTTTTGGCTGGGAAAGACCAACTTATATTCACCTTCCACCTATCATGAAAGATGCTCAGCATAAACTCAGCAAGAGAAATGGCGACGCAAGTTATGAAGACTTTGTTAAAAAGGGCTACGTAAAAGAAGCAATCGTAAACTATATTGCACTTTTGGGTTGGAGTCCTAAGTCTAACGTTGAAAAAATGAGTTTAAGTGAACTTTGCGAAAACTTTTCTTTAGAGGGAATCAACAAGTCTCCATCTATTTTTGACGAAACAAAAATGAAATGGCTTTCTGGCGAGTATATCAAGGCTATGACTGATGAAGAATTTGTAAATAAGGCTGATGAATTCTTAAAACAAAGCAAGGTTTATGGCAAATATGATATGCTTAAGGTTGCAAACTTATTAAAAACAAGAATTGAAATCTTTAGCGAAATTCCTGAAAAGATTAACTTTTTAGAAGAGTTTGGCGAATATGATTTAGAGTTATATACTCATAAAAAGATGAAAACCGACACCGAAATTGCTAAAAAAGTGTTGCCACTTGCAAGACAGGCTATTGCCGACCTTGAAGAGTTTACTTTTGACAGCGTGCACGATGCTATGATGAAATTAGTTAATGAGCTTGGCGTTAAGAACGGACAAGTATTCTGGTGTGTAAGAGTTGCTATTTCTGCTAAACAGTCAACGGCTGGTGGTGTTATGGAAATTGCTGAACTTTTAGGCAAAGAAGAAACACTTAGAAGACTAGACTACTCAATTGAATTATTAAACAAATAAAAAACGCACCTTTATAGGTGCGTTTTAAATTTAACTTATTACGTTTGCCTTAAAAGAGCAATGTGCAATCTAAACCAAAAACTATTTAGCTTTTTTAATATGCTTTGTTAGTTCTTTAATGTTAGAAATTTTAAGTCTTCTGCTAACCGTAATTAAAATAAGCATTATTTGAACAGGCATTCCGATTAAGAAAATTTGCCACAAGTTTAGTGATAGGTATTGAAAATATATAGCAGACAGCGTTGTCCAAAGAGAAAGAGAACTTGTTAAAAGATACAACTTATTCTTAAAGTAATATTTAACAGTTCCACCTACAATATACGTTGAAACAGGCACTCCCCATACAAAAGCCATATAGTAATATTCGCCTTTGTAATTATAAAGAAGTAAAAACGTAAGCGCACAAATGGTCCAAACGGCAAGAATTGCACACGACAAAATGCCCCAATATAGAACACGCTTTTTTGAGTTCAAAAGTTTTGTTTGTTCGTCTGGGTGTTCTTCTATAAAGAAGGAAAGTTCCACGCCATAAAAGTTAGCAAGCGTTTGCAAGATTTCTAAGCTTGGCAAAACGTCTCCCTTTTCCCAGCGGGAAATGGCATTGTCAGAATAATTGATTTTATTTGATAGTTCTACTTGTGTTAAATTGTGTTGCTTTCTAATTTTAATCAAATTAGAGCAAACTATCTCTCTAATGTTTTTCATGCCCTAATTATACAAAAATTTTTGACAAAAATCAATGAAAAAACACATAAAACAGCAAATTCCCTCTTTGTGGGAATTAAAACTTGTAATTTGAGCAAAATTCCACCCGTTAAAAGAGAATAAAAAATCAATTCCCTTTTGCTTTTTTTGTTGATGCATTATAATATATTTATAAAAAATAAGGTGGAACAATATGGAAAAACAAAATAGAACACTTTATGAACTCAACCTTTCGCAAGAAGTTGTTAAGCTTCAATGCACGTACACCCTTTTCAAAAAAGTTGTAAACATAATTACTTCTGTTGAGATTGATGGTGACGTTGATTTTGACCTTATGCAAAAGGCCCTTAACAAAGCCGTTGAAAGAAATGACTGCACGAGAATAAGGCTTGTTAAAAAAGGCAAAAAACTTATGCAGTATTTTGAGCCAAGCGTTGTTTATGAAGATATTCCACGTTTAGAGTTCAAAACAAAACAAGAGCAAGAAAAATTTATAAATAGCCAAACAAAAAGGGCAATTAAATATCTTAAAGGCGAAGTGTTAAAGCCTACTTTTATTAAAACTTATGATGGCAAAAGTATGATATTTTTTAAGGTTTGTCATTATATCTTTGATATTTATGGACTAAACTTTTTTATAAACGACCTTTTTGGTGTTTATGATGCACTTTTAAATGGCACAGAACTTCCAAAAGAGCCTAAAAAGTTTGAAGAGCTTTTGAAAAAGGATTTAGAAACTAAATATGATGAAGACAGCAAAAAGTCGCATTACGACTATTTTAATAAGTTGTTTTCATCTAATCCAGAACCATACTATGCAGGATTTGACGGTATTACAAACAAATACGTTATAAAAGCAAGAAACAAAAAACAACGCCCTGTAAAAATGTTCTTTATTAAAAACGATACGAAAATTTACGGGCATAAGATAGAAAAAGCACAAGTGGATAAGATTGTTGAGTTTGCAAAAGAAAACAACACCACTATTGCAAGTTTATTATTATACTTATACTCTGTCACCCAATCAAGAATGAATGATGACGCTCAATTTTTGTTGCCATTAGAACTTTGCAACGTTAGAGACACCTTGCTTGCAAGAAAGTGTGCGGGAACAAAGGTTCAATCGCTGAACGTTTTGACAAAGGTTGACAAAGATTTGTCGTTTAAGGAAAACTTGGACTTCTTTGTAAAGGAGCAAAGCGAAAATTATAGGCATATCGGCATGAGCGATATGGAGAACCAAGTTCTTTTACATAAAGTTTATAAAACAAGCATGATGACAACGTATTATTCGCTTGCTTATTCGTTTATTCCTATCGAAAGTAGAGAAGGCGTAAAAGTTAACTTCTACTCAAACGGCAAGTGTGCTCTTCCATGTTATACTGCCCTACTTTACGACTACAAAAATAGCGAGATTTTAGTTGGTTACGACTGTCAAATTAAACTTATGAGCGAACAAGACGTTAAGAACTTCCACCAAAATCTTATTAAATGTATTGACCAAGCACTTGGCAATCCACAAATGCTAGTAAAAGACATTAACTTAGATAAACGAGCATAGAATAAAGAGCGTTCTTAGGAGAAAACATGAAAACTGAAAGACAAGCCTTAAAAAATACACTCTTAAAAAAAGGCGATTATAAAAGTACGAAAGACGTGTTTTTAAGACTTGCTGAAATATACCCTTGTGCGAATATTTTGGCAAACTTAAAACAAGATAGCAAAGAGATTGAATACCACACGTCTAAACAAGTGCTTTGCGATATTGAAAAAGTAGGCAATGTTTTTTTGAATTTAGGTTTTAAGGATAAACATATTGCAATTATTGCAGACAATTCTTACGAATATATCATAACCGACATGGCTATTGTTGGTGGCTTAGGAGTTGTCACACCTATAGATAAAGACGCTAATGTAGAAATGCTGGTCACTCTTATAAATAAGTGTGAGGCAAATATTATAGTGTGTTCGTCTTTTGAACTTGTAAAATTAGAAAAAATCAAAAAAGACTGCCCTATTATTGAGCAAATTATTACTATTGATAGAAAAATTGATGGATATTTGTTCTTAAAAGAACTCATGTCGCAAATAGATTTAGAAAAATCAAACGAATATAGAAATCTTGAGATAGATTACGATAAAACTTGTCAACTACTATTTACTTCGGGTACAACAGGTCCAAACAAGTTAGTTGAAATCTGCCAAAGAAATATGGCGGCGAACATAACAAACTGTATTGACGTTATTAAATCATCATCAAAAGAAAACACTTCTATGTCCGTTTTGCCTATGCACCATGCAACCGAGATTAACACACATATTCTGCCAAGAATAGCGTGCGCAAGGCTTACTTACATAAACGACAGCATGAAAACCATGATGGAAAACATCAAAATTTTTAAGCCTTACGTAATAACTATCGTGCCTATGATTGCCAATATGTTTTATAAAACTATTTGGCAAATGGCAAAAAAGAAAGGTATGGATGGCAAGCTTAAAAAAGGCATTAAACTATGTGGGCTTTTAAGAAAGTTCGGCATAGACATTACTCATAAATTATTTAAAGACGTTTACACACCTTTCGGTGGAAACCTTGTTCAAATTGTTTGTGGTGGTGCTGCCCTTAACCCAGAAGTTGTTAAAGGCTTTTCAGACCTCGGCGTATTTATAGTAAACGGTTATGGCATAACTGAGTGTGGACCACTTGTTTCTATGAACACTGACACGCTCACTGAAGTTAAGTCAATCGGCAAGCCATGCCCTAAACTCCAATCCAAGATAGACTGCCCAGACGAAAATGGCGTTGGCGAACTTTGTATAAAGGGCGCAAGCGTTGCAAAAGGATATTATAAAGACAAACAAGCAACCGAAAGCGTGTTTGATGCAGACGGTTTCTTCCATACCGGAGATTCTGCTATTATCGATAAAAAAGGAAGGATTTTCTTGTCTGGAAGAAAGAAAAACACAATCGTTCTTGAAAATGGCAAAAACGTTTATCCAGAAGAAATTGAAACGGATATTATCAATAGTTTAGATTACCTTAAAGAAGTTGTGGTTTATCAAGGCGACATTACCGACAAAAACCAAACAAAAACGGTTATTTGTGCTGGCGTTTATATGGATAGCGAAAACCAACAGCCAATAGATAAAATTAAGCAAGACTTTATTGCCATTAACCAAAAACTACCTGTATATAAGAGAATTGCATACGTTGATTTGGTTGATAGCGAGTATGAAAAGACTTCTACAAGAAAGATTAAAAGAGACGTGGCTGAAAAAAGACACACTAACGATAAAGGAATATTAATTTAAAAGGTGAAATTATGTCAGAAGAAAAAATATTAGTTGAATTAGAAGATATCATATCTGATTATATCGAAATTGAAGACGTGTTAGATAAAGATATGAGTTTGCAAGGAGACGTCGGTTTGGACTCTTTCGGTTTGATTTCTATGATTTGCAAGATTGAAAAGCATTTTAATATTAGAATTCCAGACCACGAACTTCCAAATTTTTTGCAACTAAACGATTTGGTAAATTATATACATAAAAATACAGTAATGGCGTAAAACATGATAGGAATTGATATTATAGAAGTAAATAGAATACAAAAACTTATACAAAACCCAGAGCATGCACAAAAGTTGTTTTTTAAAGAAGAACTTGATTATGCAAATAGCAACCACAACTTTGCCGTGCATCTTGCAGGTTTCTTTTGCGTTAAAGAAAGTGTTGTTAAGGCTCTTGGTGGTGGTTTTATAAGAGACGTTATGGTTATGCACAACGAAAAAGGCAAACCGTATGTAAAACTATTTGGCAAAACCAAAGAACTTTTAGGCAATAAAAATATAGAAGTTTCAATTTCTCATACCGACAATCTTGCTACGGCAATTTGCCAAGTTTTTTAGTTAAAAAATAAAACTAAAGTTAAACCCAAAACGAAATTCGTTTTGGGTTTTTTGTTTGCGCCAATGCAACAAATTATGCGCCAAATGATTTATTTATAGAAAAACTATCCTTATTAAATAGAAAAGACAAATATTTTTCAATGCCACAAGCAATTGTCTCTGCCATTTTATAAACTAAATTTAATCTAGTTAAATTAAACAAGTTTGTATGTTTTAAAGACTTGCTTGCAACCACGCCGATTATGCTTGTATCACCCACAGTGCCCAAATTTTTATCTACGCCAAGACCAGGCTTTAATCCCTTGTTTAACACCCTTATTAACCCAATATCTTCTTCGCTACCGATTGCTGCATCAATTGCAATTGTAATTGAATTTGGGTGCATTTGTTTTAAGTAAGTTCTTGCATATTCAACTTCTTTTGCCGTTATAGGATAGTTAAGCGTTCCATAAATGTATGCACCAATATTTTTATTTTTTAAAAAAGTTCCAACAAGGGGTCCTAAACTATCGCCTAAAACCAAATCACTGCCAATACATATAAAAATTGGCCGTTTGTTTTGTTTGTTGCACTCTATTAATGATTGAAAAACTCCGCCAGATGCATGATTGTTAAAAACACTAAACGAAAACTCTTTTTTATCCATTTCTTTTTACCCACATAAATATTTATTTGTGTATTGTTATTTCCAAAAAATATAAACAATATACATAAATTTAATAATTAATTAAAATGGATTCAAAGTAAAAAACTATATAAAATCATTGCGCCAAACAAACATATGTAGCGCATAAACAAATATATAATATTGCGCAAACTATTTAATATAAAACAATATAATAGCCCTACCCACATACAATTATTTTTATATAACAATAAATAAAAAAACATATAAAGTATAATTAAAATAAAATAGTTGTGCAAACCTAATTTAGCTATCTCTATATTATAAAACATGCATTAGTATTGAAAATTAAAGTTGTGCTAAAAAATCGTGTTTATTTACACCAACTTCCCTCGCCCTGCAACAATTTATATATTAATTTGTTTATATTATTTGCATATGCCTTAAAAACTTCAAACAACATTTTGCGCAAACATTATTTTTGCCAAAATTTATAAAATTAACAACCTTTTATATGTTTAAGCCAGAATAAAAGTGGTTTATGTCAAAAATAAGCTGTTTCACGTGAAACAAAACATTTTTATATTGTTTTTCTTATGTTTCACGTGAAACACTAATATACCCATTGTTTCATGTGAAACATTTATAATAATTAAATTTAAGATAGCAAAAATGACTATCTATGAGCCAAAATGCCAATAATTTTATCCACCAAAAAATTTATGCCATTCTGTGTGAGAGCGTTAAAATGACAATTTTTAAAACAGTCATTGTTGCTATATTTGTCTATTTAAGTGATATATATAAACACACGGTTGACCTTGTTTGATGTTTTTTTGTTTAAGAATAAAGGTAAAACAAAAAACGCAACAACTAATTTTTAACCCGTTGTTTCTTTTTGTATAATTGCGTATAAGTGCAGTGAATATATAGTGTTATGCAAACATTAATTTAATATACTTATTTTTGGTAGTTAAAATATCATATATTAAACAAAATTATTTTAGGTGCTAAAAATTATTTTTTAAAATTTTATTATTTTGGCGCGATAAAAATTATTCAATAATTAATGGTTTGCGCCAAATTAAAACTATTTGCGCCTTTGTAATTTTTTGGTTTGTTTGAAATGCTATATTTTTTTGCAAAAACTATTGTTTTTTTATAATTATTGATGTATAATAATATAGATTAAAGTAATATAATAAGTATAATTGCAAAAACTGTGTAAAAGTTTATGCAAAATTTATATTGTCGCCATATTATAAAGATTAGAAAAAATCTAGTTTTTTTTAAGTAGTTTATGTATACAATTATAATTATTGTTGACTAAATATAAGGAGAAGCATTTTGAAGACTAAAAAGAATAAATCGTTATGGATAGTGCTTAGTATTATTATTGCTGCTATTGCAATATTTTCATTTACATCTTGCTTGATGGCAAGTACCGAAATTAAGATATCAGAGTTTCACTCTGTTTTAGTTAAGATGGAGGGCGAAAAAATCGTTAGCGCAAATGAGGATGTTTATCTTACAGAAACTGTGTTAAAAAATGCACAGGCACCTGTGATTAAAGAAGAAATTACTAACAGCAGATTTAACATGACAAAAGGCGCAAAAATTGCAAACGTTGTTTTTGATGGATACGTTGTTAATTTTGATTTGGTAAGTTTAGCAAACAACGACGTTATATCGTTTACGGCTAATTATTCAAGAAGTGACAGCGAAGTTGCAATGATAACAAGCCTTCTTTCGGACCTAAAAATAGGGTATAGTTATACTGACCCTAACGCAGGTTCTATTTGGTCATCATTACTTCCACTTGGTGGAACAATTTTGATTGCCATTGTATTCTTTATTTTAATGATGCAAACGCAAGGTGGCACAAAAAGTGCAATGAACTTTGCTAAAACAAACGCAAGGGTAAACCAAAACCTAAAAGTAAGGTTTACTGACGTTGCTGGTGCAGAAGAAGAAAAAGAAGAACTTGCTGAAGTTGTTGACTTTTTGAAAAACCCTAAAAAATTCTCTGACCTTGGCGCAAGAATACCAAAGGGCGTTCTACTCGTTGGCCCTCCGGGCACAGGTAAAACGCTTTTTGCTAAAGCAGTTGCCGGTGAGGCAGGCGTTCCTTTCTTTTCAATAAGTGGTTCAGACTTTGTTGAAATGTTTGTTGGTGTTGGCGCATCTAGAGTAAGAGATTTGTTTGACATTGCAAAAAAGAGCATGCCATGTATTGTTTTTATTGATGAAATTGATGCTGTTGGTCGTCAACGTGGCACAGGTATGGGTGGTGGACACGACGAAAGAGAACAAACACTTAACCAACTTTTAGTTCAAATGGATGGTTTTGAAACAAACGATGGAATTATCGTTATGGCTGCAACCAACAGGGCAGATATACTTGACCCAGCCCTACTTCGTCCAGGCAGGTTTGATAGACAAATTTACGTAAACGTTCCAGACGTTCGTGGTAGAGAAGCAATATTAAAAGTTCACGCAAGAAACAAACCACTTGCAACAGACGTTAACTTTAAGACAGTTGCAAGAATGACAAGTGGTTTTTCGGGCGCAGATATAGAAAATCTCTTGAACGAAGCGGCTATTCTTGCTGCGAGAGCAAATAGAAAATATATCACAAACAAAGACCTATATGAAGGTATCAACAAGGTGCTTATGGGACCACAAAAGAAGAGCAGGCTTGTCACCGAAACGGATAAACGCATTACTGCATATCACGAATCAGGCCACGCAATACTTGCAAAACTTTTACCTAACTGCGACCCTGTTCACGAAGTTTCTATTATTCCAAGAGGTCAGGCTGCAGGTTATACTATGACAAGACCAGATTCTGATGACAATCACTTGACAAAGGCAAAACTTTTAGATGATATAGTTATGACTTTGGGTGGTAGAGTTGCCGAAGAACTTATTATAAAAGATATTTCAGCAGGAGCATCTGGTGATATTCAAGCCGTGACAAAGCGTGCAAGACTTATGGTCACTGAGTGGGGTATGAGTGAAAAGGTAGGCCCTATTTCTTATGGTTCTGACAAGGAAGTGTTTATCGGCAGAGATATGGCATCTCACGTAAACTATAGCGAACAAACGGCTGCAATAATTGACCAAGAAATTAGACAAATTATAGACGAAGGTTTGAAAAAAGCAAGAAAACTTCTTGCTGAAAATAAAAAACTTCTTGACAACATGGCAAGACTTTTAGTTGAAAGAGAAACAATCTTTACTGAAGAAGTTGATATGCTTATGGAAGGCAAGAGTGTTGAAGAAATTATGGAATTTATGGACCAAAACGAACGCTCTTTAAGAGAAAATCCTTTTAAGAGGAAGTCGGTTATAATTTCTGAAAAGGAACTCGCAGAAAAAAACGCAAAAAAGGCAGAAGAAAACAAAGAGCCTGAAAACATGGCAGAAAATAAAGAAGAAAAAACAGAGCAAAAATCTGATAAGGAATAGGATAAACAACTAAAATTAGTTAATAAAGAAAGATAAAGCAAACTTGCAAAGGAGAGAATTATGGGAAAGATAATTGCTTTTTCTAACCAAAAAGGTGGCGTTGGTAAAACTACAACTTGCGTAAACATGTCGGCATACCTTGCAAAAAAAGGTTATAAATGTTTGATAGTTGACCTTGATGCACAAGGAAATGCAACAAGTGGGCTAGGCTTTGCTAAAAGCGAAGTTAAAAACTCGGTTTACAACGTGATGATAGACGATATGCCTATTGAAGAAGCCGTGTTAAAAACGTGCGTAGAAGGACTTGATATACTTCCTTCTAACATTGACCTTGCAGGTGCAGAAGTAGAACTTGTGTACGTTAAAGACAGGGAAAAGGTGCTTAGAAAAGTTTTAGAGCGTGCTAAACAAAGTTATGACTTTATTACCATTGACTGCCCACCATCACTTGGACTATTGACAATAAACGCGCTTGCAGCGGCAGACACAGTGCTTATACCTATCCAAAGTGAGTATTATGCATTAGAAGGTTTATCACAACTAATGAACACTATTAAACTTGTTGTAAAACATCTAAACGCATCACTTAAAATAGAAGGTGTTGTGCTTACGATGAGTGATAATAGAGCGATAATATCAAGACAAATCAGTGAAGAAATTCGCAAATATTTTGGAAAGCGAGTTTTTGACACTGTTATCCCAAGAAATATTCGTTTAGCAGAAGCACCAAGTCACGGCGTTCCAATAATGCTACACGACACACGCTGTTCGGGTGCAAAGGCTTATCTTGCCCTTACAGAAGAATACATAGCAAGACAGCCTGGTAAAAAAACCAAAGAATAATTGGAGGAAAGTATGAAAGCAAAAGGATTAGGAAAAGGTCTTTCTGCCTTGTTTTCTGAAACACAAGAAGATTACGGAAAAAGTTTGTTGTTTGATGAAGAAAAAACAAGTAGTAGTGGCGAAAACGTAAAGCAAATTGAAATTTCTTCAATTTTTGCAAACCCAAATCAGCCAAGAAAGGTTTTTGACCAAACGGCACTACAAGAACTTGCAGACTCTATCGCAAAACATGGCGTGATTATGCCAATTATTGTTAACAAGAGTGGCGATAGATATATGATTATCGCAGGTGAAAGGCGTTTTAGGGCAAGTAAACTTGCTGGTCTATCAACCGTTCCTGTTATAGTAAAAAATTATAACGAAAGACAAATTAAAGAAATTTCGCTTATCGAAAACTTGCAAAGGGAAGACTTAAACCCAATAGAAGCGGCAACGGCAATGCGCTCACTTATGGAAGACTATGGCATGACGCAAGAAGAACTTGCTGATAGAATCGGTAAGTCTCGCCCAGCCATTGCAAATACGTTAAGACTATTAAATCTTTCTCAAGACGTTATTAAAATGGTTGCAAACGGCACGCTATCTGCTGGTCACGCAAGGGCAATAATTTCCTTGCCACAAACCGACCAAATCAAGTTTGCGCAAACTGCAATTAAAGATGGTCTTTCTGTTAGAGACGTTGAAAAGAAAGTTAAAGAATTTTTTGAGCCGGCAGAAGTTAAGGCTAAAAAGAAGATTAAGATAGAACTTTCTAACGAACTTAAAGAACTTATTATGGATATGCAAAGGGTGTTTGGCACTAAAGTAAACGCAATCGGAAACGACAAAAAAGGCAGAATATATATAGATTATTACACCCGTGATGATTTGGATAGACTAAGCGACATAGTAGAAATGTTAAAGAAAAACCAAAAATAAAAACCAAGAAAAATAAAAAACGCTCGGCTAAAATAAAGTCGAGCGTTTTTGTGTTAAAAGTAATTATAAAATGAAAAGGTGAAGTTAGAACAGTTTTTTATGCAAGGGTTTTAATAATGTCAAAGGCTTGTTGCTGAAAAGAATTTAGTTTTTTGTTTTTGTGTATTACAAGGTAATTAGTTTGCGTTGCAACAATGTCATTAATATTGATTATCTTAAACTCGCCACTTTCAATAAATTCTTTAACGTATCCTTCAGTTAAAAAGCCAACGCCTAATTTTGAACGGATAGCAGTGACTATTGCTTGGTTGTTAGAAGAGTCCATTATAGGTGAAAAGGTTAAGCCCCTAACTTCTGCAAGATTTTCTAAAAAATCACGAGAGGAACTGCCGTGTTCTCTAATAAGCAAAGGAATTTTTGTAAGTTGCTCAAAACTTATCTCTTTATAAATGTCATAATCGGCGTGACAAACAGCAACAAACTTTTCGTTAGAAAGAGCAACTGCTTTAAGATGTGGCGAAGTTACGTTTCCACCAATAAGCCCAAAATCAAGGGTGCTTTGTTCAAGTTCGTGCTGAATTCTTGTAGACTGTCTTATCAAAATCTGTGGCTGAATATTATAATTTTGTTCTTGAACCGCTTCTAAAAAACGTGGGATAATAGTTTGTCCTAACGTTAAAGATGCGCCGATTTTAACTAATGGGTTTTTACCGTGCAGGGTTGCAAGCGCTTCGAAATCTTCAAACCTAGAAAGAATTTCTTTTGCTTTAGTTAGCAGTTCCTTTCCAATGTCTGTTAAAACAAGCCTTTGGTTAATTCTTTCAAACAATGGAACTTTATAAAACTTTTCTAATTCGATTATAGTGTGTGAAATTGTGGGTTGAACAATAAACAATGCTTCAGCAGCTTTTGTGGTGCTACCATGTTCGCAAACTGCTACAAAAATTTTCAAATGTCTTAAAGTCATCTTTTATACCTATATAAAATTCTTATAAACTTTATTAAATTATACTATTTATGATATAACATGTCAATGCTTTACTTATAAAAAGCTGGGTGCTATAATAAAAACAGATTTACATAGAGGAGATAAAAAGATGATAACTGAACAAAATGTGATGCAGTTAGTGGCAAGCTTGGTGTGGTTGCTTGCTGGTGTAGGGGTGTTTATCGTGGGGATGAATTTTATGAGTAGCGCCCTTGAGAAAAGTGCTGGAAGCGGAATGAAAAAACTGCTTGGCAAAATAAGTAATAACAGGTTTTCTGGGGTTGGGATAGGCGCAGGCGTGACGGCGATTATTCAAAGTTCTTCGGCAACTTCGGTTATGGTAATAGGTCTTGTAAACGCAGGGGTTATGACGCTTATGCAAGCAACACCTATTATAATGGGTGCTAATATCGGAACAACGGTGACGGGTATCCTTGTGTCGCTTAAAAACGATTATTTTGAAATTATTATGTATATTCTTGCATTTGCAGGGGTTATGATGGGGTTTACAAAGTCTGAAAAAGTAAAAATTATCGGCAGTCTTTTCTGTGGTTTAGGGCTTATCTTTGTAGGGCTTAATATAATGGGTAGTAAAGAAGCGTTTAAGAACCCATTGATAGAAGAAGTTTTTATTAATGTGTTTAAGGCTGTAAATTTCCCGTTATTGTTAGTGTTTATAGGCGTAATATTTACTGCACTTATCCAAAGTTCTTCAGCCGCAACGGGTGTTGTAATCACAATGGTAGGTTCTAAGGTTTTACCACTTGACCTTGCACTTTTTATAGTGCTTGGCGCAAACATAGGCACTTGCGTGACAGCGCTAATAGCGTGTTTAGGTGCAAATACAAACTCTAAAAGGGTTGCGTTTATACATTTTATATTCAATGTTATAGGAACGGTGCTATTTGCAACGATAATTTGGATATTCAAAGATTGGGTGGTGAATTTGCTTATTAGTTGTTTTCCTGGTGAAAGCACAATGGCTTTGCAAATGAGAGTTTCAATGTTTCACGTAATCTTTAACGTGTCAACAACCTTATTATTATTGCCATTTGTAAAACAACTTGTAAAATTATCTAAAGTAGTTATAAAAGATAAAAACATTAGCGAGCCAACTCTTGCATTAAAGCACGTTGACGATAGGCTTATAACTATGCCATCGGTTGCCCTTATGCAAGTAAAAAAAGAAATAGAATATATGATGTCAAAGGTTAAAGAAAACACCATAAATTGTTTTACAGCAATGCAAACGGGCAGTGAAGAATTCGGAGAAAGATTAGCAGAAAACGAAAAGATTATTAACTTTACAAATAGCGCACTCACAAGGTTTTTGATTAAACTTTCATCAGTAGGTCTTGAAGGAAGTGCCGAACAAGTAATCGGTGGCTATTTCCACGTGTTAAATGACTTAGAGCGTATCGGTGACCACGCTGAAAATTTCCATGAAATAGGTGTTGAAATGAAGGCTAAAGGTTTAGAATTTTCTAACACAGCAAAAGAAGAACTTGGACAAATGCACAATAAGGTTATGGAAATGTTTGATGCTTCAGAAGAAACATTTAAGAAATTTGATAAAACCCTTCTTCCTACGATTGCACAAATGGAAAATACTATTGACGAGAAAAAGAAAACTCTTAAAGGCAAACACTTTGCTCGTTTAACTGAAGGTGGCTGTCAAGTAGAACTTAGCCCATATTATACTTCAACTATAGTTGGTTTAGAACGCGTAGCTGACCACTTATTAAACGTAGGTTATAGTATAGTTAACCCTGTTGGCTCACAAGAAGAATAATTTTAGACAATAAAAAAGACTCGGTTTATTTAAGACCGAGTCTTTTTATGTGTTTTATTATAAACTTTTTACATAATCTAAGATTGATTTTTGTAAGTGATTTTTGTCGCCGTCGTTAGTTATGACCATATAGTTTGTTAGGTCAAGCGAAGTGTAGTCAACTTGGTTTTTTATCCTTGCCAAAATTTGTTCTTCGGTTAGGTTAGAGCGCTCTTTAACGCTTGAAATACGCTTATGTAAATCTCTTAAAACAACTATAACGCCGTCAAACTTATCTTGATAGCCACACTCAAATAATAGTGGCACTTCTACAAAAACTAAACTTTTTTTTCGGCTTGCTCTTTTTATAACCTCATCTAAAACGAGTGGGGTAATGGCGCTAGTAAGTTCAAGATGTTTTTGCTTGTCAAAAAAGGTTATGTCGGCAATTTTTTTGGTGTTAAGAGTTAGTCTTCTTTCGCCACTAACGGCAGTTGGAAAAATGCTTTTAAGAACACTTTTAACGGCGTGCGTTTTATATAAATCTTTAACAATCTGGTCGCAAGAAATGGTAAAATAGCCAGCACTCTTTAATATGTCAAGAGCAAGGCTTTTTCCACTGCCTATTCCACCTGTAATTGCTATAAGTTTATTGCCTTTCATTTTCTATTTGGCGTCAAACCAAGTTTTGCCACTGCCTAGTTCAACAGTAAGTTTAACTGCAAGGTCTGCTGCCCCCTCCATTTCACTTTTCAAAATGTTTTCCACTTTTTCTTTTTCGCAAGCAAAAGCGTCGATAATAAGTTCATCGTGCACTTGCAAGATTAGTTCAGATTTTAGGTTTTCTTCTTTTAACCTATTTGCAACTTTAAGCATAGCGATTTTAATTATATCGGCGCTACTGCCTTGAAGTGGCATATTCATAGCCACCCTTTCGCCGAACTGGCGCATTGCATAGTTAGATGCTGAAAGTTCCCTAATATATCTTCTTCTATTAAGCAAGGTTTTTGAATAACCATTTTCCTTTGCGAATTGTATGTTTTTATCCATATACTCTTTAACTTCTGGATATTCGTTAAAATATGCGTTTATAAAATCTCTTGCCTCAAAATTTGGAATTTTAAGTTGTTTTGCAAGCCCGTATTCGCTCATGCCGTAAATAATTCCAAAGTTAACGGCTTTTGCTCTGCTTCTAATAGCAGGGGTGACATCAGCGATATCTTTTTTGAACACTTTTGAAGCCGTTGCCGTGTGTATGTCTTTGCCCTGACAAAATGCGTCTATTAGGCTTTGGCATTTAGAAAAACACGCAAGAAGCCTTAATTCAATTTGCGAATAGTCGGCGCTGATTAAAATTCTATCTTCACTCTTTGGCACGAAAAATTTTCTAATTTCTTTGCCTTCGTCATCACGCACAGGGATATTTTGTAAGTTTGGCTCTTTGCTAGAAAGTCTGCCCGTTGCTGTCAAGGTTTGGTTAAAAGTTGTATGCACAAGCCCCGTCTTTTTGTCTATTAACGGCTTAAAGCCTTCTATATAGGTAGAAGAAATTTTTTGCAAGCCTCTGTACCTTAGAATAAGTGGGATAGCAGGGTGTGCGCTTTCTAAACTTTCTAAAATTTCAGCCGTTGTTGAATAGCCGTTCTTTGTTTTTTTGCCCTTGCCGAGTTTAAGTTTTTCAAAAAGCACGTCTCCAAGTTGCTTTGGTGAGTTTACGTTTAAGGTCGGTTCATTTACAAGCGAGCGAATCTCGTTTTCTAACTCAGATAAAATTTCACGATACTTTTTGCCTGCATTTAATAGGGCAGTATAGTCCACCTTAAAACCACTCTGCTCCATATCAAAAAGCACGTCAGAAAGTGGCAGTTCAATATCGGTATATAACGAGGTTAGGGCTTGGTCATCAAGTTTTTCTTTCAAAATATCGTATAAAACAAACTGCGAATATGCCGGCATAGAAGTAGAAAGATTATATTCAGTTAACACGTCTGTTAACGTTTGGTCACCAGCCGAAAAATCGCAAAGATACTTCATAATAGAGATGTCGTCTGCTTTTGCGTTAACGCTTAAACCAACACTGCTAAATATAAAATGCTTTATGTCTTTTTTGCCATAAACAATAAGCGGCGTTTTGCCGTTAAGATGGTGGTTTAGGGCATTTAGCACGTCAGCCGTGTTAAAGCCATCATCTAAAAGGCTTTGCCTTGTTTTTATAATATATTCTGTTTTGCCGTCGCTTAAATTTACGCTTTTATCGCCAAAAACAATGCTTAGCCTATCAAATTTTTGGGTAAAAATAGGCTCTATCAAGTCGTTAACTTCAAAAACATCTATAGTTGTAGCAGGTGTTTGGGTTGAACTATGACTTTGAGATGGCTCACTATCAAACCACTCCTCTTTGTTGTAAAGTGATTTAAATTCTAACTTAATGAATTTTTCTCTAACGGCACTGCTAAATGGCAAACTAACCATCATTTTAGACAGGTCGGTGTCAACCCCACAATTGCAGTCTATTGTTGCCAAAGTTTTTGATAAAAATGCGCTGTCTTTACCTAAAATAATTTTTTCTTGAAGTTTTCCTTTTATTTTGTCTGTATTTTGATAAAGATTTTCAATGTTAGAAAATTCTTTTAATAGGTTTAGGGCAGTCTTTTCGCCAATGCCACTAACGCCAGGAATATTGTCAGATGCATCGCCCATCAAGGCCTTTAGTTCTATGATTTGGCTAGGCACAAGTCCTGTTTTTTCAGTAAAATTAGTGCTGTTATAAATTTCAACGTCGGTAATACCACGTCTTGTAAAGTGAACTTCGGTTTCATCATCAACTAGTTGGAAAGAATCTTTGTCGCCCGTAATGATTATTGTTTTAACGCCAGTCGCTTTGGCAATTGTGCCAATAATATCGTCAGCCTCGCTACCCTCAAGTTCAAAAGTTTTTATATTCATTAGGTTAAGAACTTCTTTTAAAAGTGGAATTTGTGGGCGTAATTCTTCTGGCATAGGCTTTCTTGTGCCTTTATATTCGGTGAAAAGTTTGTGCCTAAACGTCGGTGCTTTTAGGTCAAAAGCAACGCCCACGTAAGCAGGTTTTTCTTCATTAAGCATCTTAAAAAACATGTTCATAAAACCATAAACGGCGTTAGTATAAGTGCCGTCTTTGGTTGATAAAACAGGCATGGCATAAAAGGCACGATTTATTAAACTGTTTCCGTCAATCAAAACTAATTTTTCCATAAAAAATCCTTAATAACGCTTGCTATTTGTTAAAAATTGTGATATTATCTTATAGCAAGTAGCGAAAAAGTTGTATATAAATTTATTTTACCATATAATTTTAACAAAAATACAACAATTTTGCAACTTTATTAGCAAAATAATTGCCGCTGTGGTGAAATTGGCAGACGCGCTGGACTCAAAATCCAGTGGTAGTGATACCGTGCCGGTTCAAGTCCGGCCAGCGGCACCAAATCAGTATAATCCGAACCAAATACTTGTAACGAGCGAATGGTTCGGATTTACTTTTACTCTTTAACTATTATAACGGTAGGAATTTTCGTTCCTGCCGTTTTTTCTTTTTACGACAAAATCCCCAAAAAAATTTTTCAAAAAGATGTCAGGTGTACACGTTCTTGTACAATTGACTATTGACTTTCCCTTTTTTATATGATAAAATAGAATTACAAATACGAACATATGTTTAGAATATGCTTTGTGTGGGTATATATAATTAAGGGGGTTTGCCCCTTTTCTAAGCTTGCAAGTATCGGCAGGCTTTGTTTTGCGTATATTTTTACGCTTGTGGGAGATTGTTCTCCCGTTTGCCCGAAGTCGTTTTACATAAAGGGAAACAAAACGGCTTTTAAGGGTTTTATTGTCGTACAATTTTTTACGACAATGTGCCGTCCTTTCGTTTTTATTAAGCGGAAGGCTTGGAAAGACTGACCAACTTTTCAAGTAGGCGCGCCAACGTTGAAAAACGGGGTTTGGCGATAGGTCTATTTTGTGGTACAAATTTTTAGGTGCTACACTCAAAAAATCAAATACTTCCGGATAAGAATCCGTGTAGAAGTGAACCCATACGTGGGCGAGATTTTTACACGGATTTTTTTATCCCCTAACGAAAGGAGATGAGCTTATGTAGAAAAAATGAAAACTTAATATTGTGTTTGTGGCATTTTGCCCTTACACCTTTTAGGTCGGTGATAGTTTTATCAGCGACTTTTTTGCGTCTTTTTTAGCAAGCCCGACACGTTTTTAATTTTCGTGTCCTTGGATATATAGAAGGACTTTTATTAAAAATGGAATATTTTACAAAAAACTGTCCTTGGATAAGTAGAAAAGAAATTTCTAAAAAGGTTAAGTTTTTGCCGTTCTTGACGGTTACCACTTGAAGGGCGAAAAAAATTTTTTAAGAAATTTTGAGAAGTGAGCGAAAATACCCTGCCAAAATGGCATTGAAATGTCCATTAATAGTGAAGGGTTAAAATATAAATTTAGGAGGAAATAAAAATGAAAAATTATCATCATTACCACCCGCCGTGAATGTCAAGCAAACGGCAAGCAAAACTTAATAGAAAACTTGTAAGGTATAGCACACTATACTTTCCCTTGAAAGTAGTGTGCTCTGCGAGGCTATTTTACGACCAAAAAAATTATAAGGAGGAAACCAAAATATCGTATTTAGTATGCCATATGGAGAAGTATCATAAAACGGATATTTGCCCCATAGAAAATGAAAACGAGCGTGACGAAAACTACGTCGGCTCAAACACTTGTATCGACAGTTCAAGAACGAAGAATAATTATCGGCTTGTGTTTAGGAACAGTTCTTACACCGACTTTATTAACGAACGAATAAAAGAATTAAACCTACCCAAAACACCGAGAAAAGATGCCGTGCTTATGGCTTCTTTCGTGCTTGGCTCGGATAGAGAATTTTTTAACGGTTTAGACGAAGATGAGCATAACGAATTCTTCCGTGACTGCACTAAATTCTTTGCCGAACGATACGGAAGGAGAAACATAATCTCTGCCGTTGTCCACAACGACGAAACCACTCCGCATATGCACTTAAACCTTATCCCCATCAAAGACGGACGGCTCTGCGCAAAAGACTTACTTAATCGTAACGAGTTATCTAAACTACAAACGGATTTTTATGAGCAAGTAGGAAAACGTTGGGGTTTACAACGTGGTAAAGAAGGAAGCACGGCTTCCCACCTTTCTACTGCCGAGTTTAAGGCAAAATGTATCATGGACGAAGCGTGGGACAAATCAACGGAGATTATTTCAACCGCAGGGAAACTTGCGCAAGCGGAATTAGAAACGATTGAGAAAGCCGTTCAAAAAGCGGACGAGCATTTTCGCGATACAATGAAAGAAATCTCAACGGCAAAAGCTGAAAGAGATAAAATCATTGAAGAACGTAACGCCGAAGCTGACTACACCCAAGCGTTAGAAGATGCCAAGCAAGGCAAGTTTGCTTTTAGCAAAAGCGGACTACGTAATCAAATCGTCGTATTGACTGCTGAAGTCAAACGTTTAGAAGAAGTCGTTGACCGTCAACAAAAAGATACCGACTTATTGTATAAGGATTATCAAGAACTCTCAAAAGACAAGGAGAAGTTCAATAGAATGAGCCGTGCGTACACTCTTTTTAGAGAACGAGAACCTGAAGCGTTTACACGAGCATTTCACCGTGCGCCGTCTATTGTCTGTGCATTTATTCCCCAAGGCGAGCCTATCGCCAACTTAGGAAAAAGCCGTTTAAGGCAAATCGAAGAAGAAATTGAGCGTGAAAAAGCGCCGAAACCAACAAACAAAAAATTTAATAGCAAAGGAGATTAATAAGGAGGAAAAAATTATAGGTTAATGTCAAGAAAGCGTAAGAACAACACGGGAATACCTGACTTTGAAATCGATTCGCTTGCAAGGGCGTTGTTGCCTGCAATACAAAAGTTGTTTGAAAGTGAAGAAGGCAAGCGCGAATTTGAAGAATGGCAAGCCGAAAGGCAAAAATTACAACTGAATAAAAAACAAAATAAAGAATCTCGTTGAGAGCATAGAGATAACCGCCGATTTAGATAAAAGAAAATAGTAAAATGTAAAAAGGAACGGCGGACGGGTTTTGACCGTTTTAGTATCCCGAAATAAAAAAATGGTTAAAAATAATTAAGCCGTTCCCCATAGCGGGAACGGCAAAACATAAACGGAGGTAAATTTATTGAAATATAAAAATTGGTTAAACGAGTGGCTTGTTTTGTACGTCAAGCCCACTACGAAAGTAAGAACGTACAATAAATATAAAAGGCAAATAGAACTACATATACTCCCCGCGCTTGGAGAGTTGGAACTACAAGATTTAACGGCAACCGTTTTGCAACGCTTTACTGTGGATTTATCCGAAAAAGGTCTATCAGCAAACACTGTAAACGGCATTATATCCGTGCTAAAATCTTCTTTACGCCGAGCTGTATTGCTTGGCGTAACGGATAAAGAGTTTACGATGGCTATCGTGCACCCCAAACAGCGAGAAAAACAAGTTGATTGTTTTTCTAAAGAAGAACAACGCAAAATCGAACAATTTATCTTTGAAAAGAAGAAAAAAAAGTTGTTCGGCGTAGTGCTTTGTCTTTATACGGGCTTGCGTATTGGCGAACTTCTATCACTTACTTGGGATGACGTAGATTTACAAAAAGGAATTATAACCGTTTCTAAATCTTGCCACGACAGTTGGGGAAACGGAGAATACGTTAAGGTCATAGACACGCCAAAAACGGATTGTTCCGAGCGTGTTATTCCCGTGCCAAAGCAACTGCTCTCACGATTAAAAGAGCATAAGAAATCGTCAAGCGGAAGCTACGTTATTTGTAGTGAACGCATACACGGTGCGCAGATTCGTTCCTATCAAAAGAGTTTTGAATTACTTTTGAAAAGACTAAAACTACCGCATAAAGGCTTTCACGCTCTTCGTCATACGTTTGCAACGCGCGCTTTAGAGTGCGGTATGGATATTAAAACGCTATCGGAAATTTTAGGGCATAAAAATCCCACGATAACGCTTAATCGCTACGCCCACTCTATGCTCGAACACAAAACGGAAATGATGAACCGACTTGGTAAACTACTATTCTAAACACGCCGAAAAGCGCAAGAAAATGGCGAGATTTTCTCTCGCCATTTTCTACATAGAATAATACAATCTATGTAAATATTATAGAGCTTTTTGTTATTTTTTTCAAGTATTTTCATATAGCAAAGACAAAATAATTTACATAAACATTTATATCTAATGTTGAAAACATTTACTAACTACATGGATTGTATTAATCGATGTAATTCTTATATATCCATGTATACATAGAATGCCGTCGAAATAAAAATTCATTTATCAAAGGAGAAAACATATGCTACAATACAAAACTGTTTGCATACCAAATCAAGTGTTTAAGGGAGTTGCTAAATCTGAGTTTGAAAGAGGGTTAACTGTTGCTACAGCAAACAAGGCGATTGCTCCTATCGGAAAAGTAATTGAAAACGAGGCAAAGGGAGGCTGGCATTTACACTCAATAGAAGTAATTCCTCAAAAAATCGCCAGAAAGAAAGGGTTACTTGAGACATTGCTTGGTTGGATTCCTATTGTGGGGAATTTGCTTTTTAAATCCATGTACTCCGAATGTGTTGAAGGTGTTGATTTTCGTATATATGTAATGATTTTTGCGAGAGAAAATTAATGATTGTGGAATAATAGCATGGAATATTATTCCTCATTTATAAAACAGGTAAATGGTTTAGATGATTAAAATATTAAGTGGTGAATATTGCGATTACACATACGTTGAAATAGAGAAAGTTCCGGATGTTTCAATTTTGTTAGAGCAATCAAATACAAATACTGATGTCAGTTTATATATTGAAAAGATAAAAACGGGTTTTGCTACGGTATTAACTGAAACATATCAAGTTACGAAGGAGCAGTTTTCTAATGACAGTTTCCTTCAAAACAATAGCTTTGAGTTATTATGGTACTCTATTCCAGTTTCAAACCAAACATATAAAGCTCAAATCAAACTTTTTTTGATTATAAGATCTATTGGTTTCAACCAATCAGAACTTGCAACGCGCTTGACTTACTTAAAGAAAATTTGCATCACATCTCTTACTTCTATGAAGTATTCGTTGAAAGAGAGTGTTGACGAATTCCCATTCTTGAATGATTTAAGTAAATTGGATAAAGCGGCAATTATTAAAGAAGATACTATCGGTAATTTGCAGAGCTACATAATGAATCAATGTTATGTGTACGATAAGTTGCCAGCGACATCGCAAGATTTCGGTACATTGATTGATTTTTTAAGCAACACGCCTAATTCTGCGATTTCTATTCAGCTTATTCCGACTTATTATTCATACTATGAAAAATCCTTCATAGAACGAACAAGTAGCGTACTTGACACAGTCAATCGTGGTGTTCACGATATGATGATCGGCAACGTAATAAATCCGATTGCTGAAAGATATGCTGCTAAATATAAATACTACGAAAAAAACAAAGATGCTGCCTTGTTTTGTTACAACATCCTTGTAATGTCAGATAGCCAAAACATAATGAGCTTGGCAGCAAAGATGTGTGGACACATAGATGGTGGCGTAACACAAGAAGATAAAATATCTTTAAGAACATTAAGATTATCCCCTTATGAATTTGACATCAAATCAAGTTTTGCTCCGCTACCGTGGTTTTTAAACGATGTAATTATGGATAAGCTCTATGTAGAATATCCTATTTATTACTCCGAAAACTTTGATTTCAGAAGAATATCAAACGTAATTACCGCAGAGGAATGCGCTGAAATTTTTCGACTTCCAATCGGTACAAAATATACGACAAGCGGACTAAAAATTGATTATACATACAAAGACACCAAAGAGTTCCATAAGAAAATTATAGATGCGGGCGATATAACAGTTGGTTTTTTGAAATCCTCTTTCGATGAAAATTCCATTGGATTTTCGTTGAAAGATATAAACAAACATATGCTAATTGTTGGTGTTCCCGGTATGGGTAAAACCACTTATTCTGTCGGATTGCTTCATACGCTTTGGAAAAAACACCGTATTCCGTTTTTGGTTATAGAACCTGCAAAGTCAGAATATCGAGCAATGGTTGAAGTTATACCCGATATTCAGATATTTACTTTTAATAAGAATGATGTTTCGCCAATGCCGATAAACCCCTTTGTTCCGCCGAAGGGAGTAAAGCTAAGACAGTATAAATCTGTCTTGAAAACCGCATTTTCGGCAGGCGTTTCAATGGCTGAATCTCTTTCGAAGTTGTTTGAAGAAACAATAGATGAGGTTTATTCTGATTTTGGTTGGTTGGATAGTGATACCGTTGAAACAGGTGGCGAAATATTTAACATTCAAGATTTTGCTTTCTGTTTCAAAAAAACATTTGAAAGGCACGGATATGTTGGCGAAGCAAAGAATGTTGGGACGGCAGGTTTAATAAGACTTGTTTCAATGGCTAACTTGTTTGGCTCATACAATACCGTACCCGTTGAAGATATGTTGAGTAAACCTACGATTATTGAATTGGCGGGAGTGCAAAATAAAGAAGAAAAGTCGTTTATTATGGCTCTGTTATTGCTCAATATATCGGCGTACATTGATAACAATTATCTCGGCAACGGCACGTTACGTAATATCGTTTTGATCGAAGAAGCTCACAACTTGCTTGCTACATCTGATAGTAGCGAAGAAGGCGTTGCGAAGCCCAATGCCGTAGCGCAAGAGTTGGTCAAGAATATGTTGGCTGAAAAAAGAGCGCAAGGTTTAGGCGTCGTTATCGCAGACCAATCTCCCGAAAAAGTAACGGGTGATGTTATTAAACTTACAAATATTAAGCTCGGTTTTAACCTCGTAGAGAAAAACGATAAAGAAATATTTGCAGACAGTACCAATATGGACGATAAGCAAGTTGAAAGAATGACACAGCTTATTGAGGGCGAAGCGTTCTTCTTTATGGGTGGAATGAGTCGCCCCGAAGAAGTTTCTATTCCCGACTATCGACGCACTCACAACATTGATGTTACTATATGCGATGCTGATGTGAAGCGTAAAAGTACCTATTGGCTGGATAAGACAGATAAACTTAAGCCTTACCCCGAGTGTATTTACAATGGCTACTGTGGGACAAGTTGTAAGTTTAGAGAACGTGAGATTGCTGAAAACGTATCTCGGCGTATCTTCAATAAATATTTCACCGAGAAAAGCAACGATGGTGCCTTGCTTCGTCGAGTATTATGCAATTTAGTACCCGACATTCAAGAAGTTCTCGGTTCAAAAGTTACCTTAACGAAAGATTTATTCTTCTGCATTAAAATTCATTTGCTACGCCACGTAAAGTATCACACTCAAATAAGCGTGGATAAAGCACTTATAAATGAAGCTTTAGCAAAGGCTAAAAGAGATTAAATAACGGTTTAAAGAAGGAGTTTTTTATGGCGAACGATTATAATTGCGGTTCTGATACTTGCGAGATTTTGGATACTTCAAGTGATATAGAGACCTTATCAGATTTTTCAGATGCCCAAAATACTGATTCATCAATCAATAGCGATTTGAGTAATGATGGTTCCGAAAATCTACCTGAAAGTGAAACCTCATTAGAAGATTTTAAAAATGAAAAAACTTTAGAGGGTAACAATAAAGATAACTTATCTAACCAAAATGATTATAGAGGACGAAAATTATTTACCCCCTATTGTTTGAATGTAAATGATTTTAAAAAAGATGGATTTTGTAATAAATACGATATAAACACTTTAGACAACTATGAAAAAACTAGGATAAGTAATGCAACTGATAATCAGATTTTTAGCGACACATTTTATAATCCAAGATATGGGGAAACTTGTGACATAATTCAAGCAAAGGAAATTTTTATCAACAACTATACGAACGAAGTAAACGGAATAAATTTTTATAAAAATGACGAATTTTGTTGTTCCTACATTGGGAAAAACTATTCCGATATTAAGGATAGTAATTATAGGGATTGCGGAAAGGAGAACTTAAACAACTGTTAAGGAGAATATGCTATGGCAGACGATTACGATTGCAGTTCTGATACTTGCGATACTTCGGATACTTCGAGTGATGTGGATATATCGACAGATACATCCGATACTTCAAGCGATATAGATACCTCGTCAGATTGTTCTGATACCGATTGCTCCGACACTTCAAGTGACTGTGATTTGAGCGACGACGGCTCTAATGATCTCCCCGAAAGTGATACGGATACTTCGGATAGCACGGATGACCTTGATACAGAGAGCACCGACGATGCATCTGATGTTTCCGAGAACGAAGATTTGGCGGATGATGGCTCGGACGAATTATCCGAAAGTGATACCGAAACCTCGGACATCTCCGACGAGGCAGATACCGATAGTACCGACGATAGCTCGGATGTTTCCGATAGCGAGGACTTGACCAACGATGGCTCGGACGAGCTACCCGAAGGTGATACCGACACGACGGACACCTTCGATGAAGCAAATACGGATAGCACCAACGATAACACCGATGTTTCCGAGGGAGATGATTTGACTAACGATGGCTCGGATGAACTTCCCGAAGGCGATACCGGCATCACGGACAGTACCGATGAAGTTGATACAGAGAGCACCTACGATACCTCTGATATTTCCGAGGGGGGAGAACTTAACAGACAACAATTCGAGCGAATTTACCAGCGGCACTAACGAAACGGATACAAACGATGCCGATACATATAATACGAACAACGATAATTCAAATAAGAATGTTCCCTCCGAAACAGAAGCTACTGATAAGGAACTGTTTGGGTTTGGGAAATCAAAGAAAAATGACATTGCATCGGAACAAAAAGACTACGACAACTCACCAGAAGCACATGAATTGAGAGATATGGGGGTTGCAAATGTGGATTTGCGAGAATGTAATCCCGAATATCGGCAAGAAGTTGTAGATGCTGTTAAAGATATGTATGACCAATATCCCGAATTAAAAGACCAAGTAAGGGATATTAAATGCTATAAAATGGACAATGATCGTACTTTTGCATCTTATGGTCCAACAAAATACGGTGAGGATTTTGGTGGGCGGTTGAATTTGAACTCAACTCACTTTGGTTCTGATGGTTTTAGGGATGAACTCTCATCTCAAAGTGAACAGGGATGGCTTACGCCTAACGCTTCTCCCCAAAGCATAGTGTCGCACGAATTAGGACACGGTTTGCATCTTGATATGTGCGCCAAAGATAGTGGTCTAACATATGGAAGCAATCCACCAAAACACGAATATGCACAAATGGTAAATCAATATGCGGATAATGTTCACGCTTCCGATATAGTTGACCAAGCGTGTAGAGATTGCAATTTGGATCCGTCAGATCCGTATACACCTTATTTTATGCAAAATGAACTTTCAAAATATGGCGCATCGGATAAGGGAGAAGCATTTGCCGAGGGTATTGCAGAAGCTAACACTTCGTCTAATCCTCGACCATTAGCTACTGCGATAAACAATAGATATACTGAATATAAAAATAGGAAGGGAGTGTAATTATGACTATTCAAAATTATATACCAAAAGAAATTGAATCATTTGTTTGGTTTGTTGATGGCGTGTTAGTACACGCAGATGATATGCCGAAAGAATTTTCTGATTTGTTTGAAAAAGCGAAAGAAGAGTCTATACGCATAAAAAATGAAAAGAAGAAAGCACTTTTAGATTTGCTTAATGATATTGATGACTAAGGAGGTTGTTCTATTATGGGAATGTATAGTGTTATAAAGAACGACGGCCCTGGTAATATATTGATATGGCAATGTATGGAGGAGGACTTTAACGACAATTCGCAGCTTATCGTTGCTGAAAATGAGGAAGCTTTATTTATGAAGGATGGTATAATCGTGCAAACTTTCCCTGCGGGAAAATACACGTTGAATACTGCTAACTATCCTTTCATTGGAGCTATCCGCAAGAAAATAGCAGGCGGTGTAAGTCCTTTCAGTTGTAAAGTATATTTTGTGAGCAAATCTCACGCCCTTGAACTATTTTGGGGAACTGATCCTGCTATGCAGATTGACGATCCTCGCTTTGGTCTAATTTCAGTTGGTGCGAATGGTAGTTATTCAATCCAAGTAAAAGATGGAAAGAAATTTTTATTAAAACTAGTTGGAAACAATGTCCCCTACTATACTTCTGAACAAATTAATGCATATTTTCGCACGGTGTTTACGGGCAAAATCAAAACCAATTTAGCTAAGTATATAAAAGCTACCAATAAAACAATTTTAGACTTATTGGTAGAATACGACGAGCTTGCAGAAATGTTAATGCCTCCGTTAAATGAAGCATTAGACGAATACGGCGTAAAATTAGTCAATTTTTATATTGGTGGTATTAGCGTTCCCGAAGAAGATCCGAGCTACGCAAGGATAAAGGATGCTTCGTCGAGAATGAAGCGAATGAATGAATATGGTAGCGAATACGGTCGTTTAACAGGCGAAATGTTATTGGAAAATATGTCTGTAAGTCCTGCGGCTGGCGGTGCTGCAGGCGCAGGTATGGGAATGGGTATGGGTATGATGGCTGGCGGAATGATGGGCGGTATTGCTTCTCAAGTCTTTGCTCCCGTCGGTCAAAGCATCCAACAAGGCATACAACAACCCGTGCAACGTGGTGGCGGTTCAAGATATGCGCCACAACAAAGTCAACCTGAGGAAATAAAATGCCCGTCTTGTGGAGCTAACAATCCTAAAACAATGAAATTCTGCGGTGAATGTGGGACAAAGTTAGCCGCCGAAAAAGCTATTTGCTCTAATTGTGGAGCAGGAATTCCCGCAGGCATGAAGTTCTGCGGAGAATGTGGACATAGGAGATAAGGTTATGAGAAAGAAAAGCAGCTTTTGGACGGGCGCTATATTCGTCTTGCTTACAATCATATTCAACATCATTTCATTTTGGTTTATAGAAGATTATACGTCATCATTTTGGGTTAGCGTTGCTTTTGGAAATGCTTCTATCGTGATGTTTGCGTTGGCAATCTTCGCAATAAACAAAAAAGGCAAAGACGTTTATCTTGATTACCAAAATGATATGGTAATTGGTGGTTATTACATTCTGTGCAATATACTTAATATCTGCTTCATCTTGTTTAAGTTGCAGAATACAAAAGTCAATCTGTTCGTAAATATTCTTCTTTTGGCTATCTACTTGGTGGTATTGTTTATTTTCTTCGGAGCAAATGCCAATACACGAGCACAAATAGAATATGACAAGCAAGAAAGAGATGCTTTCTATTTGCTTAAAGAAAAGGTAGAGCTTTTGTTGGATAAAAACCCTAACAGACAAGTAAACAAAAAGATTGAATATTTGTATGACCGAATCTGCTCTTGCCAAATCAATCGAGCCACTAATGTTGCGCATACGGACGAGCAAATAATGTCGGGCTTAAACGAGCTTTCTTCAATAGTTTGCTCTGAGGATACAGATGCTATTGTAAGCAAGATTTCCTCTATTCTTGATATGATTGAGGAACGCGATAAACGAATAAAAAATTCATTAATGAGGTGATTGCATGTCAATGGAAAACGGAAAATGCCCAAGTTGTGGCGGTGCGTTATTATTAGATTCTTCTAAAGAAAAAACTATATGTAGATACTGTGGGCACGAAGTTGTAATACCGCAAGCGGTACAAAAGTGTGTTATTGATGGAATTGCAGACTTTGATACTCTTATGCTTACGGCTCAGAGTGCTTTGGATGTTGATGAGGATTTTGATAAAGCACGAGAAAATTATTTACAAGCGTTAAAATTAAGACCGCAAGACTATCGAGTTTTATGGGGATTGTATGTTTGTGAAATATATGGAATTAAGTGGGCAAGAGATTATCATGGTTTTGTTCAAATGCCTGGAGATATTCCAGATAAAGTTCAAGAAGTGACTAAAAAATATGGACAAAGAGCATTATCTTTTGCTCCAGATGATATAAAACCATATTATTTTCGTGTGATGCAAACAAACAGCAAAAATATTAATAATCCTGTTGAAGAATCTAAAAATAAGAAGGGATGTTATGTTGCGACCGCAGTATATGGTTCTTATGATTGCCCCGAAGTATGGGTTTTAAGGCGTTATAGAGACTTTAGTTTGGATAAATCCTTTTTCGGTAGGTTCTTTATTCGTATGTATTATGCAATCAGCCCTACGGTTGTTAAGGTTTTTGGAAAAACAAAATGGTTTAATCGTTTTTGGAAGAAGCGCTTGGATAAGAAGGTTTTAGAACTCAAAGCTAAGGGATACGCAGACACTCCATATAACGATAATATGTGAGGTTAATTCTATGTTTTGTAAAAGTTGTGGAAAAGACATTGTCGGAACAAACAAGTGCTTATATTGTGGGAAAGTGTTGGACGACTTCGTTAATGCCGGCGGTGGAGACGGAGAAAGCGAAGCAAATACCGCTAAAACGGATTTTGCGGATGTGCAAACAACAAGTGGTGTGTCAACAAGTAGTAACCAAGAATATTGCGGCACATACGGTGCTGGCGGATATGATGATACAAGCAACATTGATTATGAAGATAATTCGCCTGAGGCATTTTACCAGCGTTATCGAGAAAACAGTATGCTTGAGAAAATAAAAAAAGCATTAGGAATTATTAATATAGCTATACCCCTTCTAGGCTTTGCGCTTGTCTTTATTGCTATAATTTGTTCTATTTATGTTGATGGGGATTTTATTCCTAAATTATTTGATTTTGATCACTATAATGCAACGGAACAAGAAAATTTCGAGTTTATAAACAAGCTTTTAATGATTTTTTTAACGTTTGTTTCTGTGCCTATTGTAATATCTTCTATAAATGCCGTTGTTGATTGGGTATCAATGATAAGCTTCTCTCATGAGGCTTCTCAAAACAATGTAGATGGAAAAATGTTGCTTACAAAAAATCGACTTTCAGATAAAACTGGAACAGCTGAATATATTTTTATTTCTAATTCATTATGTATGAAAGACGATTCAACACAAAAAGTCGCAATGGGAATAAAAGTTATAGTAAAAGCTTTACTTAGTATCGCATTGATTATTATTCTTGTGAATTTTATTTCTTATTTGACATTAACGCTAATGCCTTTATGTGAAGACCCCGAAGATTTATATTTGATGATGTATAATGGTAGTGAGTTTTGGCTTAACCCTAACATCTTATCGGTAGGAATAATCATTTGGGCAAATCTAATAATTAATTCAATTATCAATATTGTTGTAAATAAAAAATATACCCGTTGGGTAAAAAATACAAAAGAAAAAGGAGAAAGCAAAAATGAAATGTAGCAAATGTGGTTATGATATCTACGAAGGAACAACCTGTCCTCTTTGTGGTTACGAAAACGGAAAAAATTCAACCAGCCAACCTATTAATAATGGCGATACAAGTTATGCGACCAACAATGAAAGCGAAGTAACAATTGAAAGTCAATATCCTATGAAATGGTATAAGGCATTGTTGGTAATTCTTTGGATTGGCATCATAGGGAACGTAATTTCAGCAATTACATATTTTTCTGGTGGCATATATCAAGGATTTGCCGACAAAATATATGAAATGTTGCCATCTCTAAAGGGCGTTGACGCTTTTAGTGGGATTTTTAGCCTTGCGATGGTGGTTTTTACCTTTATTGTTTGGAGAGCTCTTAAAAATTATAAAAAGAGTGCACCTAAACTTTTAACAATAATGTACGTGCTGAACACTATTTTCTTAATTGTTTACACTATTGCCTTTTATTCTATTATCGGCGGAGCGGAAACAACAATAATTTATGGTGATTCATATATTTCAGGCATGTATCAATATCAAGAATATTTAGATTTAAGCGCCATTGCTTTTTCGGCTTCTGATGTTATTTCAATAATTGGAAGTATCGTAATGACGATAGCTAATCATATCTATTTTAGAAATAGAGCTGAATTATTTAAGTATTAGTTTTATGCTAAAAACATTTTAGTTTTTTATATAAGTTTTGGGACAATTATTTATTCAAAATTTTAAAAATTTTTAGTATCAATTAAGTTAAAATTACTATGGAGGAAAAACGATTATGGAAATGCTTTTATCTTTGGGTGTAGCTGCACTCTTAGCCCTTATTCCTGCAAACATAGCCAAAAAGAAAGGTCGTAGCTTTGGTCTTTGGTGGTTTTATGGATGGATGTTGTTTATTGTAGCATTAATACATTCATTAGTAATGAAGGAAAAATAATATCTCACAAAAAAATAGATAAAATACAGTCCCAAGCATTTATTACTTTTAAATAAATGATTTTATCTTAGATGCAAACAGCCACATTAAAAGTGTGGCTGTTTTTATATAGATGATTAAAAGATTAAATTATTTATTTACAAACTAATGTCTGTTTTTAATAAATATACTCATAGCGTATTGACATTTAAAAACTTTTAAGTTATAATAATGTAAATCAGTAATAAAAAGAGGTATATATGCAAGAGAATATTGTTGGATATAGAATAAAGTTATTAAGAGAAAAAGCAAAGTTGTCACAAGCAAAACTTGCTACGGCGCTTGGCGACGTAAAGCAACCCGTACTTGCTCGTTACGAGCTTGGCTCTATTATGCCGTCTTACCACGTGCTTGTGAAGATTGCCGATTACTTTGACGTATCAGCGGACTATCTGCTCGGTAGAATAGATAACCCCGAAGGAAAACTTTACGGACACCCTAAATTAGAAAACTCTGACCGTATGCAAGATTTTATCGAGATGTGTTTTGACCCAAGTACCAACGCACACGCAAAACTCAAAGAAACCTTAAAGAAAATGTTGGAGGAGCAAAAGTAATGAACGAAGTTATTCCCCAATATTTATATCATTATACTAACATAGATTCTTTAGCCTTAATATTAAAAAATAGAACTATTCGTCTAAATTCATTAGATAAAATGGATGACTTGCAAGAACAAATGTCGCAAGACAAACAAAATTTCGGCAAGTTCATTTTTGTAAGTTCTTGGACGGATGATGAAACGGAAAGTATTCCAATGTGGAGAATGTATACGCCAAAACAACGAGGCGTAAGAATAAAACTTCCTACTAATCCTTTTGTGGAATATCAAGCAACAGCTCAAGAGATAGAAAAAACTTTTGGCATTCCGGTACTTGCGGATAAAAATACACCTACTCCGTTCAAGACAATAGTCCCTTTTGGGAAATTATTTAGCGGAGATTTTTCTATCGCCAACTATGGAATAGGCAATCAACTAATTAAGATAGAATATGTTGATGAAGAAAATTTACTTAACCCAACATTAGTAGAAAATAAAAGCGATGGAAGTATAGGAATCGCTTTGGGTGACTTGGGAAAATACAAAAATAAGTATTGGGAATTCCAAAGAGAATGGCGCTATAAACTTATGTTTTATCCTGCATCAGTCAAGAAAATGGCTGTAGAATATTTTAAGGGACAAACTATAGAAATAGCAACATTATTTCAAAATATTATAAAAGGACAAGCTACTCTTCCGTTCAATCATTATGACCTTTCTATCAAAGAAGAAAGTTTTGAAGATATGACCATTATGCTTGCCCCTGACATTTCAGATAGCAGTAAAATATTTGTTGAACTATTGGTTAAGGAATTTAATCCGAAATGTAAAATTGAAACAAGCGCGCTTTCGAACTTAATAAGATAAAACAAAATTGGAGAAGAAAAAATGACAAATGACACAGTTAAACATAAATTAAGAGTTTTTATTAGTTCAAAATGTGGGGGAAGATACGAAATAGCTCGCAAAGCATTAGAAAAATTACTAAATGAAACAGGATTAGTTGAAAGTTATTGCTTTGAAACCGAGCCCGGAAGCTCTGAATCGATGCCAAGCGCATACTTAGACCAAATACATCTATACCAATTGTTTTTGCTTATTGTTGATAATGAAGATAAAATTACTGATGCGACACTGTCTGAATACAAAAAAGCAAAAGAACTTGGCTTACGTATCGTGGGAATCTTTTGCAATGAAACAAGTAAACAAAAGACAGAAGTCGAAGAAGAAATGATTAAAAGTGGATTATGTAAGTTTGATACTGCAGCTAGATTTTCAGATATCGTCGAGTTGTCTTATCGTACGGTAATGCAAGACATTCTTAATGTGTATACAAAAAAGCCAACTATTCCTGAACCAATAACAATAGTAGAAAATGTAAGCAATGTATCAATAAATACGACTATTCAAATTGAAAAAAATATTTTGAATCAATTTGAGAGTACAAAACATTCCATATTAGACTCTTTTTATAAGGTTAAACCAAAACAAGAGACAACCACTGAGGCTGATACTTTATTTCAAAAATTTCTTCAGTTTGTTTTAGGAAATTGTTCATTTGATGAAAATTTATTTAATCAAATTACAACAATAGTTTTAGAAAAACACACTTCTGAAATACGGGAGATTATACAACAACGATTGGATGCCATAAAGCTTTATTTTACAGGCGATATAGATAATTGTGTCTTAAAACTAGAAGAAACAATTGAAAAAATTAAAGGATTATCAAATGTCCCACAGTGGCTTTATAACGATGTCGCAATAGATTTGCGGAACATTATAAACAAGCAAGACTCAATGAAAAACATTATCTCTATTCACAATAAGGGACAAAATATTCTTGATTCTAGTGAAGAATATGTCTATTTCCCTATGCTTGATAGAATTGGCGATAATATTAAGAAAAACGTTATAAAAGAATATAGTAAAATTAATTTGCAGTCGCCCTATTCTACTTCAATAGGTGGATTGGATTATCTTTTTGCGGATGTTTCATCATATTATTGTGTTGCGCTCTTATACGGCTCCATCACCCATTTGCGCCTTATTCGTTCTCGTATGATTGAAATTCTTGAAGTCTTGTCACAAGAATATAGCAATCAAGAATTCCATTCCGAGCTTATTAGATTTTTAATACTTGAAGCAGATGATAAAAAATTAAAAAACATTTTAAGAACATATAATAGGTCATACGATATTATAAGTTCTACAGAAATTGAAAAAATTATTGATAGTATATCATATTTACCAACCGAATACGACAAAACCCATTCTACTTTATTGTTGTTAAAATATTTTGGATATTATTTAACTGAAGCACAATACTCAAATCATCTTGATTGGTTTTTAAAATATACAAAAAAATGGGCATATGATAAAAAAAGAATTTTTAATTTTAATGATATTATAAAAACAGTCTATCAAAGTTGTTGTGAAAGAATCCCTTCTAAAGAAATTGCTGAGTTTATGATTTCTTTATTTAATTCGAATAATTATATTCTTTATGGTATTGCTTGTGAATTAATGGGTTACGTTAAGATAAAAGATTTATCTGTTGATATGCAGCAGAGAATAGAAAAACACTTATTAAAACTCATCAATAATAAAAAATCCCGAGAAAACACCCATCAACTTCGCAATGCGCTTATTCTTTTTGTTCTAAATACAACAATAGATATAACAACCATTGAAAAAGCTATTAAGTTGAATATGGAATCGTTTTATAAAGGCGAATATCACCTTGAATTATATGACAAAGATAAAAAAGCATCCCTTAAACAAATTGATAAGTACATTCAATCTATTCAATCACGAATAGAAGTTCAAGGGAAAAATGGTTGTTATTCTGGGTTTATGGGTGACCCTTTTGAAACCATTGGCAATATTATCACAATAAATGCTATTAAATTAAATTGGAGAGAGTTAGAGCCTATTGTAGTTACAACATCAAATTTTATACTTGCACCAAATCAAAGTTGCGGAGAAAAAAGACAAGCCATAACTTTATTAACAACATTAGTACTTACACATCCAAAATTAAAACAACTGTCAGATAATATTTCATCTACAATTCAAGCGCGTGATTCCATACTTAAAGTAATCTCGCTTGACTTATTTGATACTACTAATATCCAAACTTTAAGCGTGGCGTTAGATTGTCTTGGGTTGTTGATTGGAAAAATATCGCCTACTGATGTAATGTCAAGTTTATCAACCATTAACACAATGGATGATAGAGATATTATTGCTTGTATGAACTACCTTTCTAAAAGTTTAGAAAAAACTAATCTTAAAAACCTTCCCGACGAGATAACGGCATCAATATTACAACTTGCCATTTCCTTATTCAGTAATAAAGAGCGTGATGTTAGATTTTTGGGGGTAAAGTGTTTAATTGAATTAACTCACAGCAAATATCAAGATATTGCACTTAAGCAATTGTCTATTTGTATGGATTCAGGATGTGCAGATATAAGACTTGCCATCATAAACAGAATTAAAAAAATTAAGGATAATTCTTCTACGAAACAATATATAATTCAAAAAGCAAAGCTAGACAATCATTATCTTGTCCGGAAAATCGCTAAAGAAAAGGAAACAGAATAAAAAATTTAAGTATGACTAAAACTGTCATATTTAGTGCGGTAAAATATAAATAATAGGAGGTGAATTAAATGAAAGCAGTTATATACGCACGATATTCTTCGGATAATCAACGTGAAGAATCTATTGAAGGTCAACTTCGTGAGTGCTTAGAGTTTGCAAATAAAATCGGCGTTGATGTTGTTGCAAATTATATTGACCGTGCAATGACCGCTACGTCGGATAATCGTCCAGATTTCCAACGTATGATTAAAGATAGTTACAAGCACTGCTTTGATATGATTATCGTTTGGAAATTAGACCGTTTTTCTCGTGATAGATACGACTCTGCCCATTAAAAACATATCCTTAAAAAGAACGGCGTTAAAGTTGTTTCTGCAAAGGAAAATATAAGCGAAGGTCCTGAAGGAATTATTCTTGAATCTATGCTTGAAGGTATGGCGGAATATTATTCGGCAGAACTCTCCGTTAAGGTTAAGCGTGGGCTTAAAGAAAACGCATTAAAAGCGAAAGTAAACGGCGGACAAGTTCCTTTTGGTTACTACATAGACGAAGAACAAAAACACGCTATTGACCAAACACTTGCTCCTATTGTTGTGGAAGCCTTTACAATGTATGCCGACGGCTACCTTATCAAAGATATTGTAAATCGTTTTAACGCAAAAGGAATAACGACAAGGCTTGGCAAGAAAATGTCTTATAATATCGTTCAATATATGCTTACCAATCGTAAGTACATAGGCGAATTTAGATATAACGATATTGTAATCCCCGATGCCGTGCCTGCTATCGTTAGTAAAGACTTGTTTGAACGTGTCCAACGTCGTATGGAGCAAAATAAACACGCACCTGCCCGTCATAAAGCGGAAGATGATTACCTTTTAACGACCAAGTTGTTCTGCGGTAAATGTGGCGCGTTTATGGTTGGCGAAGCAGGAACGGGAAGAAAAAAAGAAGTTCATCGCTACTACAAATGTGTAAACGCTAAAAAGCATACTTGCGACAAGAAAACGGTACGTAAATTATGGATTGAAGATTTAGCCGTTCAAAAGGCAATGGAGATTCTTCACGACGAAGCCGTGATTGATTATCTTGTGGATAGGATTTTTGAGTTGCAAGGCGAAGAAAATCCGCGCTTACCAAGATTGCGTTTGCAATTAGAAGACATTGAAAATCGTATTAAAAACATAATCATGGCGATTGAACAAGGAATTATCTTCGACTCTACGAAAGATAGACTTGCGGAACTTGAAAAAGAAAAAAGCCAACTTGACTTAACCATAATCCAAGAGCAAATAAAAAAGCCCTTCCTTACGAAAGAGCAAATACGCTTTGGTATAGAGAAATTTAAGAAGTTGGATATTTCAACGAAAGAAGGTAAACAAAGGTTAATAGACGGGTTTATCAATGCGATATACCTTTATGACGATAAGATAACCTTTACCTTTAACTACAAGGACGGAACAAAAACAGTATTCCTTTCGGAGCTTAACTGCACCCCGTCCGGTTCGGATTTGAAATGCCTTGGGGCACCACGTCAGAGCAAGACAGTTTGTCTTGCTCTTTTGTTTTGTCACAAAAGAGCAATGACCTTATTGTTTGCTCTTCCTTTATCGCAAAAAGTTCTTCGATACTTTTTGCGAGATTTTATTTATTTATAATAAATAATTGACTTTTTCGTAGTATTGCAATATAATATAGGAACAAATTAATAAAAATAGGAGAAAAAAATTATGAAAAAGATTTTTACACTTTTGCTTGCAGTTATCATGTGCTTTGCATGTGTTGGCTTAACTGCTTGTAAAAAAGAAAGCGAGCCGGTGGTTAAAGTTTTAGAAGTAGAACTAACTAACGAGCAATATGCAATTGCAGTAAACAAGACAAACACAACGTTGCTTAATGAAATTAATACAGCAATGAGAGCGTTAAAAGAAGATGGCACGTATGCAGCAATTTATGCTAAATATACAGCCGCAGATTATGACACAAAAGAAGGCGATTATGCAATGAACGTTTTAACTGCTGACGACGTTAGTTTAGAAAACTTAAACCCAGCAACACACTTTGCAATTGCAACTAGTGCAGATTTTCCACCATTTGAAAACAAGGTTGGTGCTAAATACGTTGGCTTAGATATTGAATTTGCAAATGAAATCGCTAAGAAAATGAATAAAACGCTTGTGGTATATAACATGAGTTTTGATGCAGCAGAAGTTTTCCCACAAACACATCCAAATGTTGTTGCTATGGCAGGTTTGACTGTAAACGACGACCGTATGTCAAAAATGAACTTCTCTGATTCTTATATTGATGCAACACAAGTTTTAATTGTAAGAGTGGGTGATTCTACTTTTGATGAAATCTTAAATTCACAAGCGACAGCGGCTGAAAAAACAGCACAAGTGCTTGCTAAAATCAATTCATTAAATGCGCCAAAGATTGGTGCACAAAACGGCACAACAGGTTATAACTTTGCAAAAGGAAACGAAGCATTCGGATACGATGGTTTTGATGCAGACACCATTGTTAGAGGTTATACGACAGGCGCTTTGGCTGTTCAAGATTTAGCGAACGGCAATATTGACATGGTTATTTTAGACAAGTTGCCAGCACAACAAATTACAAAAAACATTAACAAAAAATAAGAACTGTTAATAGGAAGATATGTTTGATTTTGAATTATTAAAAAAATATTTCGTTGATTATGGTGGCTATAAAGACCTATTTAATGGCCTTCTTGCAACCGTTGAGATAGCAGTGTTTGGCTTAATTATAGGTATCATTATTGGTACTTTGATTGCCACAGTGAGAATTATTCCACAAAAAAGTAGAATTGTTAAAGTATTAAATAGAATTTGTGACGTATACGTTGCAATTTTTAGAGGAACACCTATAGTTGTTCAATTGTTAATTTTTTATTTTGCATTTCCTTTCTTGCTAGGTGTGAGTTTTCCACAAATACCTTGTGCTATCGTTACGTTTGGCTTAAATAGTGGCGCTTACGTTTCAGAAATAATGCGTGCAGGAATAATGTCTGTTGACAAAGGGCAGATGGAAGCCTCTAGAAGTGTTGGCTTAAATTTTAGGCAAGGGATGATGTCTGTGGTTTTGCCACAGGCGGTTAAAAACATTATCCCAACGCTTGGCAATGAATTTATTTCTTTAATAAAAGAAACTTCTGTTGTCACCTTTATTGCTATAATGGACGTGACAAAAGTTTTCCAAGATTATGCAGGCTCATCAGCAGACTTTTTTACCTTCTATATAACGCTTGCTATTATTTATTTAGTTATTGTTTTATTGATAACATTATTGATTAGAATTATTGAAAAGAGGTTAAGGCGAAATGAACGATAAAACATTAAATAACGTTGTCATTTCGGTTGACAACCTATATAAAAACTTTGGAAAGCATGAGGTGCTTAAAGGAGTTTCTTGCCAAATAAGAAAGGGTGATAAAATTGCAATAGTTGGGCCATCAGGCTCTGGCAAATCAACAATTTTGCGTTGCATGAACTTGCTTGAAGAACCAACCTATGGCGAAATTTGGTTTAATGACAAATTGCTTACACCTATTGACCCATATTTACATTTTGACGTTATAAGGCTTTCAAACACCTATAAAAAAGTTTGCGACGAGATTAAGGCAAACGAGCCTGAAATTGATGAAAAAAGTCTTGATGAAAAAGCAATTGCTTTGATAAAAAAAGATGACCTTTTAAAAAAGTTTGAAGGTAAAGAATATAATAAGGCAATAAAAGAGTTGTATAAAGAAAATCACATTGATATAAACCTTGCTCGCCAGAGATTAGGTATGGTTTTTCAACACTTTAATCTGTTTAACAATTTAACGGTTTTGCAAAATCTTACTTTAGCACCTGTTAAACTTAAAATTATGAGCAAAGAAGATGCCGAAAACAAGGCATTTGAATTGCTTGATAGAATTGGGCTAAGGGATAAAGCAAACGCATATCCATCAACGCTTTCTGGTGGGCAAAAGCAAAGAATAGCAATTGTTCGTGCACTTGCAATGAATCCTGACGCAATACTCTTTGACGAGCCTACTAGCGCGCTAGACCCAGAAATGGTTGGCGAAGTATTAGACCTTATGCGTCAACTTGCAAACGAAGGCATGACTATGGTTATAGTCACGCACGAAATGGGCTTTGCAAAAGAAGTTGCAAACAGAATTATGTTTGTTGATGATGGTGTTATAAAGGAAGAAAGTTCGCCAAAAGAATTCTTTGAAAATCCTAAAAACGAAAGGTTAAAAGAATTTTTATCAAAAGTATTATAAAGAATATAAAAAAGGCTGTAGAATAAATTCTACAGCCTTTTTGGTGCACTTGACAGGGTTTGAACCTATAACCTTCAGAATCGGAATCTGATGCTCTATCCATTTGGGCTACAAGTGCAAGACTGCTACTTAAAAAATTAAGTAGCAGTTCGTTTTTTTATTATTCTTTTGTTTCTTCTTCAGATTGAGCGTTTATGCTAACTTTTACTTGAAGAATTCTTTTAACTGTTGATTTCATAATTTCAATTGACAAGTTCTTGTAATCAAATTGATAGCCAGCGTGTGGGATAATTCCTAAAAGTTCAATAATAAAACCACTTATCGTATTTGCATCTAAGGATTCGTCTTTTTCCAAGTTAAACTTTTCAAAGAAATCGGTGATAGGTGCATTACCATCAACAATACAAGTTTCCTCATTAATATCTTTAAAGAAATTTATAATTTCATCGTGTTCATCATAAATTTCGCCAACTAATTCTTCTAATATGTCTTCCATAGTTAAAAGACCAAGCGTTCCACCATATTCGTCTAAAACGACAGCAATGTGGACTTTTTTCTTTTGAAGTTGCTTTAAAAGGTCAGAAATCTTTGCATGTTCTGTCGTATAAAAAGCATTTTGCATAATGCCGTCAATGCCTTTTTTATTATTAAGGTAAGCATTAAAGAAATCTTTTTCGTGAATAGTGCCAATAATTGTATCAATGCTGTCTTTATAGACAGGTAAACGAGAATAACCTTCTTTTGCGAAGACCTTTCTAATATCATCCATAGAAGAAGCGATGTCAATAGCAACAATATTAACTCTTGGAACTAAAATGTCGCCAACTTCTAGGTCGTCAAATTCAATAACTGAACGGATAAGTTCGGTTTCTTCTTCTTTTAGCGTTCCGTCTTCTTCAGCTTCTTCAACAATTGTCATAATTTCTGCTTCAGTGACAACGTCATCATCTTTAAATCTAAAAATCTTGCTGATAAGCCATTTCCAGCCAGAGAACAAAAGATTTAGTATGTATAGTATATAATATACAAATTTGATTATTGGATAAAAAGCCATAGCCATTTTTTCTGGAAAAGATTTTGCTATTAACTTTGGCGTAATTTCACCAAAAATCAAAATTGCCATAGTCATAACCACGGTTGAAACGATATTTGCTGTTGAAGGGTCATTTTTGAATATGAGTCCAAACAAAATAGTTGCAAGTGTGGTTGCTACGATGTTTACAATGTTGTTGCCTATAAGTATTGTACTTATAAGTTTGTCATAATTAGTTTCAGCAAGGTCTAAAACCTTCTTTGCGCGTTTATTGCCGTTAGAGGCAAAAGAACGAAGTTTAATACGGTTTGCACACGAATATGCTGTTTCAGTTGATGAGAAAAATCCCGATAAGAAAACCAACACAACGAGTGCGATCAGTATGGGAACGGAGCCGTCAGGCATAATTATCCTCCTAAAAATATTTTGTTAGAATATTCTAACATAAAAAAACTCTAAAAGCAATAAAAAAGTGAAGAATTATGCAATTATTTGCAATGCAATCAAATATTTTGCATTTATTATTTAATTTATTGCGTTTTTTTGGTAATTATGTTATTATATAGGCACTTTATTAGAAAAAAGGAGTTTGCCGTGAAAAAGACCGTTGTTATTGGTATGAGTGGTGGTGTAGATAGTTCTGTTGCTGCACTAATTTTAAAAGAACAAGGCTACAATGTCATTGGTCTTTTTATGAACAACTGGGAAGAAAAGGACGAGTGTGGGGCTTGTACTAGCGAAGAAGATTTTGCCGATGTTAGAAGGGTTGCCAATAAAATAGGTATTCCTTATTATTCTGTTAATTTTGCTAAAGAATATATGGACAGAGTTTTTTCTTATTTCCTTGATGAATATAAGGCTGGCAGAACTCCTAATCCAGATGTTTTGTGCAACCGTGAAATTAAGTTCAAAGATTTTAAGCGCAAGGCGTTAGAACTCGGTGCTGATTATATTGCCACGGGGCATTATTGTGACATTTTGCACGACGGGGATACTCACTATTTGTTAAAAGCCAAAGACCAGTCTAAAGACCAAACTTATTTTTTGAACCAACTTTCTCAAGAACAACTTGACAAGGTGCTTTTCCCTCTCGGAAAACTTGACAAAAGTGAAGTTCGTGAAATTGCGCAAAAATATGACCTCGCAACTGCCACAAAAAAAGACTCAACGGGCATTTGCTTTATAGGAGAAAGAAACTTTAGAAACTTTTTGCAAACTTATATTCCAAACCAAAAGGGATTAATAAAGACTTATGACGGAAAGGTTTTGGGCGAACACTTGGGGCTTATGTATTACACCATAGGTCAACGCAGGGGCTTAAATATCGGTGGACAAAAGGGTGATGACGGCTCTCGTTGGTTTGTTATCGAAAAAGATTTAAAAAACAATATATTATATGTAGCCCACGGCTGTGAAGATAAACTCTATTCAAAAGGACTTATTATGAAGTCTTGCAACTGGATTCCATCTGAGCCAAAAGAAAAGACCTTTTCTTGCACGGGCAAGTTTAGATATCGCCAACCAGAACAACAATGCACGGTTCATATTAAAGAAGATTTTATAGAAGTGGAATTTAAAGAAAGACAACGCGCAATTACTGAAGGTCAGTTTGCAGTATTTTATGACGGCGATAAATGTATCGGTGGTGGAGTTATAGAAAAAGCAATTTTTTAAAACAAGATTTTTGTTTTAGGTTAGGGCAAGATGGAAGATTTTATAATAAATTGACCATGCTTGCCCTTATATTATATATATAATGTTTATAAAGGGGTGCAAAGAAGTGGGCAAAAAGGCAATATGCACTAAAAAAGTGCCAAAAATTAGACAAAATGCCGAACTTTAACTTTTTTAAAAGTTTTTTAAAAAACCTTGTAAAAACGTTTGACAAATGTTTCGATTTAATATATAATCAGTCATGCTCTCCAAAAGAGAGGAAAACTTCATAGGCAAAATCGTTAGATTTTCTCTTATGATTTTAAGGCAAGCGAATTACAATATATCGTGGCTAACGAACGGAAAAACACAATATTTTGTAGTCCAAAAAAAAGTTTGAAAAAACTTAAAAAAAATTTAAAAAACATTGAAAAAATGCTTGACTTAAAACTTTGCTTATGATATTATATGTAGGCTGTCGCGAAAAAAGACAGCAAACGTCAACCGCTGTTGACGGAGGTAGCTTAAAAATTGAATAGAAGGAAATAAGACGAAATAATAGTTATTTTGAAAGTTTCTGTCAAAATCTTTTGAGTATTTATGTACTTAAAAAAACAGTCATTAAATGACAAACAACAACAAACGCTAAACAAAGCGAAATTCGTTAGAGCAGTTGAGCTTAAGAGCTCGGCTTTAAATAATTAAACTTAAGAGTTTGATTCTGGCACAGGACGAACGCTGGCGGTGTGCTTAATACATGCAAGTCGAGCGGAGTTAAAGGGGCTTGCTCCTTTAACTTAGCGGCGGACGGGTGAGTAACGCGTGAGCAACCTGCCTATATCTGCGGAATAACACATAGAAATGTGTGCTAATACCGCATAAGACCACAGTGGGGCATCCCACAGGGGCCAAAGATTTATCGGATATAGATGGGCTCGCGTACCATTAGATAGTTGGTAGTGTAACGGACTACCAAGTCGACGATGGTTAGCCGACCTGAGAGGGTGATCGGCCACATTGGAACTGAGATACGGTCCAGACTCCTACGGGAGGCAGCAGTAGGGAATATTGGGCAATGGGCGCAAGCCTGACCCAGCAACACCGCGTGAATGATGAAGGTCTTCGGATTGTAAAGTTCTGTGATGGGGGACGAAGAAAGTGACGGTACCCCAATAGCAAGCTCCGGCTAACTACGTGCCAGCAGCCGCGGTAATACGTAGGGAGCAAGCGTTGTCCGGAATGACTGGGCGTAAAGGGTACGTAGGTGGCTATTCAAGTTGGTGGTGAAATTCCGGGGCTCAACTCCGGCGCTACCGCCAAGACTGTTTAGCTTGAGTGCAGGAGGGGTAAGTGGAATTCCTAGTGTAGCGGTGGAATGCGTAGATATTAGGAGGAACACCAGTGGCGAAGGCGACTTACTGGACTGTAACTGACACTGAAGTACGAAAGCGTGGGGAGCAAACAGGATTAGATACCCTGGTAGTCCACGCCGTAAACGATGAATACTAGTTGTGGGAGGTATCGACTCCTTCCGTGACGACGTTAACACATTAAGTATTCCGCCTGGGGAGTACGGCCGCAAGGTTGAAACTCAAAGAAATTGACGGGGACCCGCACAAGCAGCGGAGCATGTGGTTTAATTCGACGCAACGCGAAAAACCTTACCA
>JAZRRZ010000061.1:0-1165 GCA_045651185.1 Christensenellaceae bacterium | reverse complement strand
AGAAAAGATTAAAAGAAATCTGCACTCAGGACAAAATTCAAAATGTGTTAAAATCATACCCTTGGTATAGGTTGCCTGTAAAACAGGCGGCGTTTGCGTTTGCTATGAAGTATAAATTATTTTCGCTTCAAAGGTTAATGGTGATATTAAGAGACAGATAGGAGTTTTGACAATGCTTTTTTCGGTAATTGTTCCGATATACAATATTGAAAAATACATAAGAAGATGCATTGATAGTGTTCTTTCGCAATCATTTACCGATTTTGAGCTTATATTGGTTGATGATGGTTCACCTGACAGATGTGGAGCAATTTGTGATGAATATGCGGGGAAAGACCGGAGGATACAAGTAATACATAAAGAAAACGGCGGTTTGGTAAGTGCAAGACAAGCAGGAATCAAAGTGGCAAGCGGAGATTATATCTTTCACCTTGATGGTGATGATGCTATTCTTCCTGATGCGCTGGAAAGTGCATATAAAATAATTTGTGATACTGATGCAGATATTGTTTCTTTTTCTTATAAATGTAGTATCAATGAGAAAACAGGAGAAACCGTTTTCGATTTAGCCGATGAGGGTTTGTATCACAAAAAGGAAATTGAGCAGCATATTTTCCCAAAGCTTTTGTCAGATAAAAATATGAACCACATATTCTATTTTTTGTGGGGTAAGGCAATAAAACGTGAACTTGCAACAAAACATCAGCTGGGTGTTAATCCTGCCATTTCTTTAGGCGAGGATTTAAGCTGCATAGTTCCTTGCTTTTTGGAAGCAGAAACAGTTTATATGAGCAAAAAAGCCATATATCTTTACACAATAAGAAATGATTCCATTTCAACAGATTTTAAAACGCATCAGATTTCGCAGATAGCGGATGTGATTTTGGGGCTTCGTGGTTTAGATATAGAAAAACCGAAAGATTTTGAAGAGCAGATTTCCCGTTATTCTTGTTTTATGTGCTTTGCAATACTCGCGGCAGCTGCTGAAGGAAATCACTTTAAATCTGCAAGAAAATTAAAGGAACTTATATTAGGTTCTTTGCATAAAGAAGAAATTAAAAAGGCATATTTTGAAAATGTTACCTTTAAGAGCCGTATTGCTATATCTTTGATGAAAAAACAAAAAATCGGATTAGCATTTTACTTTTTGTATTTCTGTAAAGAG
>JAZRRZ010000060.1:0-1121 GCA_045651185.1 Christensenellaceae bacterium | reverse complement strand
CACAAAGATTTACCTCTATTTTTCTTTTATAAAACATTCTTTTCATTCATAAGAACAAGTTTTTTTGCTTTTTTTTGCATTCCTTCCAATTCTTTTTCCGGCAAAGAGTTGTACCTTTGCAAAGTTGTTTGAACAATTATTTAACAATGGAACAATTTAAATTCGACATACAATTAATATTTGCCATTCTGAATGGCAAGGTATCTACCGCTATCAACCGAAAACTTCATCGGAATTTCAGACAAAACGGGAGTCAAAATGAAGACGGTTTCGTATTGATTCATACTTACGTTAATTAAATGATTAAACAATTTTTCAAATGCGGGTGCAAAGGTAGGGATTAATTCTTAAACCACAAAGATTTACCTCTATTTTTCTTTTATAAAACATCCTTTTCACACACAAGGACAAACTTTTTTTGCTTTTTTTTGCATTTCCCCCAATCTTTTTTCCAACAAAGAGTTGTACCTTTGCAAAGTTGTTTAAACAATTATTTAACAATGGAACAATTTAAATTCGACATACAATTAATATTCGCCATCTTGAACGGCAAGGTATCTACCGCTATCAACCGGAAACTTCATCGGAATTTCAGACTGAACGGAATAGAAATTTCACCCGAACAATGGACCATCCTGCTATCCTTATGGGAAAAGGATGGAATCACCCAACAGGACTTATGCAATGCCACTTTCAAGGACAAACCAAGCATGACACGCCTGATAGACAACATGGAACGCCAGCACCTGGTGGTTCGCATCTCGGACAAACGAGACAGACGAACCAACCTGATTCATCTGACTAAAACCGGACGTGAACTGGAAGGAAAAGCCTTTGTCATTGCCAATCAGACATTGAAGGAAGCATTGCAAGATGTATCCATGGAAGACCTGAAAATAGCCCAGGAAGTACTTAGGAAAATATTCACAAACACGAAAGACTAAAGTTTTTTCTGATTTTTCTGTTTTTTTCCTTAAATTATTTCCTTGATTACAGAATTATGCTTTAATTTGTACCTAGAATATATATAATCCATTAAATAAAAGACACACATGAAAAGCTTACTGAAAAATTTAGGTCTGTTGCTGGTTATTATTGCCGCAGTTGCTTTGATTGCTATC
>JAZRRZ010000059.1:0-2371 GCA_045651185.1 Christensenellaceae bacterium | reverse complement strand
AATCAAATGCTAAAAGCAAAATAATGCTCAAAATACCAAAGCCAACAGCACAATAATCAAACTGTCCGCTCAAAAAAAAATTTCTTATCTTCTCTTTCATATTTTTTTTACTTATTAAAATCTACAAAAACCCTACTCCACGCCCCATATCTTAATGGTATTATCACTTGAACCGCTTATAATTTTTGTACCATCGGGACTATATGTTACGGATTGGACATAACTTGAATGTCCCTCCAAGGTTTGAAGGCATTGTCCTGTGTTTGCATCCCATACCTTAATGGTTTTATCATCTGAACCGCTGATTATTTTTGTACCATCGGGACTAAATGCTACGGAATTGACCTGCAATAAATGTCTCTCTAAGGTTTTAAGGCATTCTCCTGTGTTTGCATCCCATATCTTAATGGTTCCATCCCATCCACCGCTGATTATTTTTGTGCCATCGGGACTATATGCTACGGAATTGACCCAATGTGAATGTCCCTCAAAGGTTTTAAGGCCTTGTCCTGTGTTTGCATCCCATATCCTAACGTTTGTAAGAGTTGAACAGCTTATTATTTTTGTGCCATCGGGACTATATGCTACGGATTTGACATCTCCTGAATGTCTCTTTAAGGTTTTAAGGCATTGTCCTGTGTTTGCATCCCATATCTTAATAGTTTCATCATACGAACCGCTGACAATTGTTGCGCCATCGGGACTATATGCTACGGAATTGACACCTCGTGAATGTCCCTCCAAGGTTTTAAGGCATTGTCCTGTGTTTGCATCCCATATCTTAACTGTTTTATCATTTGAACCGCTGATAAATTTTGTGCCATCGGGACTATATGCTACGGAATTGACATAATGAGAATTTCCCTTCAAGGTTTTAAGGCATTCTCCTGTGTTTGCATCCCATATCTTAATAGTTCCATTCATTGAACCGCTGATAATTTTTCTGCCATCGGGACTATATGCTACGGAATAGACAGTCCATGAATGTCCCTTCAAGGTTTTAAGGCATGAGAAAAGTTTTTTGATGGGTTTGTTGTTTGGTTTATTGTTTTGTTTTTCTTGATTTTTAAGCCATTCTATTGCTTCTGCAGAAATTTTATCGTCTCCACAATCAAATAAAAGGTCGAAACTTTTCTTTCCTTCATCTCTTCCTTTTTCTAAATACACTTTTTTTGCATTTTCAAATGCTTGTCTGCATATAGTGTCCTCACTTTGTGCTTTACAAACAAATATTGATAATATTAAAATAATTATTAAAATAGTTTTTTTCATAGTTTTATTTTTTTATTTGTTATCTTTTCAATTTTTCAAAGCGGTTACGAATAGTTATATCTTCCTTATATTGCAACGCAAGCCCATAATAATATTTTGCTTGGTCTTTATAATCTTTGTTACCTGGATTTCCTACCAATAAAAGGAAATAATCATCTCCTTTTTTCTTGTATTCTTTAAATTTCTCTTCGTCTCGTTTTTTCTTCTCTTCATCTCGTTTTTTCTTTTTCTGTTCTTCTTTCAATTTTCTTTCTTCTTCCTTTTTTTGTTCTTCTGCTTTTCTGATAGAATCTTCATTATTATTTATAGAAGTTACATTTTCAGCAATAGGAATTATTGTTTGTGTTTTTGTTATTGTTTCCGTAGCGGTTTCTGTTGGTGTTTCTGTTTCTCCAAGGCTTGAGTTATTAAGTCCGATTATGATTGCAATTCCAAAAATCACTGCCAAAGTAATCAATAATTTTCTTTTATTTCTTCCCCACCACTCTTTTAGTTTTTGTTTGCGTGTTTCTTTTTCTTCTTCTCTTCGTTTTTCTTCGTCTTCCCTGCGTTTTATTTCTTCTTGCCTGCGTTTTGCTTCCTCTTGCCTACGTTTTATTTCTTCTTCTCTGCGTTTTATTGCGTCTTTTTCTGCTTCTTGTTTTTGTGCAATTGCGTTTTTGCGTTCTTGTACTTTGTTTGCAAGTTCTATTTTAAGGAGATATTTTGAGTTAATATCGTCTATAAGTTTTTCTATGCTTTGTTCTATGTCGTTATACTCGGTTGAGCGTGCTATAAACTCGTGTTCTCCTTTTTCTACAAAGATTTGTTTTGTTATTCCTTCTTGCAGGGTTGCTATAATCTCATCATCTTCTATCAACTCGCAATTTTCATCGGTTTTTACGCTGAGTTTTGCTCTGTTATTGTTGTTTACCACAATCGAAACGTTGGGTTTTATGTCTTTGTCGATGATTTCTTTTAGCGTTGCTTTGAATGAGGTATCTGTATGCAAGGCTATGAAATTGTGGCAACCGACTTTTTTTCTAAATTCTTCGTCTAAATAGTCGGGAACGCCTTTTAATACTCCGTTGTAGTTGATTGGGATTATTACTTTGCCGTT
>JAZRRZ010000058.1:0-1120 GCA_045651185.1 Christensenellaceae bacterium | reverse complement strand
GCATCCATCAAGCTATGTTCCACGATGTCTTGAATGTCTTCTACAAGCAAGCGCATTCTGTTGCGAGATTGTACGTTTTTAGCAATCTCTAAAATTTTGTATTCTTCAATTCTATCTTGGGGATCAACAACAGCATTTGCTTTTCGAATAGCAACAACAATTTTACTGCCGTCAAAATCAACGGTGGTACCATCGCGTTTAATAACTTTCATAGTCCCTACTCCTCCTCATAACAATTAAAAACTTCTCTTATTTTAAACGTAACATTTGTATTATTTAACGAGCAATGCAAAACATAGACACATTATGTTGCATTAACCTCGTTTATTATAACACAATATATCTGTACTCGCAATAAAGCTAAGCACTATATATGGTAAAGAGCGGGAAAATTTTCCCATCTATTTTGTTGCACAAATTCCTAAAATTTTCAGGAAATTAGGTATTGACTTTACACTCTAGTCTTGCGACGGAATATAGTTAAAAAATAAAACTGCTTTAAAAAACTGGAACCCTTGTGTTTAAGTACGTCTCCACTGTTTTCATAAAAAAGCTACTAAATATTCCACCCTTCTCTAAAAAGTGATACAATACTATTTATTAAATTCATTCAGTTTGGAGAAACACTTATGCAAAATTTTAGTGGTGTATTCATGCTCACACTTTGCTCTCTTATTTGGGGCACTGCCTTCATTGCCCAAAGTGTTGGTGCAGAATACCTAGAACCTCTTACTTTTAACTGCGCTCGTAGCGTTTTAGCAACGCTCTTTTTATTCCCCTGCTTCCTTTTCTTCGACAAGCTTGCCGGCAAAAAGTTAAGCTTATGGGGAACAAATGACAAAATTGCTCGCAAAAAACTTTTGCGTGGTGGCATCATCTGCGGTTTAGCGTTAACCGTTGCCAGCCTCTTCCAACAAATTGGCATGGCGTACACCACTGTTGGCAAAGGCGGATTTATCACTTCCCTATATATAGTTATCGTACCAATTTTAGGTATGCTCGCTTTCAAAACCAAAGTTAATATTTTGCAGTGGATTAGCGTACTGATTGCTACTGTTGGTATGTACTTTATCTGTATCAACGAAGCATTCACCATTAACAAAGGTGATATGTACATTTT
>JAZRRZ010000057.1:0-2168 GCA_045651185.1 Christensenellaceae bacterium | reverse complement strand
GGCAATACAGGGCCACTGCCCAAGCTTCAAAAAGAGGGCAATTCTCCTTTAATCATAATTATGCTAATCGGCTCGGTAGTATTAATTACCGCCGCATCAGTAGTAATAAACAAAAAGAAAAAGCAGTGATTAATCACTGCTTTTTTTATTTGCTTTAAACTTTATAAATCCAAAAACTATAATCGCCAAAACGGGGAAGAGCATACCTGTTAAAAGGCCAAACTTCATACCAAGCTGTTCTGCCGTAAGTCCGAGGCTTTGTATTGTGTCTGATATACCGGGTGATGCTATAGCCGCATCGGCAACGATACCTACGAGCTGAGGCGCAACCGAAGCACCAAGGTCTCCGCCTGCCGCCATAATTGCAAAAATGAATACGCTTTCACTTTTTAGCGAGGAAGTAGCAGCAACAAGGGTTCCGGGCCACAACATAGAGGTGCAAAAACCGGTAACCGCACAGGCAATAAGCCCAATAATCGGGGACAGAGAAATGGCTGCAACAAAATAACAAACTGCTGCACCGATAGACCCTAAAAACAGAATGCTTGTTATGTTCTTGCCGAATTTTGCATACATTGTGCGTCCAAGTGCCAACATAAGACCAAAGAGCGCAACACCTAAAATATCTCCCCAAACCTTAGGAATGGAGAGCGCTTTTTCCAAATAGCTTGAGCTCCACTGCGACATAGTACACTCACTTGCGCCACCAAGAAAAATTGCGAGAACAAAAAGCCACACAGTTCCGTTTTTAAAGAAAGACAGTGCGCCCGAAACCTTTTCGGGTGTTTCCATTTCGGGAATTTCGGCTTTCAAAAAAGCAAAGTAGGAAATGAGGGGCTCAATCATTAAAAGCAGAACAAGGTAAACCCAGTTTTGTTTGCCGAAAACAAAAAGGAATAGAGTAGAGAAAATAACGACACAAACAAGACCCCAGGCATAAACCGAGTGGAGCTTGCTCATTTCTCGGTCAGGCTCGTCGGACGGTAAAGCCGCAATAATGGGGCTTATAAGCACTTCGTTAAAGCCGCTTGAAGCCGAGAATATAACCGTTCCTATTGCAAGACCCACATAAGCAGTGCTTGGCATTAAAACGGGCCATATAGCGTATATCAAAAGCCCTGTAAAGGTAAGCATAGGCATAGCCTTTACAACCTTAGGAATATTGAATTTGTGTGAAAAGAAAGAAAATAATAAATCTATAAGCAACTGTGTTGTAAAGTTAATTACAACCAAAAGACCCAAAAGGGAATATGAAATACCGAAGATTTCTCTAAAGGTTAAAAAAAGCACAGGTGAAAGATGGCTGACAATAGCCATAGAAGAGTTTGCCGTATAACAAGCAAATTTAACACGAGCGTGTTTATTCATAGAAAATTACCTCTTAAACAAGAAACTAAACACATTATATTCCAAATCCCTAAAAAATCAAGCAAAATCCTCTCTAGTTAGACCCTGACTAAGCAAAAAATAAAGAGGAAACACAACCTTGCGGTCATATTTCCTCTAGGTGCGTAAGAGTAACAAAACGTAGCAGAAGTGAGGTAAGAGTAAGTAAAAGTATTATACTGATCAATTCGACAAATTGGAATTGGTTTAATCCTTGCTTAACACTTTTTTCTGCCAAGACTTTTTTTCGCATTGAGGGCAACGCATATATCTTGTTCTGCCCATGTGCGGAGCCATAGCAACGGCTCTATATGTCGGTGCATATCGGTGTCCGCATTCTTTGCATGTATAATATCCTGCCACTTGCTCCATCCGCAGTGCATAGAAGCAACCCGCTAAGAACAAAATAAATCCAAATACAATGAGCGTAATCCTTAGTCCATTTGACATTTGCACAAAAGCGGCAACAAATATCAAAGCAAAAAGAACGACCGTCGCGGTAATGCCTATAAACACTTCTACGGACAACAATCTTTTGTCTGCCTGTTCTTTTTGCTTAATCATTTCAAGCAAATTGTTCTCTAATTCTTTGTTGTATTTATCCATTGTAACTACCTCCCCACATAATAAATCATTAACAGTGATACCCAGAACATCACAAAGTTCAAGCATAATAGACGAGTCGGGCAGAGATTTGCCAGTTTCCCATTTTGATATTGCTCTGTCGGTAATGTTCAGTTTTTCTGCCAACTGCATTTGGGTTAAGTTTGTTTTTCTTCTGC
>JAZRRZ010000056.1:0-1183 GCA_045651185.1 Christensenellaceae bacterium | reverse complement strand
CCCTCACGCGGCGTCGCTGGGTCAGACTTTCGTCCATTGCCCAATATTCCCCACTGCTGCCTCCCGTAGGAGTCTGGACCGTTTCTCAGTTCCAATGTGGCCGTTCAACCTCTCAGTTCGGCTACTGATCGTCGACTTGGTGAGCCGTTACCTCACCAACTATCTAATCAGACGCGAGCCCATCTACATGCGATTTCTCTTTGATGTTTAAACCATGCAATTAAAACATTTTATGCGGTATTAGCACAAGTTTCCCTGTGTTATTCCACTCATGTAGGTAGGTTGCTCACGCGTTACTCACCCGTCCGCCACTAAACTATTGGTGCAAGCACCTCTAGTTCCGTTCGACTTGAATGTGTTAGGCACGCCGCCAGCGTTCATCCTGAGCCAGGATCAAACTCTCTAAAAAATTGTATCTAAATGCCCTTAGGCAATTTAAATCTTTTCTAGAGCTTGATTTGTTGCTCTTTACTTAATAAATTACTTCGTTTTGAGTATCTAAACTTAAAAGAATTTAAGAGTTCCGTCTTTTGTACATTAAGTTCTCTTAATTTTTTCGTTGTTCAATTTTCAAGGATCTTTCGCACTCGATTCTTTTCGCGTGCTTGAGTAGTATATCACCAATTTTTGCAAATGTCAATAGTTTTTTTAAATTTTTTTAGAAATTTTTCAAAATATTTTATTTGCTTGATTTTTTTGGTGGATTTTTATTATATAACATTGATTTTTATTTGTCAATACTTAATAGTATATTTTTTCTAAAATATATAATAATATTCATATATGTCGCATATTTGGTGGTTAAAATGGCAACTGTTTTAATTAGAACGCTTATTGTTTATATATTTTTTGTGCTTGCGCTTAGATTAACTGGAAAAAGGCAGATTGGGGAGCTTCAGATTTCCGAGCTTGTTGTGACCTTTATGATTTCGGAGCTTGCAACTGCACCTATTCAAGATATATCTATTCCCATTGCTTACTCTGTTATTCCTATTGTTTTTCTTTTAGCCTTTGAAATTATAGTTTCATTTTTAGTGACAAAATCAAAGCTTTTTAAAAAGCTTTTTGCTGGTAATCCTAGCTATATAATCAAAAATGGCAAGCTAAATCAAAGGGAACTTGCTAGGCTTAGAATTGGAGTAAATGAATTACTTGGGGAGCTTAGGCTGAAAGTCGGAGGCCA
>JAZRRZ010000055.1:0-1131 GCA_045651185.1 Christensenellaceae bacterium | reverse complement strand
ATCATCGACATGCTCCGTCAAAAAATGGCTAAACGTGGTGTTCCCCTGCGTGCAGTAGTTCCCGGTAAAATTGAACCTGCTGCTAAAAACACTGTTCGTCAACAATGCGAAATCCAACAAGGCATTTCTAAAGAAAATGGCAAAAAAATCGTTGCTGCTATCAAAGCAACTAAATTGAAAGTAAATGCTCAAATTCAAGACGACCAAGTTCGTGTTTCCGGCGCTAAAAAAGATGATTTGCAAGCTGTAATTCAAATGTTGAAGGCTGGAGACTTTGGCGTGGATCTCCAATTCATCAACATGAGATAAAAAACGTTATAAGCACTTCTAACAAATTTTAGTTTAACTCCAACAAGAAGGAGTTGATTTTATGAACAAACCTAAATACGACGTAGAGCAATTTGAGGAAGCGCAAATCAACGATAAAGCGCTTGTCCCTTTTGAAAAAGAATATAGCGAAAAAGGTTTAAAAGATAAAATTGCCAAATACGGCAAGGTTATCGGTGCAGAGATTTTATATAAGGCATTGCAATTATGGTACGTTTTGCAAAAAGACGATGTTCCTGCTGGAACCAAAGCTGCCATTATGGGTGCACTTGGTTATTTAATCTCTCCCTTGGATTTTATTCCGGACTTAACTCCTGTACTGGGTTATTCTGATGACTTAGTGGCAATTACTTTTGCGATGCTTAAAATCCAAGGCTACGTTGATGAAGACGTAAAAATGAAAGCTAAAAATATGCTTTCTAAAGTTTTCAGCGACGAAACTATTTCTGCTTTAGACTAACTATGCAAATTAAAAGACCTCGTTCCATTTTAGGAACGAGGTCTTAGTTTTTTATAGCTTATTTTAAAAGTTCTTCGATGGTTGCACAGCAAGCATCAATAGATTCCAGTTGTAACTCGTCAGCTTTGCCGCTGTCGCAAGCTTTAGCGATGGCAGGATCGATGGGGAGTTGTGCCAAAACTTTTAAACCGTAGGTTGCAGCAGTTTCTTCCAAATGACTTTCGCCAAAGATTTTATAATCCTTGCCGTTATCAGGGCAACGGAAGTAAGAGTAGTTTTCTACTAAGCCAAGGATGGGAACGTTCATCATTTGCGCCATCTTCACAGCCTTAGCAACAATCATG
>JAZRRZ010000054.1:0-1229 GCA_045651185.1 Christensenellaceae bacterium | reverse complement strand
GGTGTATCCGCAGTTCCGATGGCAGCTCGCGTATCCCAAGTTGTTGGCCAAAAAGCTAACCCCTCCAACTTCTTGCTCATGCACGCTATGGGCCCCAACGTTGCAGGCGTAATCGGTACTGCAGTAGCTGCAGGTACCATGTTGGCTATGATCGGTCCTGTTGCGAAATAATTTAACTTTAAATTAGTTTGCTTTAAGGATTGAAAACTCCCCAAAAAATAAAAGGCTCTGCTTTTGCAGAGCCTTTTTTATTTACGAGATTTAAGATAAATGAAAAATAGGTAAAAAAAATAACCAGTTCGCAGCTGGTTATTTCTTTTTGTTCGCTAAAGACCAAGTTCGCAATATCTTTAGCAATGTCTCCCAATAACAATGTTCGCAAATTGAAAATTGAGAGGATATTAAATGTGTTGCTTCATATGGTATTTTAGCAGATTACTAGACAAAATATGTTGCTAAAGTCACAAAGAGATATTATGAAAATAATGTAATAAAAAAGTAAATAAAACAATAAAATAAAGTAATTAAAGTAAGTTATACAACTAAATTAACTGTGACATAGGCAACAGAGGGAAAAATTAATAAAATCTATACTTATGAAAGTAACAAAAGTGGTTTCTTATATTACTTTATTACTCCCGTCTCAGTTTTTAGAAAGAGGTGATAGTGATGGGACCGGTTACTACTAATCCTTGGTTGATTGCACTTATCAATATGACCATTGTATTTGGTGTATTGATTGCTTTGGGTGCAATGATGAGCGTATTGCAAATCGTTGATCCGACCAAGAAAAAGGCTTAAGGTTTATTAGCAGCTTGCTGCTTTAAACAACTTTGTTTTAACAGAAATATTTTCGAAGTCTGTGCTTTGCCTAATCTTAGGCAGGGGAGACTAGAAGAAGGTCGAGCGTAGATTAAGAGATTGTTTTTGAAAAAGCAAAGTATTTTATTTATTTTTTGTTGCCATTTGGCGACGCGGTTTTATTATTCTTTATTAAGACCCTAGTTATTAGGGAAATTCAAGGAGGCTATTAAATGGAAGCTTTTATCGTTGCATTAGCATCTGTATGGGCTGACTCCGGTTTCTCTGCTTTGACTGGCGGCCATGTAATCATGATCACTGTAGGTCTTATCCTCTTGTACATGGCTATCGGCAAAGGTTTCGAACCGCTGCTGCTCTCTCCGATTGCATTCGGTTGCATTCTCGCAAACATTCCTAAAAACGGTTTC
>JAZRRZ010000053.1:0-1670 GCA_045651185.1 Christensenellaceae bacterium | reverse complement strand
CATTACCTTAATAATATTAAAAAATAAATCAAGGAACTTTTTTGAGCCTCTTGTCGGATTCGAACCAACGACCCCGAGATTACAAATCACGTGCTCTGGCCAACTGAGCTAAAGAGGCATTCAAAAATCTTTACAAACCGTTGAGAAATGTTCTTTTCTAACGGCTTGCAAAGATAGACATTTTATTTGAAACTGCAAAACATTTCGGAAATTTTCTTTCAAAAATTTATCACACCGGAATTTTTCATTTGATTATTCATTGAATATCAAAGTTTTGCAGATTATTATTGCTAAAGCCTTATTTTTTTTCTTTTGCTTTTTTTACTTGTTTTTCGAGTGCTTCTACGCATAAATCGATAGCTTCTTCGAATGTATCACATACTTTTGAAGCAAAAAATTCTGAATTTGGTGCCAAAAGTGTGATTTTTGCTTCTTTATTCTCTGCAGTTTCTGGCTTAACTACACTCAAAACAACCTCAGCTGTCGAGAGGTCATCGTATATACGTTCAAGTTTAGTTACTTTTTTCTCGATAAATTGTTGCAATTTTTCTGTTGCATCAAAATGCACTGATTGAATTCTTACTTGCATAATTCCTCCTTACTTTTTTCCCCGTGGATGGGTACGTTCATAAATAGATTTTATTTTCTCGAAGGATGCATGTGTATAAACCTGAGTGGCAACCAACGTTTCATGACCTAACAATTCTTTTATTGCATTTACATCCGCACCATCATTTAAGAGCGATGTAGCAAATGTGTGTCGTAAAACATGCGGACTGCGTTTCTCCTGTGTAGTCACAGCACCCATCAGTTTTCTCACTACATTATATATATGCATCGGATTAAGCGATATGCCTTTAGCATGTACAAAAAATTTAGTCGTCGATATTTCAACTTCTTGATTTCTTATAATACGGTAATCATCTATCATCTTTGCCAATTTCATGCCAAACGGCACCACCCTCTCTTTATTACCTTTGCCAAGCACTTTCAGCTGTCGCTTACTGGTATCAACATCTTTATCTTCCAAGCCTGCTACCTCCGAGCGACGCAATCCGGTTTGATATATAAGTTCAATTATCAAAGAATTTCTTACGCCTTCAAAGTTACAATTATTTTTCGAAACTTCCAAACAATTATCTAAATCTTTTTCATAAAAAAATTTAGGCAATGATTTAGGAACCTTTGGCGCAATAATCTTTAATGTTGGATTGTTGGTAGTCAGTTTTTTAAGATTCAAAAACTTATAAAAACTACGAACAGCTGAAATTTTCCGTTTAACAGATGAAGGCTTTTCACCAACGTCCATAAGGGCTATAATCCACTCTCGGAGCTCATCTGAAGTAAGTTTTTCCGGATCAAAATATCCTTTATGCGTCAAAATAAAATCATGCAACTGCTCTATATCTATCTGATAAGACAAAACGGTATGAGAAGAATAGTTCTTCTCATACCGTATGTATTGCAGAAATGATTGAATCATAATCCTGCTTATTTCTTGCGTATAACAACCAGACTAAATATTAGTCTTCGTTTTGATGCAATTGTTGTACGTAAATAGCGTGTTGCATTTTTTCGCGTTTAACTACTGATGGTTTGTCAAATTGTTGACGACGACGAAGTTCTTTAACAACACCTGTTTTTTCGAATTTACGTTTGAATTTTTTGAG
>JAZRRZ010000052.1:0-1709 GCA_045651185.1 Christensenellaceae bacterium | reverse complement strand
GTCCCAAACCAGGCGCTCTAGCCAAGCTGAGCCACACCCCGTGAACAAAATTCATTATATCAAATTGTATTCATTTGTCAACAGTTTTTTGTACAATTTAAAAAATTTATTTCAAAATGGGGGTGACAGGATTCGAACCTGCGACCTCCTGGTCCCAAACCAGGCGCTCTAGCCAAGCTGAGCCACACCCCGTTAAAAATTTAACCGTCTCCAAAGAGTACTTTGTCATTATATCATCATGATATAAATTGTCAATACTTATCTTCTATTTTTTTCTATATATTTTATCGGTATTTTCTATAAAAAATCCACCACACAAAAGTGTGATGGATTTAATGATCATAATTAGATGTTAGCTTTTGCTACTTCAGCTAATGTTGCGAAACCAGCTGCATCGTTAACTGCCATATCAGCTAAGATTTTTCTGTTGATTTCTACACCAGCTACTTTTAAGCCGTGCATTAATTTGCTGTAAGATAAACCGTTCATTCTTGCTGCTGCATTGATACGAGCGATCCATAATTGTCTCATTTGACGTTTACGTTCTTTTCTACCAGCGTAAGAATTAGCTAAAGCTCTCATAACTGATTGTTTAGCGATTCTGTATTGTTTTGATCTAGCTCCTCTGTAACCTTTAGCGAGCTTTAATGTTCTATTATGTCTTTTTTTAGCGTTTAATCCGCCTTTAATTCTTGCCATGTCTTCTAATCCTCCTTAATTTAATCCAAATCTTATAAGTATGGTAATACTTTCTTCATGTTCTTTACATTTGTTGCATCTGTAATAGTTGCATGTCTAAGATTTCTTTTTCTCTTTGTAGATTTCTTAGTTAAGATATGGCTTTTGTAAGCTTTATTTCTTTTAAGTTGTCCTGTAGCTGTTTTTTTGAAGCGCTTTGCTGCTGCTCTGTTTGTTTTTAATTTTGGCATGATATGTTCCTCCTTAATATGCTTTATGATTTTTTAACGTTTTTCAGTTAAAACCATGCTGATGCTTCTGCCTTCGAGTTTTGCTGGCTTTTCAATGCTTGCAACATCTTTCATCATTTCTGCGAAATCATCTAAGATGTGTTTGCTTGATTGCATGTGAGCCATTTCTCTACCTCGAAAACGTAAAGTAACTTTTACTTTATCTCCTTTTTGAATAAACTTCTTAGCACTGTTTACTTTAGTGTTTAAGTCGTTTGTATCAATGTTTGGTGAAAGACGCACTTCCTTCACTTCAACAGTTTTTTGCTTTTTCTTTGCTTCTTTTTCTTTTCTTGCCATTTCATATCTGTATTTACCGTAATCGATAATCTTACAAACTGGTGGCTTTGCTGTTGGAGCAATCTTAACTAAATCAAGTTCAGCTTCTTGTGCAAGCTTTAAAGCTTCTTTTGCTGTCATGATACCTAATTGATCACCGTTTTCTCCGATAACACGTACTTCTTTGTCTCTGATTTGCTCGTTAATCATTAATTCGCTAATGGTAGTGCACCTCCAATAAAATAATTCTTACTTTACTCATTCCTGCATTCGCGCAAAAAAAATGAATAGTCATAAACTATCCACTCCATATCTGCACACCCAAACTACATACTTATGTCTTAAGTTATGCTTCAATATCAACCGCTAGTCACGTATTTGTGCTAGGGTGAGAGTGGAACTCTACTTTCTTTTCCGCTTCACGCACGTAATACTTTACCACACCATTCCTCATGTGTCAAG
>JAZRRZ010000051.1:0-1192 GCA_045651185.1 Christensenellaceae bacterium | reverse complement strand
TCCCAAGGGTTTGGCTGTTCGCCAATTAAAGTGGTACGCGAGCTGGGTTTAGAACGTCGTGAGACAGTTCGGTCCCTATCTGCCGTGGGTGTAGGATACTTGAAAGGATTTGTCCTTAGTACGAGAGGACCGGGATGAACAGACCTCTGGTGTATCAGTTGTTCTGCCAAGAGCAACGCTGAGTAGCTAAGTCTGGAAGGGATAACCGCTGAATGCATCTAAGCGGGAAACCCACCTTAAAACTAGGTATCCCAATTAAGACCGTGGTAGACCACCACGTTGATAGGTCAGGTGTGTAAGCACAGCAATGTGTTTAGCTAACTGATACTAATAGTCTGATTGGCTTGATTTCTTTTTTGTGTATAAATAATCTTTTATAAGATTTATCTTTCTTTGAGTTTTTTTAGTGTGGTTTGATGATCTGGTGATTATAGCAAAGGTGTCCCACCCGATCCCATTCCGAACTCGGCCGTTAAACCCTTTTGCGCTGATGGTACTTCGTCTTAAGGCGCGGGAGAGTAAGTCGTCGCCAGATCTTCTAACCACACTGATTAAACACTTTGAAATCTTCCTTGTTTATGTTTGTTAATGAAAAATGCCTGCTTTATCTAAAGCAGGTTTTTTTGTATTTGCGCCTTTGAAAAGGTTTGCGTTACTTTTTGCCAACAAAAAGTAACCAAAAATTGCCGGGCTGGTTCGATTTCTAATGCTTTAAGGCAAAATACGCTTCCATATCCATTGCACCTTAAATCCATTACCTTAATTAGACACTTTTGCCATAAAGCATAAGAAGTTTCTGCACACGCCCGGACCCGTTTAAATTAAAAAAACAGGGACCGCGACTTTTTTGTCAGCTTTTTACAAACAGACAGTCGATTTGTTAGCCGCTAAAGCAGAGCAATAACATGGAGGGCACATCTGTTTGAAAAAAGCGAGAAAGACAAAAACTGGAGCGGGAGTTTTTGGTTACTTTTTACGGATAAAAAGTAACGTAAAGAAAAAGCGGAAGATGCCTTACCTCGCTCGTTCCTCGCTCAAGGCATGACAGTTTTTTTATAATAAACACCTAAAAAGTCATCCCTCCAAATCGTCAGATTTGGTCAAGGGATCTTCAACTTTTTATTTAATTAGTAGCTGATGCAAAGATAAGATTCCTTGACGCACGGACACATGGTGCACTTCGAGGAATGAC
>JAZRRZ010000050.1:0-1087 GCA_045651185.1 Christensenellaceae bacterium | reverse complement strand
CTTTAGTTCACAAATTTACCACTATTTATCAACATTATTCACAGGCTTATCCACAGTTTTTGTGGAAAACTTCCATATATCCGCAAGTTTTCCACATTTAGAAAGTTAATAAACCCTCATAAATGCGTTGTTTTATCCCTGTTATCAACATCTTATGCACAATTTGTGGATAACTTTTGTGAATTATATCCAGTCTTTCCACACTACTATATCTTGTAAAAATAGGGTGTTTACCCCTGTTTAGGTAACCATTTTGCTGTTCGCAAAACAAGCAAACCAACCACAAACTTGAACAAACAATTAGCTATTTTTACAATAAAATAACGCACCCAAGTTACCTTGAATGCGTTAAAAGTTCTTATCTTAGTGCTCGTAGTTGGGAGACGATGAAGAATGCAAGACCTGTCCAAATGCAACCAAAGGCAAGAGCATGAGTCAGGGTAAAGGCTTCACCATACATGAATACGCCAACAAGCAAAGTCAAAGTAGGAGAAATATATTGAAGGAAACCTACCATATATAATGGTAAATGTTTTGCACAAGTAGTGAAGAGTAAAAGCGGAACAGCAGTTACTACGCCTGAGAACATCAAAAGGCTAATAACATCCCAACCACATTTTTCGTAACTATTACCACCATTACAGCTAAGGTAATAGGTATAAGCTAAAGCTATAGGAGTTACAAACAAGGTTTCCAAAAAGATACTGGTCAAAGCTTGAACTTTAATAATCTTTTTCAGCAAGCCGTAAAAAGCAAAGCTTGCAGCTAAAGAAACAGAAACCCAGGGCAAGCTACCATTTTTAACAACCATTACACCAATGCCTGCACAAGCACAAAGTACAGCAATGGTTTGCAATTTATTAAGGCGTTCACCTAAAAAGAGCATACCAAAGAGAACATTTACCAAAGGATTGATATAGTAACCCATACTTGTTTCTACAATGCGTCCGTCTTCTACTGCCCATATAAAAATCCCCCAGTTAACGCTTACAGCAAGAGCAGCAGTAACCATTGTTAAAGTATTTTTCCAGTTGCTAAAAATCTCTTTTGCTTCTGCCTTGAACATTTCAAGTTTGCCCATCACTAC
>JAZRRZ010000049.1:0-2127 GCA_045651185.1 Christensenellaceae bacterium | reverse complement strand
AAAGCATGGGCGATAATCTTGTCCATGCCCTAGGTCCTGAGAAAACCCGTATTGAAAGACAAGTCACGCCCACGCTAAAAGCGCAGACGTTCACGACTTGTTCGAATTCAATACAAAGAAATTTCTCAGGTTTCAGGGCATCACCGAACAAATAGCAAACGCTATGATTAATAATAATATGTCAGTTTAAGATATTTCTGTTTTTTTAGTGTTTGTTTAAATGTTAAAAGTGTTAAATGTTGTGTTGCAAAGATAAGAAAAAAAGTCTACAAGTCTACAAGACTACGAGACAACAAGTTGTTTTGATGGTTGAAAAAATCTATTGTCTCTTATAAATCTTTATAATTTACAATTTCCCAATATCCTCCATTGTCGGGACCAATACGTCCCACAAATTCCACCTGTATTTTTAATTGTAAAGTGCTAAAAACCAACAAATTACATTAAATTTCACAATCGTAATTTTTCTCACAAAAACACACTACTACACTTGGTTTTTACGCCAAAAGTGTAGTAAAAAGTGTAGTAAATTTATTGTGATTTTACACGGTTTTAATTACCACACTGGACATATCTATATTAAATCTAGCGACTATAAAATAGTTGATTTATGTCCAATTATCTTAACCCTAATTTTATTACTTCTAATGGAAACGAAGTAGTTTTTAGATTTACAGACAATCTACGAAAAGGCGAAGGCATTTTAATTAAAAGAACAAGTAGGTCCTTTGGTTTAGAGATAAAAACCAAATACCAAAACAAGACAACTCCCCAGAAAATTTATTTAACACCAAAACTTGAAAATCCAGACTTTGATTTATGGAATCAAGACACACAATCTTTCATTTGTGGTAGAGTTTCCAAAGAGATAAAATCTCAAGTTGATTACAACAACGATGTTTTAAACAATCTACTGGAAGAACTCATACACATTGCAAAAACAAACAATGTCAAAGATGGCAAAGAGATAAAACTAATTTTTCAAACATCCAACATTAAAACCAAGCAAAAACCAAAACATTACTATACGCTTGCAGAGTGTACAAAAATTCACATCAATAAACTTAAAACTGACAATAACACAGAAGAAGCAAAGAAAAGTACCAATTATCAAGTTTACCAAACTTTTTTAAGCAAACTAACCAAACAGAAGCAGAACAAAAAATATCCTCGTTTTGCAGATATACCTATTACAAATATAAATTCAGAAATATACTCTTTATGGTGCGACTATTTAATAAAAGAATTAAAAGGCACAAATTTGCTCAATATGCAGAAAATGTTTAAAGCGGTTTACAACAAAGCACGAACAAATAAAGAACTACGAAGTTTGAATTTAACTGAAATAAAATTTATTTGGGAAAATCCTAAAAGCGTAAAGCGAAACAGTAATGGAATTGTTATACAAGACAATTCAGATTGTACAGAAAAAGCAATCAGCCAAGAAGAATTTAAGACAATTACAAAGTACACTGAAATGTTCAAGCCTAATAAAAAACATGAAGTGTTTATAGATGCTTGCCTACTACAATATTATCTGCTTGCTAGACCTAAAGACATTGTTAATCTTAATTGGGGTGATATTCACATAGATGAAAACAAAAATATCTGGACTTGGGAAACACCTCATTACAAAATGAGAAACAAGGAGAATCCTAAGAAATATTCTGTTATCATAGCCATTCCATCACCCGCAAAAGAAATACTAAAGAAATACCAAAACACTGATACAAGAATCAAAGGCAACTATGTTCTTCCATTACCCTGCAATTTAGTTGAGAAAGACTACAATAAAAACTTCAAATATTTTGAAAATAAAACCAAGAAAACACAAGAAGAAATAAACAAATATCTGAAAGAAGTAGATAAGAAACTAAGACTACATGGATTATTAAAATGCAAACACCCATTGACAATGTACACGTTTAGACATTCAATTATAACCCATTTAATAGAGAAACACATTCCTAGCGACCAGATAGCATTGTGGGCTTGCACAAGTGTTGAAATGATTTATAGTCATTATATAGACAAAACGAAAATAGCAAATTCATATCAAGACATTTTCAATGACACGACAATGTAAACACCCACCATAAAACTGATTGATTCGTTTCAGAAAAAAAA
>JAZRRZ010000048.1:0-1253 GCA_045651185.1 Christensenellaceae bacterium | reverse complement strand
ATTTCATCTTGAATTGGTGATAATTCTTGTTTCATATCTCTTAGTTTTTTATTCGCAAATTTAGGAATTTTTTAAATATTTTTCTCCTAAAATTACTATGTTTTTAGAGGATAAAATTTTATTTCCCACAAAACTACAACCATCTCATCCTTTTGTCAAGTATTTGCAAAGGAAATATTTCGGTTTTAACAATTTTTAACATAAAATAGGAGAAATATTAAGAAATGGTGTTAAGGATTTTTAACTCCTAACTCCTCATTCCTAACTAAAATTCTTGGGGTGGGGCAGGCGAAGTCTTTGTCACTCCGCCCGCAGCAATGAATCGTGATTATAATCCAAACCACCATATATTTTTGACCATTGGCTTTTGGCTCTTGGTTCACGGCTGTTGAACTCTTTTGTCTATATAACATATAAAGTAGATGTTTGTTTTAAAGGATGTTTTTTTTGCTTTGAGCCATGAGCTATGAGTTGTGAGCAATAGTGATGTAGTAATGTAGTGATGAGTATTCATTGTAAATTGTAAATCTCCCATAGCTCACTGCTCATAGCCCATAGCTCAAGGCTAAAATGATAAAAAAACCTCTTGCATAATAGTTCTAAAAATCGTAAGTTTGCTTTCGGAAATAAATTTAAAATTATGGGAAAAATAGACAACGAAAACATGAGTCTGCCAGAAAACGCACAGCGCGAACTGGCTCCGGGTGAGGTTTATAAACCAATACTTTCACCAGAAAAGAAATACAAAGAAGTGACGGTTTGGTCTGTCACCATCGGTCTGTTAATGACAATCTTATTCTCTGCAGCAGCTGCTTATCTCGGATTGAAAGTGGGACAGGTGTTCGAGGCTGCAATCCCAATCGCTATCATCGCCATCGGCCTTTCTGGCGTGGCAAAGAAAAGTGACGCTCTTTCTCAAAACGTCATCATCCAATCTATCGGTGGCTGCTCTGGCGGCGTGGTCGCAGGCGCAATCTTCACATTGCCTGCCTTATATATTTTACAAGGTAAAGGCTATGCCATCGAAATTAATTACATGCAAGTGTTCCTCGCTTCGCTCTTGGGCGGCATCCTCGGAATACTTTTTTTAATTCCTTTCAGAAAATATTTCGTCAAAGAACAACACGGCAAGTTTCCTTTCCCTGAAGCTACTGCAACCACACAGGTGCTCGTCAGCGGACAAAATAAAGGCAAGGATTCTTTGTTGCTTGTCGTAAGTGGTTTGATAGGTGGTCTCTACGACTTCTGCATCT
>JAZRRZ010000047.1:0-3589 GCA_045651185.1 Christensenellaceae bacterium | reverse complement strand
TAAAAAATATTTTAAAAAACTATTGACTTTTAAAAAATAATATGTTATAATTAATATGTAAATAAGAAAAGAAGTCAAAAAAGAATTAAAAAAAATATTTAAAAAAATAATAAAAAAGTGTTGACAAGAAATCTTATTTATGATATAATTAATATGTAAGTGAGAGAAACACTTACAAGTAGGTAGCCCCTACAAGAAAGGAAATTGATAATTATGGAAAACAAAAAATTAACTAAGAAAGAAAAATTCGCTATGGTAAAGGAATACATCCAAGATAATGAAATGCTAATTGAATTTATTGATAACGAAATTGACTTACTAACTAGAAAAGCAAGTTCAAGTGCAAAAACTCAAACTCAAAAAGATAATGAAAACATAAAAGAAAACATCATATTGGCACTTAAAAAAATTGGCACACCTGTAACTATAACTGAATTACAAAAGGCTGACAGTCATATGGCACAATATTCAAATCAAAAGTTATCTGCCCTAATAACTCAATTAGTAAATGATAATAGAATTGCTAAAGCAGTTGATAAGAAAAAATCATACTTTAAAGCAATATAAGAAATAGCCTAGTTGCTATTTCTTATAAGGCAAATTGCCCTTCACCCTGTAATTTGCTTTATAAGAGGTCGCAACTTATAAAATCGTTGCTGGGCGTTCAACTCGCCACCAAACGAATGTTTGGGATGCCTAAGGGAATAGGTAGACCTGGTCTTTCTCGATAATCTCCGACCCAAGAAATCGAATTAAAGCGAACACCTGTACGCGCGAACAAGAGGTGTTTGTTTTTGTTTGTGCGGCGATACACCCGGAAGCGTTGTTGTCTCTTAGGAGACAGTCCTGGAAAAATTTTGTCTCCTAAAATTTATGATACACCCGGCGGCGTTGGCGGCTCGCTGGCGCTCGCAATGCCAGCGTTTTTTTATTATACCATACCTTCAGGAATTTGTCAAGCGTTTTTTGAAAAATTTTTTGAAAAAATTTTAATCCCAAAACTTGACACCGGCAAGCGAACATTTGTTTGCTTTACATTCGCTTTACATTTCAGTGAGTTTAGTCGATTTGCTCAAATGTCAAGTAGGTGTAAAGCGAACATTTGTTTGTGCTAATAATTGAATCACATTTCCGCCATTTTGTCAAGCGTTTTTGTGAAACTTTTGTAAATTTATTTTTGCACTTTTGCTTTACAAACTTTTAATAATTTGGTATAATTGTATTAAGAAATGAAGGAAAGGTGATTAAAATGGTATTGTATTTACATAAACATTATAAAGGGAGTTTTTCCCTAGATGTATGGAGTGAGAGCCTAGGACAGTTTGAGGTTCTACCATATTATGGAAATATAGATGGTTCTATGGAAATAGCAACAGTCTATAAATTAGCAAAAAACTTAGGAGCAAGTAAATTAATACTTGACTTCTAAGTCAAAAAGTGCTATAATTATATATGTAAGGAGATGATATTATGAATAATTTTTGGAAATGGAATGTTGACTCATTCGGAATACAAGGAGTGCTTGCTTCAGCAAAAGATAACATATATGAGATATATGAAGCAATCAAGGAACGTGGAGATGACTTTATAGGAGAGTTCGAAGATATGGAAGACTTCGCCGCATCAATGGAAAATCTAGGAGTATGTTCTGAATTCGATATATATAGAGAGTTCGTTAAAGGAGAGTTCGTTCTAATAGATTATGATGATTGGTATGGATGTGACTACGACTAGTAGTCCTCCATATATAAAAGAAAGGATATGATAATATGAATAAAACATTTAGTACAGTAGAAAAGAAAGAATTTTTAAATAAATTATTTGAATTATGGTGCCTAGTTCCAGAACAGAGATTCGGGCAACTTATAGAAAACTTTATCAATAAAAAAGATACTGATTTCTTTTATCAAACTGACAGCGTAAGTTGGTATATAGTTGACAACCAAATTGACACTATAAAGAAAAAACAAATAGACCGTAAAGTTCTAAAGATTTTAGAAAATAAGGAGACAAGAGACAGATTAATAGACATGCTTACTGATGAAGGCCTATTATAGCGGACATATGTTCGCTTTTTTGTTTCCTATTTTTAGGAGACGCGGCTGCACGCAGATTGTCTCTTAAATTTGGCCGCGGCGCGGGCGATCGCAGTGGGCCCGAAATTTTTATTATACCACACTTTTCAGATTTTGTCAAGGGTTTTTTGCAAATTTTTTTAAAAAAATTTTTTCCCGAAACTTTACACCCACTTTACATGTCAATTTACATGTAAAGTGTCAAGTGGGGGCTCACACGAACATTTGTTCGCTTTACAGTTTACATGTAAATTTACATGTCAAATAAGTGTCAACCAACAGGTCAGGTCAACTTGCTCAAATGTAAAGTGTCAAGCGAACGTCCGTTTGCTTTACATTTCAGTGTAAAGTGCCCATTTGCTAAAATGTAAAGTATGTAAAGTGAACATCTGATCGCTTTACAGTTGACATGTAAAGTGTAAACTTGACACTCCTGATTTTTGCTTTACAGATTAATTTACATTTGGCTTTACATGTAAATTTACATGTAAATTGACGTAAAGTATGTAAAGTAAAATTTTTTTGGTAAAATTAAAAGTTTTTCTTGACTTTTTATAAAATTTATTATACAATTAAGGAAATCAAGGGACAAAATAAACATTTTAAAAAGTTTTTTTAGAAAATTAAAAAAAATTGTTGACAATAATTAAAAAATAGTATATAATTATATATGTAATCAAGCAAAAATGCAACAAAAAATAATAATAAAAAAGTTTTTTAAGAAAATAATAAAAAAGTGTTGACAAAAAAACTTGATTATAGTATAATTTAATTACCAGCACAGATAGTGCTAGGTATCTGCTAAAAGTAAAGGGAGAGTGATTAAAATGGCAGAAATCAAAAAATTAACTAAAAAAGAAAAATATGGTATGGTTCTAAACTATATCCAAGACAATGAAATGTTAGTGGAGTTCATTGAAAATGAGATTAACCTATTAACAAAAAAAGCAAGTTCTACATCTAAAACTTCAACTCAAAAAGAAAATGAAGTTATCAAAAAAGATATAGTTGCTACATTAAAAGAAATTGGTACACCTGTAACAATTACTGAAATGCAAAAAGCAAGTGCTAAAATGAGTGCATATAGCAACCAAAAATTAAGTGCTCTATTAAAACAATTATACGATGAAAAGTTAGTTAATAAAGCAATTGATAAGAAAAAAACTTATTTCTTCGTAGAAGTTGCTAATATATAGCAACTTCCCCCAAATTAGGGGTTGACAAAAAATAATATATAGTATATAATTATATATGTAAGGGAGATGATATTATGAAAAACTATATAATTAATGGTAGAGCAATAGAGATAACTCTAGACAATGATAAGGTTGTAAAGGTAGCAAAAGTGTATATAGATAGACTTGTAGAAAAACTAGGTGTAGATATGGAAGAAGCCCTATTAACTCATCTAGAAGATGAAGGTTATATGGACAACCTAGACCAACTAGAATTATGCGACCAAGCAAAAGAAAACAAGTCTAATAAAATAATTGATGCTAAGGTAGAAAAAGCAC
>JAZRRZ010000046.1:0-2498 GCA_045651185.1 Christensenellaceae bacterium | reverse complement strand
CCCACAGAACGACATGGCTACGATCCGACTTGTATGCTACGAAAGTTTTTTTTAACGGCAAAAAATATAAGGGAATGACCAATATTGGAGTTAACCCTACAGTGCAAAACGAAAACAAGATTTCAGTTGAAACTCATATTTTAGGCTTTAACGAGGATATTTACGGTAAAGAAATTAAGGTTGAGTTTTTGAAGAAAGTTCGCTCTGAACAAAAGTTTGAAAGCAAGGAAGCACTTAAGAATCAGCTTTCCTGCGATGCCCTTTTAATCAACGCTTATATTGATAGCCTTGATAGATAAAATAAAAAATCACCCTTTGAATGGACCGTATCCAGAAAAACAGACATTGAAATAAAAATCCCCCTGTTGTAGTGGACCGTATCCAGAAAAACAGACATTGAAATAAAAATCCCCCTGTTGTAGAATATCTACAGAGGGGGAATTTTTTTATGGCAAGAAACTATACCAAAATGAAAATATTAGCAGAAGAAGTATTTCGTAGAAAAGAAGCTGGAGAAACAAATCGTGAAATAGGCGAATCATTTGGATTAAGTAAATATCAGATTAAACAATTAGTGGCAAGAGAAAATCGAAAAAGAAGAAAGATGGAATCAGGATATTTGCCAAAACCGCAAGGACGCCCAAGAAAAAAATCAGCAGATGAGTTCACACAAACTCAAGAGGAATTGAAAGAATTGCGTATGCAGGTAGAATTATTACAAAATTTTCTGTGCGAAGTTGGAAGGAGGTGAAACTGAAGTATAGAGTTATTGAACGTTTTAAAGGAAAATATAGCATTAAAGATATGTGTAGAATATTTGGAGTATCGAGAAGCGGTTACTATGATTGGAGAAAAAGGCAAGATATGCCTAATAAGGACCAATGGCTAATAGACCTTATTGTTCAGGCTCAAAAAGAAAGTAAACAAACTTATGGACATCGAAGAATACAACGATGGTTACTGAATAAACATAACAAGTATGTAAATCTAAAAGCAATTTTGCGAGTTATGCGACGTTACAATTTGCTTTCACAAATTCGTCGTGTTAGACCGTATATGCGTTATCAAAAGGCACTTCATAAGTATCCGAATATACTTTCTCGTCAATTTAATCAAATTGAGCCAAATCGCTTTTGGGTAACCGATATTACATACATTCCAACAGCTAAAGGTATGGTGTATATGTGTGCAGTTTTGGACTTGTGCGGAAAAATGGTATTATCGTACAAAATTGGCACAGATATGACCACTTCTCTTGTGACAGATACCATTAGAGATGCGAAACAAAAAGAAAAGGTCACTGATGGACTCGCACTCCACAGTGACCAGGGGTCTCAATATACTTCCCAAGCATATTTTGACTTGATAAAATCATACCACATTCTGCCGTCGATGTCTAGTCCTGGTTGTCCTTATGACAACTCTTCTATGGAGAATTTCTTCGGAACACTAAAATCAGAATGTTTATCTAGGATGAAATTTTCTTGTAAATCAGAAGTAGAACAAGCTGTTGATGAGTACGTACATTTTTATAATTTTGAACGCATCAATATGAAAAACGGCCTTACTCCGTTTGAAATCCGGAGTAAAGCCGCGTAAATCAATAAAATTCTACGATAGGGTGTTTGTTTTCGTGTCCGTTCGTCTGGATACGGTCCAATGTTAGGGGGATTTTTGCATAATCTTGACAAACCTGCATACCGCTTGATATAATATAATAAAGAGAACAAATGGTAGATTATATGTATATTAAGCCGATTAACCGGAATGACAAAAAGAATGGTAGAGAAACGAATTTGATACGCACTATTGACATTTTATTTTATTTAATGTACTATTAAATCAGGTAATAAATATGAATAAAAAAGGTGACAAGAGCACCGTCTCCTTGTCACCCGGAGAAGGGCTTTAAAGGAGGGCTGGGCAAATTTATGGCAGTGAATTGTTTGAAAAATATGCTTAAAGCTTTGATGTTAATAAAACTTTTTGCAACTGTTTTGATGGTTGCGTTTCCACAGTTTTTGATGACCTTTTATCCTTTTGCAATCTTTTCTCCTCTTTTCCTTGCAGCTGCATCATACGGCGATGTTTCCATTTTTATTTTAATAGTGTGTTTAATTATTATCGGCTTACTTGCATTATGCTTTTTCCTATTTTCAATACTCCTGTTTCTAAAAAAAGGCAACCTGAAACTTTTTATGATTTTTGCGGCAATATTTTGTATTGTTGAAGCAATTTGCTTTATTATAAGCCTTTTCGGTGGCACGTTAGCGATAGGAAAGATTTTAGGAGTTATCTTTAATACAGTAATTATTTATTGCATATTAAAACTTGCGAAGAGGGGATGTGACGCAGGTCCGGTTCTCCTGTCACCTGAGAATGAATCCCATCGGCAAAACTAAAAATCTACCATTAGCTTAACAATCAAACAACACATAACCCCGTGCAATTTTAGCACGGGGTTAAAAATTTTTATAAAATTCAAAAAAATTTTTTCC
>JAZRRZ010000045.1:0-1580 GCA_045651185.1 Christensenellaceae bacterium | reverse complement strand
TATGGCGGAGCATACTTTCGCTTTTTTTAGCGTGGGTGGTAGTACCCAAGCCGTCAAGGGAAAAAAACTTTTTTTTCTAACCTACTACAATTACTACATTTACTACATATAAAAAAGCAATCAAAGAATATCAAAAAAAACTTTTGTTTCTTATTCCTTGACTGCTTTACTTATCGTTCTTTATTCAGTTTTAGTCTTTCTTCGTGTCTTCTTCAATTAGTAATATTTCGCCCGTTGTAGCGTCAATTTGGGGCGTGTCTTCGTGTCCACTATAAGCACCCCTAAATGTTTGATTGATATTACCTTGTGCAAGGTCAAAGAAAAATCTTGCATACTGTCCGTATTGTTGCATAGGTATAATACCTTTCTTAACCATTTCTAAAATACTTTCGCCGTCTTCTAACGCTTGAAAAAAGTTTTGATTTCCGTACATTTTCTTATAATCAATAGTATGTATTAAATCAATAAACTCGTCGTCGTCGCTTACGATAAAATCTTCTTTTGTATAGTGGTACTTTCTCATTTGGTAGCCGTGAGCAAGTAAATACTTGCTATCGTGCAAGCCGTACAAGTACCAATCACCAAAACTATTGCATTTATGCGGAGGGCGACACCTTAAAGGTTTATCGGGGTTTAGGGGGTCAAACTCTTCTAAATGCTTTAATATCTTATCGGTTTCAACTTGTCCGTTAGGGTGCATTAAAAGGTGTATATGGTCTTTGTTTTCGTCTTCTTCCTTATAATGCTTAACGAAGGAATAAAAATACAAGATATTTCTTTGCACTAAATCATCTAATTGTGCTTTTAGATATTCAATTGTATTATAACTAATTGTTGTAAAGGGCTTCGATGTCTTCAAGTTTAATCTTTCCTTGTTGTACTTGTATCTTTGCCGCATTGATTGACGCTTGCGATATCATACGGAGCATACCACTAATAGATTGACCCATACTATAAGCAGCAACTTTCAAATACTTGTAATCGTCTTCACTTACTCTAATTTCTACTTTTTTAGTCTTCTTTGTTTCTACTTTCATTTTGTCTTTTCTCCTTATAATTAAATTATTAAAAATCTAACTAAAAATAATATACTACAAAAAATACCCCGTTGTCAAGCAAATTTTAATATTTTGTATGTCATTTGTCCGTACAAAACAACCAAATTTTTTGCCGTTATTCGTGGAAACGGCAAACTAACTCTAAAATTAGTATATGTTTAGCGTGTCCGTTGCGGTAGCGTGGGGGTTTGGGGGCGACATGAAGTCGCGCCCCCGAATCCCCCCGAACGCTTAACCGCTCACGGAAACACGGCAACGCAAACCACACGAACAAATACAACGCAAACGGTGTCCGTTTTGGTAAGTGTGGCAATTTTCTTTACCTGCTTTAATAATTGCCCTTGTAGTGTCATATTTTCGCTTATAGGCAGATAAGGAAAGTATGGCGGAGCATACTTTCGCTTTTTTTAGCGTGGGTGGTAGTACCCAAGCCGTCAAGGGAAAAAAACTTTTTTTTCTAACCTACTACAATTACTACATTTACTACATATAAAAAAGCAATCAAAGAATATCAAAAAAAAC
>JAZRRZ010000044.1:0-3425 GCA_045651185.1 Christensenellaceae bacterium | reverse complement strand
TCCCAAGGGTTCGGCTGTTCGCCGATTAAAGTGGTACGCGAGCTGGGTTCAGAACGTCGTGAGACAGTTCGGTCCCTATCTGTCGTGGGCGTAGGATATTTGAGAGGATCTGTCCCTAGTACGAGAGGACCGGGATGGACGTACCTCTGGTGCACCAGTTGTTCTGCCAAGGGCATAGCTGGGCAGCTAAGTACGGATTGGATAAACGCTGAAAGCATCTAAGCATGAAGCCAGCCTCAAGATTAGATATCCCATAGCATAAGCTAGTAAGGTCCCCGGAAGACTACCGGGTTGATAGGCACCAAGTCTAAAGACAGCGATGTCAAAGCTAGGGTGTACTAATAGACCGAGGGCTTGACCTATATTTCGATTCTCCTTACATTTACTTTGTTCAGTTTTGAAGGTGTGAACCTAAAGCAGTCGTAAAACGACTGCTTTTTTCTTTTACTTAAACATAAAAGGCTAACAAATTGTTATTTTGTTAGCCTTTTTTTATTATGAAAGGATAAATTTGCTTGGAGAAACTGAAAATTTCTTCTTAAAAAGTCTGCTGAAATAGTAAACGTCTGTAAATCCTACTGTTTCTGCTACCTCTGTTACACTTAAAATGCCTTGAGAAAGCAGTTTTGCTGCTTCATTAAGTCTTAGATTTATCAGATACTGTGTTGGGGTAGAACCATATAACTTTTTAAAGGTTTCTCTGAAATATTTGTCGCATAATCCTGATTTTTCGATAAATTCGGTAGTTTCTAATTTACTGTCATAAAAATTATTATGTATATATTCAAGTGTCTGCGTAAAGCCGTAACGTGAGGCATCGGTCGAAACAGATGAGGAATTTTTCTTGTTTATTAGATATAAAATCTCATAAATTATTGACAGAGCCATATAATAGTTGCTTTCAATTCCAAGACTTCGATATGTCAGTAATTTTTTAAACAAAACTGCGAAACGTGGATTGTTTGAACAGTCAAATAACTCGGTTTTTAAGGGTACGTCAGACGTAAATGTCACACAAATGGATTTTCCGCTTTCTATTTTATGTACGGTATATGAATCAGACGGACTTATGTTAAAAATATGGTCTTTTTTTACCTCTAACCTACCAAAATCAAAGGTGTGGTCATATCTGCCATCCAGCTGATAGGACATAATATTTATGTTACGCGATGAAGTGTTTGACCAGTTGCTTTTATCATTTTGATAGGTATATATGTTTAATATTTTATTAATATGATTTATCATGCCATTCATCTCCATATGTATATTATACATCAAATTCTCTGTATTTCAATAAAAATAGCGAAAATAGTTCCGTTTTGTGCAAATAAAAGAATTTTCTGTATTGTATTATATTTTAAAAAGTAATAATATTTAATTACAAACTATTAAAAGGAATGATACCGTTATGATTTATGAAAATATTAGAAAAGAGCTTCACGAGTATTATTTTGAAATTTTGCCCGAAAAGGTTGAAAAACTAAGGCTTAAAGTGTTTGATATTATGGATGAATATGCCGACAAACATCCTGATGCAACCAGTTATTTTCTAAAAAAACGGTTGTATGATGTAATTGCCGAGAATATTGAGCCTGCAGTTTTTTCTGATATTCCTTTTGCTTTTGAGACGGGAGCGCTACTTGCATGGTGCGATGGAAGATTTAACCGCGGCGGAGAACACGCTAATGGTTGGCTTGTCCATAGAAATAAGCATTTGTACGAAGACATTGACCCTGAAAATTACAAAAAATATAAAAGCCTTGTTGGTATCTATTCACAATGCGGTGAATTTGCCGATTATATGCACATGGGCCTTCCTATGAAAAAAGTGTTTAGCGTGGGACTAACAGGTGTGCTTAAAGAACTAAATGAAGCTAAGAAGGACTGTAAAACCGAAGCGGAAATCGAATTTATCGATTGTGCCGAGGCAGGAATAAAAGCGCTTTGCAAAATAGCTCTTCGTTGCGCCGATGAGGCTCGTAAAAACGGTATGAACGACCTTGCCGAAATAACCGAAAGAGTACCCTTTAATCCACCCAAAACCTTCCATGAGGGACTTTGTGCAATGGGTTTTATGCGAAAAGCCCTTGGCTCTATTGAAGGATACGGCTTTAGCTCTATGGGCAGAGCTGACGTTTTACTTGCCGACCTTTACGAAAACGATAAGGCAAACGGAGTTACAGACGAGGAAATGTTTGACCTTGTTTGCCGTTTTATGCTGTTTTGGGATGCTACCAATGACAGAACTCAAAAGTTTGACGGCGTTGTTTCCTATGAACTTGAAAATACCTTTACTTTAGGTGGCTGTGACATAGATGGCAATCCTGTTTTCAATCCCGTAACAACGATGTTTATTACAGCGAGAGATAACCTTAAATGTATGTATCCTAAAATTATGTGCCGTTTTAGTGAAAACTCTCCTGAGGAATATTTGAGACTTATCAGCAAATCTTTGACTCAAGGTAAGAGCTATAGCCTTTATGAAAATGATGACACTATGATCCCTGCTCTTGTTAACTGCGGTACAGATTTAAAGGACGCGCGCAACTATATTGTTGGCGGCTGTTGGGATGCTTTAACTCCCGATTTTAACAATAAATACAGCGGCGAATGTTGTTTTCTTCTAAATCCGCTCGTGCAACTTATGAAAAAGGATGGCGGTAAACTTTCTGCATGGGGCATAAATCATACGCCTTTTATTGAAGCAAAAACCTTTGAAGAGCTTTATGAAAATTATATTGACGTGGTATTTAGCATTGTTCAAAACAGAATTAACTATTCAACAAAGGGTTCGTCTGTATGGGATAAGGTTAACCCTGCCTGCGCCCTTTCCGCATTAATGGAGCCGTGCATTAAAATGAAAAAGGATATGACTGCAGGCGCAATTAAGTATGGTAGGGAAGCAGTTTATTTTACCTGCTTTGCAGAGGCTTGTGATTCTCTTTACGCTATAAAAAAATTGTGTTTTGATGATAAGATTTGCACTATGCAAGAGCTTTTTGACCAGTGCTTTAATAACTGGGAAAATGAAGAGCTTCGCCAAAAAGCTATGTCGCTGGCGTCATTCGGTGACTCAAGTGAAGAATCCACAGCCTTCGCCGGAAAATTCTATGATGATCTTTGTAAAATCGGGGATCGAATTGAAAATATTATAGTTGGCAAATGCCGTGTAGGTTTTAATCTTTATACCGAAATAGTGCGTCTCGGTCAATGGCTAGATGCTCTTCCTAACGGTAATAAGAGAGGAGCGTTTTTTAGTCAAGGCATAACTCCCACAAGAAACGGCAATAAATCTTCCCTTTATGATATGCTTGAAAGCTTTAAAAATATTGATTTCAAAAAAACCTCGGGAAATGCATCTATGACCGTTTCCCTTCCTGCAGGAAAATTAAATGAAGAATCTATGGCTGCTTTGTTTAGAGTTT
>JAZRRZ010000043.1:0-1186 GCA_045651185.1 Christensenellaceae bacterium | reverse complement strand
GGCAGATTGTCAAGCAAGTGCAACACCAAAAAACGCCTCAAAAGGTGAAAGCCACCCCAAGCATTTTTTAGGTCTCAAGTTAATAGATAAAACAATATTTTGCAAGGTTTCATTATCCAAGGAATGAAAATCGTAGCCTTTAGGGAAGAAAAATCTTAAAATATCGTTGGTGTTTTCATTAGTTCCGCGTTGCCAAGGCTTATGCGGTTCCGCAAAATATACTTCAGTATTTAGATTTTGTTCTAACTCTCTAAATTCAGAGAACTCCGAGCCGTTATCTAAAGAAATACTTTTTACCGGCATATCTTTAAGTAAAGTTTCAATCATTTGTCGTGTTTCAGAAGAAGAACGACTATGAATAATACCCGCACAGAGAAAGCGAGTTTTTCTATCTACCAATGTTACCAATAACCCTTTTCCAACTCCACCGTATACGGTATCGCCCTCCCAATCTCCAATTCTTGCCCGATCTTTGATCACATCGCTCCATTCAGGGATGATACGATCCGGATGAATTGTATTGTAGTTAGAGCTTTTTGAACATTGCCGCTTTCCTCTGCGGCGAAGATTATCTTTCTGTGTTATTTTGTAAAATCTATTAGCCTTAATTGCTCTGTATATCGTGGCGATACAAAGCTTTTTGCGTTCGGGATAAAGCAGCTCCCAGCGTCCGCATATCTGTTCGGGTGTCCAATATTGTTTCAAGTGTGAAACAATAAAATCCCATTCGGGAGTATTGGGATTCAAAACAAAACGTTTTTGTTCGCGTCTGCGCCTAATATACAAATTTTGAGCGCGCCAATAGTTATACCAATATTTGTTGTCAGGTTTGCTATGGGGTTTGTATTTTGCTTTGTTTCTGTTGACCTCTCGGCTAATAGAAGAAGGGCTTCTTTCAAGCAGATCTGCAATTTTTCGAAAACTTAAGCCTTCAGATAAAAATTGTTGTAGACATTTCCGTTCTTCTGTGGTAAAATGTTTGTAGGACTTCATGCTGACCTCCGTTAAAGATGTTTGTTGTGGTGACTACATTCTACACCTTGGACGGCATGAAGTCTATACTTTTGCCCAAATTTGTATTTTTTTCGTTCAAGGCTTCGCCTTTCTCTCAAAAATACAAATTTATTATTCTATTGTTTCTACTATCTTTTTTTACGAGTGTTGCACTTCGTATTATAACATACCC
>JAZRRZ010000042.1:0-63676 GCA_045651185.1 Christensenellaceae bacterium | reverse complement strand
AGTAGGTTAGAGCGGTCGGCTCATAACCGATTGGTCCGCGGTTCGAGTCCGTGAAGGCCCACCAATCAATTATATATTTGGCCCGGTAGTACAGATGGTTAGTACGCCAGCCTGTCACGGTGGAGGTCGAGGGTTCGGGCCCCTTCCGGGTCGCGAAATGAAAATGCTTGTATTTTTTTCCAAGCATTTTCATAAAAAACAACTTGTATGCCTCGGTAGCTCAGTAGGTAGAGCAAGGGACTGAAAATCCCTGTGTCGGTGGTTCGATTCCGCCCCGAGGCACCAAGTTTAATCGCTGGTGTAGCTCAACTGGCAGAGCAGCTGATTTGTAATCAGCAGGTTGCGGGTTCGATTCCAGTCACCAGCTCCAATTTTGGGAAGGTTCCCGAGTGGCCAAAGGGAACAGACTGTAAATCTGTCGTCAGCGACTTCGGTGGTTCGAATCCACCCCTTCCCACCAAAGAGAGAGATACAATTTATATGTATCTCTCCTTTTTAATTTGTAAAAATTTATCGTGGATTCGAATTAGGAGAAAAATTGCTTGCAATTTTCCCGCAGGGTAAACAGTAGTCACCTACTGTTTATCGGGAGGCTCGAGAGAAGCGAATCCACCCCTTCCCACCAAAGTGAGAGATACGAATTAGTGTATCTCTCCTTTTTTATTTTAATATTTATTAAAAAGAAAAAAGTCACACGGTTTGTGTGACTTTTATTTTATATTTTTAATATTACAAACTTAAAAACAAGCCTGAAATAAGAATAACAAATATACAAATTGGTGCAACAAATTTTATTATTACGTTAAAATATGTATTTAATGCTTTATTTTTATCAATTCCAATTTCTTTAGGAATTATATTTTTGTTTATACACCAACCTGCAAATACGCAAGTAATAATCGCGATTATAGGAATTAAGACGTTGTTTGCAAGAAAATCAAACATACTTAAAATATCTTTATCAAAAATCTTTACTCCACTAAGCGCACCAAAACCAAGTGATGATAAACTTCCAAGCACAAAAATTACACCAAACACAATTGCACAAGCCGTTCTTCTTTTAATTTTTCCATTTTCAGTTAAAACTGCAACAATTGCCTCAACAAGCGAAACTGAACTTGTCACAGCAGCAAAGAAAACTAATAAAAAGAATACAATGGCCACAATTCTGCCTGTGCCTGCTGGAAGCGCATTAAAAACATTTGTGAGTTGAATAAACATAAGCGCTGGTCCATCTTGTTTTAAGGCACCTTCGCCACTGCCAAAGGCAAATACTGCAGGTATAATTATAGTTGACGCAACAAAAGCAAATGCGCTGTCAAAAATGGCTATTTGCGTTGCTGAAGATTTTATATTAACCTCTTTTTTCATATATGAGCCATAAGTTATCATAATGCTCATACCAATAGACATTGAATAAAAAAGTTGGCCTAATGCAGCAAGCACTGTATTAAAAGTAAAATCTTCAATTTTTGGCACAAAAATATATTCTAAACCTTTGCTTGAATTATCTTGGAATAAAACATATATCATCAATAAAACAGCCAAAATAGCAAGCGCTGGCATAAGAATTTTGCTCATTTTTTCAATTCCGTCTTTTACGCCAAAACTTACAATTAAAATAGTCACAAAGGCAAAAATTAAAAAGAATATTAGTGGAGAAACATTGCTTGCAACAAAACTATCAAAAAAGTTTTTAGTCATGGTTGTTGAAGTTGCACCTACTAAACCTTCACTTCCAACAATAAAAGACCAAGCATACTTAACAACCCAACCACCTATAACGCAGTAGTATGGCACTATTAAAAGTGGCGCAACAATAGATAAATAACCAACCCACTTAAATTTTTTATTTAACGCAGGAAAAGCACCTACAACACTTTTACCCGTATTTCTACCAATACCAATTTCAAGCATCAAAAGTGCAATTCCAAAAAAGATAGCAAGGAAAACATAGCAAAATATAAATGCGCCACCACCATACTTAGCAACTAGATAAGGAAAACGCCACAAATTTCCAAGCCCTACTGCAGAACCTGCCGCAGCAAGAACGAAACCAAGTTTTCCACTAAACCCTACTTTCTTTTGTTGAACTTGACAAAGTCCGTCATTAAAATTATTTTTACTTTCCATATTTAATCAATTAAATAGATAATATTGCATCTACAACGTTATCTAAATATTCACCCTCAAATTCTTCAATATTACCATTGTCGGCAAGAGTTGCAAATTCTGGATTTATTGGTAATTTTGCAACATTTTTTATTCCAAATTCGCTCGCCGTTTTATCAACCTTACTATGCCCAAAAATTTCTATTTTCTTTTTACAGTCTGGACATTCAAAATATGACATGTTTTCAACAAGGGCAATTATTGGTATATTCATCATGTTTGCCATCTTAACAGCCTTAGAAACTATCATAGAAACAAGTTCTTGTGGAGATGCAACAACAACTATACCGTCAATCGGTAATGATTGAAATACTGTAAGTGGCACATCACCTGTTCCTGGAGGCATATCAACAAACATATAGTCAACATCGTTCCAAACAACGTCAGTCCAAAATTGTTTAACGGCACCAGCGATTACAGGACCGCGCCATACAACTGGGTCATTTTGATTTTCTAAAAGCAAGTTTATTGACATAACTTCTATTCCCGTTTTAGAAATTACAGGTAATAAATATTTGTCATCCATTGCCTCTGCTCTTTTATTTAATCCAAAAAGTTTTGGAATTGATGGGCCTGTTATATCCGCATCAAGTATTGCAGTTTTTAAGCCTTTTCGTTTTGTTAAAACTGAAAGTAATGCTGTTATAAGAGATTTACCAACACCACCTTTGCCACTGACAATACCAATAACTTTTTTAATATTGCTAAGTTCGTTTTGTTTTTCTTTAAAATCTTTTCTTTCTGAACAGTCTTTATTGCAAGACGAACAGTTGTGAGAACATTCACTCATTATCTAGCACCATCCTTTTTTTGCAATATAATACAAACATTATATATAAGTTAAAATATTACTGCGTATTATTATATCAAACATTTATATTTTGTGCAAATTTTTAATATCTATATTTTATGTTTTTCTTAAATTTATCAATATTTATTTGCTTTTACTATAAAAAAGTGTTAAAATAGGCATATTAAAAGCAAAAGGAGTATTTTTATGAATATATGGCACGATATAGAAAGTAATAGAATTACACCAGATGAATTTATAGCCGTAGTTGAAATTAGTAAAGGCTCTAAACAAAAATATGAAATGGACAAAAAGACAGGACTTTTACGTCTTGACAGAATTTTATACACATCAACACACTATCCAGCAAACTATGGATTTATTCCTCACACACTAGCAGAAGATAACGACCCTCTTGACGTATTAATTTTATGTTCTGAAAGTCTTATTCCTATGAGTTTGGTTAAATGCTACCCTATTGGCGTTATCATTATGAACGATAATGGCTCTGTTGATGAAAAAATTATTGCAATTCCTGATACTGACCCTAACTATAATACATATAAGAGCATACATGATTTACCACAGCACATTTTTGATGAAATGCGCCACTTCTTTACTGTTTATAAACAGTTAGAAAACAAAAATACAACGGTTGACGTGGCTTCTGATAAAGATGAGGCTGTTAAGATTATTATTAAATCAATGCAAAGTTATAAAGCCAACCTATACGAATTAACTGCAAAATAAAACGATTAAATTTTAACAAAAAAAAGAAGGTTTACTTATCAAAGTAAACCTTCTTTTAATTTAATAATTTATTTACTTAAACCACATTCTTTTGCTAGAATCTTAAAACCAGCAAGAGAATTTTTAATTCTATTATAATCAACGCAATATGCAATTCTTACATAACCTTTAACGCCAAAATCATCACATGGCACAACTAGAATTTCTTTTTCTTTTGCCTTTTCATAGAATGAATACGCATCTCCATCTGGACTTTTTACAAAAAGATAAAATGCACCGTCAGGCTTAACACAGTCAAAGCCATATTCAGTTAAACTTATGTATAGCAAGTCCCTATTTTTCTTATATGCATCAATATTAACTTTAGCATCAATGCATCTTTTTACAACTTGTTGGAACAAACTTGGCGCACAAACATATCCTAAACTTCTTCCTGCACCACAAATTGCAAGGTATACATTTTGACTATCGCTCATACAAGGATTTACAGCAATATAACCTATTCTTTCACCTGGAAGAGACAATGATTTAGAGTATGAATAACACACCATTGAATTATCATAATAATTCATAAGGTATGGCACAAAAATATCGCCATATACAAGTTCTCTATAAGGTTCATCAGCAATTAAATATATAGTTTTTCCATATTTTTGTTGCTTTTTTCTTAAAATATCACAAAGTGATTTAATTACGCTTTCAGTGTAAACAACACCACTTGGGTTGTTTGGTGAGTTAATAATTACTGCTTTTGTTTTTGGTGTGATTTTACTTTCAAAATCAGCTAAATCAATTTGTAAATCTTTATCCGGATTAGAAATAACAAGTTCACCCAAAGCATTTTGAACAAACACCCTATATTCTGTAAAGAAAGGTGCAAAAACAATACATTCATCACCTTGATTAACAACGGCTTTTAAACATATTGATAAAGATGCGGCCGCACCACAAGTCATATAAATATTGTTTGGTGAAACATTTGCATTAAACCTTTTATTTATATTTTCTGCAACGGCAGTTCTAACCGACAAATCGCCTTGTGCTGAAGTGTAGCCGTGTAAAACCGTTTGATTTTCGCCATTAAGTAATTCTTTTATGCTATCGATTACTTCTTTTGGTGGCTCAACACTTGGATTGCCCAAACTAAAATCAAAAACGTTTTCAGCACCGATTTGGCTAGCCCTAACCTTACTGTATTCAAATATTTCTCTAATGATTGAACGCTTACTTCCAAGCGCATAAGAATTTTGATTATAATCCATAATTCACCTATAAATTTAATAATTTTAACGCATTTTTATATAAAATCTTGTCAAAGTCACTCTGTTCTATACCGTATGAACTTATAATTTCATAATCTTCTTTAATATCTCTCCAAGGACAATCTGTTGCAAACAAGATTTTATCACTTCCGTGCTTAGATACAATGGCCTTAAACAAGTCTTTGTTGATATCGTTTAAAGTAAAAGCCGTATCAAAATAAACGTTTTTGCCTGCAAGTTCATCTAATACTTGCTCCCAAAGTCTATGTGCACCAAAATGCGCAAGCACAAACTTATCGTAATCAACCTCTTTAATAACCTTTAGCACTCTATCCACAGGACATCTAACCGGCATGCCGGCATAACCATCATCAATTCCAGAATGAGTGACAACGATTAAATCGTGTTTTTTAGCACATTTGATAATATTGATATATCTTTGGTCATCAATATACGTGCTTTGATAATCAGGATGAATTTTTATACCTTTTATGCCCAAACTTTTTATTTTTTGTATTTTTTCATCAATATTCTCACATTCTGGATGCATGCCAGCAAAAGAAATAATTTTTCTTTGACTATTTTTAAATTGCTCGTTTACAGCGCATGCAAAATTTAAAACACTGTCAAATTGTGTTGCTTTTGTAAGCACAGGCAATGCAATTGCTATATCAGCATTTGCACGATTTAGGGCTTCAAGCATACCATTAACTGTTCCGTCAGTATATGCTTTTGAGCCAGAAACACTTGCAAGCGCACCTATTGTTGAACTTGCAATTTTATCAGGAAAAATGTGTGTGTGAAAATCAATAATCATATTATAGTGACTCAATATCCTTTGTTGATAATGTTTTAACGCCATAAGCATCTAAAACTTCTTCAGCCTTTTTAATGTCAGAAGTTTTAAGTACAACCGAAGCCTCTTCACCATCAATAGAAAGTCCATACATGTATTCAATGTTAACGTCATTATTAGAAAGAGTTTCTAAAAGTTGTTGAAGCGAACCTGATTGATGTGAAATTTTTAACACTAAAACATCTGTTAATATTGTTGAAAAACCATCGTTTGCAAGTTTTTCTTTACCTAGTTCTGGATTGTTTACAATAAGCCTTAACAAACCATACTCAGTTGTATCAGCCAAACTAAGTGACAAGATATTTACATTGTTTTGTCTTAAAACATTTAAAACTTCACCTAATCTTCCTTGCCTATTTTCGATAAAAACAGATAATTGTTTTGCTACCATAATTTTCTCCTATTAATACAAACTGAATTTATAAAATTAACATTTTATTCACTCAATTTATAACAAATTTTAGCAAAAACTAAAATTCATATCCACTTAAAAATGCTTTTTCATTTATTTCAATGGTTTTTTGTGGAACTGTTTTTCTAACAACGTCAAGCCATTGTTCTTTATTAAAACCTATATATTTTGCTGATAGACCTAATACAACTGAATTTAGAACCTTAGAGTTGCCAAGGTTTTTAGCAATTGCCATACCGTCAATAGCAATAACTTTGTGTTCATTTTTCAATTCTTCAATAATATTTTCAGGATATGTACTTGCACCGATTACAACTGTCATAGGGTCAATTCTGCAATCGTTTACTATAATAACACCGTCTTTTTTTAGATAATGAGAATATCTATATGCTTCAAGTCTTTCAAACGCAATCAAGATATCTGCACAACCTTCTTCTACAACCGGTTCACTAACGTTTTGACCAAATCTAACAAATGTGACAACGCTACCACCACGTTGTGCCATACCGTGCACTTCAGAAAGTTTTACGTCAAAGCCAGCATTAAGTGCTGTTTTACCTATAATTCTACTTGTTAAAAGTGTACCTTGTCCACCTACGCCGACAACCATTATGTTTAATTGTTTCATATTACTTTTCCACCTTGTTTATAGCATCAAATTTGCAATAACTCTTACACAAACCACAACCATTACACATTGATTCATCAATTTTAACAGTTCCATCTGCTTGTTTTGTTATCGCTGGGCAACCTATCTTTAAGCACATACCACATTTTTTACATTTTTCTGTATCACATACGCATTTATATGGGAATTTTTGACCTTTTAAAAGTGCACAAGGTGCTTTAGCAATAATAACTGTGAGAGTATCTCCGTTAACACTTTCTTTAATTGCACTTTCTAATGTCTTAATGTCAAACGCATTGATTGTCAATACGTTATTAACGCCTACAGCCCTGCAAAGCACTTCTAAATCAATTGCGTTAGTTTCTTCACCTTTAAGCGTTTTTCCCGTTGCAGCGTGTTCTTGGTGACCAGTCATACCTGTTGTTCTATTATCTAAAATAAGAACAGTGCCTGTCGCCTTGTTATACACCAAGTTAATTAACGAATTTATGCCTGTGTGTAAAAATGTTGAATCGCCTATTACTGCAACCCAATTTTTTATAAAGTCTTTACCCCTTGCCTTTTCAATTCCGTGTAAAGTAGAAATACTTGCGCCCATACATAGTGTGCTGTCAATTACGCCAAGTGGAGCAACTGCACCCAAAGTATAACAACCTATGTCGCCTGCAGCATGAATTTTTAGTTTATTTAAAACTGAGAACACACTTCTATGTGGACAACCTGGGCAAAGAATTGGAGGACGATTTGGAGATTGTTTCTTTTCAAATACAACTTCATTAATCCCAAAAAGTGCTTTTTTAAGCATATTTGCGCTATATTCACCTTGTCTTGTGAAAAGTTCTTTACCTTTAACTTCATATCCCCAAGACCTAACTTGTTCTTCAATAACAGGTTCAAGTTCTTCAAACACATATACTGTGTCAACTTGACTAATAAATTCTTCTATAAGTTTTCTAGGAAGTGGGTTTACAAGTCCAAGTTTTAATACGCTTGCATTTGGGCAAACTTCTTTTACGTATTGATAAGCAATACCACTTGTAATAAATCCTATTTTTTTGTCTTGAATTTGCATTTTATTTATAGGAAAATTACAGCCGTCTTCAGCAATTTTATTATCCCTAGCCTCAACAACTAAGTGTCTGCCGATTGCTGATGCTGGCATCATAACGTATTTTCTAACGTCACGGTTATAATCTTTATCACATACTTCAGCCCTAACATTGAGTTCTACAACGCTTTGAGAGTGAGAAAGTTTTGTTGTTGTTCTTAAAATTACTGGTGTATCATATTTTTCACTTAATTCATAAGCAAACTTAACAAATTCTTTTGCCTCCATGCTATCAGATGGCTCTACAACAGGAATATGTGCTGCACGAGCAATCATACGCGTGTCTTGTTCGTTTTGAGAACTTGCAAGACCTGGGTCATCAGCAACAACAATAACTGCACCACCATTTACGCCTGTATAAGAAAATGTGTATAATGGGTCACTTGCAACGTTTAGCCCAACGTGTTTCATACATGCAAGACTTCTAACACCTGCAAATGATGCGCCAAAAGCAACTTCTGCTGCTACTTTTTCGTTTGGCGCCCATTCAGTATAGACTTCGTTATACTTAGAAAGATATTCACTAATTTCAGTGCTTGGTGTTCCTGGATACGCACTTGAAACTTTAACACCTGCTTCGTACACACCTCTGGCAATTGCTTCATTGCCAAGCATAATAATTTTTTCTTCCATTTTATTTTCCTCTTAAATCTTTTATTCTTTTTGCTTTACCTTCAAATCTTTGAAGAGTGTTTGGTGATTCTAACTTAACTTTAGCATCTAAACCTAAAATCACTTTTAATTTATTTCTAACAGCGTTTGACAATTGTTCTAACACTGCAAATGAATCAGTAGAATGAGTAAGTTCAACCCTTATTTCAAGTTTGTCCGTATAGCCTTCTCTTGTGACCACAATTTCATAGTGTGGGCCTAATTCGTCAAAACTTAATATTACTTCTTCAATTTGACTTGGGAAGACGTTTACACCACGAATTTTAAGCATGTCATCACTTCTTCCAGACAAATTTTCCATTCTGCAGAACGTTCTTCCACATTTGCATGGCTCGTAGAATAAACGAGTTATATCTTTGGTTCTATATCTAATCAGTGGAATTGCTTCCTTTTTGATGCAAGTTATAACGAGTTCACCTTTTTCACCTGCAGGTAAAACTTCTTCTGTGATAGGGTCTATAATTTCAGGAATAAAATAGTCTTCATTTATGTGCATTCCACAGAGTTGTTCGCACTCACCTGAAACACCTGGTCCCATCAACTCGCTCATGCCATAGTTTGAAGTGACGAGCATATCTTTACCCCACGCCTTATGCATTTCTTCACGCATTGCATCAGTTAAAAGTTCACTACCCACAAGACCAATTTTTACATTTAAGTCTTTTGCAGGGTCAACTCCAATTTCCCTAGCCACCTCAGCAAGTCTAAGTGCATAAGATGGTGTTGCGACAAGAAGTGTTGTTCCAAAATCTTTCATATACATAATTTGCTTTTCAGAATTTCCTGTTGAAGATGGGATTATTGTTGCCCCAATATTTTCTAAGCCGTAATGAAGACCTAAAGCACCGGTAAACATACCGTACCCAAAGCAGATTTGCGCAACATCATCTTGAGTTGCCCCACCCATACAAGCAATACGAGAAACACATTCAGTCCATACCTTAATATCATTTTCAGTATATCCTACAACCGTTGGTTTACCAGTTGTACCACTTGAAGCGTGAATTCTTACAAGTTTGTTCTTTGGAACTGCAAAAAGTCCAAAAGGATATGTATCTCTCATATCCTGTTTTGTCACAAAAGGTAATTTTGCAAGGTCCCTAAGTGACTTTATATCTGATGGAACAATGCCTTTTTCTTGCATTTTTTGTCTGTATGCAGGAACGGTTTCATAAACTCTAGACACAGTTTCTTGCAATCTTTCAAGTTGAATTTTTTCAATTTCACTCCTAGAAAGAGTTTCTTCCTTTGACCAAATCATATTATCTCCTTAAAACCAAACTAAGCCGTTTGATTGTTTTCCATATCATTAAACGCATTATCTATAACTTTACTATCAAGTTGCTTTGTGAACAAACTTATAACGAAGGTTAAAATTATTGATGATATCATGCAAATAACTCCAATTAATGGTGAACAATTTACACCATTTTGAAGTATTAAGCCAAATGTGATGTTTGCACCACATTTAAAGTAGCCTAATATAAATATCAAGGCAATTGTAAGAATCAATGATGTAATCATAGATACCCACACAGCACATTTTGTCACTTTTTTCCATACAAGACCTAAAACATAAGGCCCGATAAAACAACCTGCAAGTGTCCCCCAACTTAAACCCATTAGGTATGCTATTGCTGAAACTTTATATACGTCATTTAATATTGCTAAAAAAACCGAAATTGCAATAAAAATAAGGCATAAAACACGCATAATTATGTTTACTTTCTTATCTTTTGCCTCTTTATCAATAAAACCTTTATAAAGGTCTATAGCAACAACAGATGCACTTGAAAGCGAAACCGAAGATAGCGTTGACATACTTGCAGAAAGTATTAACACAGCAATTATTCCAAGAAGCCAAGGCTGACCTAATAGACTTAACATTGTAGGTATAATATCATCTGAACCAACACCACTTAATTGGTTAGAAAAACCTGGCGCCTGACTAAGTCCCCCAACAAAATATGCACCAAAGCCGATAACGAGAGCAAATATTGTGCTTACAATCATACCTTGATTTATTGCCTTATCATCTCTAACCGTGTGATATTTATGTATTGTTTGTGGCAGAGCCCACACACCAAAAGACGTTAATAAAATTAGAGAAATTAACGAAATTGTATCGCCAAAAAGTCCTTTGTTTTCACTACTAAAAGTAAACCAATTAAGAGAGGATATATCCCACGCAACGTATTCACTTTTAAGAAAGAAAACAACCATTAAAACAACACCGATAAGCATAATTATGCCTTGAATAAAATCAGAAAGTGCTGTTGCAAAATATCCACCAAAAAACAAATATAGTGCCGTTATACCTGCAAGTGCAAGCATAATAATCCAACCTTCAATTCCAAAAACCATTTCAAATAAATTGCTAAGTCCGTTATATACTGAAACCGAATAAGGAATTAAGAAAACGAAAATTATAATTGCTGAAAAAAGTTTAATATTCTTGCTATCATATCGCTTTTCAAAAAATTCAGGCATGGTTTTAGTGTGCAATTTATGGGTCATAACCTTAGTTCTTTTTGCCAAAACTTTCCAAGCAAAAAGTGCACCCAAAAATGCATTGCCAATACCTATCCACGTTGCTGCCATTTGATAAGATTGACCAAATTTACCTGCATAACCAATAAAAATTACTGCTGAAAAGTATGTCGTGCCATATGCAAAAGCGCTCATCCAACCATTAAGCCCTTTTTTACCAGCCATCAAAAAGTCATTAACCGACCTTGAGCGATTTTTTGTATACACGGTTATCATTATCATTGATAAAACATATAGAACTAAAATAATATATGCAATTGTCATTAAGCTAGCCTCCAAGTAAAAAACCGTCACAACGTAGTGACGGCATAAATCATACAGTTAACCACATTACACCGCACACAAAAAGATTATTATCTTTGATAATAATAAAAATATTTGTATTCGCGATAATAAAGTGAAATGTTAGCCATATTGTTCCTCTATATAAAATTCTTATATATTATATACTTTTATATTATCAAAGTCAACTGAATAAATGCAAAAATAGCAAGTAAATTCCTAAATTTTATGGCAAAACCTTTTAAACAAAATTTCAATTATTATAACACTCATCATTTGCATGTGTTATTTAGGCAAAACAAGTCATTATGTGTGACATAATAATAGTTAAAAACATTATATTTTACATGTTAAATAACAAGTTTTTCAAATTTAGTGTTTTTTAATTAAATAAACATGTTTTATCCTATCATTTAGACAAAAACGAATAGCCCTATTGATTTATGAGCCCTGAACACGCACACGTTTATTTATAAAATAAATAAAAATTTTCATTGAACTCGCCTATTGTTATAAATTATTCTTGACTATTGTGTTATTTTAATATATAATTACTATGTTTTATATAATTATCGTGGAGGCAATTTGACTTTTATGGACATCAAAAAAATTGAAAAAAAATGGCAAGAAATTTGGGAAAAGGAAAAATTAGCAAACTTTAACCCAAAAAATATTGACAAAAAATATTATTGCTTAGAAATGTTCTCATACCCTTCTGCATCAAAACTTCACTTAGGTCACTGGTATAACTATGGCCCTACAGATAGTTTTGTTCGCTATAAGAAAATGAAAGGTTTTGAAGTTTTTCAACCTATGGGTTTTGATGCTTTTGGCTTACCTGCTGAAAACTATGCAATTAAAACAGGTATTCACCCAAAAGATTCAACAATGCAAAACATTGAAAACATGGAACAAACACTAAGCGAAATGGGTGCAATGTTTGATTGGAGCGCTGAAATAAAAACTTGCAATGAAGATTACTACAAATGGACACAATGGCTATTTTTAAAACTTTACGAAAATGGCCTTGCATATAGAAAAGACGCGCCTGTAAACTGGTGCCCTGGTTGTCAAACCGTTCTTGCAAATGAACAAGTTGTTAATGGCGAGTGCGAAAGATGTAAATCTGTTGTTGTTAAAAAGAATTTAACACAATGGTTCTTTAAAATTACAGACTACGCTGAAGAATTACTTCAAGGCTTAAACAATCTTGATTGGCCAGAAAAAACTAAACTTATGCAAAAGAACTGGATAGGCAAGTCTTCTGGTGGTGAAATTGAATTTACTGCAGAAAGTGGGGATAAATTTAAGGTATTTACAACACGTGCAGACACACTCTTTGGCGTATCTTACGTTGTTTTAGCACCAGAACACCCTTTAGTAGCAAAATTAACTTCTGACAAACAAAGAAAGCTTGTTGAAGATTATATTTTTGAAACATCAAAATGCAATGAAATAGACAGACTTTCAACTTCACGTGAAAAAACCGGCGTATATATTGGACATAATGCAATAAATCCTATAAATGGCAAAAGCGTGCCAATTTACGTTGCCGATTATGTATTATATTCATACGGCACAGGCGCTGTAATGGGCGTTCCTTCTCATGATGATAGAGACTTTGCTTTTGCAAACAAATACGGCCTTCCTATCACCCGTGTTATTAAAGGTTGCAACTGTGCAGATGACCTTCCATTTACTGAAGACGGCATTGTTATGAATAGTCCTGGTTTTGATGGTCTATCAAGCGAAGAAGCAAGAAAGGCAATTATAAATGAACTTGTAAAACAAGGCAAGGCAGAGCACAAAACCAATTATAGATTACGTGATTGGTTAGTTTCTCGTCAACGTTATTGGGGTGCACCTATCCCTGTTATCCATTGCGATAAGTGTGGAACAGTTCCTGTTCCTTATGACCAATTACCTGTTAAATTGCCATATGACGTAGAATTTAAGCCTGACGGAGAATCTCCACTCGCTAAGCATGAAGGCTTTACAAATACTGTATGCCCTATTTGTGGCGCACCTGCAAAGCGTGATTCTGACACTCTTGATACGTTTGTTTGCTCAAGTTGGTATTATTTAAGATACCCTGATGCACAAAATGCTAAAGAGCCTTTTAACCCAGAAATTATTAATAAAATGCTACCTGTTGATAAATATGTTGGTGGCGCTGAACATGCTTGTATGCACTTACTTTATGCTCGCTTTATTACTAAAGCATTAAGAGATATGGGATACTTAAACTTTGACGAGCCATTTAAATCTTTAGTTCACCAAGGTGTTATCTTAGGACCTGACGGACAAAGAATGAGTAAGTCAAAGGGCAATGTTATCGCACCAGACCCATACGTACAAGAATATGGCTCTGATATTTTAAGATTATACCTAATGTTTGGCTTCTCTTATACAGAAGGTGGCCCTTGGAATGATGACGGCATTAAAGCAATTACAAAATTCCTAGATAGAATTGAAAGACTTGCAAATAAACTTGTAAAACTTCAACCAAACAAGAACAATACCATAGGTAAAGAAGAAAAGGCACTTCTATACGCAACAAACTATGCAATTAAATGCGTTGATAAAGATATGGAAGTATTCTCATTTAATACTTCAGTCGCTCGTTTAATGGAATTATTAAACGCACTTTCTAAGTACGATACATTAGAACAAATTAATATAAACGTATTTAAGAATTGCTTTAAATCGCTTATATTATTGCTTGCGCCTTGTGCCCCACACTTTGCTGAAGAAATTTGGGAAATGCTTGGCAATAAAACATCAATCTTTAATGCCAAATACCCTGTTTGTGATGAAAGCGCACTTGTATTAGACCAAGTTGAAGTTGCCGTACAAATCAACAGTAAAATGCGCGCTAAAATTATGTTGCCAAATGATGCTGACCAAGACACAATTAAAGAAATTATATATAGTGATGAGAAATTATCACAAGAACTACAAGGAAAAACACTCAAAAAACTTATTGTCGTCCCAAATCGTTTAGTAAACATTATAATATAATTTTTCATTATAAAGGTGTAAAATGTCAAAGAAAATCACTTTAACAACAAATACTCAAAGATATAACCCCGACATAACGTTGGGGCTAAACGAAACCCAAGTTGCTTCTAGATACGAAAATGGGTTAATTAATAAGGTTAATCAAAAATATTCCAAATCGTACATAAACATTTTAGCAAATAACTTATGTACATTTTTCAACCTATTGGGCTTAATCGTTTTTATTTCACTAATCTTAAGTGGCGCAACACTTGGAAACTTCTTTTTTGTTTTCTTTTATGTTGCCAATATATCAATTGGTATAATACAAGAAGTTAGAGCAAAAAAGTGCATAGACAAACTTTCTTTGGTTGCGAATAAAACTATTAAAGTTGTAAGGGGGGGACAAGTAGTTGAAATTATGTCATCTGAAATAGTCCTAGACGACATAATTTTACTTGGAATTGGAAATCAAATCCCAACCGACTGCAAAATCTTAAAAGGCGAAATAGAAGTTAATGAATCGCTTTTAACAGGAGAATCTATCGCTGTAAAAAAATGTGAAGGCGATACGCTTCTTGCAGGAAGTTTTATAACGAGTGGAGTTTGCACTGTTCAAGCAATTAAAGTAGGAAAAGATAATTATGTTGAAACGCTTTCTGAAAAAGCAAAAGCATATAAAAAACCACAATCAGAAATAATGAGTTCACTCAAACTTATTATTAAAGTTATAAGTTGTATAATAGTCCCTATTGCAATTGCCTCTATTTTAAGGAGTATTTTTGTTAAAGGTGCCGAACTCCCAAAAGCGATACTTGGCACGTCAACAATTGTTATCGGTATGATACCTGCCGGCATGTTTTTACTAACAAGCGTAGCACTTGCCGTTGGCATAATCAAACTTGCAAAACATAAAACTTTAGTTCAAGACCTATATTCATTAGAAATGCTTGCCCGTGTTGATACAATATGTTTTGACAAGACTGGAACAATTACTGATGGCAAAATGACGGTAAGCAATATTGACAACCTAACCGACCAAAACATTGATATTAAACCTATTATAAGTTCAATGCTCAATGCCCTACAAGACAACAATCAAACGGCTATAGCAATGCTTAACTATTTTGGTCAAGAAAGTCATTTTACCCCTATCTATACACTACCATTTAGTTCAAAAAGAAAATTATCTGCCGTTAGTTTTGATGGTATTGGCACTTTTGCTTTTGGCGCACCTGAATTTGTGCTTGACAAAACGCAATTAAATTTACATAAAGAAAAAATTGATGAATACACTAAAAAAGGTCTTAGAGTTTTAGTTTTAGCAAAATCAGAAATAATGCTTGCTGAAGACAATATACCTAACGATTTTAGCGCAATTTCACTTATTGTAATTGCTGATAATATTAGAGAAGATGCTATTTCAACAATTCAATGGTTTAAGGACAACAACGTTCAAATAAAGGTTATTTCGGGCGATAATGCAATTACTGTTTCTGAAGTTTCTAAGCGAGTTGGAATTGATAATGCCGATAAATTTATTAGTTTAGAAGGTTTATCTGATGAACAAGTTTTTGATGCCGCAAATAATTATACTGTATTTGGTAGAGTATCCCCTGAACAAAAAGCAATTTTAGTTAAAGCATTAAAGAGTGCTGGCCACGTCACCGCAATGACTGGCGATGGCGTAAACGATATTTTAGCACTTAAAGAAGCAGACTGCGCTGTTTCTGTAGCCTCTGGAAGCGACGCTGCAAGAAACGTATCTCACTTAGTGCTACTTGACAACAACTTCAATTCAATGCCTAAAATTGTATACGAAGGAAGAAGGGTTATCAACAACGTTCAAAGTTCGGCATCTTTATTTTTGATGAAAACACTTTTCACAATGCTTTGGGGAATTATAACGTTATGTCTTCCTTATATGGACACATACCCTTACACCCTTTCAAATATGATTATGTTTGAAGTGTTTATTATTGGTATTCCAACATTCTTCTTATCGTTCCAACCAAACGACGCTAGAGTTGACGGGCATTTTATTAGTTATATAATTAAAAAGTCCTTACCTAGTGCCTTACTTATGGTATTAAGCGTGTTTATTATTGAATTATTTAGAATGCCTAACCCATCGCTTAATAAAGAAATTTTTGATACTATGGGCATTTACGTATTAACTTTTGCTGGCGTTATCAACCTATTTATCGCTTGCAAACCACTAAACAAGTATCGCTCGTTAGTATTCTTTTCTAATTTATTTATAATTATTTTAATATCTGCCCTTGCAATGACTACGAATTTAGGTAGTTATATAACACTTGCAAAATTACTTCCATTAAGCAAGTATTACGTTAACTTAATTACAATTGCACTTGTTGTGCTTGCAGATATTCCACTTGCAATTATATTGCAAAAATTATTTAAGAATCTTGACCTATCTAAGAAGAAAAAATAATTATCTCTATATATTCATTTATAAATAACTTTATAACAAAAAAAACAAGAAGTCATTAAAATTAATGACTTCTTATTTTTTGTTTAATTAAATTCAATTTTTGTTAAAATATTATTTACTTTGCTCAATAAGTTTAATAATATCTCCAACAGTTTTAATGTTAACCGCATCTTCTTCTGGAACAGAAATTTCAAATTCTTCTTCCAAACTCATAAGCATTTCAACAACATCTAAAGAATCTGCGCCTAAATCTTTAACAATTTCTTTATCTAAGGTTATTTCTTCAACAGGTCTATTGAGTTGCTTAGAAATAAGTTCAATTACCTTATCTGCTACTGCCATCAATGTTTCCTCCATAAAATTTATACTAATATTATAATATATTTATTCTAATATTGCAAGCAATAATAACACAATTATCAAATTAGTTTATTTTTGGCAAAGTGTCAAATCCCTTTTGAAGTTCTTGGTCTGTTGGGATATAATCTGACATAGTTTTATTGTTATATGCCGTGTATGCTGCAAGGTCAAAATAACCTGTTCCTGTCAAACAAAATACAATAGTTTTCTTCTCACCAGTTTGTTTACATTTTAATGCTTGGTCAATAACTTCTCTAATTGTGTGCGAAGATTCTGGTGCAGGAAGAATTCCTTCAGATTTTGCGAACATAACAGCCGCTTCAAACACCTTTGTTTGTTCAACTGCAACGGCATCAATATATCCATCATGATAAAGTTTAGAAACAATTGGATTCATGCCGTGATATCTTAATCCACCAGCATGGTTTGTTGAAGGCATAAAACCGCTTCCTAGCGTGCACATTTTGAGTAGTGGTGTAATTTTGCCTGTATCACCAAAATCATAAGCATATTTTCCTCTTGTCATAGATGGACATGATGCTGGCTCAACACCGATAATTTTATATTTTGCTTTACCTTCTATCTTATCTTTAACAAACGGAGCGATAAATCCACCAAAGTTTGAACCACCGCCAACGCAACTTATAAACATATCTGGCTCTATGCCATATTTTTCAAGCGCAGTTTTAGTTTCTAAACCGATTATTGACTGGTGCAAAATAACATGGTCTTGCACGCTACCTAAAACGTATCTGCAGTTAGGAGTGTTTAATGCTCTTTCAGTTGCTTCTGAAACAGCACAGCCTAGAGAACCACCCGTGTTTGGAAAAGCCTTTAATATTTCTCTACCAACGTTTGTTGTGTTAGATGGGCTTGGAATAACCTTGCCACCATATGTTTCTATAACTGCTTTTCTAAATGGTTTTTGTTCAGCACTACTTTTTACCATAAATACGGTTAAATCAAGACCATAGAAGGCGCACGCCATAGAAAGCGCCGTTCCCCATTGACCTGCCCCCGTTTCTGTTGTAAGGCTTGTCAAACCTTGTTTTTTAGCGTAATATGCTTGTGCAATTGCTGAGTTTAGTTTATGAGAACCAGAAGTATTATTACCTTCAAATTTATAATAGATTTCTGCTGGTGTATCAAGCACTTTTTCTAAGAAATACGCCCTTGTTAAAGGTGATGGACGAACCATTTTATAGAACTCTTGAACTTCTTCTGGAATAGGAATATATTCATCTGTCATGTTTAGTTCTTGTCTTGCAAGTTCATCACATAGAATTTCACTTAATTCATCAAATGTTATAGGTTTTAACGTTGAAGGATTAAGCGCTGGCTCGTGCTTATCTTTCATAATCGCATTTATATTATACCAACATTTTGGCAATTCACTTTCTTGAAGATACATTTTTGTTGGAATTTTTTTGTCTTGCATAATTATTCTCCTTATTTAAAATAAAAAACACGGTATATTCTATGGGACGAATATATCCGTGTTGCCACCCACTTTTACAAAGTAAAAACTTTGACTTTTTCGGGCACAATAATGCCCTGCCACTTTAACGCTTGGCTCTTTGCGTCAGCAACTACTATTATGTTCATTGCCACCCTCGGTAATCCATTCAAAGTTGCTCGGCTGATTGTTTGCACCACCCACAATCTCTCTAAAAACCTCTACAAAATCTACTACTTTACTTCATCGGTTTATATTTATTTTTCTTTATAATAGCACCTTTTATTAAAAGTGTCAACTATTTAATGGCATTTTGATGCTAGCAGATAGATTTTTATTTAGAAACCTTCATAAAAAGGTCGTTTAATACGTTTAAGCCTATTTTTACAGACTCTTTTACTAGATATTCTTCTCTTGTATGTACGCCAGCACCTTTATAAACGCCTACACAAACTGCTGGTATACCCAATGAGTGTGGAATATTACAATCTGTTGAGCCAGAAGTTTCTTTAACTTCTAAATTAGAGTGTTTTGCTTGAACTTCAACAGCCATTTTTGAGTATTTATCTAATTTATCTTTATCAACATTACCCATACCAGGTCTATTACCTACAAGTTCAATTGTAATTTTCGCGTCAGGATACTCACTTTTAACTTGGTCAAAAATTTGATAAAATTTATCTTTCATAATGCTTAAACACTCATTGTCGTCTGACCTATATTCGCAAAGCATTTCAGCATCTTGTGCAATAGTATTTACAGACGTGCCACCGTTAATAATTCCAACGTTATAAGTTGTTTTCGTCTCTTTTATTTCAGGAACTTGTATTTGATAAATTTTATTAACAATAGATGATAAAACTTGTATAGCATTAGTTCTTCCAAAAGCGCCAAAAGAGTGCCCTCCTTGTGTTTTGCAACTAACTTTATATCTATGCGAGCCAACACTTTTATTACAAATGTGGCTATATCCACCATCTAAAGTGAACATAACATCAATCTTGTTTGCAAAATCTTTGAATATTTGCTTGCAACCTTTAAGGTCTCCTAAACCTTCTTCACACGAGTTTGCTGAAAACAAAATTGATTTTTCAACCTTGTAATCAATGTCTTTTAAGAATTTACAAAATGCTAATATCATTGCAACGCAAACTGTATCATCGCAAACACCAGGGCATTTAATGTATTTGCCATCATCTATATATGGTAATGGCTCTAAATCAGGAAATACCGTATCTGTATGTGCCATAAATAATGAATACGTGTCATTATTCCCTTTAATATCCCAAATAACATTTTTAGCACTATCTATATAAGCATTTTTATAACCTATTTCGTGCAAATATGTCTTGATATACTCAGCTCTTTTGTCTTCTAATCCAGATGGTGCAGGAATTTTACATAAATCTTCTGTTAATTTAAGTGTTAAGTCGTAATATTCTCTATTCCCAAATTGTTTCATAGAAGCCTTCCTTTGTCATTAATAAAAACTGCTATATTTTTTTGTTTTAATTCAAAATTATCTGCATAAATTTGATTAGTAATTAGTTCTCTCAATTCCCCTTCATATTCAAAGCAAAAACTATTTGAAGAAATATTAACGCACACTAGTATTTGACTTTTTTCATCAAATCTCTTAAAAATAAACACGCCATTATCACAGTATATTTGCTTAAGTTCACCATTTATAAATGCCGAATAATCTTTTCTAAGATTAGATAAAAACTTATACCAATCTAAAATTTCAAAGTTTTCATTACCCCATGGAAAGGTGCATCTATTTAATGGGTCTGAATATCCTTGCATGCCAACTTCATCTCCATAATATACTGATGGCACACCACAAAGCGTAAATTGCAAAAGTGTGGCAACTTTTAAGTTAAAAATTGCTTTTTCCATTTGTGATGGATTAATTTTTAATTTAGAAAGAGTTATCATGTCCTTTCCCTCACAACTTTCGCCACCTAAAACTGTTAAAATTCTTGCAGTATCATGTGTTGACAAAATATTCATAAGCGAGTGCAAAACATTATTTGGATAATGGTCCATTTGCTCTTTTATGGTGTGTGATAAAAGTTTTGCATTTCCATACTTAACGAACTCAATTATAGCATTTTTAAGCGGATAGTTCATAACGCTATCAAGTTCTTTTCCTTGAAAATATTCCCTTCTTTGACCATAAGAAATTTTATTTGACGCATCTTCCCAAACTTCACCAATGATTATAGCATCTTTATCGGCACGTTTTACTGCCGTTCTAATACTTTTAACAAACTCAGACGGAAGTTCATCTACAACGTCAAGTCGCCAACCACCAACGCCAAGTTTTGTGTAATGGTCAATTACACCATTTTCACCAGTAATAAAATTAATATAATCTTGGTTGCCTTCGTTTATTGCTGGCAAAGTTTTTATACCCCACCAACTATCATATTCGTTAGGAAAATTCTTAAAATTATACCACGAATAATATTTTGATTCTTTACCTTGATAAGCACCTAAACTATCGTATCTGTTATAACGATTAAAATATATACTATCGTCACCTGTATGGTTAAATACACCATCAAATATTATCTTAATTCCTTTTTCCTTTGCACAATTTATCAACCTTTCTAAGTCGCTTTCATTACCAAGCAGTTCATCAACCTGCATATAGTCGCCCGTATCGTATCTATGGTTAGAAAATGCCTTAAAAATAGGATTAAGGTAAATTGCACTTATACCAATGCTAACAAGATAGTCTAGTTTTTCTATAATGCCTTTAAGGTCTCCACCAAAAAAGTCATTATTTATTATCTCGCCCTGTTCGTTTGGCAAAAACACAGGATGCTCGTTCCAATTATCGTGCAAAACTTTATAGTCGGGAACTTGCTTTTGCTTTTCAGCCCTATAAAATCGGTCTGGAAAAATTTGATAAATTACGCCACCCGAAAGCCAAGACGGAACTTCAAATTCTTTATCATAGATAGTAAGTTGAAAATCTTGCTTTAAACTTGAAATTACGCCAACATAATCATAACTATTTGAAATGTATTGACCGTTTTCTAGTTCAAAATAATAAAAATATAATCCACTTTCTAAATAAAAACTTACTTCAAAATAATGGTCAATTTTTTGCATAGGATAACTAACATAATCAGCACCATCTTTTTTGCAACGCAAAATTACAGAGTTAAAGTCTCCCTTAACTCTGAGTGTAATTTTACTATTTGAGCGTATTGCCCCTATTTGACTTTTATAAAAAGTATCAAGTGGATTGTATAACATTATTTAATTCTCTTTAGTCCCCAAACGTTATCTGCATATTCACGAATACTTCTATCGCTTGCAAAAATACCAGCAGATGCAATGTTGTTAAGGCTTTTCTTTGCCCAATCAGTTTTATTTTTATAAACATTATCTGCAACTTCATGTATATCACAGAAAGAGCCAAAATCGGCAAGGCACATATAAGGGTCTGCAACAGGACTGCCTGTTAGCAAATAATTTGCAATGTCGCTAAAGCTTTGTCCATCAAAGCCAACGTTTAATGCAGTTAACACTTTTTCAAGTTTAACATTATTTGCATAATATAGTGATGAGTTATAGCCCTGAGCCCACTTTCTTTCTACCTCTTCTGCTGTTAAACCAAAGATAAATATATTGTCTTTTCCACATGCCTGTTGCATTTCAACATTTGCGCCATCAAGCGTTCCAATAGTAAGTGCACCATTAATCATAAACTTCATGTTGCCCGTACCACTTGCTTCTTTGCCCGCTTGTGAAATTTGTTCACTAATTTCAGTTGCTGGCATAAGTTTTTCTGCCATAGAAACACAATAATCTTCTAAATATACAACGTTTAGTTTTTCTTTAATTTTAGGATGTTTTTGTATATCTTTACTTAAGCAACAAATAAGTTTAATAATTTGTTTTGCAAAATAATAGCCTGGTGCAGCCTTTGCGCCAAATATAAATGTTTTTGGCGTAATATCTAGGTCAGGATTTTCTTTTAAGTCATTGTATAGCGAGATTATATAAAGTGCATTTAAAAGTTGACGCTTATACTCATGCATACGCTTTGCTTGTACGTCAAATAAACTATTAGGGTCTATTTTAATTGACTGCTTTTTGTTTATAAAGTCACAAAATTGCTTTTTCTTAATGCTCTTAATTTGATTTAATTTGTTTAAAACACTGCTATCGTTTTCAAACTTCTTAAAATCTATCAATTTAGATGCATCCATAACATAACCATCACCTATGCAATCATTTAATAATTCGCAAAGTTCTAAGTTTGATTGACAAAGCCAACGTCTATGAGCAATACCATTTGTAACGTTTATAAACTTATGTGGATATACGTCATAAAAGTCTTTAAAAATACTGTTCTTAATGATATCGCTATGAAGTGCAGAAACACCATTAACTGTATGTGATGCAATTACTGATAAGTTTGCCATTTTAATTTGACCATGAGAAAAAACGCTCATGCGGTCAATCTTATCCCAATCTCCTGGGAACATTTGCCAAATATCTGCACAAAAACGCTCGTTTATTTCTCTTAAAATCATATGAATACGTGGCAACCTTCTTGCAATTAGGTCTTCACTCCACTTTTCTAGCGCTTCACTCATAACAGTATGGTTAGTATAAGCAACTGTTCTTGTGACAATTTTCCATGCATCATCCCAACCATAATTATGTTCATCCATAAGAATACGCATAAGTTCAGGAATACAAAGTGCTGGGTGTGTGTCGTTAATGTGAATTGCCGCCTTATCAGGCAATGTATTAAGCGAGCCGTATCTTTTAATATGGTCATTAACAATATCTTGAAGTGTTGCTGACACAAGCAAATATTGTTGCTTAAGTCTTAAAGATTTGCCTTCAAAGTGGTTATCTGATGGGTATAACACCTTAGAAATTAAATCTGCCTCATTATCTTCTTGCATACTGCGAATATAATCGCCTTGAGAAAAGGTTTTCATATCAAAATCACGTATGTTTTGAGCCTTCCAAAGCCTTAAAATTGAAACTGCCTTACTGTTCTTACCAGAAATCATCATATCATAAGCAACTGCTTCAATTTCTTTAGCGTCGTAATGAGCAATCTTTAATCCACCTTCCGTCCAACTTTCTTTAATATGACCATCAAACTTTACCTTAAAAGTTTTGTCCATACGTTGAGTTAACCACACTTCACCACCTGGAAGCCAAATGTCAGGAAGTTCCATTTGCCAACCATCAACTATCTTTTGTTTAAATAGTCCATATTCATATCTAATTGAATAGCCCATTGCTGGATAATCTTGACTTGCAAGAGCATCCATAAAGCAAGCAGCAAGCCTTCCCAAGCCACCATTACCAAGCCCTGCATCTGGCTCTAAATCATATAATTCTTCAAGCGAACAAGAAAATTCATTTTTTAATGCGCTATTAAAAATTTCTTGAATGCTTAAATTATAAGTATTGTTTTTAAGCGACTGGCCAAGCAAAAATTCCATGCAAAGATAGTAAACTCTTTTACCACCTTTTGCTCTATACTCCTTGTTAAATGCGCTTCTTTTTTCTAATAGAATATCCCTAACGCACATAACAACTGACTTATAAATTTGTTCTTTTGTTGCTTCTTTTGGTAAAACGCCAAAATACCTTGATAATTTGCTTTTTATAAGCGCAACGGCATCTTTTTCTGTCATAGAATTCATGTTATTCTCCTAAAACTTATTTACTGTATAATTTCAAATATTCTTCTGCCTGATTGTTCCAAGAGAAATCTGTTGTCATTGCTCTATTTTGAACATCGGCCCACGCTTTTTTGTCGTGATATGTTTTAATTGCCTCATTAATTACGTAAAGCATATCGTGTGCATTGTATTCTGCAAATGTAAAGCCATTACCTTTTACGCCTGTATATGCCTTTATACTGTCGTTTAAGCCACCCGTTTCTCTTACAACAGGAACTGTGCCATATCTGCTTGCAATCATTTGAGAAAGCCCACATGGTTCACTTTTTGATGGCATTAAGAAAATGTCTGCACCTGAGTATATTTTTCTAGACAAGTCTTGGTTATATGCAATAATCGTAGCACATTTTCCTTGATACGTGTGCGAAATATGTGTGAAATAATTTTCATAACCGATTTCGCCTTTGCCTAAGATAACAACTTGAACGTCTTGAGTTAACAAACTTTCTAATGCTTGCCTTACTAAATCTAACCCTTTATGAGAAACAAGCCTTGAAATTATTGCAATTATTGGCACGTCTTCTCTTACAGGAAGTGAAAGCATTGTTTGAAGTTCTGCTTTACAAACAGCCTTTCCTGATAAGTCTTTTTCCGAATAATTCTTAAATAAGCATTTATCTGTTTGTGGATTATAATAATCAATATCAATTCCGTTTAATATGCCACTTAATTTTTGAGTATTTCTATTAATAATATTCTCTAAGCCATGTGCAAAATAAGGCGTTTTAATTTCTTCTGCATAAGTAGGACTTACCGTTGAAACTATATCGGTCATCTCAATTGCACCTTTCATAAGATTTACACAGCCGTTAAACTCTATAAAATTTTTAATAACTGAAGTAAAGCCAAACAAACTCTCATAAGAGTCCATACCAAAAACGCCTTGATATTCTATGTTATGAATTGTAAACACCGTTTTAATTTTACGATATCTTTCATCACCATAATACATACCCTTTAAGTATATAATCGCTGATGCAGTTTGCCAATCGTTGCAATGCAATACATCAGGATAAATATCTAGCCTAGAAATTGTGTCAAGCGCAGCACGAGAAAAGAAGGCAAATCTTTCACCATCATCATAAAAACCATATATATTACCTTCTCTTTTAAAGTAATATTCATTATCAATAAAATAAAATTTTACGCCTTGGTATTCATAAAAGAACACGCCTGCGTATTGCCAACGCCATGCAACAGATACATTAAAATTAGTTAAAAACTTAAATTTTGACTTAAATTCTTGTGAAATATTGCTATATAATGGCAAAATTACACTAATGTCTAAATTTTTATTTTTAGCAAGAGCCTTTGGCAAAGAGCCAAGAACATCTGCAAGCCCACCTGTTGCAATAAAAGGTGCTGCTTCTGAACCTAAAAAGATTATTTTTTGTTTTTTTGTAATTTTAATTTCAGGTAAAACTGATGAATTTTCTTTTTTTACTTTTGCCTTCGTGCTTTTAGATGCGCATTTTCTTGTTGTTTTTACACTGTTATTATCACTATTCATATTTTTCCCCTTAAATCATAATGCCTTTACCGATATAGAACGGATGATTTTCACTTCCAGATAAAACTTTTTTATCCTTAATAACAACATTTTTATCAGTTATAATGCAATTTAGCATAGAGTTTTCGCCTAAAACAGTGTTTTGCATTATTATACTGTTTTTAACTACAGCCCCTCTGCCAACTTTAACATTTCTAAATATAATACTGTTTTCAACTTCACCTTCTATATCGCAACCATCGGCAATCATAGAATTTTTTACTATTGCACTATTACCATATTTAGTTGGCGCAGAGTCACGAATTTTAGTGAATACACTTCTATCGCCAAACATTTCTTCTCTGTTTTTTGCATCTAACATACTCATATTACTGTCGTAATATGCTTGAAGTGAAGTTATACCAGCAAAGAAACCTTTATGCTCGTATGCCACAACTTTCATACTATCTAAGTTAGATGCAATTATGTCTGACATAAAATGACGCTTGTTTTGTGAAATACTGTCCATAACAATGTTTTGTAGTAAAGATTTTTTAAGAACAAACACGTTAGTAAACACATTTTGATAATCACTGTTATCAGTTTGGTCTTGAAATCTTACACCCACAATTCTTTGGTCAACAATATCAAATGTTGTAGCATTTTTATGTGAATATGCATCATTTTTTAAGCGTTTATAAACAAGTGTTATATCTGCGTGATTTCTTATATGATGTTCAATAACTTCATTAAAATTAATCCTACAAACAGTATCGCAATCGGTCATAACAACATATTCTTCATCTGCTCTAAACAAGAAATTAGTAATACCTTTTAAGGCTTCTAATCTTGATTGATAAAGACTGCTACTTGCCATATCGCCATATGGTGGCAATATAATAACACCACCATCTTTTCTTGCCAAATCCCAATCTTTACCACTTCCAACGTGGTCCATAAGTGATTGATAATTACTTTTTGTTATTATACCTACAGTATCTATTCCTGAGTTTACCATATTTGAAAGTGGAAAATCTATAAGCCTATATCTTCCACCAAACGGAATTGAGCCAAGAGTTCTTATTCTTGCAAGTTCTGGCACGTTATTGTCGTGTATGTTTGAAAATATAATACCAACTGCTCTCATACTAAACGTTTCCCCCCTTGTATATCCTTATCAACAATTTCGCCACCTTTTACAATAGCGTTTTCCCCAATGACAATATTCCTGCCAAGAAGTGCAATACCCTTATTCTCTTCTTTAGGTTCACCAATAACAGCATTTTTGCCAACAACAGTGTTTTCGTCAATAATTGAATAATCAACTAACGCGCCTTCTTCAATTACAACGTCACCCATAATAATACTATTTTTAACAACTGCACCCTTTTTAACAATAACGTTACTTGCAAGCACAGAGTTTTCTACTTCGCCATAAATTTCACAACCAGACATTATTATGCTATTAAACGTTTTTGCGCCGTCACCTACATAATGTGGTGGAGCAAGTGGACTTCTTGACTGAATTTTCCAAGCAGAATCAGTCACATCAAATCTAGGATTATCACCAAGTAAATCCATATTTGCTTCATATAAAGAATCTACCGTTCCAACGTCTTTCCAATATCCGTCAAACACATAAGCCATCATCTTTTGACCGTCAGCAAGCATTTTTGGCAAAACGTCTTTACCAAAATCATTAGATGATTTTGGGTTTTTACTGTCTTCTATTAAATACTTTTCAAGTTTTTTAGCAGAAAAAATATAAATACCCATTGATGCTAAGGTTGATTTTGGCTTTTTAGGTTTTTCTTCAAACTCATAAATAGAACCATCTTCTTTAGTATTTAAAACACCAAATCTTGATGCTTCTTCAATTGGAACGTTTATTGCTGCAATCGTACAGTCAGCATCATTTAAGATGTGGTAGTTTAGCATAGTTGCATAATTCATCTTATAAATATGGTCGCCTGATAAAATTAAAACGTAATCAGGGTCATATTGATTTATAAATCTAAGGTTTTGATAGATTGCATTTGCCGTGCCCTTATACCAATCTGATGAATTCTTGCCTTGATATGGTGGCAAAGTATGAACACCACCGAACTCTCTATCTAAGTCCCAAGGCTGTCCATTGCCAATGTATGTATTCAAAATAAGTGGTTGATATTGTGTTAAAACACCAACAGTATCAATGCCAGAATTGACACAGTTAGACAGTGGGAAGTCAATAATTCTATACTTTCCACCAAATGAAACTGCTGGCTTTGCAATATTGTTTGTCAAGGCATATAATCTACTACCTTGTCCCCCCGCTAGCAACATAGCAACGCATTTTTTCTTCCTTATCATATCTTTTCTCCTTACTTATCATTTTCTATTAAATATGCCCCTGAAAATTTAGGCAAGTGTAATTTAATTGAATATTCTTTGCCGTGTGCACTCTCTTTCTTAGCAGTATAAAGTCTTTTTTTGACAATTCCCTTTCCACCATACATTTTTTGATCGGTGTTAATCAATACTTTATACTTACCTTTCTCTACACCAAGTCTATAATCAATATAGTCATTGCCCGAAAAATTCATTATTGCAATTATTTTATTACCCTGCTTATCCTTTCTTAAAAAAGCATAAACATTATTGTGACTTTCATCAACTGCAATCCACTCAAAGCCATCCCAACTGTCTTCTATTTGATATAGTGGTGTGTGTTCTTTATATATATAGTTTAATTTTTTGTTAAATTGCTTTAATTTCTTATGTAGAATAAAGTCAAGCATAAAAAACTCAAGCCCATTTTTATAATCCCATTCTCTAAACTGACCGTATTCATTGCCCATAAAAGAAAGTTTCTTACCAGGATGAGCCATCATGTATAGCATAAACGTTCTAATTGTGCTAAACTTTGTTTCAATGTCGCCACTAGCCTTATCAATAAGCGACTTTTTTCCATGAACAACTTCATCATGTGAAATTGGCAATATAAAGTTTTCGCTAAACGCATAACACATTGCAAAGGTAAGTTTATTATGGTTATCTCCCCTAAAATATGGGTCACACGTTAGATAGTATAGCGAATCGTTCATCCAGCCCATATTCCACTTATAATTAAAGCCAAGTCCTCCCATAGAAACAGGTTTAGTCACTAATGGAAAAGCAGTAGATTCTTCAGCAATCATCAAAGCATTTGGAAAACGCTTAAATACTTCTGAATTCAATTTTTGAAAAAATGCAATGGCTTGTAAATTATAATTACCACCGTGTTCATTAGGAATCCACTCGCCGTCATCTCTATCATAATCTAAATATAACATAGATGCAACAGCATCTACCCTAAGTCCATCTATATGAAATTTTTCAAACAAAAATACTGCATTAGATACTAGAAAACTTTGAACTTCATTTTTTCCCCAATCAAAAATGTGTGTTCCCCAAGTTTTATGTTCTTTTCGCGATGGAATTTCATTTTCATAACAATGCGCCCCATCAAACATATATAGTCCAAATAAATCTTTTGGAAAATGCGCAGGAACCCAGTCTACAATAACTGATATATTATGCTTATGAAATTCATCAACTAGTTCCATAAAGTCTTTTGGTGTGCCAAATCTTGATGAGATTGAATAATATCCCGTCACTTGATAGCCCCAAGACCCATCATATGGAAATTCAGCAATTGGCATAAATTCTACATGGGTATACCCCATATCAGCAACGTAATTTACAAGATGTTGTTTTAACTGCTGATATGAATAATAACTGCCGTCAGGATTTTTCTTCCAAGATGCCAAGTTTACTTCATATATGTTCATTGGCATATCATATGGTGATTTTTTATTATTTATAAACTCATCATCTTTCCAAACATAACCTTCTAAATCATAAATCTTAGATGCCGATTCGGGTGGCGTTTGGCTATGAAAAGCATATGGGTCAGCCTTAAACACAGTTGTGTTATTTGTAATTGCATACTTATACATATCGTATTGTTTTAAGCCTTCAACAAACAACTCAAAAACGCCATTTTTTGATATTTTATTCATAACGTTTTTAGTCTTATCCCAATCGTTAAAGTCACCAACAACTGAAACTGACTTTGCTTTTGGCGCCCACACCCTAAAAACCACACCCTGCTTACCTTCTATTTCGGCAAAATGTGCACCTAAAAAGTCATAGGCATTATAATTTGTGCCTTGATGAAATAAATAAAGTGGAAGATTTTGCTTATTAAGTTTATTTTTTACTGATTTACCTTTCATAAAACATTAACAAATATAATTTGTGTCTTTTGCAGGCGCATTATCCATTTGCGCTTTAGTTTCTTCATAACCTTTTTTGCCAAAAAGAGCATAAGTTGCATTTTTACCACCCTCAACACCCGGTTGATTAAATGTATCAATTCCTAGCATCGCTCCAGCAAACGCTGTTTGCATTTCAAACATATACAAAAGTTCGCCGATTGTAAAAGCATTAACCTCTGGCAAATAAATAGTATAATTTTGTCTTTTTGCACTTGTTAAAGCGTATTCTGTTGCCAATCTTTCTTTAGTGATAAGTTCATTCAATGTGTGTCCACATAAGAAATTAACGTCAGCGATATCTTCACAACCATTACTAATTTCAACAGTAGTACGATAATTATCAACGCCTATTAAGGTTATAACTTTATCAAAAGGTCCTTCTCTATAAAGTTGAATTTGAGAGTGTTGGTCTGTCACCCCAAGTGCCTTTACAGGTGTTTGTCCTACGTAAACATATTCACCATTATTGTTTACAGCCTTTCCAAGACTTTCACCCCAAAGTTGACAATACCAATCGGCAATATATTTTAAACTGTCTGCATATGGCATCATAACTGATATATTTTTACCATTTTTCATTGCTAAAACTTGCATCAAAGCACTTAATAGTGCTGGATTTTTTCTAACGTTTTTATTTAAGCAAAGTTTATCCATATATTTAGCACCGCTAAGCAACTCTTTAATGTCAATACCAACAACGGCAGCAGGCAACAAACCTACAGGACAAAGCTCTGAAAATCTTCCCCCTACGCCATCAGGAATATAAAAAGTTTTAAGGTTTTCGTTATTTGCAATTTTTATTAAATTACCTTTTTTTGCAGATGTAGTAGCAATCATGTGTTCATTAGCTTTATCGCCATATTTCTTCTTCAATATGTCCATAATAACTAAGTATTGAGCCATTGTTTCACTAGTTGCGCCACTCTTTGTGACTACATTAAAAATAGTTTTATCAAGGTCAATAACGTCTAATAACGCCTGCATACGCTCTGGGTCAACGTTGTCTTCAACATAAAGTTTTGGTGCTTTACGCTTAGATTTTGGCAATTCATTATGTCTTAAATGACAAAGTGCTTGAAATACAGCGATAGGGCCTAAAGCCGAACCACCAATACCAAGTACAACAAAATTATCGAATTTTTTTCTTATTGATTTTGCAGTTTGTAATATATCTTCTACAATTTCAGCTTGGTTATAAGGAAGTTCTGTCCACCCCATCATGCCTTTACCACGACAAATTGCAACATTAGAGTACGCCTCATCAATGAGACTTTTGTTTTTAGTAAAGATACTATCATCAAAGCCTTGTTCACTGCCAACAAACTTTGACATCATATTGTTATAATCAATTCTTAGCGACATGCTTCTGCGCCACTTTTCATTTATTCTACTCATAGCCCTCACCTATATATTTTTTCTATTAATTATATAATAATACATTAACAAAAAAATGTCAATATGTATAAAAAAAATACTAGCAAATTTTGGCTATTTTTGACTATAAGTAAAAATGCATTGACATTTTTATTTTGGTGACCAATGATAAAAAATATAATATTTGATATTGGCAATGTAATTTTACAGTTTAATCGTGATTTTTTGCTTAAACACTTTTACAATGGTAAAGAATATGAATTTTTGAAAGAAAAAACCTTTGAAAATTGGGAACTTCTTGATGAAGATGGATTAACGCTTGAACAATATAATAAAAACGTTAAACGTTAGCTCCCAGACCATCTTTCTAAATATGCATTATCTGTGCTTAATAACTGGGAGTATTATATGAGTTATAGCGAAGGAATAGTATCATTAATACATGAACTTAAACAAAAAGGATATAAACTTTATATTTTGTCAAATATGACAAGGAATTTTATAAAAAACGACTATAAATTTCCTATCCTAAATGAATTTGACGGCATTGTTTACTCTGCCTCAATAAAAATGGTTAAGCCAAATTCTAATATTTACGAATATTTATTAAAGAAATATAATTTAGTTGGAAGCGAGTGTATTTATATTGACGATATGAAAACGAACCTTACAGCTGCTGTAAGGTTCGGAATAAATACTTTTGATTATCAGTCTAACACTAAAGAATTAAGGGACTATATATTATCCTTTTAAGTCTTTAATTTGAACCAATAATTTATCACGCATGTCGATATACTTATTCAATTTTTCTCTTTCGGCATCAACCAAATTCTTAGGAGCTTTTTCTAAGAATTTTTCATTTGCAAGTTTTCCACTTGCTCTTGCAATCTCGTTATTAACAAGATGTAATTCTTTTTCAAGTCTTTCAATTTCCTTATCAAAGTCAACGAGTTCCCCAAGTGGAATAAACAATTCAAATCCGTCAATTACTTGTGAAACAACCTTTTCAGTTAGGTTGTTTTTGTCTTCTATAATAGAAATTTCACTAACGCCAGCAAGTTTTTCAATATATACGCTACAATTTTTAATTACCTTTTTGTTTTCGGTCTTAACGTATAGATTAACCTTTTTAGAAGGAGCAGCCCCCACCTGCGCCTTAAGGTTTCTTATGCACTTAATAATTTCTTTAGTAGGCTCAATTTCCTTAACTGCAGCAGTATAGTTAAATTTAGTGTTGTATCTTGGGAAATCTGCTATCATAAGTGGACCGTTAGTATTTGGAATACTCTTATAAATCTTTTCTGTAATAAATGGAACAAAAGGATGTAAGAGTTTCATAATTTCGCCTAAAACGAAAGTTAACACACTGATTGTATCATTGCACTTTTTCTCATCTTCACCATAAAGCACAGGTTTAGTAAGTTCAATATACCAATCGCAGAAATCGTTCCAAACAAAATCGTATAGATTTGCAAGCGCAACACCCATTTCATATTTTTCCATGTTAACAGTCACGTCTTTAACGGTCTTGTTTAGCCTTGTAATAATCCACTTGTCAGCACAATTCAACTTGCAATCTTTAATAGAAGAAATGGTTTTGCCTTCTGTATTCATAAGCACGAATCTAGAAGCGTTCCAAATTTTATTCATAAAGTTTCTAGCGCCCTCAATCTTCTCATCAGAAAATCTCATGTCACTACCAGCAGCAACGCCGTTGATAAGCGAAAATCTAAGAGTATCTGCGCCGTATTTTGCAATAATTTCAGTTGGGTCAATACCATTGCCCAAAGACTTACTCATTTTTCTGCCTTGAGAGTCTCTAACAAGACCATGAATAAGCACGTCTTTGAAAGGTATGCGTTTCATGTGTTCAATACCAGAGAAAATCATTCTTGCAACCCAGAAGAAAATAATGTCATAACCGGTGACAAGAACGTCAGTTGGATAAAAATATTCTAAATCTTCGGTTTTATCTGGGTATCCTAGTGTAGAAAATGGCCACAAAGCAGAAGAGAACCAAGTATCAAGCACATCTTCATCTTGCTTAACATTAGAACTACCACACTTAGAGCAAGTGCAAACGTCAGTTTTAGAAATCATCATTTCGCCACAGTCTTGGCAGTAGTAAGCAGGAATTCTATGTCCCCACCATAACTGACGAGAAATACACCAATCCTTAACGTTTTCCATCCAATTGAAATAAATTTTAGAAAATCTATCTGGAGTAAACTTAACGCTTTTCTTTCTAACAACGTCAATAGCAGGCTCAGCAAGAGGTTGCATTTTAACAAACCATTGCTTGCTTACGATAGGTTCAACGGTATGGTTGCATCTATAACAATGCCCAACGCTGTGATGAAGTGGCTCAATTTTAACCAAATAACCAAGTTCTTTTAATTCTTCAACAATTTCTTTTCTACAAACGAGAGCATCTTTGCCGAAATATTTACCAGCAAGTTCGTTCATAGTTCCGTCGTCAGCAATAACCTTAACCACGTCAAGATTATGTCTTAGACCGACTTCAAAGTCGTTAGGGTCGTGTGCTGGAGTAATCTTAACAGCGCCCGTACCGAATCCAAGTTCAACATAATCATCAAAAACGATAGGAATTTCTTTATTAACGATAGGCAAAATAAGTGTTTTGCCCTTCATGTTTTTATATCTTTCATCTTTAGGGTTAACAGCAACGGCTGTATCGCCGAGCATAGTTTCTGGTCTAGAAGTAGCAACCGTAATAAACTCATCACTATCCTTAACAGGATATCTAATATACCAAAGATTGCTGTCTTCTTCAACGTATTCAACTTCAGCATCAGAAAGCGCAGTTTTACAGTCAGGACACCAGTTAATTATTCTATCCCCACGATAAATAAGCCCTTTTTCATAAAGGTTGACAAAAACTTCTTTAACAGCCCTAGAGCATTTTTCATCCATAGTGAACGCCAAACGAGACCAGTCACAAGACGAGCCTAAAGTTTTTAATTGTTCAATAATACGACCGCCGTATTTTTCCTTCCACGCCCAAGCACGCTCAAGAAAACCATCTCTACCAATATCCTTTTTAGTGATGCCTTCTTTAGCCATTTGTTCAACGATTTTAACTTCAGTAGCGATAGAAGCGTGGTCAGTTCCAGGAAGCCAAAGCGCACTATAACCTTGCATTCTTTTAAAACGAATCAAAGTATCTTGTAAAGTTTCGTCAAGTGCGTGACCCATGTGAAGTTGACCGGTAATATTTGGTGGTGGAATAACGATAGTAAAAGGAAGTTTATTCGCATCTACTTTCGCAGTAAAATAACCATTAGATTCCCATTCTTTGTAAATATCATTTTCGAATTCAGAAGGGTTATAAGTTTTTGCCATATCCATAGTGGCTTTCTCCTTTATAAAAACAAACAGATTTAATAGTTCAATTTTAAATGATAAATTTAAAGACTATTATACTTGATAATTAAGATAAAGTCAAACATAATTACAAAACATTGTCAAGAATAGAAATAATTTCATAAAATAAAATATGACAAAATAAAAAAAACGGAGAACAAAGAAAATGAAAAAGATATTAACAATAATTCTTGCCATTTGCACCATGGTGACACCTCTATTTGGGTGTAAAAAACAAGATGATGGCACAATTAGATTAAACGAAGTGACCCACTCGGTATTTTATGCCCCATTATATTTAGCAATTGAAAATGGCTATTTTAGTGAAGAAGGCTTAAAAATCGAACTTACAAATGGTGGTGGCGCAGACAACTCAATGACAGCCCTATTATCCGGAACTGCAGATATCGGTTTAATGGGTCCAGAAACGGTAATTTATGTATATAACCAAAACAAGGCTGACTATCCAAAAGTGTTTGGCCAACTTACGCAAAAAGACGGCTCGTTTTTAGTATCAAGAGTAGCACAGCCCGACTTTGAGTGGAGCGACCTAAGAGGAAAAGAAATTTTAGCCGGCAGAAAAGGTGGCGTTCCAGCAATGACCTTTGAATATATTTTGAACGAGTTAGGCATGCAAAACAACCAAGATTTCACCTTAAATTTTGACGTGCAATTCAACTTAATGACAAGCGCATTTTTAGGTGGCACAGCCGACTATTGCACGGTGTTTGAACCAACGGCATCTGAATATCAAGCGAGTGGCAATTGGCATATTGTGGCAAGTGTAGGCGCACAAGGTGGCGAAATACCATACACCTCTTTTATTGCACTTGGCAGTTATATCAAAAACAACCAAGAAAAACTTGAAAAGTTTATGAAGGCGATAAAAAAGGCATATGAGTTTATGGAAACACATACAGAATACCAAGTTGCCGAAGCAATTGTAAAACAATTTCCATCAACCACAATTAAGTCAATAGAAACTTCTATCAAGAGTTACAAAGCAATAGACGCATGGAAAACAAATATGCAAGCAACCGAATCAAGTTTTACACGTTTGCAAGACATAATGCAAAATGCAGGCGAACTTACAAGCCGTGTTGAGTTTAATAAAATTGTAGATAACAGCATAGCAAGGAAGGTATTTGGCTGATAAAAAAACAAGTTTGTGTCAAATGATAAACGAGAGATAAAAATATGAATAAACAATTAGAATTTATAAACGTATCACTAATCTATCAAACAAAGAGTGACGAAATAAAAGCGCTAGAAAACTTAAGTTTTAATTGCAAAAGTGGTGAATTTTTATCTATAATAGGCCCATCGGGGTGTGGCAAAACCACAATATTATCTCTGATAGCAGGACTAATAAAACCGAGTGGTGGCAAAATTGTTATAGACGGAATAGATTTAAGTACCGACGGAGCAAAAATAGAACTAGGCTACATGCTACAAAAAGACCAACTTTTTCCTTGGCGCACGATAGAAAAAAACGTGTTTTTGCCATTAGAAATAAAAGGCATAAATACTAAAGAAAACAAAGAATATGCAATGCACCTATTAGAAAAATATGGACTGATAGAGTTTAGAAAGAACTATCCTAACCAACTATCTGGTGGAATGCGACAAAGAGTTGCTCTGATAAGGACATTAGTATATAAGCCACAATTATTACTTCTTGACGAGCCGTTTTCTGCACTTGATTCACAAACAAGACTTAGCGTGTGTGATGACGTTTATAAGATTATAAAATTAGAAGGAAAAACTACTATTCTTGTCACCCACGATATATCTGAAGCGATATCTATGTCAGACAAAATAATAGTGCTTTCCAATAGACCAGCACAAGTAAAATCAATATTTAGACCAAATTTAAACGGAGGCTCTCCACTACGCAACAGAGAAAGCAAAAACTTTGGCGTTTTGTTTGAAAAAATTTGGAAGGAGTTAGTATGACAAAAGAAAAAAATTATTCAAAAGAACATAAACTTTTTCTAAAAAAAGCAAGACAAGAAAGCATTTTTGTTTGGGTGATGCGTTTTGCAATCTTAGCGCTTTTATTAGGTCTTTGGGAAGTTTTGGCAAACCTTGGCACGATAGATGCTTTTATAACGAGTAGTCCTAGCCGAATTGTAAAGACAACTATTTCGCTTTTTAACGAAAACAATTTAACGCAACATATCGGCATTACGCTATATGAAACCGTTATGGGCTTTGTAATAGCCGTTGCACTTGGGTATATAATTGCCCTAGCCCTATGGTGGTCTGAGCGCTTAAGAAGGATTTTAGAGCCTTACGTGGTGGTTTTAAATAGTCTTCCTAAAATTGCGTTAGGTCCTATAATTATCGTTTGGTGTGGAAGTGGCAGTAAGGCAATTATCTTTATGGCAGTTTTAATAGGAATAATTGTTGCAATAATAACAATGTTAAACGGCTTTTTAGCAACCGATAAAGATAAGATATTGTTGCTTAAAGCAATGGGTGCAAATAAGTTTCAAATATTAACAAAACTTGTTATTCCCGGCAGTTTCCCTACACTAATAAGCATGCTTAAGATAAGCGTTGGACTTTCTTGGGTTGGTTCTATTATGGGCGAATATTTAGTTTCAAGAGCAGGTCTTGGATATTTAATAGTATATGGTGGGCAAGTGTTTAAACTTGACCTTGTTATGAGCGCAACGGTTATTTTATGCGTTATGGCAACGTTGATGTATGCATCAGTTGCACTACTTGAAAAATTGCTTATAAAACATAAAGATTAAATTATAACTATAACTCAAAAGATTTACAAAATTAAAAGGAACTGTAATTAAAAATTACCGTTCCTTTTTTGTCTTTTGTAAACTAAAAATATCTTTTGCATTTTGCTTGTAAAAGTTGAAAAAACTTTTAGTTTATAATATAAAGTTGTCTTTAGTATTTCTTTAGAACTTCTTTTGTATTTCTTTAGTTAAAATTCTTTGGAAAAACAAGCGTTTTTGCAAAATACGATATTTGTTAAACTAAAAATTGCAAAAGAAAACTAATCCTCCTTAAAATTAAGGAAAATACTTTTTGTTGATAGTATTTTGATTAAGTTTCTTACAATTTCTTAACTAAGGCAATTTCTTGCCTTAGTTAAGAAATGTTTGTTTTAGTTAGATGATGGAAGTGTAATAAGGTTAGTACCGTTTGCTAACACTACTTTAACTTCATATTTTTCTAAGCTTGGGAAAATTACTTTCCAACCATAGTAATCAATGAAATTGTCTTCACTATCGTTAGTTCCATCACCGAATTTTTCAGTATCAGGTATAAGAGCTCCTTTTTCATCAAATTTACAACTATAATCATCATCACCATACTTAATAGTAGGGCCTGTTTTAGATGGTGTAACTGAGTTATATGCTACATCTTTAGCCCAAACAAGTGCAGTACCTGAAACTTTCCACATATTTGAACCAGTGAAAGCACTCAAAATTTCGTCATTATCATCACTTGTAATGTAAGAATTGAAATCTTCTACATCAGCAAAGTGTTTTGCATCTTCTTCAACAAATTTAATCTTAATAGGTTTAGCTGAAACGTCTTCATTTCTCATCCACTTATACATGTCGCTAATCATTGGTCCGTATTTATCTTTAAGTGTTGCGTTTGCTGTATCGCTAAGTGCATAAGGTGTATTAAATGCAAAACCTGCAGGTGGTTCTGGAAGAGAAAGAGTTAAAGTATATTCATCATCAATTGACATATTAGAATATGAAGAACCGATAACAAATACGTTGTCTAACGTAGAAGTTTCATCAACGTTAAGTGCTGCACGATAGTTTTGGATAGATGCGCCAACGTCTTTCAAAGTGTCGCACTCTACGATAACGTTTTTAAGTGTTGAGCCATAAATACCATTAGCCGCAATTACACCTGAAACGTTATTAAAGTTTGGCTTGTAATTTGTAATCGTCATACCTGTATTAGAAGTGTGCTTAGCATTAAATGTTTTTGGTGCACTTTCCTTAATCTTAATTGAAACGTTTTCAATTGTACTTCCATCAGAAATAACTTCCGCTAAAGTTGCAGCTTCTTGTTGATAAGAACGTGAGTTATAAAGCACTTTGCTTGAGTCAGTTGAATCTACAGTATAGTCATAGAAATCAGCAACAATATTTAAGTTTTTAACCGTACCACCTTTGATAAAACCAAAGAGACCACCACGGCCAAATGAAGCTTCTATCGTATTACCTCTACCATCAAAAGTACCAGTAAATGCGGCGCCGACGTTTACTTTACTATAGTCAACTTTTTTCACATCAACGTGCTTTAACGCACCAATAGCTTTAGTATTAGACAAATCTTTAGTTACCGTGTTAGCAGTTTTTCCACTACGATATGTGACAGTTGCACCAGCAGTTCCTTCTGGAACAACAAGATTTCCAGCTAAAACATAATATCCAGCAAAATTTTCTTTTTCATATTCATAGCTATAGGTAGCATTTGCGATGCTATAGGTAGCATTTGCGAAAGTATATGGCATATAGAAACCATCATTAGCATTATAACCAAGAGCAAAATATGTACGTTTAGAGCCAGCGTCATCACCATTAAAAGAGAATGAGTGACCACCAAGTAGTTTACCTTGAACAGAGCTAGCATCATGAGCTGTAAATACCGCTGTAGCAACTGTGTAGTCATAATAATACAATATATTCTTTGTTAAATTATAGTTATAATATCTATATGTTTCACCAGGCACTAATTCTTTCATAACGCCAGAGTTATAAAGATAAGTATCTGAAATAGCCGTAGTATGGTTAGGTGTATTCTTTCTAACTTCTTGACCACCAAGCCAACCAGATTTACTAATAGCAAATGCACCAGTAGTTGTTGCATGTGGTTCAAGTAATGCTATAGTACGCATAAGGGTAGCATCATATGAAACACCAGAAGCAACTTCGAAATTAGCAAAGAATTTCATGGTACTTTGGTCAAAGAAAACTTCGTAATTTTTTGTTGGTTGTTGAGTCTTAAGCACGTTTGCCATTGGAATGCCTGTAATTGTTTCAAACACATTGTCAGAAACTGCTCTTCTTAACTCATATGGTGTTGCTTCTGTTGTGTTTACAGGTTTATAAGATTCTAAAAGCATTGTGTCAAAAACAACGTCAACTGGTGATGTTGGAGCAAGTCTTTCACCCAATTGAACACTTGATGCAACAAATTCATCCCCATCCATTTCATAAAGTGTATAGAAAGGAATAACTATTAATTGTGTCTTATAAGCGCCGCTCCAATCTTTTTCAGCAGGATACATATTGTCGTCAGTACCAGGAACTTTTTCGTCTTTGTTAAAGTAAACGCCTGCTTCGTATTTATATTCTTTTTCACCTGTAGCAAGTTGAATAGGTTTTATATCATTTGTATTGCCTATAAGTGAATCAAAAATCTTAGCATTGCCTGATTCTGATACTTCTACAAGTTGACTATAATCAGTGACATCTTTAAGTGTTGGCTTATCTGGCTCAGCAGACTCAGCAGGACCGATAGCCATACCAAATTTGACATATTGATCTGCAATTGTATTTAATGTTACATCTGAAAATTTTGCTTGAAACATTATTGCAAAATTATCTGCACATTTATCAGCGCCGTATTGTTTTTCTAAATCTGTATCAACTTTGATATAGGCACCAACCATGCCAAAATCTGCTTCTTCAGCTTTAGCCGTTTCTGTTTTAAAAACAGGGAAAACAGCCACACAAACACTGAGAATAGCCATCATTGCTAATAAATAAATTGATTTAATTTTTTTACTAATTTTATTCATTGTTATCCTCCATTATTTCCACCAACTCGTTGGGAACGGGAAGGTGTTGTCAGCCCCTAACCAAGAACTGCTCATTACATCTTCAGTAATGTAATCATAGATTTCAACAATTGGTGATGTGTACTTATTTTTCATTTATGTACTCTCCTTTAATAGAATTTCAACTGTTTACTTATTACAAAACTAAACCTTTTCCGCCTTAATTACGCTCTTTTATTGCCCTATCAACTCAACAATAAAAGTTTGGTCCTTATAATTTAGTTTCATCATTTTCACAACCTTTTATAAGTTTTATAACACAATTTGGTTGGTTATTGTTTTTTTAGGTGTTGCAAGGTTATTATTGACATATTGCTGATATGATGTTTCTCTCAAAAACAACCTTGCATCTCCTATATATAAAACTTTTTAGATTGTTAGTACCTTATGTTTACTTTTTGAACTAAATAAACTTTTATCAAAAAGTATATCTAAAAGACTTTTTGTCTTTTAATCATTATTTACGTGTAGTAATCGGCCCAGAAACGATATTATCAATACGTTCCCAAACAGCAACATACGTGCAATCTTCACCATCATAGCTTGTAATTACACATTTGCCACCTGAAACAGTAATAATATCTTCTGTTGACGTGTTTTTCCATCCTTTGAATTCATAACCGAAGCAGTTAAGCACTGGTAATTCAATTGCCTCACCTTCTGCAATATACTTTTTAACCCATGTTTGGCCTTCCGTTAGTACAATTATAAAGTCGTTGCCAACGTCTAATTCAATTTGACCATAGCCTTCTGATGGAACTACTTCAAATATATATACCTTGACAATATCGTTGTTGCCTTGATAATTGTATTTAACAGTCACTCTTGCAGAACCAAAATTTTCAACAATAAGCTGGTTATTAGCTGCGTCATATGTCATATTATTCGTATCTACACTAACACTAATAACTGCGCCTGTTTGAAGCACGTCGTTAACATATACAACAGGTGTAAAGGAAACTGCAACTTGTTCTGCTGTTGGAATGTATCCAACCTCAATAATATCGCCATTGCTATATTCATTAACAACTAAGTTAACGTTATCAACAACATTTACTGTTAAATACTTTGATACTGCTGTTTGCCCTCTCCATGTGCCTTTAATTGCAACTATTGTTGAATTGCCTGTCGTTGTGCCTTTAATCTCGCCGTTTTCAACAGTAAATCCACTATCACTACCTTCAATACTAAATTCAAATTGACCATCAGTAAATGTTTTGCCGTCAAAAAGAATTGTTGGGCTTAATTTAAGACCTTTATTTGGTTGGATAGCCACTTCATCACCATATGACAACTCTACTTGTGCAGTTTCACCCATAAAGCTTGAAATTACTTTACACTTAGCTGTTAACGTGCCTTGTGTGACTACAATGTTTGTTTCGCCTTCATTTATTGCTTCAACTGTGCCTTGAGCATCTATTTTTGCTATTGCTTCATTTTCTGAAGACCACACAATAGGACTATTTGATGTTTGGTCTTGTGTTAACACTAATAGTGTTTCTGTTTGACCAACTTTCAAACTTAATTCATTTTTATTAATTGTTATTTCCTTTTCTACAGGTGTGCCAGGAACGATAGTTGCTGTGTTATTACCTGTAGGTGGTGGGTCTTTTTTAGCACATCCTACACTAAAGATAAAGACAAGAGCAATTGAAATAGATATAATTGATTTAAATATTTTTCTTAAATTTTTCATATTCACCTCTCTAATGAGCGATTTGCTCTGCCTTTACCAACCTATGAAGTCTGAAAGATCTAACCCTTTCATTACTCGTCCATCGCCCAATAGGTCTTTTGCTCTTTGCTTATATATTGCCTTTTCTTCTACAGAATATGGTTCTATACCATTTCCATATATATCAAGCAATGTATAATAGTGAGATATTCCTTCTACGCTGATTCTATCTTTATATACATCATACATACCTGGATTTACCAACTTAACGTCTTCAATATCTGCGTATGCTTGGTCTATATAATTAATAAAGCCTTTTACTACTGCATATGGGAATTGCTCTGCTGTCCACTTAGTATTACCTATACTAATATTCTGTTCCATGCCACTTGCTATATAATAGTCAAACGCAATCTTTTGGAAGTGTTGCTTTTGTGCATAGTATAATTTTTCCATTGATTCTGCTGCTGGACCATAGTGTGCTTTCATGAACTTTGTTATTAGTTCTGTTGATGATAAACTACCATCCCAGCTGAGTTTTGTTATCATATAGTAATATAAGTCGCCCCATGCTGTGACAGAATCACCTGAACTTGATAACTCTGTTATCATGTGTTCCATACCTATGCTAGAATAGTATTGAACCATGTTTGAGTTCCATTGTGATAGATAATCCATGAAGTATGCGTGACCTCTATAGAATTCTGCATAGTTCCATGCATAAACGTTGTCAAATATTGCTGCCCATGCATCAAACTCATCCATAACTTTTTCAACAATCTTGTTTTCAGATGTGACATCAAAAAATGATGCGCCACTAAATGTCTTCCAAATAACAAGGTTATCAAACATTGTGTCACGGTATTGTTCCATACCTTCGAAAAGACCTTCGTTAACTACCCATTCACCTTTATCATTTTTGTGTGTTGGAGCAACTGCTGAATCGTTATATGCAAATAGAACGATTCTTAATGTTTCACGACGATATGGTGCAGCTTCTTCAGTTTCCATCCATACTTTAAGTCTGTCGTAAACTTGACGAACAAATCTAATTGCTGCACCTACGTGTGCGCCATCACGAATTTCTGCTGCTGCACATCCGTTTTGATTTGTAATGTTGCCTGCACCATCCGTTCCACAACGACATACCGTACCACCATCTTCTACACCAAACATTATGTCTGTTAAGCTTGGTGAAGATGCCGTTTTATTAGCTTTTAAATAGCCGATACAACGTTCTACAGCAAATGTTATCATATTTTTATAAGACTCTGCGTCGCCGTGTGCTGTCCAACAAATTTGGTCATAAGAATCAGCAAGCCACCTATTATCAAAATCTACTGAAATTTGTCCTTTGTCTTTTAAATCTTTTGCTGTTTTTGCAGAGAAAATATTCAAAACGCTATGTTGTGAATACCCGTTTGAATCTGCTTTGCCTGGCTTTGATTTAATACCCGTTGTTGGGAAAAGGTTCTTAAGGTCGTTGCTCTTGCCATTATATCTACTACGATATGACTTATAGTCTATATCTTGATATATGTCATTTGCATCAACATTTGGTGATGCTAATGCTTTTTTATCTAAATCTGTTGGACTATCTGATGCTTTTGACATTAAACCATAAGTAATTTGATGTGTATTGATATCTGGAATATCTGTCACGTCAAAATTCCTAAGTTTTAGGTCTGTAATTTTATCGTTTATGTATAAATTGTTTTTTCCATACCATTCGTAATCAAAACAAATATTAAAGAAATCATAAACGGCATTTAACGCACCATCTGCAATACCACCCGTTAAAAAGATGTTATCATGTTTTGTGATAATTCTTGCACCGTTTGTTTTAAGAGCATTTCTATCAATTGAAATACCTGCTTTTTCAAGCAATGATGTTTGACCAATTGAAATATATTTGCCGTTTGGGTTGTATTCTGTAATTTTTGTATCAACTACTGTGTTTGCCACAACACCTATTGCTCTTTTTAATAAGACAACAAATTCCTCTTTAGCAACCTGCTCTTTCTTTGTAGCCGTTTCAGGAACTACAACTGTATACAAGAATTCACCATCTTTTACAATGTAGCGGCCATCTTCTACTTCAGGTGCAGTATAGATGTGTGTACCTTGATAAGAAGGAAGGTTTGGCAATTGAGTTTGATCTTTTGGTTCTTCTTCCTTAGCACATGCTGTTGTCATAGCGACAATTAAAACAAGGAGCGACAAGATTAATGTTTTTAAAATCTTTTTCATAATTATTTACCCCCCTCATTTGATAATACAACAGTAAATGTTTTTGTTGTTTTGTTGTAATCTGCATCATGACAAACTACACTAATTTCATATGTACCTTCGTAATTTAATGTAAATGTCTTATCTGTTGTTGTAGATATATTTCCTGTATGTTTGTTGAGTATAAATATTGAATATGACAACGATTCTACAGGAGTAACATTATCCGAAAGTGTAAAGTCAAGTTCAACAACGTAACCAGGTTTTGCATATGCAACTACATTTTCTTTAAGGCTACTATTGAAAGTAATTTGTGGGGCTACATCATCAAGTACATTAATATTGAAGATAGCTGTTTGCTTTCTAGTAAAACTATCAGTAGCAGAATATGTGACAACATATTTGCCTATTTGTGATAAGTCAATGTCATAAGAACGAGTTGGGTCTTGTGAACCATTTAATAAAACGTTATCTACAGATGTTACAAAAGAATTACCAAATTTAACTGTAAGTTGTAAGTTTTGTCTTATAACTATAGACGTATTATCAACAAACATTGCTGGAGAAATTGTAACAGTTTCGCCTTTCTTATACGTACCTGATGGTGCGATTCCAATAAATTCAGGTCTAGTACTATTACCGTCTGTATGTGTTTTTGATAATATCATGTTGTTGTTCTTTTGCATCAATCCTTTTAAGATAATGCCTGCTTCGCCTGTAATATCACAAAGTTCAATTTCTAAATATGCAAGTCCTGTTGTGAACTTTTCAGTCGTGTAGATATATCCTGATAAATCAGTAAGCGAAACAGCGTGTGATGATGCTGTATATGAAAATACTCTATCCGTTGCACTAACAAATGAAGCACCATCGGTTAACATTATAGCTGTTTCATTGTTATATTGAGCGTAAACATTATCACCTTCTTTAAATTGATATACTGAAATTTTGTTGTTTTCATCATAAATATCAGTTAAAGTAAATCTAACACCACCCAAATTTCCAAATTGTTCTTCTATTAGATATGTAAATTGTAATTTAGAAATATCTACAGGTAATATGAATTGAAGTTTGCTATTATTTGCTGTTGCTTTATAATATAAACCATTGTTAACATTATTACCATCTGGCTTTGTTTCAGAGAAAGTAAAGCCCTCTCCTACAAAATATTTATACATGCTAACTTTTTTAGTAGATGTATTAAAATCAACATTTACGATAGGATATTCTGCCGATTCTACTTCAGCATTTTGGTATTTATATTTTACTTGGATTTTTTCATTACCTGTAATTGTAATGCCGTAAACACTATTTTGTTCTACGTATTCGCCACCATCATACTTAATAAATAATTTAGCATTTCCTACAATACCAGGAGCATTTTGTTCAAATCCATATGCGGCAATATTATCAAAGTCATATTTAGCGCCTTTGATATAATATCTATACATAAATGGTTGGTCATAGATTGCATAAACATCAGAAGGACCAACATTAAATTTATATGTTATTGGATCATGATAATTGTTATACGCATTATCTTCTAAATAATATTTAATCGTATATTCGCCAACTGATGATAATTTATATTTAGGTGTAGAGTTTAAGAACTCTGCAACTTCTGCATAAGATTTACAATCTGCAACTACAACTGTTTCATAGCCAGAAACAAATTCTATTTTAAGTTTTAAACTATCTTTGATGTTATGAGTAATGATTGAAGATGGAACTTCAAAACTATACTCTTGACCAGCCACAAGATTTGCAAACTGATTTGTATTATGGACAATAGGTATTGTACTTTCAGCATTAAAGCCGAAAACCTTAATAACCTTTTCACCAATGTTGCCACTATAGTCTTTAGCGGTATAAACTATATGATAGATATCAGGACGTTCAACTAAAAGTTTACCATTAACAATAGGCACTTCAAATTGATTATTAGTGCCATAGTTTGTATAAGCCTTAACAGTAACGCCACCAGACAAGTATACATCTATAGCCTTAGCAGACGGAATAGTAAACTTATCCCCTGTTGCTACGAATACACCATTATTAACTGTTGGAGTAAAGTCAACGTTAATCTCTGGCTTAACGGTATCATTAAACTTATGTTGTGACGTACCTGATTCTGGGTTAAAATCCGTTTGACCAAACAATTCAGATGCCTTAGTATCGCCAATGCTATATACGTCAACACGTGCTGGGTCGTTTTCTAATGTATAGCTATCAAAACCAATTGAAAGGAAAACTTCACCAGTTGTAAATTCTCTAAAAGAACCTACCGATGCTGGATATAACTGTTGGTTATAGAAATCTGTAAACATAACAGGAGCAGATTCATCACCATTTTTATTAGTAGCAGAGCAGTATAGTTGTGACTTTTCATAGTCATATTTAATGTTTATATGCGAATAACTAACATCATTGTATGTATAATTACCAAACTCACCACCATAAAACCATTTCATTTCTGATGAAGCCGTCCAAGCTTGAATCTTTTTGCCATCATATATTAATGTCTTATTGCCATGCTCAGTATATTCAGGTCTACCATTTAAGTATGTTGTCGTTCTAGTTGGAGAATCTAAACCCCATTCTTTAAGTAAAGTATCTGTACATGCTCTAACACTTGGATATTTTTTAGTAATCTTATCAAGAGGGTCACCCTCAACTGCTTTTGGTGAGTCAACAACCATCTTGATGTATCTTGATGAATCGTAACAGTCTGTTAATTTAATAACAAGTTTTCTAGCAACAACTTTGTTTACATACCAAGTAAATTTTTCTGAACCCGTGCTAGTTTTATCAATTACACCATCGTTATCAGCATCGTTAGTTATATTCCAGTCCTCTGCACGTGGCTCGAAAGAAATAACTTCTGTTAAACCTGTTATTGGATCAGCGTTTCTTAAGTCAATTGGTTTTGAATAGAAAAACTCTGTACCTTTTGTTAAGTTAACAGACAATGCATCTAGCCCAGATTGCGTTAGTTTTGGGTCATCCAAATTATGTGACGTATTACTATGTGGAGTAAGTAGTGCTTTACCTTCCTTACCTACATTATACGCTTCTGCGTATTCACTAAAATAATCATCTGTTGCAAAATCGATAAAACTGTCATTATCTAATGATAAACCATAAAGATCACTAATTACTGAAAATGATTTCTCAGCAACGATATCTTTATTTTGGTATTCACCGAAGTATCTTAGTTTATAGTTACCTACAAGATTAAGAACAAACTCTTTATTATCTTCAATAGCATATGTTGTTCCATTTGGATAGTAAATAACGCCATTAGTAGCACTAACCACAGGTGATTGTGCATTACTAGGATCAACTTTTACATTATCCAAAGCATTAGGAAAAACAGCTTTATCGTTGAGTTTGTAAAAATCGTTTACTGTAGGTATCGCTGTTTGAACAATATCTGCACTTGCGTTAAATGTGGAATTAGTTGCATTGAAACTCAATGCAACTGCGCCACAAACACATAAAAGAACGCATAGTATAGATATTAGTATTCTTTTAAGTTTTAAAGTCATAACGACCTCCTAAAAATTAACCTTTAATACCACCAATAGAAATATTGCCCATTAATTTCTTTCTAAATACTGTAAAGAATATTACTGCAGGAAGAGCAAGTATAAATAATGCTGCAATTTGCGATGGTTGTGATGATTTAACTTCTTTAACACTTCTAGTATTATAAAAGATACCATAAGCCAATGTTGGATATGATGGCAAATATGTAAGTGGTGTCATATAGTCGTTCCATGTTGTGATAAGGAGTGAAACGATACCTGCCCAAATCATAACGTTTGCCATTGGAATCGCTATAGAAATAATCATTCTCATTTGAGATGCACCGTCTATTTCTGCTGCTTCAAAATACGTTGATGACAAACCTTGGAAGAACGAGAACATAATTAAGTAATACATAGACGTAAATTGACAGTTCCAAATAAAGAAACCAATCATGTTATCATAAATACCAAGACTTTGTTGGAAGTTAAGCATTGTTGGACCAGCACCGATGATTGGAAGAATCATGGTAAATAATACAAGCGCATAAATAAATTCACTGAATTTATATTTGTAGTTTACTGTTAAATAGCCCATTATACAACATAAATATAATGGTAAAAATGTACCAGCAAACATTGTTAGAAAAGAGTTCATTAAGAAAGTAATGAAGGCTTCAAAACCTTCTACTTCTAGATAAATTGGAACTTCTTCTAGTGTAAATATACCTGAAATATAAGAACTATCAACAGAGTATCTCATTGAACCCATAACCAGTTCATAGTTTGCGAACACACCCTTAATTATCCTAAACTCACCCTCTGCTACTTCAAGTTTGTAAGGCAACTTGTCATACAAATCGAATTTAGGAAGCGCTGTAGGGTCAAGCATAAAGTGTTCATAGTGTTTTAATGAGTTCATAAAACCCCAACCAACTACAAAAGCCATAGAAAGAGCGTATAGAATTAATATTATACCTACGATAATCGCATAAGTAGTAACTCTTGCTTTAGTTTCTTTTTTTGCTAATTTCTTAACATCAATTTTTTCCATACTAAATCTCCTTCTTAGTCTTCACTTGGTCCATATTTTTCAAGCAAGCGACGTAAAATAAGTGAAACTGGCAATGTTGCAGCCGTAATCATAACACCGAGAGCTGACAATTGTGGATAATCCATATGTTCTAGTGGATCTTCTACACGGTCGTTAACCAAACCACCACTAAGTTTTTCAACAGTCATAAAATATCCCATTGGTTGAATTTTTGATGTTGCTCCATAGAACGTATACAAGTTTGCACTGTTTGTAAACAAGTGAACTACACCCATAACCAAGAATGTTCTGATTGTTGGGAATATCATTGGTAGTGTTATAAACCAGAATTCTTGAATTGCTGTTGCACCGTCAAGACTTGCTGATTCTGGGATTGACGTGTTAATACCACACATTGCACCCGTATACATAATAATATTCATACCAAAGCTTGCCCAAACATTATAGAATAAGATATGACCTAATTCAAGAGGCATCTTAAATACATATTGGAATAAAAGTTGATAAAGTAATACCATAACAACGCCAGAGAAAATTGATGGCAAGTACAAAACAACTCTAAAGAAGTTTGCTGCTGGATATCCTTTATATATATAGTATGAGAAAATAACAGCAATAGGCATACAAACTAAAGTATATAGATAGAAAGACATTGACAATGTAATCTTATCCATTCTAGTAGCCATAAAGTTTATAACATATTTAAAGTTATCAAACCATACAAAAGAACTTAAATAGCCAATACCACTTGGGTCATATTCATAATGCACAAACGCCATTCTGAACATATCAAGGTTAACATACACGTAAAACATGCAAAAGTTAACTATTGGGAATATCATCATTAATATATAGAATATAAGCCTTTTTGTTTTTCTTGATGCCATTTCATTCTTTTCTTTTGGCGCTTTTTCTTGTGGCATGCCGCCGTTTTCAGCCGGCATGCCTTCAGTAATAATCATATTTGCGTTTTCCATTTTAATTCACCTTAAGATTATTGTAACTCACTCAATCTACTATTGTAAGTAATAGGTAAACCACCATCCATTAATGGAGCTAACTCACTAATAGCCTTACTTCCTTTATATACGTTTTTCCAAGTTTCAAATGATATCATAGTTGTACCAAATGCATGCATTGCACTTTCATAACCCGTTGAGTCCTTAATCAACTCTCTTAAGTATTGTTTATTAGCACCTGAACAAACTCTTGATTGTTCACCTCTCTTAAATATAGAGTTAGCACCTTGGTTTTCTAAGAAAGTATTATTGTTAGCTGCAAATCTGAGTAGATATGAATCTTCAACATAATCACTAAGTTGCTTATAAAATCCTTCCCAGGCAACAGAACCGTCACTATTAAAGCCCATCCAAGAACTATCTACCATTATTTGTTTAAGTTCTTCTCTTTCAGCCGGGTCTGTGATATCTTCTAAATCACGAACTTCATAATTTAACGCTCTTCTCATACCTTGTCTAATTGTTGACTTTTCAAGTTGTTCATAAGAATAGAAAAATCTAATCCAGTCTTTAAGTGCTGCATATGTTGGAGCATCTTGTCTAACATTATCATTAAAGTATAAACAGTTTGCGTGTGCTTGAGAAATTGTTTGCACTTCACCCTTTGTGCTTTCTGTATAACCAGGAACAGGTGTTTCTTCTTCACCTTCTACACCAGTAACAGATGTAAAGATGTTTACAGGAAGTGGCATCCATGAAATGTTTCTGTGTTCGCAGTCTGGATTGAGTGTATAGAAGTTATCAAAGTTTGTAAATGAGTTAAGTGATTCGTTATACCAGTATGAACCTGTTGCCATTGTACCAACTTCTGCGCCATAACCTTGGCTGTTTTGATAACCACTACAAATAAATTGATATTGTGCTTGTTGGTGAGTAAATGTGTTTATGTCTGGGTCATAACCATACGCAAACCAGTTAAGTTGACGACAGATATCCATAAATAATAAAGCATAATATCTTTCAATAGACCAAGTTGTATAATAACCTGTTTCTTCTGAGATTTCTTTTGTAACAATACTTGGCTTATAGAACTGTGCACCACCAAAATTGAAACCTTCAAACGCATCTTCATTAAGGTTGAGAGATTTAACGATATCAACTTCACCAGTAAAATCATACGTTCCTCTAGCCTTTTCTCGACCTAAAAGTGCTGTATAAAGTCCTTCTGTTGCAAAGTCTGCTTCGTATAAGTATTTACCAGGAACTTGTAATGGGCTAATACCTTTATTAGTAGACATGTAGCTATATAATTGCAACAATTCTACCATTGATGAAGGCATACCATCATCGTAGTTGCCTTTTACACCGTCTGGACCACAAGACTTGTTTGTACCACCTGGTGTAATGAAATCAACTGTCATGTTTGTGACAGGACAAGTAAATGGCTCAGTTGGGTCACTACTTGTTGGGTCTGCAAAGTATAAACCTTCTCTGTCAAACAACTCTTTATCGTATGACATACCAGAATAAACTTCGTAAGTTGGAATTGTATAGAACTTATCGCCTACCTTATTGAGTGCAACAGTCTCTTCATACATCATGTCTTTAATAGAAACTGTGTCATTGCGATAATTCTTTTCTTCCACAACGTCAGTGATGTCAAGCAAATTACCTGTACGAATAAGGTTAGATGCAACGCCACCACCAAAGAATACTTCTGTACCGCTTCTTCTCATACTTTGAAGGTCTGTAAGAGATTCTACAGTTTTAACTTTACAAACAACGCCCGGTTTTTTGCCTCCACCGTAGTCCTTTGTTTTTACGAGCTCTTCGAATTCACGACATGCGTCATTTAGCCATTTATAGCCATAACCATTATCGACAATTTCGAAATCGATGTAAATCGTGTTTGCGTCACGATTGGATTTCTGCTTACATCCTGCAAGGCTAAAAACCATGACGAATGCAATGAGCAATGCAATAATTTTCTTCATATTTTTCTCTCCTTTTTTTGTCGCATAATTTATGCTTAAAATTATTCCTAGAATATTTTACAGTAAGAGACCTAAAATAGCAATAAGAAAAATCAACATAATATTACCAAAAAATCAACATTTTTACATTTTGTAAGGCTATTTTACGAATAAATGTTTGACTTTGCCAAAAAAAAGTGATATATTTTATATATATTAGCAAATTGAGGCAGATGTTATGACCACATTAAGCGCACTACCAAAAAACAATGATTGCGATTTTAACACCACGGATTTTTGCTTTGTTAACTGCTATAAAAACTTGTTGACAGAGAAAAACTCTTCTTTTTCATGCACCCGAACTCATTGGACAATTGTCATAGTCACTTCGGGCAATATTCGCGTCAACAACCTAAATTTAGACGTGCAAAAAAACGAATTATTTATTTTTGAGCCAAATTCTTTGCAAGATATAACATACACGCAAGAAACTTGTTCATATTGGCTTTACATAGGTGGAAAAACGGTAGATAAAATCATGGAAAAATTGAATATTCCTATCGGTTCTCCTTGCCACATTAAAAACGAAAAACTTTCTGCTTTGCTCGATTTAATTATAAGCGAATTTTTGAATAAAGACGTTAATTATGAGGCCATCGCACTTTCTATTATTTCAGTCTTTCTTAACTGTATTCCAAGAGAGATTGCTTCATTACAAAAAAGTGGAGCTTCTGCACTAAAAGACGTTGTCGTTGCCATGTATCAAAACCCACATATTTCCAACTTAGAATGTGCAAACATGTGCTTTATGTCTATCAACCATTTCATTAGAATTTTTAAGGCACATTTCGGCATGACGCCACAAAAGTTTAAACAAAATATTTTGATTACTCAAGCAAAGGACTTTTTAGAAAAAAGTCAACTTTCAATTACAGAAATTGCCCATGCAATGGGCTTTAATGAAAACCCGTTGTATTTTAGTGATTTTTTCAAAAGTGCCGTTGGCATGTACCCATCTAATTACAGGAAATTATACGCCCAGAAAAATAATGTTGATGACAAGGAAAAATAATGTAGAATTTATTGCATTTTGTAGTTTCTATGATGATGTTTTCGACATAATAAGTCAAAAAAAGTTATATTAATCTAAAAGCCAATACGCCCAACCGAATTTTCGGTTGGGCGCGTTTAATTTAAATGCTATTTTATTAAAATTTTGTTTGACATTTTACAACAAAATGCAAATAATTCCACCCTTGTTTTCATTGACAATTCTAGTTAAGGTTTTTCGCATTTTTCCTTGCGCTTCTTTTGGCATTGCAGTCAGTTTATCTGCAAGCCCTTCATTAACTAAATCATGCAGTGATTTTCCAAACATATTTGTTTCCCAAATCCCTGCTGGATTATCTTCAAACTTACCCATTATATAATTTACTAAGTCTTCACCTTGTTTTTCAGTGCCAACGATAGGAGAAACCTCTGTATTTACGTCTACTTTTATAATGTGTAAACTTGGTGCTGACGCCTTTAATTTTACCCCATATCTACCACCCTGTTTTACAAGCACAGGTTCTTCTAAATTCATCTCGTCAATCGTTGGTAAAACCACACCATATCCGCTTTGTTCAGCATCCTCTAAAGCACTCTTAATTTTAACGAATTTTTTCTTTTGTTCTGCAAAGGATTTTATATATTTCATAAGTTCATAATCGTCAGCAATTTCATTGCCACATTGATTAGATAAAACCGAATAATATAGCCCGTCTTTTGGTAGGATTTCATACTCTGAAACACCCTCACCTAAACGCAGTTCTTTTAGCCTAATTTCACTTATATTTTCGCTACCTTCAAACATGTCATTAAGTTTAGCAAAATCGCACATTTTTTTCATGTTTGACGAGCATTGTTTTACGTTTTGAACAATCTCAGCAATAATATTGTTTTCGGCTGGAAGAACCTGCATCCATTTTGGTAAATTAACATTAAACGACACCATAGGAAACTGCATTAAAACTCTTTCAATAATCATGCTAATATCATCAACTTCCATTTCTAAAGCATTGATACATACTACAGGTACGCCGTGTTTATTCTCAAGTGAATTTGCAAGTTCTATTGAACTTTGTTCTGTTGGATTTTTGCAATTTAACACGATAATAAATGGCTTATTTAGCTTTTTAAGTTCATTTATTGTTCTCGTTTCTGCCTGAACATAGTTATCTCTTTTTATATCACTAAAACTACCGTCTGTTGTCACCACAACACCAATTGTTGAGTACTCACTAATAACTTTTTTAGTGCCAATTTCGGCAGCATTTTCAAAAGGAATTTCGTTGTTGTCCCAAGGCGTTTTTACTAGTCTTGGCTTATCATCTTCTTGATGACCTGTAGCACCTTCCACCATATATCCTACACAATCAATAAGCCTTACATTTGCCGTAGATTTATTTTTAAACTGAACTTTTACAGCATTTGCAGGTATAAATCTCGGTTGAGTTGTCATTATCATTTTTCCATCAGCAGATTGTGGCATTTCATCAGTTGCTATTTGCCTTTGCAATTTATTGCTTATATTAGGAATAACCAATTTTTGCATAAAGTTTGTTATAAACGTTGACTTTCCTGTGCGAACAGGCCCTACAACACCTATATATATATCACCGTTTGTTCGCCTTGCAATATCTTTATAAATATCAAATTTTTCCATAAAAAAAACCTCCCACATATTACAACAATAATATATGAGAAGTTTCAAGCCAATATGAATATTTGGCAGTTTAATTTTTTTGTTAATTATTTTCTTGCTCTTGCGTTTCCTGTTCCTTCTTTGCTAAAGCCTTTTTTGCCTTCATTTTTACTACCATTTCTTTAATTGAAGTTGGATGTTCTTCACCGGCAAGCATCCTTTCTATATTATGTCTATGCGCAAACCATGTAAATAAACATATAGCAAAGATTAATACGTTTGTAGCAACATATAATACCGAAGTTATAGGCGCAAGTTCAAAAGTATATGAACCATAAACGTTAAACAGCCTTATTAGGCTTGCAATTGCAGGTGGTGTTATTGCAATAAATGAACCCATAGCACCAAACTCAGTTAAATAGATAAAAACTAATGCTGCAACTAACGCCATTATTATTATAACAACCCATGCCCAGCCACAAACAGACTCGCACACTAAAAATACACCAATGGTTGAGGCAATTCCTTTTCCACCCTTAAACTTAAATACTACTGGAAAAATATGCCCTAAAACAACGCAAAGGCCACAAAGGTATATAGCAAAGTCTGAAATAGCAAACTGGCTATTTTGAAAATACTCGCCCTTAAATACAAAAAACGACACTAGGGTTGGAATAACTCCTTTCATTATGTCTAGAAAAAAGGTCAACAAACCAAACTTGAGTCCTAAATTTCGGCTCATGTTAAGCGTGCCAGGATTTCCACTACCCATTGTTCTAATGTCTTTATTTTTTGATTTTGATATAATTATTGCCCAATTTATATTGCCAAACATATAACTAGCAATAGCAAAAAACACTAAAATGAAAACATCAATCATCTTCGTTATTTTCCCTTACAATAATTTTAATTGGCGTTCCTGAAAAATCACACGCCTTCCTTAAACAGTTCTCAAGATAACGCTTATAAGAAAAGTGCATTAACGTACTATCATTAACAAATAAAATGAAGGTTGGAGGGTTTGTTGATAGTTGTGTTGCGAACTTTATTTTAAGTCTTTTTCCGTTTACTGACGGTGGCTCATTTGCTCTAACACAATCTAAAATTAGGTCGTTTAATGCCCCCGTTGTAATTCTTCTGTTAGCATTTTCAACTGCTCTTAACGATAAATCAAGAATTTTATCCGTTCTTTGACCTGTCTTTGCAGAGACATATACAGGCAAAATATAATCCATAAATTTAAGATTTTCTTTTAAATCATTGTTGAAAATATTGATTGTATTTGTGTCTTTTTCAATCAAATCCCACTTGTTCATTACTATAACTGAAGGCTTTCCTTGTTCGTGAACATAACCACAAATTTTAACGTCTTGCTCGGTTATTCCTTGCTCAGCATCAATGATAATTATACAAACATCAGCCCTTCTGATAGCACCTAAAGCCCTTAAAACACTGTAGTACTCTAAGTCCTCTTCAACACTTTTTTTCTTTCTAATACCTGCTGTGTCAATAAGCGTATATTTCTTGTCATTATATATGAAAGGCGTGTCTATAGCATCTCTTGTTGTACCTGCTATGTCTGACACAATCGTCCTATCAAACCCTAATAATTTATTACATAAACTTGATTTACCAGCATTTGGTTTTCCAACTACTGCCAAATGCAAAGACTCATCATCTTCTTTAGTTCCAATACTCTTAAATTTCGCCACAACATCATCAAGCAGTTCACCTATTCCCGTGCCGTGCTCAGCCGAAATTCCAAATGGTTCACCAAGTCCAAGGTTATAAAACTCATATAACTTTTCAGGCTCATAATTGTCTAGTTTATTTACTGCTAGAACAACAGGTTTGCCTGACTTTCTAAGTTTCATTGCAACGTCTTCATCAGAAGAATTTAGCCCTGTTTTAGCATCTGTAAATAGTATAATTACGTCTGCCGTTTCTATGGCAATTTCTGCTTGCTTTTGAATATGCTTCCACATTTGGTCGGTGGACTTTAACTCTAACCCACCCGTGTCAACCAAAGTAAAATAATTCCCACACCACTCTGCGTCAGCATAAAGCCTATCACGAGTGACACCTGGGAAATTTTCTACAATTGAAATCTTCTTACCAACTACTTTATTAAAAAATGTAGATTTACCAACGTTAGGTCTTCCTACAATTGCTACTAATGGTTTTGCCACAATTTTTCCTTCCTTTTTGCTTATTTTTTATTGGCATAAAATTACTGAATTATCACCATTTATCATTTGAACGCTAACACTTTCTTCCTTAGAAGTTGGGACATTTTTACCCACATAATCTGCCCTAATTGGCAGTTCTCTATGCCCTCTGTCTATTAAAACTGCAAGCTGAATACTCTTTGGTCTTCCAAGTTTAATAACTGCCTCAATACCTGCACGAACTGTTCTTCCCGTATATAAAACGTCATCACAAAGCACAACGTCTTTACCTTGAAGCGAAAAACCAATGTTTTCTATAGAAGACTTATTATCTTCTGTATTGATTAAAATATCATCTCTAAATCTTGTTATATCAAGACTTGAGATAGGAATTTTTATATTTTCTATATCAAAAATGTTCTTTGCTAACTTTTCACAAACAGGAATACCGCCCTTAGCGATACCAAGCATAACTAAATTTTTTACGCCCTTATTATTCTCAATAATTTCGTGAGAAATTCGCTTCAACGCTCTTTCAATAGCCAAAGCGTCCATCAAAACTCGTTTTACTTGCATTTTACCTTAAGCCTTTTAATATTTTTTCAAAATGTGATGGAATTTCGCTGGTAAAACCAACGTTTTTTTGCGTTGTTGGGTGAACAAACTCAAGTTTATATGCGTGCAACAACTGCCCATCAAGTTTAAACTTTTGATTTTTATATCCATATTTATCGTCACCAACAATTGGATGACCAATATGTTTTGCATGCACCCTAATTTGGTGCGTTCTGCCCGTTTTTAGACTAAACTCGCATAAAGTGTGTTGACTATAACGTTTGATTACCTTAAAATCAGTTATTGCCAGTCTTCCACTCTTAACAACTGCCATTTTAGTTCTATCTTTGTCGTTTCTGCCTAGATATGTAGTTATAGTGCCACTATCTTCTTTTAAAACACCTTCAAGAAGTGCTATATAAGTCCTATGGCAGGTTTTATCTTCAAGTTGTTTTGCAAGGTTAAGATGAGCCTTGTCATTTTTTGCAACAACTAATAAGCCTGACGTGTTTTTATCTATTCTATGCACTATTCCTGGCCTTATAACGCCATTTATGCCCGACAAGTTGTCCAAATGGTATAAAAGTGCATTTACAAGCGTATCGCCGTTAGTTCCGTTGCCTGCGTGAACTGTTATGCCTTGTGGCTTGTCTATAACGGCAATGTCGTCATCTTGATAAACAATATCTAGTGGCAAATCCTTTGGTTCTATATCCAAATTTTGATTTTCTGGCAAAAAAACTTCTATAACGTCTTGATTTTTAAGTATTTTACTTGATTTAACAACTTTACCACATACTTTAACGTTGCCCATATCACAAAGTTTTTTTATGTGAGAGCGTGTTAGGTCTAATTGACTAGCCAAATAGACATCAATTCTATCATTTTGTGACTGGGTAATATTAAATGTCTTTACTTGCATTGTTCCTCTTAAAAACCGCGTTTTCATCAATAAATAAAAACTGTATAAGTAGCATTATCATACCGACAACCAAAAAAGTGTCTGCTAAATTAAATATTGGGAAATTATATTCGCCAAAAGTAAAACCGATAAAATCAATAACACCGTTTATTGTAAGCCTATCAATAAAATTACCAAGTGTTCCACTTATCAAGAAAATTAGGCTTACTTTTAGCCATTTATATCCCTTTTTTAAGGAATAAACATAAAAAACAACAAAGACAACAAGTGCAAACGCCGTTATAATCTTAAAAAACGTTTGCCCCCAAGACGCCTCGGCTAAAAAACTCCAAGCGGCACCGGTGTTTATGGTATAACTAAAGTAAAAAAAATCTTTTATTACAGGTTTAACTTCATAAATCTGTAATGTATGCGAAAAATGATATTTTGTAATTTGGTCAACAGCAATTAGTGCCACAAGCAAGAACAAAAAGACAGCCTCAATTATTATTCGTCTTCGTCTATTAGCCCCAATTCCTTGCATAAATCCTCCAATTCCAACTTGCCAGGGTTTAAAACTTCGTTTATGTTAAAACCACTTTCACTTGTAGTTGCACAAATATAGTCTTTAATCTTTGATTTAGGATTAAAACTTCTATTTTCTTCGCTTATCATATCGTCAAGACGTTGTATTGCTTGTTTTGCATCACTTTCTTCAGACAATTCTTCAACTTGATTTATTATATCTAACGCTTTATTTGTGGTTTTATTTACTGGATATTTCTCTTTTAATTTATTGAAATATCTATCCCATTTAGCGCTAAAATCTCTGAGATGTTGCATTTCAAGAACATATTCTAGTTGGGCTTGCTCTTTAATCTGTTCTGCACTAATTTCAGCCCTTTCAAGCGTTGCAATAATAGTTTTTTCTCTTTGTTTATTATGCTCAATTTTTTCTAAAAGAGCCTTGTTTTCTTTAACAAGTTCATTAATTCTTGACCTAAGGTCCAAAACCAAGTTTTCATATTGTGATTTATATGCTTCTAACATAGCATTAACTTGGTCACGCTTATATTTTCTCTTTTTTAATTCCAACTTTATAACTCCTAGTTTTAAGGATTTACTTTTGTCGCCCTAATTTTATCAAGCATATTGCTCTTTAACTGATAAAGGGTGTCTGACAAATCGACTTTATATAAATGTGGTTTGTCAAGACGCTTATATTCATCCCAAAAACTCTCGAGTTCTTGACAAGTATATTCTTTAATTTGTTTTAATGAAGGCATGTCATATACAAGTTTACCGCCCTTAATAACGTCAACTTGCAATTTTCTAACTTCATAATTTTCAAAGGTAATCTTCTTCCATCTTTCTGTTTGGTGAGTTAATACCAATGGTTTTGTTTGGTCAATTTCTTGTTCACTTCTTAAGAAAATGCAGTCTGCTTCTGCTTTGCCCGTTGCTTTATCGTATACTCTATAAATATTCTTAAATCCAGGGTTAGTAATCTTAACAACATTTTCGCTAAGTTTAATTTTTGGTGTTTCATTGCCGTCTTTATCAATAACTGCAGCAAGTTTATAAACACCACCAAGCGCAGGCATATCAGCACTTGTTATTAGTTTTGTTCCAACACCCCAAGAATTGATTTTTGCGCCTTGACTCTTTAATGATGATATAGAATACTCATCTAAGTCGCCAGATGCACAAATAATCGTGTTTGGGTATCCTGCATCATCAAGCATTTTTCTCGCTTTTTTAGACAAATATGCAAGGTCGCCAGAATCTAGCCTTATTCCTTTTGGTTTATGACCATTTTTTGATAGATAATCAAACACTTTAATTGCGTTTGGTATGCCTTGATTTAAAGTATCGTAAGTATCAACTAGCAATAAAGCATTATCTGGATAGGTTTTGGCATATTCCATAAAAGCAGTATATTCATCCTTAAAGTTCATAACCCAACTATGAGCATGAGTTCCTGCAACTGGTATATCAAACATTTTACCAGCAAGAACGTTAGACGTTGACGTGCAACCACCAATAACAGCAGCCCTTGCGCCATAAATACCGGCATCTGGGGCTTGCGCTCTACGAAGACCAAATTCCATAACGATATCGCCTTTAGCAGCAGCACAAACCTTTGCTGCCTTTGTTGCTATAAGCGTTTGGAAATTTACCATGTTTAGTATAGCAGTTTCAATTAACTGCGCCTCTATAATAGGCGCTTTTACCGTTAAAATAGGCTCTCCTGGAAAAACAACAGTTCCTTCAGGAACGGCATAAATATCGCCTGTAAACTTAAAGTTTTTTAGGTATTCTAAAAAGTTTTGGCTAAAGATATTTAAGCCTTTTAGGTATTCAATTTCTTCTTCACCAAACTTTAAATTTAACACATAGTCAACAACTTGCTCTAAACCACAAGCAAGCGAGTAGGTAATCATATCATTTTGACGAAAGAAAACATCAAAAACGGCTATCTCTTCACTCTTGCCATGATTTAGATATCCGTTCATCATGGTTAGTTGATATAAGTCTGTGAGTAAGGTCAAATTCCTTTTTTCCATTATAATCTCCCATTATAAAGATTAGATTTATCCATTATCGTACTTAGTATATCACAATTATTTTTTTTTGTAAAATATATTTGGCTTTTATATGTAATATAAATTGTTTTATTTAAATGAAGTATAATTGACTAATCGAAATAAAATATGGTATAATACTAGCATTAAATTCAAGGTGACTAATATGATTTGTTTTGTAATAGCATTAAAAAAAGAAGCGCAAGAATTACTAAATAGAGCAGAGAACTTAAAAGAGTTTTTAATTGCAGATAAACCTTGCTATTCTTGCACTCTAAATGGAAAAGAAGTTATAATTGCAATTAGTGGCATAGGCAAAGTTAGTGCCGCTCTTACCACACAACTTTTAATTGATAAATATAACCCAAAATTTATTTTTAACTTTGGCACCTGTGGTGGCATGAATAACAGCGTAGAAATCTTAAACTACTATTTAATTGATAAATGCTGTCAATTTGACTTTGATTTAAGAGAGTTAGATGGTGTTCCCCTTGGCTATATTCAAGAATATAACACAGTTTATTTTGGCACCTATACAAACGGCCTTGACTTCTTAAAAACAAGCAGAGTTGCAAGCGCCGATAGATTTAACAATGACATTACTGACATTAATGCTATAAACCAAATTGGTTGTAGTTTAAGAGATATGGAAGCAGGCGCAATTGCACAAGTATGCACTTCAAATAACGTGCCTTTAGTTATGGTTAAAGGCATAAGTGACGTGTATGGAAACGGCACGGCGCAAGAACAGTTTTATCAAAACTTATTAACTGTTGGCAAAGGCTTCCCTGACGTAATCTTAAAAGTTTTAGATATAATCAGCAAATAAAAAACAAATAACAAGACAAACAAAAACCAACTATTCTAATTGGATAGTTGGTTTTTTTGGAGCTGATGGCGGGACTTGAACCCGTGACCTCCGCCTTACCAAGGCGGTGCGCTACCGACTGTGCCACATCAGCATGTTTTATTTGTAAATCCTATAAAAGCCAGTATATTATATAAAATTTAATGTTTTTTGTCAAACCAAAAATATAAACTACTATAAATTTTTATAAAAATATTTAAATTTGTATAAATAATATAGGTCGTTAGCCATTTTACATGCTAACGACCTTTAGTTTTAACAACGTTTAATTAAAATTTTAGAAATTATTCTTCTTCAATTTCTTCGTCTTCACCTTTTGGTGTAATTGCAATTTTCTTTACAGTTGAGTCATCAATTCTCATAATTCTAACCCCTTGAGTATCTCTGCCGATTTTGCTTATATCATCAGCAGCAACTCTTATAATTGTGCCGTTATCAGTAATAATCATAATGTCTTCACTATCAGAAATTAGTTTTAGACTTGCAAGTTTACCTGTCTTACTATTAAACACGCCTGCCTTAACACCTTTACCACCACGGGTTTGCATTCTATAATCTTCTATATCAGAACGCTTACCATAACCATTTTCGGTCATTGTGATAACTTCACAGCCTTCTTTAATAACAGCCATATCAACCACAATATCGCCCTTATTTAAGGTCATACTCTTAACGCCTTGAGTATCTCTACCCATTGCACGAACGTCATCTTCACTAAATCTAATACATTTACCTTCATGTGAAGCAATAATGATTTGGTCATCACCAGTTGATAGTTGAACTGAAATAAGTTCATCGCCTTCAACAATGCTGATAGCAATCTTACCAGTCTTTCTAATGCTAGCAAACTCAGAAAGTGCCGTCTTTTTAATAAGACCATTTTGAGTTGCCATAACAATAAAGCCTTCTATATCAGCCTTAAGTGGTATCATAGCTTTAACTTTTTCGCCTTCAGAAAGTTGCAATAGGTTAACAATTGCCCTGCCACGTGCAGTTCTTTGACCTTCTGGGACCATATAACCTTTTATGCTATAAACCTTGCCCATGTTTGTAAAGAAGAGTATGTCGTCGTGAGTTGAAGTGACAAACATATTGTCAATAAAATCTTCTTCTTTTGGCTTATGTGCCGTCACGCCTTTTCCACCCCTTCTTTGGGTTCTATATTCAGAAACTGGCACACGTTTAACATATCCAAAATGAGTTAAACTTACAACAACGTCTTCAACAGGAATAAGGTCAGCATCTTCAATATTGCCGATATCGAAAGAAATTTCAGTTCTTCTGCGAGAAGGATATTTTTTCTTAATTTCTTCCATATCAGTTCTTATGATAGCTTTTACTCTGCTATCGTTTGCAAGAATATCTTTAAGATCTTCAATAATCTTACTGAGTTCAATTAGTTCTTCTTTAAGTTTTTCCACTTCCATACTTGTCAAGCGTTGCAATCTCATTTCCAAAATTGCATTTGCTTGCTTGTCCGAAAGTGCAAATTCATTTATAAGCGCTTCGCACGCAGAACTTTTGTCTGCTGAACGGCGAATTATTTCAATAACTTTATCAATGTTTGCAAGTGCAACAACTAAACCTTGAACAATATGCGCACGTTCTTCTGTTTTAGAAAGAT
>JAZRRZ010000041.1:0-1071 GCA_045651185.1 Christensenellaceae bacterium | reverse complement strand
ATAAATTATTTTTGCTTCAGAAGTTAATGGTAGTATTAAGAGACAGATAGGAGTTTTTTAGATGCTGTTTTCGGTAATTGTTCCGATATATAATATTGAAAAATACATAAGAAGATGCATTGATAGTGTTCTTTCGCAATCATTTACCGATTTTGAGCTTATATTGGTCGATGATGGTTCCCCTGACAACTGCGGAGCAATTTGTGATGAATATGCAAAAAAAGACCAAAGGATACAAGTAATACATAAAGAAAATGGTGGTTTAGTCAGTGCAAGACAAGCAGGGATTAAAGTGGCAAGTGGAGATTATATCTTCCATCTTGACGGAGATGATGCAGTTCTTCCCGATGCATTAGAAAGTGCACAAAATATCATCAAAGAAACCAATGCAGATATTGTTTCTTTTTCTTATAAATGCAGTATCAATGGTGAAATTGGTGATAGTGTTGAAGATCTTGTAGATGAGGGCTTGTATCACAAAGAGGAAATCGAGCAGCATATTTTCCCAAAGCTTTTGTCGGATAAAAATATGAACCATATATTCTATTTTTTGTGGGGCAAGGCAATAAAACGTGAACTTGCCACAAAACATCAGCTGGGTGTCAATCCTGCCATTTCTTTAGGCGAGGATTTAAGCTGCATAGTTCCTTGTTTTTTGGAAGCCCAAACAGTTTATATGAGCAAAAAAGCCATATATCTTTACACAATAAGAAATGATTCTATTTCAACAGATTTTAAAACGCATCAGATTTCGCAGATAGCGGATGTAATTTCAGGGCTTCGTGGTTTAAATATAGAAAAACCGAAAGACTTTGACGAACAGATTTCCCGTTATTCTTGTTTTATGTGCTTTGCAATTTTAGCGGCAGCTGCAGAGGGAAATCACTTTAATTCTGTAAGAAAATTAAAAGAACTTATCTTAGATTCTTTGCATAAAGAAGAAATTAAAAAGGCATATTTTGAAAATGTTACCTTTAAGAGCCGTGTTGCTATATTTTTGATGAAAAAGCAAAAAATCAGATTAGCATTTTACTTTTTGTATTTCTGTAAAGAGTTAAAGCGTATAAGAAA